>NZ_CALNWX010000002.1:0-593802 GCF_940807095.1 Chryseobacterium sp. Marseille-Q3244 | reverse complement strand
ATTTAATTTTATCTACGCTTA
Organism: Chryseobacterium sp. Marseille-Q3244; assembly: GCF_940807095.1. Taxonomy (NCBI): domain Bacteria; kingdom Pseudomonadati; phylum Bacteroidota; class Flavobacteriia; order Flavobacteriales; family Weeksellaceae; genus Chryseobacterium; species Chryseobacterium sp. Marseille-Q3244. Next base: position 593,781 of record NZ_CALNWX010000002.1, on the reverse strand, counting down.
TTTAGCATAAAATCACAATCTTACAATGTCACTAAGCTATGAAAAAATTAATAAACTTAAGCAACAAGAATTAGAAATTAATATTATCCGACAAGAGGTTGGAAGTTGTGCATGCTAAGGTTTAAAACGTTGACATGCATAGAAAACAAAAAAATTAATAATACTGCTTTCAGTTTTGTTTTTAGTTTCAATCCCCCTTTTTCGGCTTTCTGATATCATCAAAAACGAAATATCTTATCCCGAACTTAAATTAAAATAAGAATTTCTGCAACCTGAAGAAAAAATATTCTTTATATTTAAATAAAGAAAACAGAATATGAAAGATGTAAAGATCGCGTTTAGGAAACCCATATATCCTGTTTCAGAAGCATTAGAACAGTATCTGGAAAAACATAACAGAACTACCAAAATTAAGTTTCTGTATGAAGACCTGCTAAGATTCACAGATAGTGTGAATATTCTGGATAAAGAAGGCAAAGATACTTTATGGCTCGGAGTAATGTATCCTGAATATGAGTTTAAAGAAATAGAGGCTAATTTAAATAAAATTTATACTCTTCTTCATTCTGACGGAGATGAAGCCACTTTGCCTTATCTTACAGTAGATACCATTGATTTTTGTACGTTTGGAAATTCTAAACCTTTTCGAATTCGGGTAAGAAATATTCTGAACGATAATTATACTAATTTTTATATCAAACAGGCGGATGCTTCACGGATATATGGACTGGAACTTGAAGATCTTCTTTCTCCCAACCGGATTAATTTTCTGATTTATAAAAACACTCTGATTGAAGAACATATTCTAGGAATTCCCGGAGATGTATTTATTCAAAAACACATGTCCAGCTGCACAGAGCAAGAAAAGGCACAAATTTCCAAAGAATTTGTAAAGTTCAATGAACGCTGTCTCATTGGGCTTCTGGGTGACATGCGCTCGTATAATTATGTTATTATTCCTATCCACGATTTTGATCAGGTTATTTACAGAATTCGCCCCATTGATTTTGATCAGCAAAGTTATGAAGGAAACCTAAAAGTGTATCTTCCCCAATATTTCAAAGAAAATAACCCGATGGTTACTATGGTAATGGAAAAGCTGAAGCCTAATTCTATAGAACAATATCGTAAAGAAGTACGTTCACAAATTGTAAAAAGAGTGACCAGCAGCAAAAACAGATTTGATGAACTCATTTCTATTATGAAAAAAGAAAATATTGCGCCGGAAGCCAATGTTACAGAGCTTAAAACGGCTTTGCGAAAGCTTACCTACGATGTCAATTTCAAGTATTGTAAAACCATGGGAGACATTATAGAAACCGGAATAAAGTTTGTTATCCGGAATTATAAGAAAGCCTATTAAAAAGAGAATCCATCTCACATTGAATGAGATGGATTCTTTCTTTTCTAACAATTTTTTGGTACTCTTACCAAATTTTTATTCTGTCTTCAGGAGCTTTATACATTTTATCCCCCGATTTGATATCAAATGCTTTAATAAATGAGTCCTGATTCACCAATGGACCGAAAGCTCTGTACATTCCCGGAGAGTGCGGATCTGTTTTCACCTGGTTAATCATATACTCATTGGTTGCTTTTGTTCTCCAAACAGTTGCCCAGCTCATAAAGAATCTCTGATCCTGAGTGAATCCGCTGATCTTTCCTGGGTTTCCTTTATCTTTAAGGTACATCTGAAGAGCGTCGTAAGCTACTGCTACTCCACCTAAGTCACCAATATTTTCTCCACTTGTAAATTTACCATTTACAAAACTTCCTTTTACAGGCTCATAAGAACTGTACTGAGCTGCTAACTGAGCTACTTTTGCATCAAAGTTCTTACGGTCAGCATCAGTCCACCAGTTGTTAAGGTTTCCATCTCCATCGAAACGAGAACCACTGTCATCAAAACCGTGAGAGATCTCGTGACCGATTACCGCTCCAATTCCACCGAAGTTTACAGCAGCATCTGCTTTAGGATTGTAGAAAGGCGGCTGAAGAATTGCTGCCGGGAATACGATTTCGTTGTTTGATCCGCTATAGTAAGCATTTACCGTTTGCGGAGACATTCCCCATTCAGCTTTATCAACCGGTTTTCCTACCTTATCAAGGTTTCTCTGGTACTGCCATGCAGATACATTTTGTAAGTTAGCATACAATGACCCGCCTTGTTTTGGAGATTCCACTTTTAACTGGCTATAATCTTTCCATTTATCCGGATAAGCAATCTTTACTGTAAACTTGGATAGTTTTTCCTGAGCCTTTACTTTTGTTTCAGGAGACATCCAATCGATATTTGCAATATGGGTTTTAAATGATTTTAAAAGATAATCAATATAAGTTTCCATTTGTTGTTTGGCTTCCGGAGTAAAGTATTTCTCTACATATAATTTACCGAATGCTTCTCCCAGAACACCATTCACAAGGGTTAGCCCTCTTTTGTTCATAGGTCGTTGTTCTTTTTGCCCCTGTAAATCTTTTGCATAGAAATCAAATCTGATCTGCTCAAGATTTTCATCAAGGTTACTGGCATTACCATTAATCAGATGATATTTCAGATAGTCCTTTAATAAAGGAAGGTTTTTCTGCGTGATGAACTGATCCATGTTCTGGTAGTATTTCAGTTCTCCGATGATTACCCTGTCAGTATTTACTCCTGCATCTTTAAGGTATTTTGCAAGATCAACATTTTTCACTACTCCTGCTAACTCAGAAACGTTTTTAGGGTTGTATCTTAAATTAGCATCTCTGTTCTGCTCTAATGTCAACAAGTAGTTCGCCAGTTGCTTTTCAAAATCCACTACATTCTGTGCAGCCTGAGTAGAATTTTTATAGCCTAAAACCCCGAATAACTTTCCAACATACGCCTGATATTGCCCTAAAGTTTTAGTATTGGCCTCGTTTACTTTCTGATAATAATCTCTTCCTAGACCAAGATCCGGACCTCCCAGATATACTGCATTCATCTTAGAGTTTTTCATATCTGCTCCTGCTCTCCATCCATAGAAAGAATTATCTCCTAATTTGGTAGCTTCTAAAAGATACTTTTGAAGATCATTTAGATTTTTAATCGCATCAATTTTTGTAAGATCTGCTTTGATTGGACTTAATCCATCAGCATTTCTTTTCGCAGTATCCATAAAGGAAGCATAAAGACTTTGGATTTTCTGTCCTTCAGAACCGGCAGGATAAGTTTCGGTAAGGATCTTATTTAAAATATCCAATGAAGCGTCATCCACATTTTCTCTCAACGCATTGAAAGATCCCCAATTGGCTTTATCTGAAGGAATCTGAGTAGTTTTCACCCAATTTCCGTTCACATAGCTAAAAAAGTCATCCTGTGGACGGACACCTGTATCCATATAAGATAAATTGATCCCTTCCTCTTTTACTTCTTCTTTTGCCGGCGTTGCAACGGTTGCTGTAGCCTCTGTTTTTGTATCTGTCCCTGCAGTTTTTGCAGCACCACACGAATTTAGCAATACTATACCCGAAAAGGCAAGTATACCAATATTTAGCTTTTTCATTGAAGATAATTTTTGATTTTACACAAACTTATCAAATATACGAACTTTAATGATATGTAATGAAGGATAACTGATAATTGATAAGAAAGTGGTAAGTTTTCGGGTTTGGTTTGGAGAAGAGATGTTGTGGAAATGTCAACTACCCTGTTAAAAATCCCTTAAATATTTGACATCCCTCCGAAAGAAGCAACTCCTTATGGATTGTGGTTAAGATATTGTGTAAACTCCATTCCGTTATCTTATCCTATGTCGTAAAAAAACAAAAAAACCGCTCATTGCTGAGCGGTTTATATATTTTACCAGATTTTGATTCTGTCTTCTGGAGCTTTGTATAATTTGTCTCCTTTTTTCACATCAAATGCTTTGTAGAATGCATCAACATTGATTAGCGGACCGAAACTTCTGAAGTAACCCGGGGAGTGCGGATCTGTCTTCACTTGGTTGACCATATATTTTTCACTTGATAAAGTTCTCCAAACGGTTGCCCAGCTTAAGAAGAATCTCTGATCCTGAGTAAATCCACTGATCTTTCCTGGATTTCCTTTATCTTTTAAATACATTTGAAGAGCATCGTAAGCGATGTTTACTCCACCTAAGTCAGCAATGTTTTCACCGTTTGTGAAGGTTCCGTTTACGAATGTTCCTTTTACAGGTTCATATTTGTCATATTGAGCTGCAAGGGCTTTAGTCGCTTTTTCAAAGTTCGCCTTATCTTCCGGAGTCCACCAGTCTACAAGGTTACCATCTGCATCAAACTGAGCACCTGAATCATCGAATCCGTGGCTTATTTCGTGACCGATAACAGCTCCAATTCCTCCAAAGTTTACTGCTGCATCAGCCTTAGGATTGAAGAATGGCGGCTGAAGAATCGCTGCTGGGAATACGATTTCGTTATATACCGGGTTGTAATAAGCATTTACAGTCTGTGGCGTCATTCCCCATTCTGTTTTATCCACCGGTTTTCCGATTTTTGCCAAATCTTTATTGTATTGCCACTCCCCGATATTCTGAAGGTTTTTGTATAATGTACCTCCTTTCGACTCAGGAGTGATCTCCAGTTTTGAATAATCTTTCCATTTGTCCGGATAAGCAACTTTTACAGTGAATTTATTCAATTTCTGCATTGCTTTCTCCTTAGTAGTAGAAGACATCCAAGTCAGATTATTGATGTGGAGTGTAAAGCTCTTCTTTAAGTAATCGATCAATTCCACCATCTGAGCTTTAGCTTCAGCCGGGAAGTATTTTTCAACATAGAGTTTACCGAAAGCTTCTCCTAAGTTTCTATTGATTAATTCGAAACCTCTTTTGTTTAGTGCTCTCTGCTCCTGCTGACCTCTTAAATATTTACCAAAGAAAGCAAACTTCATATCTCCAAGTTTTTCACTCAGGTAAGAGGCACTTCCATTAATCATATGGAATTTCAGATAATCTTTAATGATTGGAAGATTCTCAGCATTCACCAATTTATCAAAGTTCTTATAATATTCCAGTTCTCCGATAATTACCTTATCTGTATTTACTCCTACTTTTTTAAGGTAAGCCGGAAGATCTACCCCTTTTACCAACGCTGAAAGCTCAGCCATCGTTTTAGGATTATATTGAAGAGTATTATCACGACTTTGCTCGTTTGTTAAGAGCGTCTTTGCAATGCTTTTTTCGTAATTAACGATATTTTTTGCAGCTTCGTCAGCATTTTTGTATCCTAATTCCTTCAGCATAGAAGCTACATATTTCTGATATTCAGCAATAGCTTCTGTATTTTTTTCATTTACTTTCTGATAATAGTCTCTCCCTAAACCAAGAGAAGCATCACCTAAGTAAACAGCATTCATATTAGAGTTCTTTAAGTCAGCATAGACTCCCCATCCGTAGAAAAGATTTTCACCTTCCTTCGTTACAGAAGTCAGATAGTTCTGAAGGTCAGCCATATTTTTGATCGCATCAATTTTATTCAGGTGGTCCTGAATAGGCTTAATTCCGTCGGCATTTCTCTTCTGCATATTCATGTAAGAAGCATACAGATCCTGAATCTTCTTCCCTTCACTTCCGTCAGTAAATTTATCTTTCAAAAGCGAGTTCAGGATGGTCATGGAATTGTTATCCGTATCCTCTCCTAATTTATTGAAGCTTCCCCAAGTTGGCTTATCAGCTGGAATTTTAGCTGTTTTCATCCATGTTCCACTCACATAATTATAAAAATCATCTTGTGGACGCACTGAAGTATCCATTAAGCTAAGGTCTAAACCTTTATCCGTATTGTTTACTGCTACTTTAGCAGCTTTAGCTTGTGCACTCACTGTATTTTGAGAACAGATCCCTGCTATTAGAAACAAAGAAAGCGTTAGTTTTTTCATTATGATAACAATTTATACAATATGTATGATTTATTTCTTATTTGTTACTTTTTCATCAAATAAATTTAAACAAATAATATCAGAGCAGAATAAGAATTTATAAATTGGCAGGATGGAAGATGAAAGATGGAGATTATAAAAGTCACAAAAATGGCTATTGTACTCATTTTCTCCTTTTTAAAAAAGTCTATTGGAACTCTCAGTATTAATACAACTAAAAGAAACTTCCAACCTCCCGCTTCCTGCCTCCATTCTTTTAAGTAGTTGCTATCTCTTTCACATTTCCTGTACGTTTCAGGAAGCCCCAGGACTGCATTTCGCCTTTCAACGCTTTTCTTAAACTTTTAAATAATACAATATACATCAGCCATCTATATCCAAATCTTTGCGGAATAATATAGAGCAGATTCACTAGTTTTTCCCGTTGCATAATAAATGCTATTAATGTCAGGGATGCATCTACCAAAAGGAAGATCAGGTAATAACCGAATATTTTACTTCCGTTTCCTGATAGAATTCCAAAGAACATAATAAGATCTGCCAATGGTGAGAAAAACGGAATGATATACTGGAACAATAAAATATTCGGCATCGCCCAAAGTCCCAGTCCTTTATATTTAGGATTAAGGAACGTCTGTCTCTGTTTCCAAAACATCTGCATGATTCCGTAAGTCCAGCGGAAACGTTGTTTCAGGAATTGTGTTACGCTTTCCGGAGCTTCCGTTACTGCAATAGCCTGATTTTCATTAGCAACGGTATAACCGGCTCTTAAGATTTTTACTGTAATATCACAATCTTCAGCCAAAGTATCGGAAGAATATCCTCCTGCTTCAAGAATTACTGATCTTTTAAAGGCTCCGATAGCACCAGGAATTACAGTGATTGCATTGATATGAGCATAGGCTAATCTGTCAAAATTCTGACTTGTTGTGTATTCTATTGCCTGCCATTTGGTCAGCCAGTTTACAGTGTTTCCTACTTTTACATTTCCTGCTACTGCTGCTATTTTTTCTTCAGGACTTGCATTCAGGAATCTTGCGATCAAATATTTTACTGCGTCCTGTTGCAGTTTAGTATCTGCGTCTATACACACTACATATTCAGCATCAGTTTGTGAAATCCCAAAGTTTAGAGCAGTTGCTTTTCCACCGTTTTCTTTTGTAAATATTTCCAACTTCGGATGATTCGGAAAAGCTTCTTTGGCCTTTTCAAATGTTGAATCTTTGCTTCCGTCATCTACCATGATGATATTAAAATTCGGATAGGTTTGTTTCAACAGATTATGCAATGAAGATACTATATTTACTTCTTCATTATAAGCAGGCACAATAATGGAAACCTTTGGATACAATTCAAGCGTTGGAAATTCACCCAGTTTTTTCTCTTTTTTTCTTTCTTTAAAAGCCCAATACGCCATTAACAATAGTCTTATCAATCCCAGCACAATGAAAATAGTAAACAGTGCCACCAAAAAGTGACTCACTCCATAGATCACGGTTGCCAATACTAAATTAAGCTGCATGATATAATAAGATCTGGTTTTAGGAACTTCAGGCATCAGTTCGCTTTTGCTCTTATGCAGAATACTGGTAAGATTGGTAAAATGATAGCCTTGTTTCTGAAGGGTTGGAATTAAAATCTTCAACGCTTTTACAGTTTCTTCTCTGGTGTCACCACCAGCATCATGAAGCAATATAATATTCCCTCTTTGCTGCTTGATTCCAGCCATTACACGTTTCACAATTTCATCTGCTTTTATTCCGGGCTGCCAGTCTTCCGGATCAATATTTTCTCCAATGTCCAGGTAGTTTTGCTGTCTTGCCAATGCCACCGGGATGATCTCTTCTGAAGTGGTAGGCTCAGAGTCTGCGTTATAAGGGGCACGGAAAAGGATTGTACTGTGTCCTGTTACACATTCTATGAGAAGTCTTGTAAGTTTCAGTTCAAGTAAAGCTCTCTCCGGGCTTACTTTTGCTACATTTTCATGCGTAAAAGTGTGGTTTCCTATTTCATGACCTTCACGATAGATTCTCCTAACCAGCGGAAGATTTTTTTCTGCATTTAAACCTACTAAAAAGAAGGCTGCCGGAACATGGTATTTGGACAATATATCTAATACCTGAGGCGTGTAAGTTTCATCGGGCCCATCATCAAATGTCAGTACCAGTTCTTTCTGCGGAGCACTTCCATATTTTTTTACTTCATAAGAACTTGGATACGTAATATAGTTTTCATCTGTGATGATTTTCTCTTTCGGATCTATTTCCAATGCAATTTTACCATCATGGGGCGTATTTAGAACATCCAATACTTCCCCATCCCCGATATAATCCACCATGGTCTGTCCTTTTACATTTTCCAGTGTTTTTAAATTTAACTTAGAAAGCCCGGCAAATGTAAGGTCCTTATCATAGAAGTTCCAGATTCTGCTGTCTTCACTTCCCAGTCTCCAAAGGGCTGTTCCGGCTAATGGATATTCAGAAGAGAAGCGCATGGTGTTAAAAATGGACGCTGCATCATTAAAAAATACAGTATGGCTATTATTTTTTGAATCTGTATAAGAATAGTTTAGATTAAAGGTATTGTCATTAAAATCAATCACCGCTTTACTGGCACTTGCTTTAGTGATCGCCTGCATATACGTTACTGAAGTATTGTCATCCTTGTTGGAACTCCAGTCATAACCATACGCTCCCAACCCAAGAATAATTTTATGAGGAGAGGTTTGCTTAACGACTTTACCCGTTTGAGCTTCGATCCATTTCTGTGAAGAAACAGGACCAGCATCACTCCCTGCAGAATATTCATCATAAGCCATCAATACAAAGTAATCTACATAAGGATCTAATCTCGGAATGTTATAATCATCATTGTCCGTCATAATATCCATGGTTACCAACAGTTGATTCTGTTTAAAAGTTCCTGAAAGTTCTTTCATAAAAGCAATCAGGTTTTCATCAGAATCAAGGTTCATATCTTCAAAGTCGATATTGATGCCTTTGAAATGATATTTCAGGCACTGCTGGGTAAGTTTTTGAATAAGAGCCGTTCTTTTCTTTGGATCATTCAAAACTTTCCCCAGCCCTTCAGCACGGAATTCCTGATTAGAATTATTGCTCAAAATAGGCATGGCTGCCACTCCTGTTCTTTTGATTATTTTATATCCTTCCGGGTCAACGTTGGTTTTCAGGTCTCCTGTTTTAGGATCAAGGAAAAACCATTCAGGAAATACCAGATTGACGTGTCTGATGTTTCTTTTTAAAGACATCAGAGACTGTGGATCCCATGCTACATAGAAGGCGGAACGAATTCCTCCGGGAAACTGAGCCCAGTTTCTATTTTGATTTTTATATCGTTCTGCTCTTGCCTTTTGAATCTTGGCAAGACTGGTATGAATGTTTTTTTCAGAGATGAAGCTTCTGAAGCCTTTATACTCTTTAGAAATTTTATTTTCCTGAAGATAAGGTTTATTCGCTGTAATTACTGCTTTATAATCTTCTTTAAAAGGAATTTTTGGACTTCTGTCCAGGGTCATCATCAAACCTAACGCTAAAAGAAGGAGTGCCGCAACAAAAATAAAGATACGGCTTCCCCATTGTACACTTTTCCAACGTTTCTTGCTGTTGGTCTGAAAAATCTGTTTGGAATTTTCCACGATTTTAAAATTTTAATGAATGATTTTCAAAAAGTGTGAAAAAGCACATTAAAATTAATTAAAAAAAAATTAAAAATATAACCATTTACTTAGTGACTTATCAAAAGCCCTACAAGATCCTGAATCACCTTCTGGGAAACGAAATCCATAAAGTCTACTCTTTCCAGATGAGGCATGTATAATTTTGAAGTTACTTCCTGATTATTAATTCGTATCGTATAAAAAACGGTTCCTATATCTTTACCATCCTCCCCTTTTCCAGGGCCTGCCACACCGGTAGTAGAAAGGGAAATATGGGTATCAAATAATTCCTGACATCCTTTTGCCATTTCCTGGGCGACCTGTTCACTGACTACAGTAAACTGATCTACCGTTTCTCTGGAAACATTTAAAATTTTGATTTTTTTCTCTGTAGCATAAGCGACCATCCCCCCAAGAAAATATTTTGAGCTTCCGGAAACTGAAGTAATCATTTTTGCCAATTCTCCTCCGGTACAGCTTTCTGCGGTTGAAATAGTGAGTTTTCTTTCTGTAAGAATTTCTGCCAGAATCTTCTCTATTTTATCTTCAGACATTGCAATCACATGATCCTTGATAAGAGGAAGCAGTTTCTGGATTTCATTTTCTGTCTGTTGTTTTAAAGCTTCTTCATTGTTTCCTGATGCTGTTATTCTCAATTTTACCCTGGTTCCTACCGGAAGGTAAGACAATGAGATGTTTTCAGGAAGGGCAAGCTCCCAGTCTTCAATGGTATCTGCGAGAATACTCTCCGGAATCCCCACTACAGAAACAATTCTTGAATGAATATAGTTAAGATTGAATTTTTCCTGTAAATAAGGAATAATCTGATCTTTTATCAATGGTTTTACTTCATAAGGAACACCAGGCAAACTGTAGCTCAGTTTTCCATCCAGTTCCATCATCATACAGGGTGCAGTTCCAAAATGGTTTTGAAAAACAATAGATTTTGTAGGTACAAAAGCCTGTTCTTTATTTCTTTCCAGAATATCTGCTCTTCCACGTCTTTCCATGTATCCTTTAAGGTGGTTAAAAGTTACCTCATCCAGAGCAATTTCGTCATTGAAAAATTCTGCAAGTGCCTTTTTGGTCTTATCATCCCTTGTAGGACCCAATCCGCCAGTTGTAATGATGAGATCACCTAATTGAAAGGCAGCACTTAATGTATTCTTAATGGTATCTATTTCGTCTGAAATAGTAAAGATCTGTACAACCTTTATTCCGATATTTTTAAGTTCAGAGGCAATAAAATTGGAATTGGTATCTACCGTATTTCCGGAAAGGATTTCGTCACCAATAGTGATTAGGACTGCTTTTTCCATATATGAGATTCTTGAAAAAAATTGTGTTGCAAATGACGGAAAAATATGCGGCTGTGGCAATATAAATTGATTTTTTCTATTTTTGACAGAAATTAGTTATAGTTATGTCTAAATATGATGATGCTTCATGGCATTATGGTGGTGATTTTCCTGAAGGGCTTCCTCAGAAAAACGGAGCAACGCATACCGGTATGTTCCTGAACTGGTGTATTCAGAATGATCTGATCTCCGATGAACTGAAGGAAGATCATGAAGAGGAAATTGAAAAATTAAAACGAAGAGAGATTACAGGTGCAGAATTCATTATGGATTCTTGTGATGGAAAATTCTCTGAATATGACCTGAATGATCTTGGAAACAGTTTTGCAAAGGATTATTATGCTGATGAAACCGATTTTGGAAACCGATACAGTTCTTTTGCTGATGATTTCGTCAATCTTTTTGATACTAAAGCCGAGGAAAACGATTATGAATATGAAACTTTCTACCATATAGAAGATACCTACGAAAACTATGATCTGATGAAGCAGGTCATTGATTATCGTTTTGAGGAATGGAAGGAATATATTAAAGGATAAAATATAAAAAAGTAAAAGGCAAATCGTAATGTTATGATTTGCCTTTCTGCTTTATTATTGATTATGTTTCACCCAGATGAGTTCATCAGTATTATAACCGATTTTTCTGGCTTTTTCAATAAAACGTTGCCGGATACTTTCCGGAATGGTTGTCGTCCGGGAGAGAATCCAGAGGTATTTTAAGCTGCTTCCTGCTACCAGAGCATATTGATAGTCTTCATCAATATCAATGACATTATAACCGGCCCAAATGGGCTTGAAAAAGGATACTTTAAGCCTTGCTTCGGTGGGATCTTTAACGAATTTAGCTTCCCCAATAGACTCATTCCATACTTTTTTGAGATAATCGTACCCTTTATTTCTCACCTGAATACTGCCATTGGGATTCTCTGAATATTCTGCAGTAACGTTATCCATATTTTTCTCGAATCTGTAATCAAAACGGGCTATTTCATACCATCTTCCGAGATATTTTTTAACATCAAAATTCTTGACTGCCCGAGTTCCTCTCGGAATGCCTACGGAATAAGAATGAAAAGCCATATACGCCAAAGCTCCTAACGAAACGGGAAGTATTATTTTATGAAGGGTTTTCATGATAGAAATATTTTGTGTGGTTGTAATGAAAACGTCAAAAATAATGCCTTTGGCCTGTTAAAGAACAATAAATTCTAGGAAAACACCTTTAGAAAGTTATCTTTAAAACTTCCTGAAACCTCAATTTCAGTATCATCAGCAAGCATTACGGTTCCGCTTTTATGGTAAGATTTCACAAAGGTTGCATTGATAATATGAGAACGGTGAACTCTTACAAAAGGGTTTTCCAACAAATCATCAAAATGTTTCAAAAACCGGCAGACCATTTTCTTTGAACCATCGGTAAGGTACACCTGAGTAAAGTTTCCATCTGCCTGGAGTCTGAGAATATCTTCTGTTTTCACGACATCAAATCCTTGTAAAGTAGGAAGGATAAGCTGTTGTTTTTCAGGTTTTAACTTTAAATTCTCCAACAGAATTTTATTCCGGTTAAGCTCTTCCTTTTTTTCTATGCTTTCAACAACCTTGTTTACAGCCAAAATAAGTTCCTGTATATCAATAGGCTTTAAAATATAATAACTTGCTGATTTGTTTAAAGCCTGTAAAGAATATTGCGAAAATGCAGTAATGAAAATGGTTTCATAGGCAAACTCCTTGGTAGCTTCCAATACGTCAAAGGCATTTCCAAAAGGCATTTCTACATCTAAAAAAACCAATTGAGGCTGTTTCTCTGCAATTAAAGGAACGGCTTCTTTAATATTTTCCGCTTCACCAAGAATTTCTACCTGTGGGCAATATTTGGTGAGATAGCTTCTCAATACTTCTCTTGCGATCAGTTCATCATCTACAATTACAGCTTTGATCTTCATTGGATTTAAATATTAAATGGCAGGTAATAGATTACAGATGCAAATTAGGGATATTTGGCTAACCATGCAATCTTCCCAATCAAGTCATACTCTTCTCCATTTCCAGGCATACATTACAATCAAAATTGTTATAATGCATTCCACTACTGCAAGGAAAACATAAAACAGATACCATTCTGAAAAGGATGAAATACCAATAAGGAGCATCACTACAGTAAAAAAAATTCCGAAAACAATATTAAGAATTCTGTTGATAACCGGTTTCAGAATAAGGGAAAGAAATACCATAACCGCAGGTATTGCCAAAACAACTGCCGCCAATAACAAATTCAGTGGAGCATTCAATAGATTATGGCCATCTACAAGCCCTTGTGTTTTTCCCGGAGTATACAATTCAAAGTAATCACCGTATAAATAACACAATGTAACAGAGGTCCAAAGGCCGGCAAGTATAATTTTGACATTTACCTGGATGTCTTCAAATTGGGTAGAATTGTTCATGGTATATTAGTTTTGATTATTATTAATGGTTTTACTCTTCACACCTACAATCAATAGCCACAGGCACATCCCTATTTCCCCTATTGAAGCGGGTAATGTTATATACCCTGATATTGCATAATCCGGAAAATGAGGAATCGTAGTTCTTCCAAAAACATTGAGAACATATCCTAAACAGCCCAACATTAAAAAAACTCCTAAAATTTTGGGTAAAAATCCGGACCTATAAACCAGATACCCCAATGGAAACAGCCAAAGTCCCCAGAAAATCTGAACAATTAAAATTCCTTTATTATAATTATTAAGTAAAAGCATCATCTGAGCCTGTAGCTGCTGGGTATCAAATATTTTTAAATAATCAGCTCCCTCAACAAGGGTAAGTACAGAAAACTTACTTTGAAGATTAATAAAAGAAATGGGTACACTGATAAGTGCAAAAATAACCATCAGCCTTGCTGCATTTTTGTCAGTTTCTTTCAACAGCTGATACAAAACTAAAGGAAGGAATGCAAAAGCAATATAGCAAAGCATACTGCTTGCAATGCCCAACCTGAATAAGGATGACGAAGAAATATGATGAAAAGTAAGTTCCGGATCTTCCCACACAATCAATTGTGATGGTACATACATTAAACTGTAAAAACCGGCTATGATGACAACAAGATAAATAAATCCTGCTAATCGGGCTGTTTTATTATTGATATTCATCTGATTAGTTTTAAACTAATAAGACAATATCTATTTAATTTTTGTTACAATAAAAAGTAATTATATGAAAAAAAAATAATAAAAGTTTCTTTAGAATATAATTTTGGAAAACTACTGATATTTTCCGTTTTTGAATTTCAGTGTGCTATAAGTTGTTTTGGAAGTTTCTTTTCCCGCGCATTCTCCTTTCACTTCTTTGTTTATAGTGGTTACAGAAATGGTCTTAATTTTAAGATCTGTAAAATGGTTCGTTTTGGATGTAGTCATAATGATATAGGAATGGTCATCCTTAAACTCTCCATTGCATCGGGTATCCCATTCTCCTGTGGTAGAATCCATTTCAAACTGATCAAGAACCTTTTTAAGAGCCTTCCCTTCCGGATAATACATTGAAAGCGTGCCTGAAGCATAAGGATTGGGTCTGCTACTTCCTACAAAATCTGCCTTTACGCCAAATGCCCGGATGTTCGTACTGATATTGTATAAACCAGTATCTATAGCAAAACTTCTTAGGCTTATAGCATCAGAATTCAGTTCTGTTGGATCGAGATATTTGTTCTTTATGGTTCCGTTACGGTCTGTAATTAAAATATAGTTCTGAACTGTAAAAACATAATCTTCTTCATCCTGATTCACAACCACAGGAATAACCACAATATAAGAGTCTTCAACATTGGGCATTTTCTTTTCAGTACAGAGTTCTTCCTTTATCTTGGTTTTGTCAAGTTTCAGACTGTTAAGAATATGAGTCAGTCTGACACTGTCAATATCCTGAGCTGCTATAGTTCCGGAAAACAGGCTCATCATAAGTATAATTTGAAATATATTTTTTTTCATTGTAAAGTTTCTATGCCAGATTAATTTGAATAATGACTAAAACTCCATTGTGATTTTCCTTATCCTTTACAGAACAGGTTATATCTTTTTTGTACAGATCATTCAGCAGCTGAATTCGCTCTAAAGTATTTTTCATACCTCTTCCTTCGCGGGTTTTCTGATGCTGGGTTTTCTGTTTTTTACTTTCTTCAATTCCTATTCCGTTGTCTTCAACAATGACCTTTAAGTAGCGTTCATTTTTCTCAAAGCTTAATTTTAAAAAGCCTTTTTCTGCTCTGTAACGCAGTCCGTGCCAAATGGCATTTTCAAGGAACGGTTGTACCAGCATTCCTGGAACCTGCAGGCTTTGCATATTCAGATTTTCATCTATCTCAATTTCATAATCAAATTTATCTGCAAAACGTGTTTTTTCCAATGCCAGATAGTTCTGCAAAAGATCAAGCTCTTGTTGTAAAGGAATAAAATCATCGGTAGAATTTTCCATCACTCCACGCATCAACTTTGAGAACTTAGTCAAATATTGATTGGCTTCCAGTTCGTTATTGGTGGCAATAAAGTGGTTGACACTATTCAGACTGTTGAAAATAAAGTGGGGATTCATCTCCCGCCGAAGCGACTGAAGTGCTATTTTTTTGTTTTTAACCTGAACTTTCTTCAAGGTTCTGAAAATAAAAATAATCAGACCGGTCAGCAGGATTAAAGCTGCTATCAGTCCATAATTGAAAATATTTTTCTTACGGATAAGTTCATCTTTCAATTCTTTTTCCTTCTCTAGCTGAGAAATTCTCTGTTCTGTATCTTCCAGAATCTTATTATCTACGAGGCTTCTGTCCTTGGAAACCAGATTGGGGAGTTTTCCCAAAAAGTCTCTGTACAATTGAACTGAAGCATCCACATTTCCTGAGATGGCATACAAACTGTCCAGTTTCTTCACACTTTTCTGCGCTTCCAGTGTATGTCCTTTATCCAAAGCAATTCCATACGCATTCTTCAAAAGATCAACCGCCTCTTTAGGATCATTTTTCTTGATATAAATATCCGCCAGTTCCTGAATCTGATTCACTTTTTCCTGAGAATTATCCTTTACAAAATCCTCCTTAAGAACTTTCTTTTTAGCTTCAATCGCCTTATCAAAATTCTTATTTTCTACATACAGATCAGCTAATTTCTGGTTAATAGCCAATGCCTGTTGTGGAGCTTCCCGCTTTGAAATTTTATACGCATTATTAAGGTTTTCTTCCGCTTTATAAAGATCTTTCTGTTGTATATTTACATCTGCCAACTGGCTGTATCCTTCCGCTACATTGACTTGTTCGTTTTCTTTTTTGCTTATATTAATATTACTCTGAATGGCTTCTGCTCTAAGCTCAGGGGTAGGAGAAGAAAGCCTTGCAACATCATTAGCATTGACAGCCTTGCTTTTTTCACTATAGCTCATCTGCGCTGCCATACTGTAATTGCTGAGCGCTGGGGTTATCTTATTCTGCTTTTCCTGTGATTGGGCTAATTTCCGGGTAACAGATTCCAGATTTTTTTTGTCATTAAGTTTCTGGTAAAGCGCTTTAGCTTTGCTAAAATATTCCTCGCTCTTGGCGTAGTTTCCCTGATTATAATAATCAGTACCCATGTTTACATATACATCTGCGGCCCCTTTATCATCATTCTTGTCTACGGCTTTCTTCAGCTTTGCAGCAGATTTCAGGACTTGGGAAACTTTTGTAGAATCCTGTGCCATGAGAACATTTCCCAGAGCAAACATTGAAATAAAGAGTATGTTAAAAACTAATTTCACGGATTTCAAATCTTTATTGCAAAGTAAGTAAAACTTTATCGATCAGCTTCTATTCTTTACCAAGCCAAAACATGATTTCACCAAGTTATAATCCATAAGAAGTCCACATAAGTTTTGAAAATCAAAGATGTTCATATCCGAAAGTATCTGCGAGATCTGACAAATCTGCGAGAAAATATAATTAGAAATCAATGTTATCAGAATAAATCTTGCACTTGAAACTATATAGTGTATTTGTACTTTCTTTTTATTCTTCTCATTCAGAAAGCATACAATCAAAATACCATTTGTATGACTCACCAAGTGAAAGTTCCATTTCACCAAGTCTCCCGGTTTTCCGCTTTAAATCGAACTAATTTTACATCAGAATTTAAAAGTAAAAACAAGAAATTATGAAATTGAAACATTTTTTATTAATCGGGATTTTAACGCTGGGAAGTTTTGTAAACGCTCAGGAAGTAAAGAAAAACGCAATTGAAGTAACTGGTGTTGCTGAAATGGAAGTAGAACCGGATGAAGTATTCTTCAACCTTGGAATAAAAGGAGATACCAAAAACGATCTGGCAGACAATGAAAAGAAGATGTTTGACATCTTAAAGAATGCTGGAATAAAAAACGAGGATATCAAATTTAAGTCAACGTATCAGAACATTTACGCAAAAAACGGAAAATTTACTAAGAACTATGAGTTTAAAGCGAATGCAAAAGCAAACCTTAGTAAAGTATTTGAAGACCTGAATCAAAAATGGGTAAGCAGCCTGAACATTTCAGAAGTAAAGAATACCAAAATTGCAGATTTCAGAAAGACAGTAAAGATCAATGCTTTAAAAGCAGCGAAAGAAAAGGCAGATTATCTATTAGAAAGTATGGGTAAAAAGGTGGGGAATGTTCTTGAAATTACAGAAATAGAGGACTATACCAGCGACACTGTAATGCCTGTTGCTTACAAAAGCAGAATGAGTAATGTACAGATGGAAATGGCAGATGCTTCTTTAGACCTTTCGTTTGACAATATCGAAAACATCAAACTGAAATACAGTATCAAAACAAGATACGAAATCCTTTAAATTACAGATTTAAAAGAGGCTGTCATACTTTTGGCAGCCTTTTTTGATTTGCCACGAATGCACGAATACCATTATTATTGCTGGTTTATAATTCTATGGGGCTATGTGGTTTATCTTTTTGAACCCCGTAGACCCCATAGATTTGGGAATCAAATATTCTTAAGTTCCTTTTCGTGCATTCGTAGCTAGAAAATATAAGTTTATCTATTCACCAAGTGAAAAGCTCTCTTCACCAAGTATCCCAAATTTCAGGCTTCAATACGGGTAATTTTACTTCATAATTTAAAATAATAAACGATGAAACGTTATCTTTTAATCACACTATTTTCAGTGGTTCTCTTTAAGGCCCAGGAAATTAAGAAGGAAATTGAGGTAAAGCAGGCTACTGTATTTCTTCAGGGAGCAAAAGTCTTCGGAAGTACCAATATCAATCTTCAGAAAGGACATAATAAGGTAAGAATTGTCAATCTGCCCAATAATTTGGATGAAAACACCTATAAAATCAATCTGGAAAAAAATACGACTCTTCTATCCATCACTCCACAAAGTAATTTTCTGAAAGAAGATCAGCTTTCTGATGGTGAGAAAAAACTGGATGATGAAAGAAAAAAACTTCAAAGACAGGCAAGTCTGCTCACTATCCAGGTTAAAAATCTTACGGGAGAACAGAATATTATCAATGATAATTTAAAAGTATCAGCCAATGATAAATCCACTCCTCAGGAGCAGCTTATTAAGCTTACTGAGTTTTATAGAAAAAGGATGCTGGAAATTGATAATCAGGTCTTTTTACTGAATGAGCAGAAAAGTATACTAGACGAAAGTATTGCAAAGCTTAATAAACAATCGGATGAGGAACAAACCCATAAAAATACCAACCGAAAAGAGCTCCTGCTTGAAATTCTTGCTGATAATGATACCAACCTGAATCTGGGGCTCAGCTATATCGTTTCTGATGCAGGCTGGATTCCGTCTTACGATCTGCGCGCTCAATCTGTAAAGAAACCTCTTGAAATGGTTTACAAAGGAAAGATCTATCAAAAAACCGGACAGGATTGGAACAACATAAAATTGTTTGTCTCTACTTACAGACCGTCATACAATCAGAACCGCCCTATCCTTTCTCCATTGTATGTTGCGGAATATACAATTCCTAATCCAATACTTGAAGTTGCCGATTACAAATCTAAAAAAGAGTCTGCACTGATGAATGTTTATCAAATGAGACAGGAAATCGCTGCAAAACCAAGTCAGATTCCAATTGCTTCTGTTTCCGATAATCAAATGAATGTGATCTATGAACTGAATTATAATCAAACCATTTTAAGTCAGGAAAAAGAACAGTATGTGATTCTGGATAAAAAACAAATTGATGCTACTTACAAGTATCATACAGTTCCAAAACTTAACAATCAGGTCTTCCTGATGGCTTTCGTAAAAAACTGGCAAAACCTCAACCTTATTAATGGCGAAGCTAATATCTATTTTGAGGACAATTATATCGGAAAAACCAATATTACCAGCCATTATGTAAAAGATGAGTTCCCGATTTCTCTTGGAGTAGATGAAAGAATCACGGTAAAAAGAATCAAACTGGAAGATAAAACTTCTCAAAAGCCCATGAACTCGAACAAATGGGAAACTGAAACCTACCAGATCAGCATTAGAAATAATACCAAAGAAAGTATTGAACTGGAAGTACTGGATCAGCTTCCTATCAGTGAAAATTCTAAAATATCAGTGAAAGCTATAGAAACTGGAGGCGGAAGCCTTGATGAAAAAACAGGAAGCATTCTTTGGAACAAAAATATAAGTTCCGGAGGTTCTGATAAGATCAATTTCTCTTATGAAGTTAAGTATCCGAAAGAAATGCAGATCCAATATTACAGCAGATAACCTATAAAAAATAATAATATGACAACTTTAAAAATCTTAGCCATTGCAGCAGCTTTTTTAAACTCCGGGGCAACAGCACCCCTTAGCTGCTCGAAAAGTGATCTGGAAAACAGAAGCTTAACCGTACAAAATGCTTCTGTACCTACAGTAAATACGATATCAAAGGACAACAAAATCCAGGTAGCCCTTTTACTTGATACTTCTAACAGTATGGACGGATTGATTGACCAGGCAAAATCCAGGCTCTGGAACATCGTCAATACGTTAACCACTCTAAAGTACAACGGACAGGCTCCGCAAGTTGAAATTGCACTTTATGAATATGGAAACGATGGCATTCGTGATGAAAACTACATCCGTCAGGTCACACCACTCACTCAGGATCTTGATCTGGTTTCTGAAAAGTTATTTGCTTTAAGAACCAATGGTGGAAGTGAATATTGTGGTGCCGTGATCCGGGATGCTTCAGCCAATCTCAACTGGGATGGCAATGAGAAAAGTATGAAACTGATTTATATTGCAGGGAACGAGCCGTTCAATCAGGGAAGGATTGATTATAAAGAAGTGATCTCAAAAGCAAAAAGTAAAAACATCTATACCAATACCATTTTCTGTGGAAGCCGGGAGGAAGGAATCCAGAGCTACTGGCAAAATGGAGCAACAACCGGAGGTGGAAAATACTTTAATATCGACAGTGATAAAAAAGTGATCTATATTGAAACACCTTACGATATCAGAATTTCCGAATGCAATGCCAAATTGAATGACACCTATATTTACTATGGAAACAGAGGTTCTGAATATAAACTGAAACAAATTACACAGGATAAAAATGCAGAAGTACAATCCGTTTCCAATCTGGTAGAAAGAGCAGTTTCCAAATCTAAAAAGAATGCTTACAAAAATGAACATTGGGATCTTATTGATAAAGCTGAAAAAGATGCCGGCTTTATTGCTAATATAAAAGAAAGTGAACTTCCTGATGAACTGAAGGGGAAAAGCAAAGCGGAAATTAAAAAAGCAGTGGCCATAAAATCAGCAGAGCGTGAAAAGATTCAAAGAGAAATTGACGATCTTTCTAAAAAACGTCAGACCTATATTGATGGTGAAATGAAAAAAAGAGGCACTGATGATTCTGATGATCTTGGAAAAGCCATTGAAAGTTCTATACAGGAGCTGGCCAAAAAGAATGGATATACCTTGTAGAGGGATTAATCTTAAATCTCTTTAAGTAACAAATCCTTTTAAAATCAAGAACACTTAAGTTTTGAATCTTTTGATTTTCTACGTAAGTGTTCTTATTTGTATCTGCTTATTTCAATATAATTTAGCGGGCTAAAGTGTTCAAAATAAAACCTTTCTGTTGATGATTAAAGATGTTCTATCTTCCAAATCTAAAATATCCGGATAACGGATGCTTTTTATTTTTCATAAATAAAGAAGCCATTTCCATCCCTGCTGCTGAAAAAGTAATTCCGTTTCCACCAAAACCCAACACAAAATAAGAGTTTCTGAACTTTTGGTGTTCTCCAATATAGGGAAGCCCATCTTTTGTTTCCCCAAAAGTCCCGGCCCATACAAAATCAGGATAAAAGTGATAATCCGGTTTTATTTTCTTTAGACTTTTTAAAATTTCCTTTTCTTTTTTATTGAGAATGGCATCCCGTTTTTCGGCATTATAAAAATCTTCATCTCCACCGCCTATCAACAGCCTCCCATCATCAGTAGTCCGCATATAGAGATAAGGTTCATCGGTATTCCAAACTAATGTACTCGTAATATTTTTAAATTTGTCTTTATCCACTTCGGACACCACTGCATACGTACTTTTCAAATTAACGAAATTCTCTTTCAATAAAGTTTTGCTTTCATACCCGATACAGTAGATTATTTTTTTCGCCTTTATCTGAAAGCCACTGTTTGTTTTAGCAAGATTAAAACCTTTGTGATATTCTACTTTTATCATTTCAGTTTTATCAAAGATTTTCAATCCTTTCCTTACATTATGTTGAAATAATTCATGGGCAAACAGAAAGGCATCAATGCTGGCTCCCTGCTTTGACAGGATACCTCCATAAGTATTTTCAAATCCAAATTTCTCCAGCACCTCATCTGCTTGTAGCCATTTCACTTCAAATCCTGCTTTTTTTCTGGCTTCATATTCTTGCTTTAACCATTCGACATCTTTCTTTTTGGAAGCAAAGTATAGTGATTTTTTACGCTTAAAACCAGCACCAGACCGTATTTTCCCTGAAAGGGTTTCAATAGTATCAATAGCATCTGAACATGCTTTATAGCTTGCAACAGCCCCTTTTTCTCCTATTTTTTCTATTAATTCATAAAGAGGAACATCTATTTCATATTGCAGCATTGAAGTGGTGGCAGAAGTACTTCCATTACACAACTCACGTTTATCAATGAGAATGGTTTCATATCCATCCTTTATCATTTGATGGGCAATAAGACTTCCTGTAATTCCACCTCCTATAATTAAAACATCACAGTTTTCATCCGATTTTAAAGAAGGGTAACTGGCAATCAATCCGTTCTTTAATAGCCAAAAAGGTTCATTTGATTTGAGATCCATATTGATATTTTACATTAAAAATAACAATATTTATACCTATTTTAACAATTTTAGAGGAATTTATGGTTCAATTATTGTTTGCTTTATTAAATTCCAACCACCATAAAATATTTACTATGATAACAATTATTCCAGAAGCTCCGGAGAATGTTGCGGCATTTAACGCAACCGGAGAAGTGACGAAAGAAGATTTTGAAAAACTGGTAATTCCGCGTGTGAAAGAGAAAGTAGACCAATTTGGTGAGCTGAATTACTTACTGTATTTGGATACCGATCTGGATAAATTTACCATGGGAGCATGGCTTGAGGATTTATTGCTGGGATTAAAAAACCTTGCAAAATGGAATCGGGCAGCTATTGTTACAGACAAAGAAGGCGTACGGGACTTTACGGAGATTTTCAGTGTCCTGATGCCGGGAGAGTTCAAATCTTTTCCAAAAGAAAATTTATACAATGCACTTTACTGGTGCAAAAACGGGAATGAGGTTGAAGTTTAACCAACCTTACACAATAATGAAAGACTGTCTGAAAAGGCAGTCTTTTTAATTATATATCAATAAATATCAAACAGATACGTAAAAATACCTAATCCCAAATTTAGTACATTATACTGTAATTATATCCCTTAATAGTGATTACATTTGTCATACTAATCACAAAAAATTACACCATGTCAACATTCAAAACCAACATTATCGCAGGTCCACTTTGGAGCAATGACGAAGCACAAAAATTAGGACCACGTATTGCTGCGGCACACCTAGGAAAGTTTACCGGACAATGGACTACCATTGTAGAAGGACAAATGAGCGTTATAGAAGTTGAATTAAATACGGAACCAACAGGCAATACAGAATATACTTTAAATGTATTGGCAGGGCCTATTTGGAGCGACGAAGATGCTAAGGCAATTTGTCCTGCTATCTGTGCATCTTATGGCGGTACATGGAACGGACAATGGACAACAGTTGTAGAAGGCAAAATGAGCGTTTGCAGCTGTGTATTTAAATTCTAGTATAAAAGAATAATGTATTAATTTAAAAAAGCTGTCCCACAAGTCTATTTTTTAACTTTGAGACAGCCTTTTTTATGTTTTACTGTTTTGTATCCTCACAGATATAAGAAATTATTAATCCTATTTATCACAAGAAACACGCTCTGTCATCACTTCTTCTTCGTTAGCTTTTGGTGAACCATACAAATACATATACCTTACGCTGATTGCAAATCCGATAAAGGTCATCCCCACTCCTACCAATGACGGATAATTGAATGGTAATCCATATTCTAAAGGAATTCCACCAAAGAAGGCTCCCATTGCATTGGCTATATTAAAACCGGCCTGCATAAAAGCTGCAGCCATCATTTCACTTTTCGGTGCCGCTTTCATCATCATAATGTTAATGGGTGCTGCAATAGACATTGATAATGCCCCACACATAAATGTCAATATGAAAGCAATATTCTGATGCTCGGAAAGTAAAAATACTCCTACCAGGGAAATCATCATTAAGAATATCAAGACTGCACAAGTTTTTTCCGGACCTAATTTATCTGAAATAATACCTCCAGCAAGGTTACCTACGACCATTCCTGCACCGGCAAGAACCATTACATAGGCCATTTGACTGCTTTCCACTCCGGAAATCCCGGTCATTAATGGAGTAATGTAACTCAACCATGTGAAAAGACCACCAAACCCAATGGCTGTAATTGCCAATACCAGCCACGACTGTTTCTTTTTAAGGAATTTCAGTTCATCCAGAAAGTGGGTATCCTGATTGGCTTCCATTGCAGGCATCCATAATTTTAAAAATAACAGCGCAAAAACACCAATTAAAGCTACGATAGCAAAATACAGTCGCCAATGGAAAGTATGCCCAATATAGGTTACCAAAGGAACCATCACCAGATTGGCCACGGTGAGTCCTGTAAACATCATGGATATATAGAATGCTTCCTTCCCTTTTCCTGCCATTTTAGCGGCTACTACAGTTCCTACCCCGAAGAAAGCTCCATGAGGAAGTCCGGACATGAATCTTATAATCAGCATTGTTCCATAATTGGGAGCAATAGCAGAAAGACCATTAAATAAAGTAAACAGGATCATAAATGCAATCAAAACTTTTTTGGGAGGAAATTTCACCGAATATCCAATCAGAAGCGGTGCTCCGATTACCACTCCCATTGCATAGGCAGAAATCAGATGCCCCGCTTGCGGAATAGTGATTTCCAGTGTTTTTGCAATATCTGGCAATAGCCCCATAACGGTAAATTCTGTGGTTCCTATTCCCAACCCGCCAATCGCCAACGGTATTATTCTTTTATCAATCTTCATTGTACTTTCTTTTCTGAATTAATGTATTGAAATTAATAATGGTAATCCATCTTTAATTTTGAAAGTGCAAAATTCGAAAGAAAGATTGAATTTCACACGTCTTTGAATGATAAAAATTTGCTCCATATTAACCTTTTTATTTAATTTTAACTCTATAAACAATCAAAACAGAACAAAATGAAGATCCAGAAAGAAATCATAACGTTTGAAAAAGGGAAATCATTTAAACTATTTGCCCCTTCCTTAAAGAATTGTTTTTTCTGGCATTACCATCCTGAAATAGAGTTGGTTTATGTAGAAGCTTCAAACGGAATCCGGCATGTTGGAAAAAATATTTCAGGGTTTACAGACAGTGAACTTCTGTTGATAGGTGCGAATGTTCCTCATCTCAATTTTGATTACGGGATACAGACAGAATGTAAACAGTTAGTATTGCAAATACGCGAAAATTTTCTCCAGGATATCATTCTTCCTGTTCCTGAGTTTGAGGATATTAAAAATCTTTTAGAACGTTCCTACCTTGGATTATCATTCTCCGGAGAAACCAAAAGCATCGTTGTTGAAAAACTTCAGATCCTTAAGAATAAAAACTCATTTGAATCATTAATAGGACTCCTTGAAATATTACAGATTCTGGCCAATTCCACTGAGGTAAATGAGCTCAATAAAGAAGATACAAGAATCAAATGGTTCCTGAACGATAAGATCAGAATGGGGACCATCTACGATTATATTCATGAAAATCATGATAAAAAGCCTAATGTAAACGAGATTGCCCAGATTGTCAGTTTAAGTACACCTGCTTTCTGTCGGTATTTTAAAAAGCAAACCAATATGACTTTCACAGATTTTGTCAATAATTACAGAATCAATCAGGCTAAAATTTATCTGTTAAAAGATTCTTCTGTCACTGAAGTTTGTTTTCAGGTAGGATTTGAAAGCCTTTCCTATTTTAATAAACTGTTTAAGCAGCATACAGGTGAAACGCCTTCAGAATTTAAGAAAAAGCATTTTAAACCTATTGAAATTAATGGCCGGATCGGGGTGATTAACCGGGAGTCTTCTTGTAATAAATCGTTTTGATATTATCTTCAGTTATTGATTTCTACCACAGATCGCACAGATTTTCACAGATGAATGGGAATAGTTTTGATATCAGGTTATTGTACCCCCCTCCAAAATTCTTTGAATTTTCGCCCCCCTCCAGAGGATGAGAATGATGGAGCCCGTTCCTTATTCGTTTTGGTTAAAGAAGTTTGCAGCTTCCACCCTATTACCTATTATTACAAAAAACAACCGCCCATTACTGAGCGGTCTTTTATTTTAATGAATATGTTTTTCTGCGTGATAAGAGCTTCTAACAAGAGGAGAACTTTCCACATGTCTGAAACCTAAGCTTCTTGCAAAGTCACCCAACTCATCAAACTCTTCCGGAGTAATAAATCTCTTTACAGGAAGATGTTTTTTAGTGGGCTGTAAATATTGTCCAAGAGTGATAACATCTACATTCGCATTTCTGATGTCTTCAATTGTTTGGAAAACCTC
Organism: Chryseobacterium sp. Marseille-Q3244; assembly: GCF_940807095.1. NCBI lineage: Bacteria > Pseudomonadati > Bacteroidota > Flavobacteriia > Flavobacteriales > Weeksellaceae > Chryseobacterium > Chryseobacterium sp. Marseille-Q3244. The sequence continues at coordinate 567,653 of NZ_CALNWX010000002.1, read as the reverse complement.
ATCTTTAGTTTCACCTAAACCAAGCATAACCCCGGTTTTAGTTCTTCTCTGTCCTGCTTCTTTTAAATATCTTAATACCTCAAGGCTTCTTTCATATTTTGCCTGGATTCTCACTTCTCGGGTCAAACGTTTTACCGTTTCCATATTGTGAGAGATCACTTCAGGAGCAACATCAACCAATCGGTCAATATGCTTGGTGATTCCCTGGAAATCCGGAATCAATGTTTCCATTGTAGTTCCCGGAGAGATTCTTCTTACAGCATTCACTGTTTCTGCCCAAAGAATAGATCCCATATCTTTAATATCATCACGATCTACAGAAGTAAGAACAGCGTGTTTAATCTTCATTAATTTGATTGAACGGGCCACTTTTTCAGGTTCATCCCAGTTTACGTCAAGCGGTTTTCCTGTTTTTACTCCACAGAATCCACAGCTTCTTGTACAGATATTTCCTAAAATCATGAACGTTGCCGTACCTTCTCCCCAGCACTCCCCCATATTCGGGCAGCTTCCGCTTTGGCAAATGGTGTTTAATTTATATTTATCAACCAAGGTTCTCAATTCCCTGTAGTTCTTTCCCGTAGGAAGTTTTACACGAATCCACTTTGGTTTTTGAACGGTAGTGTCTTGAACTGAATTTTCCATTTCTAAAATTGAAGTTCAAAGTTAAGGATTTTTTAATGGAAACCATCAACCGAAGACATTGATGAAACTTATAATTCAAAATATCATTGTACATTTAAGCTCAAAATCCATTCCATGAAAAGATGCTTTTTCCTTTTATCAGTTGTTGCCAGCACCTATTGTTTTGCGCAACAAAAGTTGCAACCGAAAGGTTCTACTATTCTTCAAACGGTGGATGGAGATCTGGATGGAGATAAAATTCCTGAAAAAGTAATCATCTATAATACCAAAGACACTGGTGAACTTGGTGAGGTTCGCGAAATTCAAATCCTGAAAAAAATAAATAACCAATGGACCATTCTTGAAAAATCAACAAATGCCATTCTTGATAGTGAATCCGGAGGCATCATGGGTGATCCTTATTCCGGAACCAGTATAGAGAAAGGGATTTTGATTATCAATCATTTCGGTGGCAGCAGCTGGAAATGGGCCTATACGGATAAATACAGATATCAAAATGGTCATTTTGAGTTGATAGGACATACTTCAAGTTCGGGAAGGCCGGGAGATTATATCAAAGAAGTAGATTTTAATCTTTCCACAGGGCAAATTAATTTCAGAAATGACGTTGATAACACTAAAGAATATGGCCCTTCGCAAAAGGAAACTTATATTAAAAAGGGAATCAAGATTAATCTTCAGAACAGAAATGATAAGAGTGTAAAAATTATACTTCCCAAGACCAAGGAAGAAATTTTTATATAGCTTGCCAAAAATTCTTACATGAATGTTAGGAAACGTAAAGGTGCGAGTTTTCTTTTTCAGGTTATTGATAAGGTGTAAGGAATTGATCTGCGATAAAATTATGAATACATATTAATTACCATTAATGCCCGAATAATTCTATACATCTCCCATAAAAGGTCTCTAATAAAATATTTTACTATTTCCTATGGATCTATGTGATTTAAAATATGGAAACATATAGGCCCAAAGCTTTAAAGTTCAAACATAAATCTTTAGTGGCAAAACAAATGTCTTAGAGTTTTCCGAAACTGTTAATTGTCTTCAAATTCATTGTTTTTCAATAGCTCAGCAAGAACTTTTTTAGCTCGCATCACCCGAACTTTGGTATTGGCAACAGAAATTCCCAGTTCTTCAGCTATTTCCTTGATACTTTTTTCCTCAAAAAACCTCAGCTTAATAATATCCTGGTAATTGGCATCCAGAGATTCAATGGTTTTAATGATTTTCTTTTGCTCTTCTTCAGAAATGAGAAGTTCTTCGGGGGATTTTGCATATTGATTTTTTACCTCATCAAGGTTTTCAACAGCGTCCTCGTTTTCACGGTTCTTTTTTCTCCAAAAATCAATAACTGTATTCTGAGCAATCGTGAGAATCCAGGTTTTAAATTGAAAATGCGGATCGAACATATCCAATTTCGATAGGACTTTGGAAAAGACATTCACGGTAATCTCATCGGCATCGTTTTCATCTTTTACTTTTTTCATCACAAAAGAGAAAACATCCACCCAAAAAACATTGATGAGTTTAGTTTGGGCCTTCTGGTCTTTATCTTTGGCCTTTTGAATGAGCAGAAATAGCTGTTCGTCGTTCATTAATAACAAATATAGATTATTTGGGCTGAAAATGCAAAGCGTACATGACTGTCAATAGTGAATTTTGCTTCACAAGTGAATCGTCACTCAGGAAATGTATTAATTTTATCTACTATTTCAGTCCTTTTGCCATTTTACCTTTCCGGGCTTTCGCCTTTATACTTTTGAATTTATTATCTTTGCAACTTAAAATTTTAAAGAAAAAATCAATGAATTCCTTTATAGAAGAACTGAAATGGCGTGGTCTGTTTGCTGATATGATGCCTGGAACCGATGAACAACTGAATAAAGAGGTAACTACTGCATATATTGGTTTTGATCCAACGGCCGATTCTTTACATATCGGAAGTCTTATTCAGATAAAAATTTTAGCACACTTCCAGCAGCATGGTCACAAGCCGATTGCTTTGGTAGGTGGAGCTACAGGAATGATCGGTGATCCATCAGGAAAATCGGCAGAGAGAAACCTTTTGGACGAGGAAACGCTTTTGCATTATGTAGATTGTTTGAAAAACCAACTTTCAAGATTCTTGGATTTTGCAGGAAATGAACCGAATAAAGCGGAACTGGTAAACAATTACGACTGGATGAAGAATATTTCTTTCCTTGATTTTGCTAAAAATGTGGGAAAGAACATCACAGTTAATTACATGATGGCTAAGGATTCTGTAAAGAAAAGATTTTCGGGAGAATCTGGTGCAGATGGAATGAGTTTTACAGAATTTACCTACCAGCTGATCCAGGGATATGATTTCCTTCACCTATACCAAAACAACAATGTAAAGCTTCAGATGGGAGGTTCTGATCAGTGGGGAAATATCACTACCGGAACAGAATTAATCCGTAGAAAAGCTCAGGGTGAAGCATTCGCATTAACAGTTCCTTTGATTACAAAAGCTGATGGTTCTAAATTCGGAAAATCTGAAAGCGGAGAAAACTATTGGTTGGATAAAAAGAAAACTTCACCATACAAATTCTATCAGTTCTGGCTAAATGCTACGGATGAAGATGCTGAAAGATTCATTAAGTTCTATACATTCCTTGGAAAAGAAGAAATTGAAGCATTAATTGAAGAGCATAAAACAGCCGCTCACGAAAGAAAGCTTCAGAAAAAATTAGCGGAAGAAGTTACCGTTTGGGTACACGGAAGAGAAGAATACGAAAAAGCACTTAAAGCTTCTGAAATTCTTTTCGGACGCTCTACTGCTGAAGATTTGGTAAGCCTTGATGAAGAAACTTTCCTTGAAGTGTTTGACGGAGTTCCACAAAAAGAAGTTGCAAAAGCAGATGTATTAGGAATAAACATTGTTGACCTTCTTTCTGAAAAATCAGGATTTTTGAAATCTAAGAGTGAAGCACAAAGAGAAATCAAAGGAAATTCAATTTCTGTCAACAAGCAAAAAGTAAATGATACTTTTACAGCTAATGAAACTGATCTTATTGATGGCAAATTTTTATTGCTTCAAAAAGGGAAGAAAAGCTATTTCATTGTGAAGGTTATTTAATTTTAATAAAAGAGGCGGTTCGAAAGACCGCCTCTTTGTATTAATTTATCTAAAAATAAAGTTCTTAATCTTTTAATTTTATATTTCTCCTGTATCAACACCGTTTTTACTTTATTTGCTTAACAGAATTAGGAAGACTGTAAGTGATATTCCCTTTTTCATCAAGAAAATCTATTTTTGCCTCTCCGGTAGGCTCTACTGATAATCTAAGTCTGGGCTTTCCAGCCTGATCTGCCAGCATAACCATCGCCTTTTTTTGTTCATCACGGCCAACAAAAACTCTCTTTGCAAATGCAGGTTCACCGGGACGTGGTTCCATGAGCTGTTTAATCTTTTTTTCCCGTTCTTCCTTGTTACCTATTTTTACCGCTTCGTGATATTGTTGATTCCATTCTGCGAATGAAGGAGTGCCCTGCCGGTCATCTACATTCAATCCCATTTTACGATTTCCATTTTCATCACCATATGATAGATAAAGAACCTGATTTTGGTTATACTGGTCAAATGCCAGATGCCCGGAAGCACTATATTTACCGTTAGTCTCAGTCTTTCCCGTAAATATTAACCCACCTGCTTCGGATTCTTCTTCATTAAAAAAGATCAGCCCTGTACGGTTTCCTCCCTTTAATCCAAAAGCTTTTCCTTTAAAAAGCGGAGCCGGTGAGCGTTGTTTATTCGAAATTGTCATCCGTAGTTTACCATCTTTCTCAATAATATTTATACGCTGCACATCAATTTCATCAAATTTTTTTTTATTTTCTGAAACAAACCCCATTAATAATGTAAAACATACTGTAGTAATCATCAATACACAAAGAATCTGTAGACGGAAAACTTTTTTTTCGAGCTGAGTATTACTTTCCATAATAATATCAAATCATTTTTTAATAACTTTCCTGATCTGTGTTTTTCCATCTTTAAAGCTCATTTTCAGGTAATAAACTCCTAAAGGGAATCCTGAGATATCAACCTTATCTGCTTTATCCGACTCATAAATTTTTCTACCTTCTGCATTGCTAAGCTCCACTTTGTCAATAAGTTCATTGTTTTTTATGGTAATAAAATCTGAACTTGGATTGGGGAAAATATTAATTTTCCTGTCCACTTTTATGTCATCCGCAGATAAAACAAGGTTATTATTTCCATAGCTTAAACTACGGCTATGAACGGTAGGATATCCGGTCACTGTTGTATCAGCAAAAGCTATTGTTAGTAAAGCCCCCGAATAACCGGACGAAATCCAGGTATACATCTCAATCACAGAACTAGTAAAGGGACTTCCTGTTACATTGGTAGATATATTCATTACTCTTTTCATTCTTAAGGTATTGGGAAAAGTACCTAACGGCGTCTTAAGTGTTCCGTAAGCATCTACCGTCACGGTATGATTCCCGGTTTCCGATGTTCCCGCAGGAGTGCTATGTGCGGTCCATGAATCTGTAAACGACTGCAAATAGGTAACCGGAAACTTAAGTTCCAGTTTAGGATCATCAAAAGTGTATAGCGAAGTTGCCCCACCTGTGCCAACAGTTTTATTTCCAACTACTGAAAGCTCATTATTTGAATAGAGCATATAGCTATATGAATTTCCACTGCTAGATGCACTCATTTTGTTCGCTCCGGGAAAATCTGAACAATTAGCATTACCGGGACAATTATACATCGTCTGCGATGTTGTTGCAGAAGAAGAATATTGGGAAAAATCCCATGACACATTGGCTCCCGATGGACCTGGTGCTAAGCTGCCTAATGTTGTAGGATCTGCATGCTGGTAAGTAGTGGTTCCCGGCTGGATGGCATGATCAGCTGAAATAACCGGCTGGGCCATCAGTTTCGCCATAGTCACAATTAAAAAAGTAAAATATATTTTTTTCATAATGATCTTATTATTCAGTTTACTTTATTCGAATCTCTATAGTTCCTTCATCAAAACTTTCAACATTTTTGTCTGTAAAGATATTCTTTGCTTTAGGCTGTATACTTTCCAGCAGCTTTTCAGAATTCCCGGAATGCTTTACCGTAACTGTAGATAACGAAGCATTATATTTCATACTGCTGCCAGTAACTCCTTCAGACCCTTCAATGATGGCATTGAGCTTTTTCAGATTGGTAAGGTCTATGTTGGAAATCTTTATGATTGTCTGGTTTTCATCTGCCTTAGCATTGACTTTGTTCTGCTTGTTTTTTTTCCCAAATAACGAACTTATTTTCCCTCCTGTTTTAGAAGCCCTGTCCGCAGTATTGGATGCATTATCTACTTTACTTACTGCGTTATCTATTTTGTCTAAAAAGCTCTGTGCTTTTGCGGATGAGATGCCGATCACGGATAAGGCAAAACTCATTAGTACTATTTTTTTCATATTATTCAGTTTAAAGATTAGTAGAGTTTTTATAATTATTTTGTAATACAAATTTTGTTTAATCCGAGTCAGGAAAAAACTATATCAGTGAATATTTTATAAAAAACAACAGAACTTTTTATAAAAAGTAAGCCTCAAAAAAAACAATATAAACAACTAATAAACAATACATTAAACACAATAAAACATTCTCATATCTTTCTTAATTTGAATTATGATTTAATATGAGTCTTTAATTCTTAATTTTATATTATTATTCAACTATAAAACAAAAGCCGGGGCTTCAAAGTTTCTTATGAATAAAAATTACATCCAGATAATGAAATCATTAGAAAGCCGGACCAAGCTTAATTCAAAAAAGTTATCAAGAAAGAACTGCAAACCATTACCGGTTCGGGATTTGCCGATGAAGATACAGGTGACAGTAATAAGTAATAATGGTAGAGACACAATAATGTCGGAAGCTCAGGAAATAGTGCATATTATCCGGATCTTATTGGCTACCTGATGAAAAAGGAAATTTTCAAAATTCCGACCCTAACAACACTTTTTAATAAATAAAAATACCCATTATGAAAACACAACACATTAAAAAATTATCTAGAGAAGAAAAGTTAAGCATCATTGCCGGAAATACAAAGCTAAATGAAGAGGGAACTAACGGAGGAGGGACCAATAACGGTAGTGGTTCAGGAAATATTCTGAACCCGTGTCTTGATAAGATTACTAAATGCCTTTCTTATAATAAATGTAAACAAGAATATGTTACCCAGTGCTAAACAAATATCTCTTCATTCGTGAAAAACAGTACTTATAAATTTTCATCGTTTAATTTTTCAATATACTGAAACGGGGTAACTCCCGTTTTTTCTTTGAATGTCCTTGCAAAGGAAATCCCATTTCTATACCCCACCCTATCAGCCAGTGCCTGGGTAGTATAATTCCTTAATTTTTTATCTTCTGACAACTCTTTCAGTATATAATTGATTCTTAATTCATTGGTATATTCACTGAACGATTTTTTTATATATTTATTAACTGTTTGTGAGAGATAAGTAGTATTGGTAGCTAATTTTTTTGCCACATAAGCCTGGTTATATTCTTTTTTGAGGTAGAATTTTTTTTCCACCAGCTCAAGAAACCTTTCCATAATCTCAGCTTCTTTTTCATTACTGATTGTAAATTGATTTCTTTTGGCTTGTATATTTAAACTATTATTCTTTACCTGCAGCAAAATATCATCAAGGTGTTTTTTAATTTTTTTCTTTTTACGGATTTGATAGAAGAGATAGGCAATAATACAACCTAAGAGTAAAAACAGGATAATGATAAAAAGCAAACGTTCTCTTAACATCGAAGAACTTTTATCGATCTCATCATTCAGATTTTTAGAATTAATTTCTTTGTAGATATCTGCAATATTCTTTTTCTCGATTTCAGAATTTCTCTTATAAAGCCCAATAAATTTACTATTATAAAACGCTACAGAATCTGTTTTTCCTTCTGCAAGATATATTTTGGATAAATAATCCTGGGCAAAGATATAATCGGTATTTATTAGGGAATCTTTTTCCATTTGCTGGGAAAGTGCAAGAAAATTATGTTTGGATCTTTCATAATCATCAGACTCATAAAAGTTGACCCCTAAATTATATTTAAGATTGAAAATTTCATCCTTAAACTTTAAATCCTGGTAGACGTTCAGGCTTTTTAAATAATATTGGGTTGCTTCAGAATAGTTCTTCTTCTTATTATTGAGTGTACCCAGTTTCAGATACGTAACCGCTAGAAGCTTTTTATCTTTTGTAGAACGAAGCAGCTGGTTAAAATTTTGTAGAGCACTATCTGCATATACCCTGTTTTTTTGAGGATCTGAAATAAACTTATCAGAATATAAATGTCCCAGGTTGGAAAATATATTATTATAAATCACCTCAAAGGTTTGCGGCTCATATAGTTTTTTATTTTCTTTCAAAAGAGAGAGAACCTCATGAGTCTCTACAATAGCATCGTCCGTCTGCTTGATATTGAGCTTTACATAAGCAATATTCCCTTTGATTTTAATATGTTGGCAGATATCATTATTCTTTTGGGCAAAGAAATCTGCTTTTATAAATTTTTTAAGGGCTTCTTCCGGTTGGTGGTTAGCCATATCAGTATTGCCCAAAATATTATATATATGAGATAAATTTCTGTAGTTATTCTCTATCTCAGGGATCCTATTCAGATAATGATTAATTTTTAAGAGGTAAGGCTGTGTATTCTCCTTTTTTCCCGTAATGGTCAACAAATATCTTTTTGCTGCGTAACCAAAAGCCTGGTCCGCATCATTTTGGGAAGAAAAAATTTCATCCACATATACCAGTGCACTGTCCACCCCTATTTTTTGATAGATAAAGAATTTATCTTTGTAAAATTGGATATCCTTTTTCTGTGAAAACACAACAGAAAATACAATCAAGAATAAAAATACGGTAATTCTTTTTTCCATCTTTTTGTATTTAAATAGTACATCAATATACTTAATTTACTCTTTACTACGTAAATACATTAATCTTTATTTTTTATGACATTAATACAGAGATTATAGCTATAAAATATTGTAATGAGCATTCAATATTGATCTGGAATCAAAAAATAAGACTTTATTGATGGCAAGTTTGTATTGCTTCAAAAAGGAAAGAAAAGCTATTTCATTGTGAAGGTTATTTAATTTTAAAACGATATAAAGAACCGGCGCTGAGATAAATCTCAGCGCCGGCTTTTATTTTGAAAGTATTATTAGTTTTTAAAATATATAACTTGCAGAAGCGGATAAATACTGACCACTGGAAGTTCCTTCTTTTTTCAGTTCACCATCTACCCAAATTTGAACTTTTAAAGTAGAAGATGCATCGACACCAATTGCATTTACCACAACATTAGCATTGTAAGCACCTGCTTCTGATGTCACTTCAGGACTTGACCATGTTGTTCCACTAAGGCTTGAAGCCGTTGTAGCATTCCCGTCAATTCCGTACACAGCTGCATCAATATTAGTTCCCGCAGAGGCAATAGCCTTAAAAACTACTTTATGGCTCTTTTTTGCTCCATTTACATTATCATCGTCATCTTTACTACAAGACGCTACAAACCCTAATAATATTGTTGCAAGAAGCACTACAAATGTACCTTTCAACAGTTGGCTTATTCCTGTTTTTTTCATAATCTTTTTGTTTAAATTTTAGTTACTTTATTTGATATTCTATGATTAGTGATTCCGTACCTGCAAAGCTATTGGAGTCATTGAACTTTATCAATCCTGAAAATTGTGTAATTTTTTCTACCTAAATTCTGGTATTTTTTATGCTAAAATTTTTAAGTAAATTGACCGTTTATAAAAAATATATTCTACAGAACTGATACCTGATGAAGAGATTACTGATCCTGTTAAGCATACTACTGTCCTTTGGCCTACAATCACAACAATTGATTCCCCTTAATGAGAAACCTTATTTGGACAGCTTACAAAACGTACTAAGAAGTGGCGGAACTACGGCAGCAAAAGCAAATACCACTTTTCTTTTGTCAAATTATTATAGAAATATTGATTCTCTTTTAAGTAAAAAGTATCTGGAAAGTGCAAAAACTCTTATCAAAAGTGATGCTTTTCTTTCAGCCAAATACAATTTTTACGAAGCACAATATAATCTTGATCGAAATAAAGAGAAAGCCGCCGTTTCTTACCAAAAAGCGATTAAAGCATTATCAAAATTCAAAAATGAAGAATCTGATCTTCTTCAGGCAGCAGCCTGGTATAGCTATGGGGTCACACAGAAAGACAAGGAAGGTTATCCTTTTTTAGTGAAAACGATTCTTGAAAAAAGTATTCCATTGGCTAAAAAATATGAAAATAGCAGGAATCTTGGACTTTTATACACCCAGCTTGCCGTTATCCTTACTTACAATGCAGAGTTTAAAAAATCTGAGGAGTATAATACTAAAGCTTTAAAAATTCTTGAAAAAAACTATCCCAATTCTCCTGAACTATTCTTCACCTACTTAAATTTAGCCAATAATTTCTGTTATCAGGCCAAAGGGGATGAAGCTAAAAAGTTTTTGGATAAAGCCGAAGCACTCATTGGTCCTCATCCGGATTCCTCCGTGAATGCTTTTTATTATTATGGTAAAACGCTTTATTTTATTACCCGACAAAAGAACCCGGAAGCATTACCCGTTATTGAAAAAGGTATTTATTATGCTAAAACTTTTAATCAGAATCTATTGGCGCAGATGTTTTATTTCAACAAATATGACATTTTAAGAAAATTAAAAAGGTATAATGAGGCTAAAGGTGCTTTAGAAGATATTTTAACAGAAAAATCGCTTGCTCTTGATCTCAATAACAGAAAGACCATTTATAAGCAGCTTTCTTCTTTACATGAAGAGATGGGGAATACAAAAGAAGCTTTAGGTTGGGAACAGAAATATTCCAAACTTAATGATAGTCTGAATAGTGAAAATGTGAAGCTTGAGATCAATAAAATTGAAGCCAAGTTCAATACAGCAGAAAAAGAAAGAAAAATTGCCACTTTAAACGCTGAAAAGAACCAAAAAGAACTGGAAGTCAACAAGAAAAACTCCTATTTATGGGGATTAAGCCTTATTTTATTATTAGTTATAAGTCTTTTGATCTTCCTTTATATCATTTTGAGAAAGAATAAAAAAATCTCTAAGCAGAAGATTAATGAGATCAAACAAAAGGAAGAACTCTCTTTAACAAAAGCTATTCTTGAGGGAGAAGAAAGGGAAAGAGAACGTATTGCAAGAGATCTTCATGATGGATTAGGGGGAATGCTGGCTGGAGTAAAAATCAATTTTTCAACATGGTCTGCCAGTCATTTGGATCCTAAAAAAGACCAGGAGTTTTATAAAATCCTGGGACAGCTGGATAATTCTGTAGGTGAACTTCGGCATGTGGCAAGAAACCTGATGCCTGAATCATTGCTTAATTTCGGGTTGGAAACCGCCCTCAATGACCTTTGTGAATTTTACAACAGAAAAGATATTGAAATTGATTTCCAGGCAATCAATATTGAAAAGAATCTACCATTAAATATTCAGCTCAACATTTACAGGATTGCACAGGAATTATTGGCTAATGCTATCAAGCATTCTGAAGCCACCGGTATTTTATTACAATGCTCCCAATCTGAAAAAGATTTTTTCATCACAATTGAAGACAATGGAAAAGGTTTTGTAAACAACAAAGAACAAAAAACCAAAAGCATGGGGCTCCGTAATTTAAAGAACAGGGTGGATTACCTGAAAGGAAACATGGAGATCAACTCAGACAGTCAAGGTACAACGATTAATATAGAACTCAACATAGATGGAGAATGAAAAAATAAATATTGTCATCGTAGACGATCACCCTATCGTCATTGAAGGTCTGAAAATGATGCTCAAAAGCCAGCCTTCATTCAATATTCCGGAAACTTTTACTTCCGGTTCGGAAATCATCCGTTTTATGGATTCCAATAAGGTTGATATTATTCTTTTAGATATCACACTACCTGATGCGAATGGTACAGAACTATGCAGGGAAATCAAAAAGAAATCTCCAGAAACGTCAGTGATTATGTTCAGTAATCGTTCGGAAAGGAGTATCATCATGCAGTCTATCCAAAACGGAGCCAGTGGTTACCTTCTCAAAAATACATCTATTGAAGAACTGGTGATTTGCATCCAAGGAGCATTATCCGGTGACATTGTTTTTTGTAATGAAACCAAACAGATCATCAGCAGACCTTCTCAAAATGAGTTGCCAATTCCCAGGCTTACTAAAAGAGAAAAACAAATTCTGCATCTTGTAGCACAGGGTAAAACAAGCAATAGAATTGCAGAAGAGCTTTTTCTAAGCCCACTCACTGTAGATACCCATCGGAAAAATCTTCTGCAAAAATTTCAGGCTAAAAATTCTACAGAACTCGTAAACCAGGCTATAGAATATAATCTGATTGAAAAATAAAAAAACCGCTCTTGCAGCGGTTTTTATTTTATATAGTAAACTTTATTTATGGCTCAAGGAAGCTAAAAGCAACTTTTACAACCTGATTATCACCTTTTCCTGTAACTTTAGCAGTTCTGGCAACCTCTCCATCTATCAAAAGAGTAATGGTAAGTTCTGAATTTGCCTGTGGCAATACAGCATTCGCAGCAAAATTGATCTGTGCCTGGCTGGAATTAACCCACATTTCACCACTTGTCCAACTTTCTTTTAAAGGTGCAGTAGGCGTACTGTATATAGTATTCTGTGCAGTTCCTACCTGGGTTACCACAGAGATAAGCTCTGATCCTGTAGTAGCTTTCGCTACAAATTGAACCACATGATCCTGAAATTCATCATCGTCATCTTTTTTACACGAATTTACCACAGTAATCACTGAAAATAACAAAACGAATAAAGAAGAAAGTCTAAGTAAACTTTTTAAATTGTAAAATTGCTTCATTTCTCCAAATAGATTTTTTAATGTTCCAAATATAAGTTTTTTATTAATATAAAAATATCTTTAGTGAAAATTTTACAACATTTTTTTACAAAAAATATCAAATCAACAAAAACAGAATTCACTTTAAAAAACCCAATAATACAACGCAATCCTCTAATTATTAAACATAAAACATCATTATATTTAGAATTATTTTAATACTCATAAAAAGTAACATTACAAAAATAGAATTATTGTGTTTTTATTTAAAGATTAGCGTTTACTTTTTATCTTTTGAAAATGATTTCTTCAGCTCTCATATATGAATCATAAAAGTTAAGATTTACAATGTAATTTATTAATTATATTTGCTGTATGAATTTAGATTATTTAGTAAGAGAGCCGGAAAATATTACCTCTGCTACTCCTATACTTTTTATGCTTCACGGCTACGGCAGCAATGAGCAGGACCTTTTCAGCTTTAGAGAAACCCTTCCAAAAGATTGGATCATCATTAGTTTCAGAGCTCCCAGAGATACTCAATTTGAGGGATATTCATGGTATGATATTAATTTTAACGACCCTGAAAATTTCATTGATGTTCCTCAGGCTAAAGAATCTTTAAATGCTGTACTGGAAAGTATATTAAAAATCATAAATAATTATGGTCTCACTGAAAGCAAAGTTCATTTATGCGGATTCAGCCAGGGAGGAATATTATGCTATGCTCTGGCATTAAAATATCCTGAATTATTTACAAATGTTGCCTGTTTGAGTTCTTATGCAGAAGAAAAGATTCTGGATGGAATTGTAAAGGACAAAAAGAAACTGGAAAAGCTAAGATTCTTTGTATCTCACGGTACTGATGATGCTGTGATCCCGATTGATTGGGGAAGAAAGGCTGCTGAGCTTCTTTATGACCTCAATTGCTATTTCACATTCAGAGAATATATGAGCGGGCATGGAGTCAATCAGAAAAATTATATGGATTTAATGGATTTCTTCTCAAAATAAGCAGATTCCAATTTTAAAATAAATTCAATAAAAACAACAAATCTATTGTAGTTCGTATAAACATTCCAGTATTTGGAATGTTTTTTTATTACCATAAAGATAAATTCAGTAAATTGAGTATATGAAATTAAAGCTACTTTTACTGGGTTTATTATTGGGTATTTTTATCCATGCACAGAACTCTTTCCGACTGATCAATACTCAGAAAACAGTCATCCCTTTTCAGCTTATCAACAATCTGATTTTTATCCCAGTCAACATAAATGGAGCCAACCTAACCTTTATGGTGGACACCGGAGTAGCAGAAACCATTCTTTTCAGCCTGGACAATAAAGAAGTTAAGCTGAGTAATGTTGAAAAAATAAAGTTTTCCGGGCTTGGAGGAAGCCTAAGTATAGATGGATTAAAATCAGAACGTAATATCGGTAGAATTGGAGATGAGATCATCAATACTTCTATGTCTCTTTATGTGATTCTTGATGAGGAATTCAATATTTCCTCTCATGTAGGAATTCCTGTAAACGGCGTTATTGGTTACCATTTTTTTAAAGATCACCCGATCGCTATTGACTATATTTCTAAAAAAATAACGGTCTATGAGAATATGGATCCTTTAAAAAGGAAGATTAGAAAATTTGATGAAATGCCGATCAGTATTGAAAAAGATAAACCTTATCTAAACGCCGGCGTAGAAATGACCCGTGAAAAGAAAGAATCAAAACTTCTTATTGATCTTGGAAACAGTGATGCAATCTGGCTCTTCCCTACTCTTATTAAAGATTTTGTTTATAACCGTCCTAATATTGATGATTTTCTAGGTCGTGGATTCAATGGAGATATTTATGGTAAAAGAAGCAGAATCCATAATTTTTATCTTGGTGATTTTAAATTTGAAAAACCGCTTACCGCTATGCCTGATGAGTTCTCTATTCAGCATGTGAGCCTGGTCAAAGACCGGAAAGGCTCTGTAGGAGGTGAAATCATGAGACGATTTTCTATTATTTTTGATTATGCTAACAATAAGCTATATTTGAAGAAAAACAGAAATTTTGACGATCCTTTCCATTTTAATATGAGTGGACTGGATTTTAAACAGGACGGACTTGAATGGCAGCAGGATAGAGTGAAAATTGAAACTCAAGCCATGGGTGGCACAGTAAACGGTACAGTAGGTAATAAGAATGAAGTGTATAGAGAATCTTTTCAATATAATTTTATTCTAAAACCCATATTTGCAATTGCTGGAGTGAGAAAAGATTCACCGGCTTATGTAGCAGGCTTAAAAAAAGACGACAAAGTGATCAGTATCAATGGAGACAAAACAGCAGACATGAAGCTTGAGAAAATCCTTGAAATCATGAAGTCCTCAGAAGGAAGAACGATCACCATGGTTATTCAGAGGCAAGAAGAAAAACTGACTTTCCGTTTTAATTTGGAAGATCCGATCCCTTATCAAGAATAAACAATATGACAACTGAAGAAACTACCTTAGACAGAATAAGAACGCGACCAAGATTTAAGATGTTTACTCATCTTACCAAGGAAGAGTATGCTGAAAATCTGAAAAAATATCTCGCTGAACATAAAAATGAGTTTTCTGGCAACATCAATAAAGAGGTTGCTACCATTTGGGTGGAAACAAAATTTGATAATTACTGGAAACCGCGTCTTGCTTTGCGCGTCGAAATGGAAGATGATGAAACAGTAATACGGGGAGTTTTTGGTCCCAGCTCTGCGGTATGGACATTCTTCATGTTTCTTTACTTTTCCTTTTCTATTCTTTGGATGACCTTTTTCACTATGTATTACGTGGAAAAACAAATAAAAAGCGCCGAATACCCTTGGGCACTGAGCGCTTCTTTTATCATGTTATTTTTTATTCTTCTCACTTATATTGCGGCAAGATTCGGACAGCATAAAGGGAAAGATGAAATGCTTAAGTTAAGACAGTTTGCTGAAGAATCTACTTTACAATTTGAGAAGAAGATTATTTAGACAAAGTATCTGTAGGCCTTTCATTCTGAATAGGAGTAGCCATTGCTTTTGCTGTTTTAATGGAATCGGCTACTTTTTCTCTGTTAGCCTGTTCCTTCAGCATTTTAGGAACATCCGGTTCCAATAATTTTGTAAGCTCTTCAACAGATATATTATTGGCATTTGGGTCATTTAGAAGCTTTTTCCATGGCCTTCTTCCCCCCCAATTATAATCACCGAATACCATTACCGCTGTACCTCTCGCCTTTGTAGTGGCACCCCCTGGATTCAGTATCCATGTATCAGCATAAGAATACAGCCATTGTGCATCTTTTCTTAATAGTCTTAAACAGGAATGTGATGCAGGATATCCAGGAAGTGTATATTCGTGCCAGCCGATACCCCCTATGTTATGGATATTAAAATTGTAAGGAAGTTTCCATTCACTGCTTACTGTAGAAATGGACAGTTTCTTTTTCCAGTTGGCAAAAGTGAGTCCTCTCGTTGTCTGTGCAGTCTTTTTCCCCATACTGGTTGGTCCCCATTTCACAAGACCTCCGTTAGAGTATACCGCATAAGCCTGGATCGGATAAGAAAAGATCACGAATTTCTTCACACCGCTTAGTATATCAAGCTGCATAGGAAATGGAGAATACGCCATTAAGGTAGTGTCTATTTTAGCAGGAACTACCAAGGTATCAGCATTCCATTTGCTTTTAGAATCCAGTCTGTTTAATGCTAAAATAGCGGTGCGTTCCTTCTCATCATACTTTTTACTGAATGCTGCATATACAGAATCCCGCATTTTTTTATCTTTTGGAAGGACAAAGGCATTATAAAAACCATTCTCCTGCATCATAGGCGGAGCAGATTCTTTTTTAACCACAGGCACTGAATCTTTCTTTATAGAGTCTTGCTCTGTTTCCGGAGTTTCGGAAGCAGAAACAGTATCTTTAAAAGTATCGCTGATTTTTTCTATTTCTTTTTTACAGGAAACAAGGAATACTGCACATAAACAGGCGTATAGAAATGATTTTTTCACAGATATGTTCTTCATAAATAAATTAAGGTCATTTAGTTTGGCTACCCAGTACAAATATCAGACCTAAAATTGAATCCTAAAAGACATTATGAAAAATACCGTAAAAAAACGGTGATTCAATATTTTTTTAAAGCAGTTTATTGGTTTTCGCATAAGATAAAGCTTCCGCAATATTGCTTACACCAATTTTTTCAAAAAGTTTTTTGCGATGAAATTTCACAGTATCTGCCGTAATAAAAAGTTTATCTGCAATTTCACTGATCGTATGACCACTGGTGTACAGGCTTAAAATTTCATATTCTCTTGAAGATAGTTTTATCTTTTCACTTTTCTCCCATTTATCTGCTATAAGATCATATTTCCAGATTTCATCAGAACCTTCCTTACTGAGGACTACATTTCCGGAAGACGTATTATTAGAAAGGGAAACAGCACACAAAGCTTTCCAAACCTGCCCATCTTCGGTAAGGAACATAGGCGCCAGTTTATGATTAACCAGAATCATATTCTTTTTACTATTGATCAGATTGAAGTCATAGGAAATAGAATAAAGCTTCCTATCCTCTATCGGAATCTTATCATAAAATTTAAATCCTGCTTCATTGATCTTAACCAGCATTTCCAAATCCTCCGGTTTCACATTCTGGAAATAAAATGCATAGCCGAGATTCTTTACTTCTTCTGAGGTTTTACCACATAGAAAAAGAGGGTTTTCTGAAACATATTCAAACCCCTTAGTTTGATAATTGATAACATACAGGCTTTGGTAGGTGGTTCTGGCAAGTGCTTTTACAGCCTCAAGGTAATCCGCGTCCTGACTGAAATCAATGTCAGCATCTTTACTGACCTCATTTTTTTCGTTAAAAAATCTTTTAATCTGTTCCATATTTTTTAAAAGCTTTTCTCACTACTACACTAAAGGATAGTTTTTAACTTTTATACCACAAATCTACACAAAAGTGTAGCAATTCTCAAAATGCTGTGATATAGATTTGCAAACGATTTGCATGATTGTACCTTTTTCAGAAATACCATCGTTAGGATGAATCCTGAAATGCAGTATACAAACAATCAGAAAAAGCAAACCAACATGTCATCAATAACCATGATATAGAAGTTGCCAAAAATTCGGTCCAAACAAAGTTGATTCGTCAAGTTTTTATCGTAAAATAACTCAGACAATGACACCTAATTCAGACTAAATATTAAATAATTGACCGAGTCAAAAGCAACATCAACGATCAGCCTTTTAAACAGCATAAATCTCTGCTTTAAATTACAAACTGATCAAACCACCCTATCACTGATTTTTACTATTACTGTCCTATCAGACAGTAATTTTTTTTATCTCGCATTATCTATCAATGATACAAATGAGGTGTAACCAACCTATTATCTTATTACTGAATTTTCTGATTAAAGTGAAGAGTTCTTAATCTAGTATAATAAAAGATCCAAAGTATAAACCAGGGCAAATTCATAATCAAAAATACTAAAATCATTTCGCCATCGATTTTAAGCTCTACCATCTGAAATAAATAATATCCAAGAGAAAGTATCGGAAAGAAAAACCAGCATAAACCTGATTTTACCGTAGACTGAAATGGTTGCAAAAGCGATAATAAGCTGCTGAATGATACTATACTCATGAACAATATCCAAAATACGGTAATTCCGTACACCAGCCCACTCATATCGCAATTTCTTGGATGTTCTCTTACAGGCTCTCTCGTTAATGTCATAAATACAATGAGAAGGATCATTGAAACGACAGTTGAGATCAGCCAGGTTTTCAATATTGATAATAGAATGTATTTATTTTTTGACATTAAATTCCGCTTTAAATGCTAAAGTAATAATAACTATTCGATTGACAAAAATCCTATTCCCTTCGTTTTCTGACTGATATTTAATAATTTGTTAAAGATACCATGCTCATATTATCTATAATTTTGACAAAATATCAGTTATCATGTTATACATCATTATGGTAGTTGTACTACAGGCACTTATCACCCTCACCCTATTGCTCTATCTCATTAAAAACAGGGAATCTGTCCTGAATATGCTGTTATTGTATATCGGGGTGGTAGCATTGGATATGGGCTATGAATATTTCATTATTCAGAGATTCGGCTATGAATCTGTTCTGTATGAAATTCCTGGAAGTCTGCGCGTGTTTAAAGGACTCATTTTCCTATATATTACCACCTACTTAATTCATGCAAAATGGAGAGACCGGCTTAAATACCTGATCGTTCCACTTACATTAGTGGTTGTTCATCATGCCATTGCTTTGACAGCCAAAATCTTTGATTTATCCTGGGCGGATATGGCCATAAAATCTTACCAGGTTTATTTTGCATACTACAGCTATTATTGGGTGGCATGTCTTGCTACCTGTATTTATTTCCTGACCAAATACCGTAAAAACATTACCCATCCAGTAGCCAGTAATTTTCGTTATCTGGTTTATTATGTATTAATGGGAGTATTGATTTTTTGGACGGTTTATCAACTGGGCTGGGATACACTGATCTATCAGAAGATATACAGTTTACTATTCCTTTTCCAATTTGGATGGATTTTGTATGTTTATATTTTAACGTACCAGCACAGAATTTTGGAACAACAGAATAGATCTCATTTTTCTGCTCCTAAAGAAACCTATCTGTATAAGGACCTTTCAAAAATAGATTTTGAGACAGTACAAAATGCCGTTGTTACCTTTTATAAGGAAAGTAACGAGTATCTTGATGAAGAGTTTACTCTCGATCAGCTTTCCAGCCATTTAAAAATAAGCAAATCCGATTTAAGTATTACCTTTAATAAACACCTCAATACCAACTTCCACGAATATACCAACAGAAACCGTATCCAACATTTTAAACAGATATTATCGGAAGATCCTTCTGCAAGTGTCATTGATCTTGCATTTCAATGTGGCTTTAAGTCCAAATCAACTTTTTATAAATATTTTAAGAAAGAATTTGATTGTCTGCCTTCTCAGCTCATCCATTAAGTTACAATTATTTAATATTAGTAACCTATTGATTTACAAAACAGTTCACCTCGAACTCAACAGAAATAGTAGTCTGAAATTTAAATGAACTAAAACTGTTTGGCGAGCGGACATCTTTGCATAAAATTTCACTAAGATGTCACGAGAAAGTCTTTTTCTAACAAAAGCAGCATTTTTTCTTTTGGGCCCTTTCGCCTTTGCACAAA
Source organism: Chryseobacterium sp. Marseille-Q3244 (assembly GCF_940807095.1). Taxonomy (NCBI): domain Bacteria; kingdom Pseudomonadati; phylum Bacteroidota; class Flavobacteriia; order Flavobacteriales; family Weeksellaceae; genus Chryseobacterium; species Chryseobacterium sp. Marseille-Q3244. The sequence continues at coordinate 547,817 of NZ_CALNWX010000002.1, read as the reverse complement.
CCTCAGTTCACGGAACTGTAGTAGACAGCCAGGGAAACCTGCCCAATGCCCTGGTATATATTGAAAACAGCAGTCAAAAGGTTACCTCCAATACTGATGGATCCTTTGTTCTGAATAATATTCATGATGGCAACTACAACCTTGTTGTAGAATACAAAGGATATGATACCGTTTACATTCCTTTTAACGTAGCAGACAAAAAGGAAGTTGATCTTGGATTGGTTAAATTCGGAGCCAGACTTAAGGAAAACAGTATTCAGGAAGTAGTGGTTACCAGTGTTTACAAAGCCTCGCAAGCCAGAGCTATCACGATGAAGAAAAATTCTAATACCATCACGGAAGTTCTTTCTGCTGATGCCATTGGAAAACTTCCGGATCGTAATGCAGCAGATGCCGTACAAAGGATGCAGGGAGTATCCATTGAGCGTGATATGGGGGAAGGACGCTTTGTGGCGGTAAGAGGAACTCCTATACAATGGACAGCTTCTACTTTAAATGGTAACAGAATGCCTAGTGCGAGCGGAGATAATGCCAATCGCGGGGTGCAAATGGATATTTTCCCATCAGAACTTATTCAGAATGTTCGTTTATCTAAAGCTTTAACTCCGGATTTGGATGGAGATGCTATTGGCGGAAATGTAGATTTCATTACCAAAACTTCTCCCAATAAGGAAACCCTAGCGATCAGTATGTCTTCCGGCTATGTTAATATGTCAAAATCGCCAACCTATAATTCCTCTATTGTTTACGGAAACAAGATTACCAATAAACTGAAATTTATCTCTTCTGCTGTGATCTGGGAGCGCTCTACCGCTATAGATCAAATGAGAAATATTTTTAACTACGGACTGAAAGATAAAACAGCCTCCTACTCTATCAATCAGCTGCAGCTTCGTGATTATTTAGCCAACCGGAGAACACTCGGGTTTAATATGGGATTGGATTATGAAATAAACAGCAGGAATAAACTCTATTTTAAAGGCTTATACAGCCAATATAAAGATGGCCAATCTGTAAGGGAATCCTATTTTAATTTTGACAATAAAAATGTAACGCTCCAAGCACGCCATGCGGATTACCTTACCGATCTGTATTCTATGCAACTGGGTGGAAATTATCAGGTAGGACAGCGTCTGGAAGTAAACTGGTCCTTATCCAAAGCACGTTCAGAGTTCAGATTCAATTCTCCGGAAAATCTGGACAAAAATGAAAGAGGTTATCCTATGGTCAATTTTATACAACCTACGACCTACGGAAACCTTTCTGCAGATGGAAGAAAATACCTGGCAATGGATGCTCCAGAAGGTGTTGGAGATACCGGAAGCTTCACTTTACCTTATAACCAACAGACTATAGCAGCAGATCAATTAAGATTAAACCAAATCATCCTCAGTCAGAACCACAACAGCGAAACAGATCTTAGAGGACAGGTAGATTTAAAGTATAAAGTATCCGATAATTTTGAGCTTAAATTCGGAACAAAATACAATAATAAGAACAAAAATGTAGACAGTTCTTTACTGGTATGGATGCCTAAATCCTCTCTTGGAATTCCCGGAACTCCTGTAACTTATATGAACCAACTTGAACGTGAAGCTTTTCCTTACAGAGGAGGTTTCATGAATCCTCTTGGAAATCCTTATAACTCAGCTATTATTAATCAGATTACCAACGGACAGATTGATCAGATGTACAATCCTGCGACACAGAATAGTTTAGGACTGATGCGGGTAAGCAGCAAAGACAGTAGTTCCAATATCACGAGTTCTTACCGAGGAACTGAAAACGTATGGGCAGCTTATATGATGGGAACCTGGAAAGTGACCAATCAGCTTCAGGTATTGGGAGGTTTCAGAAATGAATATAATGACATTACATTCTGGGGTAAAAAAGTGGTTTCAGACAAGGATAATAAAACGGAAGATATTAAAGACAGTAAAATCTACAACGTAGTGCTTCCTATGGTTAATTTGAAATGGAATATCAGCAATGATCGTATTCTAAGACTAGCTTACACCCGTTCTTTTGCAAGACCTGATTTCAATGACCTGAATCCCGGAACCATCGTTAATGATATTACCAACACCATCACTCAGGGAAATACTAAACTTGATCCTACATTTTCCAACAACTTTGATCTTATGTTCGAGAATTATTTTGGAAAACTGGATCTGATTACCGCCGGAGTGTTCTACAAAGACATTACCAATCTCATTTATAAAGATCAGTCAGTAACAGATATTGGAGGCAGAACTTACACCTTTACCGCTCCTAAAAACCTGGAAGGAGCTACATTATTTGGTTTTGAGTTTGGAATTTCCAAACGTTTTGAAAACCTGCCTGGATTTTTGAAAAATTTAGGTTTTGAAGGGAACTATACCTACATCTCTTCCAGGATGAATATGCCAATCTATGAAAACGGTCAGCAGACAGGTACCATGTCCACTACAATCCCTAACCAGGCCAAACATATTTTCAATACCATCTTGTTTTACGAAACCAGTAAACTGATGCTTCGGATTGCAGGGAACTATAAAGGCAACTATGTAAGTGAAATCAGGGCTGCAGCAGGCGCAGATCACTACCAATACTTCGATAAAAACTTTACCGTAGATCTTTCTACCTCATATAGTATTTCAAAGAAAGTCCGGTTGTTTTTAGAGCTTAACAATATTTTCAACGAACCCAACCGCTATTATATGGGTACCAAAGACCGTGTAGAGAACATTTCCTACTCAGGAATGCGTGGACAAATAGGATTCACTTACAACTTCTAATTAAAATTTATTCATCAATGAAAAAGTATATATTTGGAGCTGCATTTTGTATGACAGCATTATTACAGGCACAGAATCAATGTAAAAATCCAGGAATCAATCAACTGCAGATTGTGGGAACTCACAATTCATATGCTCAACCGGCAGATCCCAAAGTATTGGATATGGTGAATCCAATCATTAAAGGAATGATGCAAAAATACGATAGCATGATGTCTGAAGAGCAAAAAGCAAAGTTCAAAGAATATCACCCTAACGGAATGGATATAAAAGAAGGATTGAACTACAACCATCCGGATTTCACAGAACAACTCAACGCTAATCTTCGCGGCTTGGAGATAGACGTTTATTATGATCCGGAAGGTAACAGATTCAGTCATCCTGCCTCATATGAAGCTTTAAAAGCAAAAGGAGTAACAGATTTAGCTCCTTTCAATACCCAAGGACTGGATCAGCCTGGGTTTAAAGTATTGCATATGGCTGATATTGATTTCAGAACTCATTATCCCACTTTAAAAGATGCACTTACTACTCTTAAAGTATGGTCTGATCAACATCCAGAACACACTCCGGTGTTTATGATGATTGAAGCAAAAGATTCAGGATTTCCTATTCTTGAAAACAGCACAAAGGTTTTACCATTTGATAAAAAGGCTTACGATGATCTGGATGCTGAAATTGTAAAATATTTGGGAAAGGATAAAATCATTACCCCAAAAGAAGTCCAGGGAAAATACAGCACATTAAAAGAAGCTGTTATCCATAATAACTGGCCAAAACTGAATGACAGCAAAGGGAAATTCATCTTTATGCTGCTACCCGGAAGTGCAGGAACCTTATCCTCTAAAAACAATCCTTATCTCATCAATGACTCATTAAAAGAAAGAGTCATGTTTCTGAACAGTGAACCCGATGATTCTTTCGCGGGTTTCATATTGCGGGATAATGCCATTGTGAGGCAAAAAGAAATTCAGGAACTGGTAAAGCAAGGCTATATCGTAAGAACAAGATCAGACATTGAGACCTATGAAGCCAAGGTCAATGATTTTACCCGCTCCAAAGCAGCCTTTAGCAGCGGTGCACAGATTATTTCTACCGATTTTTTCCATCCGGGAAATACTTACGGTACTCCTTATTTTGTACAGCCTCCTCAGGGAAAAGACTATCTTAATAATCCTGTCAATACTTCATGTAAGTAAACTAAAACTGGTTCTGTTCCAGAACCGGTTTTTAATTTATTGTCGGAATTTTTTATATTTTATTGTTATCGCAGATAGTCTTACCTTCTTTAATCGCTTGAAGCATTTGTATGCAAAGTATAATAAGTTTCCCCTCCCCAATTCTTATCATTTTAATTGCTAGGATTTCCTGTAAGACAAAAGTCTTTAAAGAATATATCAAAACTCCAGATAACAAAAACGATGAGGGTATAAAACAAAAAAAAGTCTTCTATTTCTAGAAGACTTTTTGCGATCCGGACGGGACTCGAACCCGCGACCTCCGCCGTGACAGGGCGGCATTCTAACCAGCTGAACTACCGGATCAATTTTTTTAAAAAGAAATTGAGAAAACTTCTGCGATCCGGACGGGACTTGTTCTTATTTGAAAAACTCCCTATCCATAAGCTTTATATCGTTCTCTTATTTTTAGGTCACCGAATAGGTCACTTTTTTAAATAAGTTTAAGATTGTTTGTTTTTACTGGTGCAAATATATGTCTTTTTTTAGTTTTTCCAAATAAAAGACCATTTTTGATCACTAATTTTTACTAAAACACAGACTTTCAAAGACAAAAAATTCCTCTCCATATTTTTCACTCTTAAAATAATAATCATGATAACAAAATTGTCAATTATATATTTGAATAAACGACATTAAAAAACTACGAAATTACTTTTGTGCTAATCTGGTTTATATTTGATAAATTGTAAAATTTTAATAAAGTAAATTCAATGCAAATTATCTCCTAATGATAACGTACTATGTCATAAAAATCAACAATTGATGTTTTATTTACTCCATTTTAAGTTTTGTGCATACTTTGTATGTGGTCCAATTTCATGTGGAAAAGATTTCGAACCGGTCTCATGACCTAATGTTTGAATAACTTCATCCGTAACCCAGATGTAATTTTCAGATGTTTTATTCTTTAAATCTTTAAGTAATGGCATTTGCTCATCATTAATTACTAAATCAAAAACTTCATAAATAAAAAGACCTTTACCTCCCATATCCAAATCAATTATAGGTGATTGAATTTTTTTCTTAAATCTATAGTCGATGTATCTAAAAGGCCGCCAGGTTAAAATTTCTGTTGCAATTAATTCTTCACAAAATTCTCTCCAAGGCGAAATCTCACGATCCTCCTTTGAATCAAACCATTTAAGAAATTCAATTAGATTTTTACCTTTTACATGAACACGCAGATCATTTTTTGCAATTCCCTTTTCAGTTTCAAATTTTCTATCAGGTCTAACATCTAATTCTTCGAATTTTCTTTCACAGCCAGGTAATGTTTTATAACAACCACCCACAGGCTGAAAATATTTTCTTGTTCTGCTTTTAACAAGCAAGTATTCATTTTCAACTTTTATTCTATACAGATATGAAATAGAAACACGAACATCAGTATTTTTTAACAAAACCTTTGACTGGAAATAAAACCCAAGTCTATTGTAGTTTTCATATACAAAAGTTACAATGAAGGTAAGTAATGTGATATATCCCGTAGTGGAATATTTAGATTCTGTCCAGTTTCCTTTTTCGATGTATCCTCCAACGATTAGAATAACAGACAGAATTATTTGTAGAAAGATAGGTCCTTTTTTCATACAATTTTAGGGCTTGGATTAAGTTTTTTAATTGTCTCGGCGACAGTTTCAAAATCTAAAGCTTTATCCGGGAAACATTTTGCAACAGCTTCTGGCAATATTCTTAATCTTATATCTGAAAAAGAAAAAGAAAGTCCATTGTTCGATTCCTCTCCTGACAGGTTAGCCAATTCCTCTAACTGCTTATCTGTAATTTCAACACCAGCGAGAGAGGTTTTAAAAAGAAGCACTCTTTCCTCAAAGGTGGGACGCTCAAATTCTAAAATAATTGCCGCCCTTCTCACAATAGCTTCATCAAGAAAATGCAATCTGTTTGTCGACATAAACAATATTGCTCGCCCATTTAGTTCACGAATTTCATCAATTTTTTGAATTAATGTATTTACAGCTGCTTTTTCTTCCTGATGCATCTGCATGGTAGATCTTGTCGAAGCAATTGCATCAGCTTCGTCAATTAGTAAAAATGCTATTCGTTTCTTACCTGCTTGAGTTTTTAGTTCAGCAAATGCATCATTTACTAAATTCCCCATTTGACCATGAAGACCTTCTCCTCTAACTCTTGTACTCAGTTTTAGAAAAAAACCTTCCTTTTTTAATTCCCTAAGCATTCTGTCCGCAATGGCCTCGGCAGAAACAGTTTTGCCTGTTCCTGCGTCACCTGCCAATATAATTAATGGATATTTTTCTTTCAGTTGTGAAATTACTGGAAGTTCTGTTTTATGAAATTTTTTGCTCCACTCAACAAGACCTTCTTGATCCAGCAAGAGCTTTAAGTTCGAAAGTATCCTATTATATTTGTTTTCAAAACCAATTAAGTGTTTAGCTCTTTCGGCAATTTCTCTACTAGGAAGTTCTGTTATATTATCAAAAATTGTACTCATATTTATTTAAAATTCTTTTTTTGTAATTCATATCCATTACTTGCATACAACTGTGCATCTGACTGTTGCAGATGCGGAAAATTAGTATTAATATCTGTACTACCCCAACTGAGTTTTAATTCCTTTTGAAAATTTGTTTTCTCTTCAGAAGTTAGGTTCCTCCATTTCTGAGTATGAGATAATATAATTGATAGTGAAGTGTTATCAGTATCTGGCCAATCATTATTTTTCCCAGCGCGTTCGCTGTCGGTTGCATCACCTAAATCATTTACAATAAATTTAGCTGCTTTCACTGGCAAACCCGTATTGGTATTGATCAAGGTTATGCTTACTGATTGTAAATAATATTTTTCTGCATATTTGAGCACATCATGGAAAACCTTATCTACGTATTCCATTGTCCACTTATTAGTGCGTCTGGCAATTGTTCTGATATCTGCCTCACAGCTTTCAAATGTTTTTCTTATATCAAGGACCGTATAAGTATTTGTTTTTGTATTTGTTCCGTACATAGTTTAATTTATTTAATGTTAAAGGTTGGACCGAAAACACTTTTCCATTCTTGTATAGTATCTCCTTCATTATTTCTTGCTTGAGCAAAGTTCAAAGTATCAAATGCCTCTTCAGCCTCTTCAATAATTTCGGCCCATCTTGGTTTGGTCATTCTCTTTGCAACATTATTTTCTTTATTAGTATTGTCAGCAACATAGATTGCTGAATCGTACTGTGTCGGAACACTACGAATGGAATCTTGAAAAATAATTTCTGGAAATTCAGTAGAACTTACAAATTCAAAAAAACGAATGATTCCTTCTTCGATATTTGTTTGGATTCCTTTATTTATGTCAAGATAGGCAACAATCAATTCAATCGTAAAAGAAGATAATCCTGGTTCATTATCAGAAGGTTTTAATTCTTTGTAATTTCTCCACCATTTTATAGCTCTTACAATTGAAGTGTAAGCAGAATTTTCTTGTCTTCTGTTAAGTGAAAAACTTAACTGCTTGGAAATACTGGTAATATACTTTTTACCATTTCCATGTCTGCTGGGTTGCCATACATAATCCTTTGGTGTGCTTAATGGGACTACAGGAACAATATCAACGCTTAGTCCGGAACCTGAAAAATAAATGGTTACCGACTTTGTGTTTCCAGCAGCATCCACATCTTTAGAAATGTCTTTTTGTGGATAAATTTCTTCCAAATATTCTACAATAAAATCAAAAAGCTTCCCAATGTCATTATGAATATCTTCATCACCAGTAACAAAAAGTACAAGATCAATATCTATGGGATGGTCTCCCGTAGGTTTCAAAATCGTATGTTTTTTCCACGAACCAGCGAGAAGATATTTCTCAACCTTTAATCCATGTCTGTCATCTTCAGCAATTTTTTTGTCTAATTTTTCTTTCAGGTTGTTTACCTGATCTCTATACTTGCCCATGTTTTCAGGCTGCAGTTTGATTTTACTAATAAAAAACTGTAAATCTTTGTCTGATAATTTCATTTTTTTTGTTTATTAAATTTATTACATCAAACTTTTCTCCTACAATAGCAGTAATGACAAACTGTCATAAAAGTCTGATTTTAATATAAATAGAGCCAAATGTAATTTTATTTTTCAAAAATATATTACGGAAATCCGTAAGCATATTATAATCTTTTAAAGAACCTCAAAAAACTACTAGCTCTTTCTCATTTATATAATGATATTAAAAATTGGTAAACTCCAAGTATCATTTTTAGGATACCTGGAGTTTAAATGGAGTTACTTTTCCTTGGTAACTCCTTTGAAGGGAGTGTTACTAGAAGTTTTTACATCCATAAATCTACCTGTAGCAGTATCGCGTTTCACCCAAGAATCTGTTTGTGGATTGTAGGTTTGTGAACGCCCTTTAACTGCTCCATTTCTGTGACCGTCTCCAGTCGGTTTGTTAGTTGCCATAATTAGTAAGCATTTTTTCCTTTAACATTCTAGGCCATAAAGGAATTGACCATTGAACAAACTTCAATCATATACTAATTCCATTAGAAAGATTTTTTTAACTTTGAAGTATATGAGCCTATCCACTCATATACTAATTCCATTAGTAATGCATTTTGGTATATAGATGAATGTAGAACAAAAAAAAACCGATGAAATAGTTTTTGAGACATTACCCAGTGATGAGCTTATAGATTATATTTCTTTTAAAGAAGAATATCCTGAAGAAGCTGCTGCAGCGTTTACCGAGTTTTGTAGTAGGTTTGAAAGAGATATTTTGCAAAAAGCAGAAATATATTGTAATAAATTTAATTACAGTGAGGTTGTTGCACTTGAAATAGCAACTTGTGCTTTTGCCCGCGTTTGGAAATATCACTCTTTTAATAAAAGTAAAGCCAAGTATCCGGATGATATTGATCGGTCGATTTTGTTATGGCTTTATCCAATAGTATATACTCAATTGGTAAAATATGGAGATTTAAATACCTGTGCGGAACCTGATGAAGACGATTTATCAATTGTAGAGAATATTGATGATCTAATTTCGTTAACAGTAGGAGACGATGATATACAAAAGAAAAGAGAGCTGAAAATTAGATTAGAAATCATTGAGAGAGCTATGCTTGGTCTATCTGAAAAACATAAGATTGTGTATCTTACATATAAAGCTTACGAAAATACCGGAAAAAAAAATATACCAAGGTCAGTGGGTAAAAAATTGAGAGACAGATTGAATTTAGTTCAAAATTCAATTCAGGTTTATAAAAAAGAAGCTAATGATCACATTAATAACTATCTAAAAGCTTTCAATGGGAATAGATAAAAAATATATAGGAAAGGTTACAGAGACTAACCTTGATGATTGGTTACATTCAACAGGTTTTTTATTTCCTCAGAATAAAACTCAGATAGAGAGGTTTAATAAACTTTATGAAGATTATGATTTTAAGTTGAAAAACACAGGTATTAATGTCAAATCAATTATTGATGGTTCTTTTTGCGTTGAAAAAGAATCAAAAATTATATCAATTGACACAAACTTAAGTCATGAAATAGAAAGTTTGAAAATGGTCGCCAGAAAAGGGCAAAGCAATATTTCTCAAAGCGTCTTTGACAAAATGAAACAGAATCAGAAAAAGAAGAAAGGTGATTGATAGCAGTTCCTTATCAAAAATTAAAAAGCTTGCTGGATCCATTAGTGGAAATTTCAATACTGAAAAAATAATTCCATTACATCTTATTGCAGAATCTGAGGACATTGAGGTATTTTATGATCATTATGACAAAGGGACTTTTGATGGAATGACTGTTTATGATGATAATGAATTTTATATTCATATTAATATAGATAATCATAATAGGTTTAATTCTCCGCGTTCTAGATTTACACTAGCCCACGAACTTGGGCACTATTTTATAGACACACATCGCGTTGGACTCAAACTGGGAATTTTAGAACCTCATCCCTCGAAAATTGACAGGGTTCAATTCGATAAAATTGAAAGAGAAGCAGATTATTTTGCGGCTTGTCTCTTAATGCCAGAAGAATCTTTTCAACGAAATTTATGGAAGAGAAAAAAATTTAGTTTTAAAGTGATTGATGAGTTAAGCAAGGAATATAATGTGAGTAAAACTTCATGTGCACTCAGATTTGCAGAAATAGGAAATCATCCTATCAAAATAGTTTATGCTGAGAATGGATTTGTGAAATGGCAAAAAAACAGTCAGGGCTTCCCTTTCTGGAACTTACTTAATGATAAAAAAGTTCCTGAAGGTTTAGCTATGGCTGATTATTTTAAAAATGTAAAAACTTCAATTGAAAATCCAGAAGAAATTTTTGCTATTGATTGCTTTGAAAATGTAAAATCCGAAGACTCCAGAAGAATTTTCTATGAACATTGTATAGTGTATGAAAATTGTGCACTAAGTATTATTTGGGAAGATTAAATATTCCTTAAATTGAAAAATCTAATCTAAATATGCTTTATACATTATGGTAAATATTCAAAATTTTAATCTAAAGTAAATTGAGTGACCTATATATTTGGAAGTAAAATATTATATTTTAATAAAAATCAACTCAATCATTTTTATAGAATTAAACTGGATAGAGTATAATAATATTTGGCGACTACATCCAAGTATATAACAACCTTATTTCAATTATCTAACGATGCTGTGTAAAAACTTCCCTTTCCCTTTTGATTTTAATGGTTTTATATATGATTAGAAAAATAAAAAGGAAAATAGGTATTTTGATATCTTAACAAGAGAAAAAATAATTAAAATATCTGATTTACTATGAGCGAAATGTCCGATTTTAAAAAGAATTATTTTAAGCATCTTGAAGAAGAAGTCACAGCAATATTAAAGGAAAATCAAAATATTGTATCTGTATTTATCAACTTTGCACAATCAAAGAATATTAATTTGATTGAACAGGAATTGAAATATGCTCAAATGTCAGGAATAACAGTTAACTCAAAAGATTTATTTTTAAAACTTAACGAGGATATTCTGTAGTGTATAAAACGAGAAATGGATATTTTACCTCTCTTAGTAGTACAACACTCCAAATCAATAGTTGATAATCGTGAATTCATTACAGATTACTATAAAATTATCAAGATATGCAATCCTTAAAATCAGATTTCATCTCCTTTTAAGGACTTTTTGTTTTAAAGGCAGATAGGTTGCTTCTTTTCGTAAAATATAGTTAATAAACAAATACAGATATGAATACATATCTGTATTTGTTTGAAAAGAATCAAGATGAATCGTGTATACTTCTTTAAACCTCTGATAGGGTTGTTGAATTTATAATTTTAATAATTAAGAGATAAGCCAACACCAAATCCCATATCACTATCATAATGGGTACGTATACCCACATTTTTATTAATGATATATCTGAGTTCAGTCATATATTCCATATCGGTGTTGACCATAAACCCTGCTCTCAATCGTTTTGTAATAGGAATATCTTCTCGCATTAAAGAAAGGCGTACAATACCATCATGATATACTTCTGCCTGGAAATTTACTAACATTGGCAATGTGTACATAAAACCTAAGCTAATTGCCCTACGTGTATCTTTTTCATTTCTCTGTCCGAATAAATTGGTTTCGTGTTCATCTATTCCCATTTTTCGGTAACGCCAATCAAAACCGATGAAGGGCATAAACCATTGCATCTTTCCGATGTATCTTCCCAAATGAGTTTCTACTTCGTAGCCGTGCATATCGTTGTAGCCTAAACGCCACTCTGTACCCAAACTCCATCTCGCATTTTGAAACATTGCATCCCCATCGTTACCATTGGTTGCAAAATCGTTCTGTGCCATAAAGTGCGACATATTGCTCTCTCTTTGCAATTTATTGTAGGCTTGCTTTTTATTGGGTAAATATGGATTTTGGTAGTCATCAACTGCAAAAACCCTGTTCATACCAGACATCATATGATAGAGGATATGACAATGAAAAAACCAATCTCCTTCCTCGTTCGCTAAAAACTCAATGGTATCGGTTTCCATTGGCATTATATCCAACACATTCTTCAATGGTGATTTTTCTCCTTTACCATTGATTACTCTGAAATCAAAGCCGTGCAAATGCATTGGATGGCGCATCATTGAGTTATTGTAAATGGTAATGCGCAAAATTTCCCCTTTCTTTACAGGTATTTTATCGGTTTCAGAAAGTATTTTATTATCCATACTCCACACGTAGCGGTTCATATTTCCGGTAAGGGTAAACTTTAATTCTTTTACAGGTGCGTCTTTAGGAAGTGTGGTATTGTATGGGGATTGTAACATAGCATAATTCAATGTTTTGATATCGCCTAAAGCATTTGCATTGTAACGATTGGGGTCATTATCCATATTCATATTGTGCTGACTGTGGTCTTGCTTTTGCTTAGCATCTCCAGTAATTTCAGGATACATTACCACATTCATGTCCATTTGGTTCAGGCTCATTTTCATTCCCATATCATCTAAATCACCATTCATTTTCATCATATCGTTCATCATTTTCATTCCTTCAAAATATTTCAATTTTGGAAGTGGAGAAATAAGTTGCTTGATACCATTACCTACAAAATAACTTGCAGATTGTGTTCTGTCTTCGGTAGTTGCTAAAAATTCGTAAGAAACACCATCTTCAGGAATGGTTACTACAATATCGTAAGTTTCGGAAACTGCAATGATTAACCTATCAACTTCTACAGGTTCTACATCATTACCATCATTGGCTACTACAGTAATTTTACCGCCTGCATATCGTAACCAAAAATAGGATGAAGCTCCACCGTTTGACACTCTTAATCTTACTTTATCTCCCGCTTTTAGTGTTTTGCCATCAACTGATTTTAAATCTGTGGTATGATTGCCGTTGATTAATATTTTGTCATAATATACATCGCTTACATCCATCGCCAACATTCGTTTCCATTCGTTTTTAATCTTTGTTTTAAAGTAACCTTCCTTGATGGCTTCTGCATAAGATTGGGTAGCATTTTTTTTGATGGCTGCCCAATCATTCGCATTATGCAACATTCTGTTAATGTTATCAGGGTTAAGGTTTGTCCATTCGCTTAAAATGATGGGTACGGTTGGTAAATCATCAATTCCTTTTCTAAATGTTCTATCGTTATCGCGCTTTTTCATTACAAAGCTGCCATACATTCCAATCTGCTCCTGCAATCCTGAGTGGGAATGGTACCAGTGCGTACCATGCTGGATAATCGGAAAACGGTAGGTGTAGGTTGTGCCCGGTGCGATGGGTTTTTGTGTAAGCCAGGGCACACCGTCTTCTTTATTGGGCAGGAACACACCATGCCAGTGAAGTGATGTGCTTTCTTTCAATTGGTTGTGCACCACTATTTCGGCAGTGTCGCCCTCGGTAAAGGTAAGGGTGGGCATGGGGATTTGCCCGTTTACGGCAATCGCCCGCTTTTGCTTACCTGCATAGTTGACAAGGGTATCTTTTACATACAGGTCGTAATGCACTACTTTCTGTGCAAACAACGTTTGGGTGCAAAGCAGTATCAGCACTGTTTGCAGTATTCTTATGGGTATTTTTTTATATCTGTTCATTCGTTGAAAAATTTTATTTAATGCTGTCTTCCATTGTGCCAAACCACGCCATCAAAACCTGCTTATCCTCCGGTGATAATACTGCATTGCGATGGATGAGTGTGTATGACGACAAAGGCATTTCCCCGTCCTTGACCTGCCCCGCCATAGCCCTGAACTTGTTACGCTGCCTGCGGGCAGAATATTCGCCAAATTCGCTAAAGTTGAGTTCCTCTTTCCCCTTTTTTATATGCTCTGCCATGTACCATGCTCCGGGCTGGATACGACTGTACCACGGATAGCGGGTATTGTTGCTATGGCAGTCGTAGCAGGACTGGGCAAGGATAGTCTTTACATTTTGGGGTACGGTGTACACCCTTTCAATATGGGTGGCTGGCACTACATCTGATTGGTTACGTAACGGCTGGATAAACTGGATACAGATTGAAATAATTATCAATATCCCAACAGCTATATTGAACGGTTTTAGTTTTCTTAATTTATTATTCATTTGAATTAGTTTTACATACTGCTCATGTCGTGTCCTGCCATCGGGTCTGCTCCATTCCTAAAAATGTATTCGCTGTTTAAAAGATAAGCACCTGAAACAACTACAATATCTCCATCTACTAATCCTGAAACGATTTCTATTCTGTTATCTATTTCCGTTCCCGTTTTTACCATTCTACTTTTAAATGTCTTTTCTCCTGTTTGTACCCATACGGTTTCACTTTTACCATTTCTTATTACAGCATCTACCGGCATGGTTATGCCTTTAGTCTTCGGCGTTTCAAGAAAAACATATACAGGCATTCCGGGCTTCAAATCTTTATTTGGATTAGGTACTGTAATTCGTATCAAATTAATTCTTGAAGACGGATTAAGCTCGGGGTTGCTAAAGTCTATTTTGCCAGTAATAACTTTGTTATTCAGGTCAGGAATTTGTACTGTTGCTGTTTTTGTTTGGTTGATAAGTGACATTTGGGAGGAATAAGCCTGTGCTTCTGCCCAAATTGTAGATAGGTCAGCCAAGTCTACTATCGTGCCGCCTTCTGCCACATAACCGCCCTCTACAACCTGCAAACTTGTGATGTAACCCGAAGCCGTACTATAAAATGTAGTTGTTGCCGAAATTTTGCCAGCACTTTGTAAAGCCCTAACCTGATTATCCGTCATACCCCACAATAACAATTTGTTCTTTGAACTTTGTATAAGCTGGTCAAAATCTATTGAATTAATATTTCCAAAAGTTTTCTTCTTTTCCAGTGCCAGTAAATATTCCTGTTTTGCATTGTTCAGTTCTTCACTATATATTTCCATTAACGGGGAACCTTTGGTTACAAAGTCACCAACGTTTTTATAATGCAGTTTTTCTACCCGTCCCATAACTCTGGAGCTTACGGATTGCATATTGTACTGATTGAAATTTAATACACCTGTAAGTATTACTCTATCCCCCAAAAGACCATCTTTTAAGGTGTCTGTTTTTATGTTGCCCAACTTAATCTGTTCGCTATTCAGTTGAATGGTATTGGGGTCTGCTTGTTTGCTTTTCTCAACCCGAACAAGCTCCATGTGACATATAGGACAGTGACCGGGTTTGTCTGATACAACCTGTGGGTGCATGGAACAGGTATAGTAACTACCATCATTATTACCTGCATGGTCATGTTTATTGTCTTTACAAGACAACAAAACCGACATAAGGAGGGCAATTGTTATGACTAAATAATATTTCATATTCTAATTATTTTTTGTTCTTACAAAACTTTCACTATCCATAAGGTACTGTGCGTTTCCTGCAATCTCTTCCACGGGTAACAGCCCCTGCAATACTTCTATATATCCGTTCGCTTCATTACCTGTTTCAATTTTATTCACGATAAACCCTCTATCTACTTTTTTCAAAATGACTTTGGTTAATCCAAGGGAAATGACAGCTTCTTTAGGTATCCAATTGCCGGAAATTCCAGCCGTTGATATTTCAGATTTAACCTGACTTCCGATTGGTAACTGCATACGGTTATTATCAAAATAGACACGCACGGATAACGTTTTACTTCCGGGTCTGAAAAATGGTTCTATAAACCCAATAGTTCCTATAAATTTCTTCTCCGGAGCTACTTCCGGTATAATACTTACTGTTTGACCTGTCTTTACAAGCGGTACATCCTCGGGGAAAATATTTAACAACACCCACGATTTTCCCGGGTTAAATACATTAAAAATAGTTTGTCCTTTTTGAACATACATACCTTCTTTCAGGCTAAGTTCAGAAGATGTTTCAGATATTTCTCCCATCGAATTTGAGGGTGATGTACTACTGCCCATTGACCCGGCTGTGCCGGTTTCGTGAATATGTCCGGCATAGTTACTGTAAACAGATACGGATAAATCAGGCTTTCCTTTTTGGATGATACTCTGCAATTGGTTTTCGCTCATTCCAAGTAATAGCAATTTTTGCTTAGCCGCATTTATCATCATATTGTTCGTAGCATCATTTTTTAATAGAAACAATAAATTCACTTGCGCTTCCATCAGTTCGGGGCTATAAATATCCATCACTTTCTGCCCCTTTGCTATTTTTTGGAATTTATAACGTATATAAAGCTTTTCAATCCTGCCGGATATTCTGGCGGATATATTTCCCGTTTGTCGGGTATCATAAGCAATATTTCCAAGAGCCTGTACGGTTATGTCTTTATGCTCTGACTGCATCCTAATAGTAGGAATGTCTGATATAACAAATTCATTAGTCGGCTTAAGCAGTGTATTCAACTCAATACTTTCCGTTTCATTTGTATTTACTGTTTTTTGCACCAATTCCATTCCGCACTTGGGGCATTTACCGGGCTTGTTGCTGGTAACTTCGGGGTGCATGGGGCAGGTATATGTCGGGCTATTTTTAGCAGTGTGACTGTTGTCGGGATGACTGGTCTTGTCTGTATTGTTGTTACAACTATACAGTACAAGAATAATCATCAAAAAACAAATTATATATTTCATTTTCTTTCAATTAAACGGTCTATTGTTATTTGCATCTCAAATGCTTTTGATAAAATATCGAGGTATTCCAGTTGTGTCATGTTCAGTTTTTCCCATGCATCATACAGCATAAATAATTCCTCGGTATTTTGCTCGTAACCGAGCTGCATTGTTTTGAAATTATTTTTCAAAGCCGGAATGATGTCATCCCTATAAAGACTAAGCTGATTTTTTTTGAGGTCGAACTCATTTCTCATGCCATATGCCATACCACTGTATTCATTTATCATCATGTTTTTTTGAGAACTAAGGGCATCTGCTTTCCACTTCAAACTTGCAATATTAGCTTTGCTCATCTTTGAAGCCCAATTGACAAAAGGCAGTTTTACCATTGCCATTGCTGTGTATTGCATGGGCTGTCCTCCAAAGCCATACATATTTTCAAATCGAACACCAAATTCAGGTTTCAGGCTTTGTCGCTCTGTTTCCTGTTTCAGAGTTGTTAACCGTATCTGCTGGTCTAATGATTTCAGGTCACTCCGGTTTTTGTTGAACAGTGCAGTATCAAATACCATATCCGAATAATCGTTGAATGAAAATATTGTATCAATTTCAAAAGGAGCCATAGGGTTTCGCCCCATAAGGGTATTTAATCTGATGCGTTTTTCCTTGATATCATTTTCATACATAATCTGCATATTATGGGTGCTTCCGAGCGCTGCTTTAGCTTTATAATATGCACCTATTTTACCTACTCCGTTCTTATACCGTATTTCTGCATTCTTAATCATGAAGTTGAGCATCTTTTCGTTTTCGGCAACTACATCCAGTCGTTTCAGTAACACAATCCATTCGGAGTATAAGAGTTTGGCATCCTGTATAATTTCATTTATGCCCGCTCCTTTATTTTCTTTTTCTACGGATGACATTGCGTTCATATATGCTTCTTCAGCATCCAACTTTTTCTTATTGGGTATCATCTGTTCTATCGACAGCATAGCCGAACCCATTCCTTTCATCTCACCATCTCTTTTCCAAAGGTTCACGTTGTAAGGTGTCATAAACTGTCCAACACCAATTGTTGGCGGCATCCAGCTTCGTGCGCCTTTTGCTGCTTCATCCATAGAACGAATTTCATTGTCGTACATCTTCACAATGGGATGATTGGTTTGTATGCTGTCTATAACATTTTGGAGGCTTATAACCTGTGCATTTATATTGGTAAAAAGACATACTATAAATGCTGTAAAAATTATCTTTTTCATTTCTGATTTTTTGATTTTAATGTGCTGCATCTAATACGTCAATCTTTCCGAATTTTTTCAGCTCATATTCTTTTTGCATCAGGAAGATAATTGGTGTAACCAGCAGAATATGGATTGCTGAAGTAAATACGCCTCCAACCATCGGCAATACGATTGGTTTCATCATATCACTGCCTACGCCGGTACTCCATAATATGGGAACCAGCCCGAACAGGGTTACACACACGGTCATTATTTTTGGACGTAAGCGTTTTGCCGCACCGTGTATTACGTATTCTCTAAGGTCTTCGTTTGTAATGGTTTCACGACTATTTCCTTTTAATAGCACCAATTGTTGCATGGCATCATTGAGGTAGATGACCATAACAATTCCTGTTTCGACAGCAAGGCCAAACAGGGCAATAAATCCAACAGCTACAGCTACAGAAAGGTTTACACCCCATAGACTAATCATAAATACTCCTCCAATCAGAGCGAATGGAATACTGATGAGATTGAAGAAAGCCTCTCTCATAGAATGAAAAGCAAAATACATAGACAGAAATATGATAACTAATACAATGGGCATAATCCATTTCAGTGTTTGTTCGCCCCTTATAAGGTTTTCATATTGTCCACTCCACTCTAAAAAATATCCCTGAGGCATTTTAAGCATCATATTATTCAGCTTGGCTTTAGCTTCTTCTACTGTGCTGCCAAGGTCTCTTTCCCTAACGTTGAACAGAACTGTACCTCTTAACATTGCATTTTCAGAGTTAATCATTGGAGCCCCCTCTGATAGCTTAACTTCTGCAACACTTCCTAATGGAATAGAGCCAAAATCCATTGTTTGAACGGGCAGGCGTTTAAGTGCTTCAATATTATTTCTGAAATCCTGTCCGTAACGGGCATTTACAGAGAAGCGCTGCCTTCCCTCAATGGTAGTGGTCAATTTCATACCGCCCAACGCGCTTTCAACCAAATTGTTTACATCGTCTATGCTTATATTGTATCGGGCAATTTCATCTCGGTTTATAACAATATCAACATATTTACCTCCCGTTATTGGTTCTACATACATATCTTTAATACCTGCCACGCCATCAAGCTCCGTTTTAATTTTTTGCGATAATGAATAGATGCTATCGAGATTTTGACCATAAACTTTTATGCCGACATCGGTACGGATGCCGGTTGATAACATATTGATGCGGTTTATAATGGGCATTGTCCAACCATTTGTTACTCCGGGCATTTGAAGTTTCGCATTTAGTTCATTAATGATGTCATTCTTTTTTATTCCGTCCCGCCATTCATTTTGTGGTTTTAACAAAATGATAGTTTCAATCATACTGATTGGAGAATTATCTGTAGCAGTATTCGCCCTGCCAGCTTTACCTAAAACGTGCGCTACTTCCGGTACAGATTTAATAATCTTATCCTGAACCTGCAATATTCGTTTGGCTTCTGAATTAGAAACATCGGGTAATGTAACGGGCATAAATAACAATGAACCCTCATCGAGTGGTGGCATAAATTCCCTCCCAAGATTTAATATCATTGGAATACTTATAATAAGTGCAGCGATGTTGATACCCAATACGGTTTTTCGCCATTTTACACACCATTTTATAACAGGCTCATACAGCTTTTCCAAGCCCCGGTTTATTGGGTTTGAATGCTCACTTTTAAACTTGCCTTTCATAAAGAAAGAAATCAGCACCGGCGCAAGCGTAAGTACCAATAAAGCATCCACGACCAATATAAACGTTTTGGTATAAGCAAGCGGATGGAAAAGTTTGCCTTCCTGCCCTGTGAGTAGGAATACAGGTAAAAATGAAGTTATAATGATAATCGTTGAAAAAAATACGCCTCTTGAAACCTGCTTGCATGATTTCTCAATGATACTAAGTCGTACTTCCTCTGGAATTTTTTCGTAGCCAACATTTTTATTGGCTTTCTTTTTAAACCATTTTATTTTCATGATGGGTCGGATGTTTTTTGTTTACGCTCATTTTGCCAAACGGAAAGATTTCTATAAGAGTTCTCTGACATTATAATTCCGTTATCTACAATTACCCCGATTGCCAGCGCAATTCCGGTAAGGGACATAATATTGGATGATAACCCAAAAGCGTTCAATATGATAAAACTGATGGCAACGGTAACTGGAATTTGAATAATGATACTTAATGCACTCCGCCAGTGGAACAGGAAAAGAATTACAATAAAGGCGACTGCAATAATTTCCTCTGCGAGCTTATGTTTGATATTTTCGATAGCTGCTTCGATTAATGTACTTCTGTCATAAGAAGTTTTTAATGTTACGCCAGCCGGTAAACCTTTTTCAACATCTTTGATTTTTTCTTTAACGGCTTTTATCACTTGGTCTGCATTTTCGCCATAGCGCATTACTACAATTCCTCCCACAACTTCTCCTTCTCCATTTTGGTCAAATATACCCAGCCGCAAATCTCCGCCCATTTGTACGCTTCCGATGTCTTTTACTCTTACCGGAATGCCATTATAGTTGCCTACTGCAATTTTTTCAATATCAGCAGTATTCTTTATATACCCCAAACCTCGTATAATGTAAGCCATATCTGCCATTTCAAATTTGCGACCACCAACATCATTGTTGTTTGCTTTTACTTTATTCATTACATCCATAAGGGAGATATTGTAATACTGGAGCTTTACGGGGTCAACGACTAACTGATATTGTTTTTCATATCCTCCAAAGGAGGCTACTTCTGCAACACCTGGTACAGTTTGCAGTGCTAACTTGATATACCAATCCTGCAATGCGCGCTGCTCTCCAAGTTCCATCTGCGGTGCATCCAAATGATACCAGTATATATGACCAACGCCTGTCCCATCAGGACCAAGCGTTGGTACAACCTCCTGTGGCAATAGCCTTTGAGCATAATTAAGTCTTTCCATGACTCGTGTACGAGCCCAATAAACATCAACATCGTCATCGAAGATGATATACACGAAACTCATTCCGAACATTGATGTGCCTCTTACGTTCTTTACTTTGGGTATTCCCTGTAAGTTGCTTACTAAAGGGTAGGTTACTTGGTCTTCGATAGTCTGTGGACTGCGTCCCATCCATTCAGTGAAAACTATTACTTGGTTTTCACTTAGGTCAGGAATTGCATCTATCGGATTTTTCTTAACTGCTGAAATGCCCCAAACAAGTAAACCGGCTGCTATAAGCAGCACGATATACCTGTTTTTCAAGGACAGTTCTATTATTTTTTGTACCATGATTTATTTTTCATTTTAATACTGCTTTTTTACAGAACCACAGCTAATCATTTTTGAACCGTAGTAAGGATTTTTGATTTCCTTTGTTTCGCTTAACCAAACAGCACCCTTACCTTCATTGAACATTGGGCAATGGTCTTGATACAATGTTTGTGATGTACCGAACAAATCAATCAGGTCTTTCAAATCTTCGCCAAGTGAGGCTAAATGTTCCCGCTGGTGGTGGATATTACCAACATTTTCGCCAATATGTTCTGCATGCTCTTTTGCATCGTCTGCTATGTCCATGTACTTTTTGTGTTTATCGGCAGGAATGGATTTCATATCCATTTTGTTCAACGTAGCTAACAGTTTTTTCCCTGCACTGGCGGCAGCTTTGTCATCGTCCGAAACAAGAGCATTCTTTAATGATAGATAATCGGTAACTATAGGTGCAATAGAAAAGTTTTTAGCTTCTGCATCCTGACCGCTCGGTGTACCGCTAACGTCGGGGGTAGTTGCAGTGTCATCCCCTTTTAAGTGGGAAGCAGGATGTTCTTGTGATACAACAGTAGTATCTTTTGAAGACTGCTCGTTTTTGTTGGATGCCTGATTGCATGATACTGTTACAAATGCCATGATAACAGCAATGATTGATAATGTTAGATTTTTCATTTTTATTTATTTTTTGATTTTTAAAAAACTTGCGTTAATAGCCACTACAATGGTGCTTACACTCATCAGCACAGCACCCATAGCGGGACTTAAAACAAAATTCGGATAGAGTACGCCTGCCGCAAGCGGTATTGCCACCACGTTGTAGCCAACCGCCCATATCAGGTTCTGTACCATCTTTTTGTAGGTAAGTTTGCCGAAGTCAATCAGTTTGACCACATCCCTCGGGTCGCTGTCTACCAATATGATATCCGCTGTTTCGGCAGCCACGTCCGTACCGGAACCCACGGCAATGCCCACATCTGCCTGTGCCAGTGCAGGTGCATCATTTACACCATCACCAGTCATTGCTACGATTTCGCCTTTTGCCTGAAACTCCTTTACTTTCTCCTGCTTGTTGTGCGGAAGCACATTAGCCAAATACCCGTCCATACCCAATTTTCCGGCTACGGCAGCAGCAATCCTGTCGTTGTCCCCGGTGAGCAGAAAGGACTTGATGCCCATTTTTTTGAGTTCCTCAATCGCCTGTGCCGACCCCTCACGGATGCTGTCTGCCAAAGTAATGAGGCCGATTACCCGGTCATCAATGAGGACAAAGTTGACCGTTTCTGCTTCCTGATTGATTTCGTTTGGAATTTCAGGCAGGGAAAGGTGGTTTTCGGTGAAATAATTCGGGCCGCCAGCTACGACATTTTTCCCGTTCACAACACCTTTAACACCTATGCCCTGCATATAGCTGAAGTTTTCAGACTTCCATAAGGCAAGGCTCTTTTCTTTCAATGTAGCCATAATGCCTTTGGCGATATGGTGTTCCGAATTTTGCTGTACTGCGGCAGCATACTGGATAACCTCATCGGCATTATATTCGTCTGTTAACGGTATAACCTTTTCTACGGCATGGGAACCTTTGGTGAGCGTTCCGGTCTTATCAAAAATGACAGTGGAAAGTTTTCGGGTGGTTTCAAATGCTGTGCGGTTGCGGATGAGCAGACCATTGGTCGCCGATAGCGTTGTGGAAATGGCGACCACCAACGGGATAGCCACGCCCAATGCGTGCGGGCAGGCCGTTACCATTACCGTTACCATTCTTTCAAGCGCAAAGGCAATATCTCCACTGCTTGCATACCAATAGGCAAATGTGCCTATGCCAACGGCAATGGCAATAAAGGTGAGCCATTTGGCAACTTTGTCCGCAAGGTTTTGCGTATTGGACTTAGTAGCTTGTGCCTCCTGCACAAGATTGATAACCCTGTTCAGGTAGCTGTCTTTTCCAACGGCTGTTACCTTAACTTTCAGCGCACCATCGCCATTGATAGAGCCTGCGATGACCTTTCCGTCCTTTTCCTTTTTCACGGGAATACTTTCTCCGGTAAGCATACTCTCGTTGATATACGAAAGCCCCTCCAGTACCAATCCATCGGCTGGAATTTTTTCTCCCGGTTTTATGATAGCCGTTTCACCGCTTTGCAGGTCTTCGAGCTTTATCTTTACAGCTTCTCCGCCACGTTCCACGGTAACATCGTTGGGCAGCAAAGCCACCAATGACTGTAATGCCCGTGAAGCAGCCATTTGGGAACGCATTTCCAGCCAATGCCCTAACAGCATGATGTCAATTAGGGTTGCCAGTTCCCAAAAGAAGTCCATACCCTGCAAGCCAAATACAACGGCTACGGAATAAACATAGGCTACGGATATGGCAATGGCAACAAGTGTCATCATCCCTATGGCTTTGGCTTTCACCTCGCCAATCATTCCCTTTAGGAACGGTAAGCCTCCATAGCAATAAATCACCGTACCCAATGCCAGCAGCACATATTTATCGCCATTGAAAGCAAGGGAGAAACCCAACCATTGCTGTATCATGTGTGACAGGAGCAGGATAGGGATTGTAATGACAAGGCTTATCCAAAAACGTGTGAGGAAATCGCCTGTATGATGCCCCTCATGTTTATTAAAGTTTTCGTCAGCATGGCCATGTTGAGAATGCCCGGAATGCCCATGTCCTGATGTGTGTTCATGAGAAGCTGACGCACCGCCAACGGGAACCAATGCCATGCCACAGAGCGGGCATTTTCCCGGTTCGTCTTTTAGCACCTGTGGGTGCATAGGACACGTGTATTTTTTCATAATAAGGGGTTTTAAAAGTTATGTTGCACTTAATTTTTTTGCCATCTCATGGGTCATTTCTTCGGCATAAGCACCATAGGCATCCACAAGTACGCCTTTATTCTTACCATCATTGGACGATATGGCATAAATCACGGCATTGTTATCAGGACTGCTGTCGAGGCTTTCAAACCTATGGGTTTCCGTAACCGTAAAATCCTCCGGTTTTAGTTTCAGGCTCCTTGACGCACAGTACAGGCAGTCCGGCAACAGACTAAAGTCCATACTGTATCCACGCTGTCTTAGGTCTTTAAGCGCCTGCACCATGTCATTGTACTGTACCATAGCTTTCAGACCTGTTATTTAATGGTTTCAACGGTACTGCCGCAGGTAAGCATCTGTGAGCCGTAATATGGATTTTTAACCGCATTCTCTTTACTTAGCCAATTGGCTCCCTTACCTCCATTGTACATAGGGCAGTGCTGGTAATAAACGGGGGTGTCCTGTTTAGAAACTTTGGCAAGTGTGTAGATGCTTTCCGAAAGTGCCGCAAAAGCACTTCTTTGTTTTGCAACATCTTTTGATTTTGAAATGCTTTCCGCATTGGCCGTCAAGTCCTGCATCACTTTCATCCAAGCCGTATGTTCCTCTGCCGATAGCTTATTCATATCGACTGCTTTAAGGGATGCAGCCAATTCAGCGGCTTTGGCAGATGCGGTCGCCGCATCGGTTTTTATCAAAGCATCTTTCACTGAAAAGTAGTTGTCAAATACAGCCTTTAGCTGTGATTGGTTTTGGGCTGCATCTTTGTTAGCTGCCATTTGGCTATGGTCGTGATTGCCATGTCCGGCATTCATGTCCATTCCCGCCTCCTTGTTTTTGGCAACCGTCTTCACTGGTCTATCATACTGGCAGCAACCAGCCAGTTTAGCATATACGTCATCCGGCGCACGGAACTTCTCACTGTCATAACCAGCCAAAGCGATACGTTTCAGGATTTCATCCTGATTTGTTTTGTCGCCGTCATAGGTGAGCGTAGCCATCTTGGTATCTTTGTTCCAGTCAACACTGGCTACCTTTTTTACGTTACCTGCTTTTTCGATGGTGGTTTTGCATATACCACAATTGCCGTAAATCTTTACGGTTTCTGTTTTCGCATTCTTGATTTGTGCGAAGCCGTTTATTGATGATAGTAATACGGCGATTACCATCACTATTTTTGATAATGATTTCATAATAATTACATTTTGAGAAACGGGGGATTGATAAACCCATTTCTGTTTTAAATTTTGAATAAATGATACAAATAGGGGATTTGCAAAAGCCGGAACAGCTTCTGACAGGACACACCTATGGCTATCAGGCCATAGTTTTAGCTTATTTTAGGCGGTAGCCAAATGGAGAAAAAGCCCGAAGAATAGTAGGCTTCTTTAAAACCGAATTTGTGCTTTTTAGCCGCTGCTAAGTGATTTTTTGCCTTTAATTCGATTATGGTTGGGACATTTAGGGAAGTGGTTGAAGCACCGCACCTGCAAGAGCTGTGTGAACAACCGCCCCCGCATTTGTCACTTTTGCATTTTTTACAGGATTTGCTCTTGCAACCTTTTTTATGTTCTGATTTTTTGGATTTCTCCTTTGAGCAGGAAGACTGCTCGGTCTTTGTTGAATTTTTGGAACAGGCATAGCTCTGACTTGGCATCATAAAGAAAACCAAACAGAACAATGTCAAAATGCCTATATGTATTCTATAATTTTTCAACGCAACAAAGTTACAAATTAGATTGGTTTTTTATATAGTTTTACGTTTTTTTTGCTATATGGAAAAATAATGCCATATACGCAATAACCTATCGCCTTTTTTCAGAATTGATAAAATGCCCTTTTTCATCAACCCAACCTCATGGAAATTCGGTCGGAAAAAGGGCATTTCAAAAAGTTGCTGGCTTAGGCATCCAAAGGTTCTATTTTGAAGCCTGCCTTTTGCACGGTCGATATTACTTCCTGCTCGGTAATGCCCTCGGACTTCACGGTAAGTACCTTGTCCTTGTTGGCCGTGTCCACTTCCCAATGGCAGATGCCCTCTGCCTTGTCCAAGTGCGGCTTTACAGATGCGATACAACCGCCGCAATTGATGTTCGTCTTGAATTGAAATTGTTTATTTTCCATTGTTTACAAATTTTAGAGTTATCTGATAATGCAAATTTCCGTACTATTCAGTTAGTTATTGTTGTGTAATTTCTTGTTTGATTTGTGAGATTTACTGTTTTATTTCTTCCACTTCAACCGCAGGCTGTTACTGACCACGCTCACGCTGCTCAATGCCATTGCCGCACCCGCAATCATCGGGTTGAGCAGGAAGCCGTTAACAGGGTAAAGGATGCCTGCCGCTACCGGAATGCCGATTACGTTGTAGATAAACGCCCAGAACAGGTTTTGCTTGATGGTGGCTACGGTCTGTTTGGACAAGCGTATTGCCTGCGGTATCTTGGTCAGGTCGGACGAAATGATGGTCATCTTGGCTACGTCCATTGCGATGTCGCTGCCTTTGCCCATTGCGATACTTACATCGGCTGTTGCCAATGCGGTGCTGTCGTTGATACCATCGCCCACCATTGCCACTACCTTTCCTTTACTTTGCAGTTCTTTCACAAAGTCGGCTTTGTGCTGTGGCAAAACTTCGGCTTTGTAATGCTTGATGCCTGTCTGCTCCGCAATGGCTTTAGCGGTAGCTTCATTATCTCCGGTCAGCATATACAGGTCAATGCCCATTTCCTGCATTTCCCGGATAGCCTGCACCGATGTTTCCTTAATCTTATCGGCGATAGCGATTACAGCAAGAGCCTTTTTGCTGTTTGCAAACCAGATAACGGTTTTAGACTGTTTGCCCCATTCTTCGGCCTGGTCTTGTAATTCTCCGGCAATGGCAATGTTGTTTTCTGCCAATAGCTTTTTGTTGCCTACATAATAGGTTTCGTTGTCATGGTCTGCTTTTGCGCCTTTGCCCGTAATGCTGTCGAACATGGATAAAGAGGTGGTCGCTACATCGCCAAGATGCTTCACTACGGCTTCTGCCAATGGATGCTCGGATTGCTTTTCGATGCTCAAAAGGATTTCTTTTGCAGTGTCCTCATTGTTCAGCCATTTAATGCCCGTTACCTGTGGTCTTCCCTCGGTGATGGTTCCGGTTTTGTCCAAAACGATGGCATTTACTTTTTTGGCCAGTTCCAAACTTTCGGCATCCTTTATCAAAATGCCATTTTCAGCACCTTTACCAACGCCTACCATAATAGCGGTGGGTGTCGCTAAGCCTAAAGCACAGGGGCAGGCAATGACCAATACCGTAACGGCTGCCAACAGACCTTGAACAACCCCGTTTTCGCCTCCCAAAATCAACCATAGCGTAAATGTCAGGATGGCAATACCTATCACTGTGGGAACAAAGATGCCCGCAATCCTATCGACCAGTTTCTGTACGGGTGCTTTGCTTCCCTGTGCATCCTGCACCCTTTTGATGATGTGGGCAAGCATGGTTTCTTTGCCCACTTTTACCGCCCTGAACCGGAAGCTGCCTTTTTGGTTAATCGTTCCTGCAAATACTTTTTCTTTTTCTTTTTTCAATACAGGTACAGGCTCACCGCTTAACATGCTTTCGTCCACATACGAATTGCCCGATATGACCATGCCGTCTACCGCAATCTTTTCACCGGGCTTTACGAGTATCACATCGCCTGCGCTTACGTCTTCGATAGCGGTCTGCTTTTCCGTTCCGTCCGCCTGTACCACGATGACCGTTTTTGGCTGCAAGCCCATCAGCTTCTTAATGGCTGAAGAGGTGTTGCCTTTGGCTCTTTCTTCCAGCAGTTTTCCCAAGAGGATGAATGCGATAATAACGGCAGCCGCTTCAAAATATACGTGAGCATGCAGTCCCCGTTGATGCCAAAAGTCGGCAAACAGCATATTGAAAACACTGAACAGGTAGGCAATACCTGTACTCAATGCCACCAGCGTATCCATATTGGCGGAACGGTGCTTTGCCTGCTTCCAAGCGTTTACAAAAAAATCCCTGCCCAACCATATTACAACGGGCGTGGAAAAGAGCCACATTATCGGGTCTGCATAGGGCATATCCATAAAGAACATTCCTATGATTACCACGGGCAGGGAAAGGATAATTGCCCAAATGGTCTTGTTTTTCAAGGTTCGGAATTTCTTTTCGTGGATGGCTTCGAGCGTTTCCTGCTGCTTGGTTTCGTCTTCAATCAATAGGTCGTAACCTACTCCCTGAACCGCTTTTTGCAGGGTGGAGGCATCGGTCATATTGGGCAGATATTCCACGGTAAGATTGCCCGTTGCAAAGTTCACGGAAGCATTAACTACTCCCGGTTGGTATTTCACAATGCTTTCGGCACTGCCCGCACAGGATGCACAGGTCATGCCCAATACCGGAAAAGCACTTTTAACCGTAGGAACTCCGTAACCTAAATCTTTAATTGCCTTAACAGCCTCGCCTACGGTTTCATTGCTATCTACTGTAATCGCTGCCCTTCGGTTGTTCAGCTCTACTTTATGGGTTTCTACGCCTTTTACCTGTGCCAATCCCTTTTCAACGATTAATGCACAGTGTTCGCTTTCTACATCCTCCAATGGAATGTATATATTTTCTCTGTTTGTCGCCATATTTGCCTGCTTTAATTTACAATACAAAATTGGCTATTATATTTATGGGTACTGTTGTGAAATTTTGGATTTGATTTGTAAGATTTACTTACACTTTATCCAACGGTTTTCTTTTATCCTCTTTAATCTGTTTGAAATGGCTTGGTGTTAGCCCGGTAACTTTTTTAAACTGGTTACTCAAATATGCCACGCTCGAATAATTTAGGCGGTTCGCAATCTCACTTAATGACAACTCATCATACACCAACAATTCTTTGACTTTCTCCACCTTTTGGGCGATAAAGTATTTTTCAATGGTTGTACCCTCTACCTCTGAAAACAGATTGGACAGGTAATTGTAATCGTGATGCAATTTGTCACTCAATACATCGGAAAGGTTGGTTTTTACATCACTATCCTGATGGTGTACCAGGTCAATGATAATGTTCTTTATCTTTTCTATTATCCTGCCTTTTTTATCGTCAATTACTTCAAATCCTAATGGCTCTAAAGTTTTGGACAAATTCTCTTTTTCCAGAGATGTTATTTCTTTGGAAAGAATAACTTCGCCCAGTTTTATATTTTTAGCATCTAATCCCAGTTTTTCCAATTCGTTTTGTACCACCATAATGCAACGGTCGCAAACCATATTTTTAATAAAGATTGTATTCATATTTATTTACTGACTACGTTTAGTATTTAATACATAAGCAATAAACAAATTTACAATTTAAGTTTAATTACTCTGACTTCTTGCCAAGAGGAATAAAGCCTGTGTACATATATACTTACTGTTTTTCATCTTGTTCGTCCATTTTCTTTATCAGTGCTTCACACAGCCTGTCGAGGAATTTCGTTCGGTTTATTTTGCGGGCTTTAAGTTCCATAAACGTATGGTAAAAGTCGCCTAACTCAATATTGAAGGCATCTTCAAACGTTTTGGCTATCAATTTTATTTCTGTATTCCCATTGTTAAATGCACCGTGGGAGTACAGTGCATAAATGAGTTCCGTGAGTGCAGTTTTGCTTGCTGTCCATATCAACGAATTATCTGAAACCTTTTTAACGTTGATGTTATTTAACCTGTCTTCCAAATATACCTGTATCAGGTCATTAGCAATTATCTTGGCAACCTTATAATCGTGCGAAGTAGAAAAGCGATGGTCTGCCTCAAAATAAAAAGTGTCTAACCATAGTCTTATATCGTGCTTGCCACGTACAAAAAATTGTTCGTCAAAGAAAGAATTATTGCTACGGTAATACTTATAAAAATCAAGGTTATTTTCAAAGAACCTTTTTAGCTTTTTCAGTTCTTTGACAAAATATTTCTTGGTACGCTTATTTCCATACGGTCTTCTCGTTTCGATTTTATAGATGGCATTATAATAGATGAGCTTTGAAACGATAATTGGCTTTTGATATTTAAAAAAGCGAATTTCTTCATCAACATTCTTAAATCCTCTTTTTAAAATATATTTTTTTACGTCGAATAAACATTTGATAATAAGTTGTATAACTGCTTCAATGCGTTCTATCGAACAGTCTGCTTCAATCTCAAATTCTTTGATTTCGTTTTCCAGCTTAGCCAGCGTTTCGTTATAAAATTTATCCATCCGTTATCCTAAATCTATTTTTTAAACAATAATAGAGAAGCCCAAATACTGTCATATTTGAAAGAAATTTGCATTTTCGGGTTTCTCTTTTGGAACTTTGGTTTTTGCTCGATACAGAACTAATAAGTCCATTTTTAGTGATAGGGATAGATATAATAGTGTCTAATTTTATGTATATCAAAGCAATAAGACACAGAGCTAAAAAATATCCCAAAAAGTATCATAAAGAGCGAAGGTCTTTTCTTCTTCTTCTTCTCCTTCGACAAATTGACATTTGATAACTTTTGCCTTTCTTACGAATTGTCTGTTTTATTCATCATTAGGATGTTCTAATCTTAAAATTTCATCCGCTGTATCCTTACTGCGTTTAGTATAGCTAATAAGGCAACCCCAACATCTGCAAAAACAGCTTCCCACATAGTCGCTAAGCCCCCAGCTCCCAAAACTAGTACAATAGCTTTTACTCCGAATGCTAAAGCTATATTTTGCCAAACGATTTTCTTTGTCTGCTTGCCTATATTGATTGCCATAGGTATTTTACTCGGTTTGTCGTCTTGTATTACCACATCTGCCGTTTCAATGGTCGCATCGCTTCCCAAACCGCCCATTGCAATACCCGCATCGCTCAAAGCCACAACAGGCGCATCGTTTACACCGTCGCCAACAAAAGCAACGCTTCCGCCTTTGGCTTTAATTTCTTTAACTCTGTTTACTTTATCTTCAGGCAATAAATCTCCGAAAGCATTATCTATCCCCAACTGTTCCGCTACATACTTTACAACCGTACTTTTATCTCCGCTAAGCATAGTAGCTTTAACATTGAGCTTATGCAATAGATTTATGGTTTCCTGTGCGTCTTCTTTTATGCTGTCCGCAATGGTAATGTAACCAACAAACTTTCTATCATAAGCCACTGCGATTACCGTGTAGACAATGCTGTTCGGGTCTATGTCATAAGTAATAGAAAATTTATCCATCAGCTTAAAATTCCCTACCAATAATTCTTTCCCATTTACATTAGCCTTTAGTCCGTGTCCTGCAATTTCCTCTATATTTTCTAATGGGATATTGTGGTTTACATCGCCTACATATTCTTGAATGGCAGTTGCTACGGGGTGGCTACTATGGCTTTCCAAAGCATTGACCATTTCTAAAATTTCTTTCTCATCAAATGCCTTGTCAAATACAACTTCCTGAACTTTAAATACGCCCTCCGTCATTGTACCTGTCTTATCCATTACTACATTTTGTATGCTGGCAAGAACATCCAAAAAGTTGCTTCCCTTAACCAATATTCCATTTTTACTCGCTGCCCCAATTCCGCCAAAGTAGCCTAAAGGAATACTTATTACCAATGCACAAGGGCAAGAGATAACAAGGAATACCAAAGCACGATACAACCATTGGCTGAACACATAATTTTCTACAAAGAAGTAGGGCAATGCTGTAATTAGAATAGCTAACAGCACTACAATTGGTGTATATACTTTTGCAAATTTTCTGATGAATAATTCTGTAGGAGCTTTTTGAGAAGTAGCGTTTTGTACCAGTTCTAAAATTTTACTTAGTTTACTATCCGTATAGGCGGTTGTCACTTTTACCTGTGAAACGGTATTTAAGTTTATCATCCCTGCCAGTACCGTTTCACCTTTTGATTTAGTGTCAGGCTTGCTCTCACCCGTAAGAGCTGCTGTATTGAAAGATGCAGCTTCGGACAATAATTCTCCGTCCAATCCTAACTTTTCTCCAGGCTTCAATTGTATTATCTCTCCAATAGTAACTGTTTCAGCTTTTACAACTTTTGTTTGAGTGCCTTGTAAAATGGTTACTTCATCAGGACGTTGGTCGAGTAAAGATTTGATATTTGTTTTAGCTCTCTTTACTGCTAATGACTGAAAGACTTCACCAACAGCATAAAACAGCATTACAGCAACACCCTCGGGGTATTCACCAATGGTAAAGGCTCCAATAGTAGCAATACTCATCAGCAAAAATTCTGAAAAAACATCGCCTTTACCAATACTTTCAAAAGCTTCTTTAATTACAGGAAATCCGACTGGTGCATAAGCTATTATATACCAAACAGTTCTTACCCAACCTTGAAACCATTCAGGTTTCAAGACATTGTCTAAGTAAATAGCAATTAGCAATAGTACCAAAGAAATAATTCCTGGTAAAAACATTTTTATAACGCTGTTTTTATCAACAGCTTCACTTCGTTCATTGCTCTTTTGATTAACTTTTTCATCCGTTGAGCAACAAACATTATCAGTACTCTGCCCTGTATTTGTTTGGGCATCGTTTTTGTTTTCCTCCGTGCAGCAGAGTTGCTTGCCCTGCGCATCATAAATATGCTTGTGATTTTTATCTGTATTTATCATCGTTTAGTTATTATTGGTTAATCTTCGTCTTCTCCTGCATTAGATAATTTTGCATTTACAAAAAATGCTCCTTTTACAACGATTTTTGGATTGGCAGGAACTTGTTTGATAAAAGTAATTGCGGTATACCCCATATCAGATACCCCTTTCAATATTTCTATTTTTTCAAAATTTATACTTGCCTTATCTTCCTTTTCATTTTTATCAGCATCTTTATGATTTTCTTCTTCTTTACCTTCTTCGTGATGCTCTTCTGCTTTTTTATCGGTTTGTACGAAAATATAATATTTACCATCAGTATTTACGATGGCATCATTGGGAACAGCAGGTGTAGTTACATTGCTTAAGCTTACAACCCCTGTTATGTTCATTCCATCAATTAAACCAATTTTACTACCTTTTATACGACAACGTACAGCAATAGTTTTACTCTCGTTTTGAAAAGATGAACCGATATTGAAAACCGTAGCCTCATATTCTGTGGTTGGATTATTTGTCAATCTAAAATGAATAGTTTGCCCGATTTTTATTTGTGGTAAATCTTTTTCGAATACTTGTAAATCCAAATGTAATGAGCTGTTATCTACTATTTCAATTACCGGCGAAGAAACATCTACATAACTTCCAATTTTAGCGTAAACATTACTTACTGTGCCATTTAAAGGACTAATTACTGTCAGAGCAGATTTCAAATTACTGTTTGATAAGGTGCTGGGATTGATGCCCATTAATTGTAGTTGTTGATGTAAAGACGCTTTTCGAGTACGAAGGCTGTTCAATTCGGCTGTTGCACTTTGTAAATTTTTCTTTGCGCCAGCATTTCCTTCATTTAACTCTTTTTGTCTTGATAGCTCTTGCTCTGCAAAAGTTATCTTACTTACTACACTCAAATATTCTTCCTGTAATTGTATAAACTGCGGATTGGCAATAGTTGCTATTATTTCACCCTTTCTAACATAATCCCCAATTTGAACTTTCAATGTTCTTATCACTCCACCATATAAAGTTGTAGCGTTGGCTTTGTTGTTATTAGGAACATTCAGATTTCCATTTGCTTTGATAGTTGCAGACAGCTCTCTTTGTTCTATTGTGCCTATTTTTATTCCAACTATCTTTAATTGTTCCTCTGAAAGAGTGGCAATGGTTGGTACTTCTTCCTCGGCTTCTTCTCTTTGAATTTCTTTTGCTTCCTGGTTCTGCCCATTTCCATCTTTCTGATTATTGCAAGCGGAAAATGCAAATATTAAAACAGTTATCACTGTTACAATTGTGATTTTATTTATGTTGAATTTCATTTTTTACTTATTGATTAATGAGAGAATAAATATTGATTACAGACTGGTTTACCTGCTGAATACTTTTCAGATAATTTAATTGAATGTCGGTTGCGGTTTGCAATGCAAAAAGATATTCCACATAGCTAATTTCTCCTGTTTTATACCCTAATTGTGCCGCTGATACTATTTCTTTGGCATTAGGCAATGCTTCTTGCTGAAAATAATTAAACTGTTGCATATCCTGTTGGTATTGCTGCAAAGCATTTTGTAATTGTGTTGTTAATGCTTGCTGCTGCTGCTGAGCATTGGCTTCGGAAGCCTGTTTTCTGAAGTCCAAAGATTTTATCCTTGCTTTGGTAGCACCATAAGTGATAGGAATTGCAATGCCAATATTTACAGAATTGAAACGGTTACCAGAATTAAAATATTTTTCCATACCATTTACTGTGTGAAAACCTATTAAAGATTGATTTGTAAAACCAATTGTAAAATCAGGTAAACCTTGGGAACGTTCTACCTTTTTGGTCTGTTCTGCAATAACAGCATCCTGATACAAGGATTGAATGGCGGGATGACTTGCTACTACATCATTATCCAATAAATTGCTGATTTGTAAAGGTTGAAAAATTCCATTTTCTGCAATGAGAAAATCCTCTCTTGTATTCATCAAAGTTTTCAGACTGGCAACAGCATTATTTAAAAACACTTTATTCTGTTTTAACAATAAATTGATTTCCCCTTTCTTAGCTTCTGCCGTACTGATGTCCACTTTTTTTGTATCGCCGGTTTTATAACGAAGCTGTGCTATTTCTATAAAATCGCTGTACAGACTATCTAACTGTTGTAATTGCTTTTGGTTATGTTGCAAATATAGGATTTGATAATAGTAAGTTCTGACCTGCGTTTTTAACTCTAGTACGGTAAGATTTTTCTGTAATTCTTTCCCTTTTATTTCGGCATTAATCAATTGTTTTTTTGCTCCGAATAATGTAGGAAAAGGAATAGTTTGTGCCACTTCAAAAGACTGGTCGAATTTTGTACTGTTGTACTGCCCCAATTGTGCATTAAAACCTAATTTTGGTAATTCTCCGGCAGTTTTTTTCAAGGCTTTACTTGCATCAATTTCTAAATCTGAAGCCTTTATGGTTTGATTATTTTTCAGCGCGATGTTTATTGCTTCATCAACACTGGATAAATCTTTCGTTTGTGCGTTTGCTGTAAAACCTACCAATGATAGCAGTAACACAACGATAGTTGTAATGGGTTTCACTTTAAATTTTCTTTTTAAATTAATTTTTGAATTGAAGATGATATACAATAGAGGCAGTACGAATAGGGTAAGGAATGTTGCAGTTACCAAACCACCGATAACAACTGTAGCCAATGGTTTTTGTACCTCTGCGCCTGCACTACTGCTCAAAGCCATTGGCAGAAATCCTAAACTGGCTACTGTTGCAGTCATCAAAACTGGTCTCAAACGGATTTTAGTTCCTTCGATTACCCGTTTCAATACATCTTTTTCTCCTTCTTTTTCTAATTGATTGAAAATACCTATCAGTACAATTCCGTTTAGGACAGCAACGCCAAACAATGCAATAAATCCAATACCTGCGCTGATGCTAAAAGGCATTCCTCGAAGTAACAAAGCTAGTATTCCTCCAATTGCACTCATTGGGATGGCTGTAAAAATTAATCCTGCCTGTTTAAAGGAACTGAAAGTAAAGTAAAGCAGTACAAATATCAATATTAAAGAAACTGGAACAGCTATCAGTAATCTATTGCTTGCTTCCTGTAAATTTTCAAACTGTCCTCCATAAGTGAAATAATACCCTGATGGTAATTTTACTTGGTTGTTCAACTTTTTTTGAATTTCTTCTACCACACTTTGTACATCTCTGCCTGCAACATTAAAACCAATTACAATTCTTCTCTTTCCAGCTTCACGGCTTATCTGCGCAGGTCCTAATTTATAGTCAATTGTAGCCACCTGTGATAGAGGAATTTGACTGCCTGTGCTAGTTGGTATCATCATATTGTTTACATCTTCAATACTACCTCTATAGGTACTATCTAAACGCACAACTAAATCAAATCGCCTTTCATTCTCAAAAACCACACCTGCACTTTTTCCTGCAAAAGCAGTACTTACAACATTATTTACATCTTCTACATTTACTCCATAATTGGCTAAACGAGTTCGGTCGTATTCAATATTAATTTGAGGTAACCCGCTTACCAGTTCTACCTGAGGCACTGTAACTCCCTTTACTGTTTGTATAACTTTGCTAACCTTATCGGCATTTAACGCTAGTGTGTCTAAATTTTCTCCGAAAATCTTAATTGCAACATCTTGTTTTACCCCTGTCATAAGTTCGTTAAAGCGCATTTGAATGGGTTGGCTTTTTTCGACAATAATGCCAGGTATTACGGCTATTTTTTCTTCTATTGCATCGCCTAATTCATCGTATGTCCTTCCGGATTTCCATTCACTTTCAGGCTTAAGAATAATTATTAAATCTGTTGCACTTGGAGGCATTGGGTCAGTAGGTACTTCACCAGCTCCAGTTCTACCTACCACCATTTTTACTTCATCAAATTGTTTGGCAATTCTCGAAGCAAGCATCGAAGTTTCTATACTTTGTGATAATGAGGTTTCAATAGGCATTTTAAATTCAAACGCATATTCTCCTTCTTGTAGTTGGGGTATAAATTCTCCTCCCATTCGGCTAAACAAGAAAATACTAATTGCAAATATGGCAATGGCGATACCAACGAACCAATACTTTATGCTAATCGCTTTTTCAAGCAAAGGCTGATATTTTCTTTGTAACCAATTCATCATTCTATCGGAAAAGGTTTCTTTATGTGAAGGCTTTTTGGATAAGAACAAAGCACACATCATAGGTATGTATGTTAAGGATAAAATCAAAGCTCCAAAAATGGCAAAACCTACAGTCTGTGCCATCGGACGGAACATTTTGCCTTCTACGCCCACTAACGTAAGAATAGGAATGTAAACAATTAGTATAATGATTTCACCAAATGCTGCACTACTACGAATTTTGGAGGCAGACAGAAAAACTTCCTCATCCATTTCAGTTTGTGTAAGCCTTTGTTTAGATTTTCGTAAGCCTAAATGATGCAATGTGGCTTCCACAACAATTACTGCCCCATCTACAATCAACCCAAAATCTATGGCTCCCAAACTCATTAAGTTGGCGCTTACACCAAACACATTCATCATCGCCAAGGCAAACAGCATTGCTAAGGGAATAGCGGAAGCTACAATTAATCCTGCTCTAAAATTTCCTAAAAAAAGTACCAATACAAAGATTACAATCAATGCACCTTCTATCAGGTTTTTTTCTACGGTACTCATTGCCTTGTCAACTAAAACTGAACGGTCTATATAGGGCTCAATAATAATATCATCAGGTAATGACTTTTGTATAGTAGGAAGCTTTTCTTTTATTTTTTCAATTACATTATTGGCGTTTTCGCCTTTTAACATCATCACAACACCACCTACTGCATCAACATCTCCATTATATGTCATTGCTCCATATCTTACAGCATTACCAAATCGTACATCCGCCACATCTTTTATAAAAATTGGAACACTGCCAGGATTATTCTTTACACTAATGTTTTTTATATCATCTAATGATGTAACCATACCAATACCTCTAACAAAATAAGCACTTGGTTTCTTATCAATATATGCTCCCCCTGTATTTTGGTTGTTTCTTTCAAGAGCGTTGAAAATATCGGTAATACTTACATCCATAGCCTTTAAGCGACTAGGATTAACAGCTACTTCATATTGTTTTAGCTCGCCGCCAAAACTATTTACTTCTGCAATTCCGGGAGTACCATACAGTTGCCTTGCTACAATCCAGTCCTGCATTGTACGTAGGTCTTTGGCATTGTATTTATTTTCACTTCCCTTTTTGGGATGTATTATATATTCGTATATCTGACCAAGTCCTGTACTTACCGGAGCCAGTTCCGGCGTTCCTATTCCATTCGGAATTTTTTCTTCTGCTTCTTTCAGTTTTTCGTTAATGAGCTGTCGGGCAAAATAAATATCTACTTTTTCCTTGAATACAACTGTAATTACGGACAAACCAAACCTCGAAATACTTCTGGTTTCTTCTAAATCGGGAATATTAGCAATGCTTTGCTCTATGGGAAAGGTAACTAATTGTTCTACTTCCTGAGCTGCCAATGTTGGGCAAACCGTAATTATTTGTACCTGATTATTTGTAATATCGGGTACGGCATCAATGGGTAATTTTGTGGCACTCCACACTCCCCAAATAATGAGTAACAATGTCATTATTCCGATGACAAGTTTGTTCTTTATACTAAATTTTATGATACTGTCTAACACAATTCATATGATTAAAGATTAATAAATAGTGGATATAAATTCTTCCACTCCATATATGTGAAATGAATAGCTAAATGCTCGACTGAGGGGGTACGTTATTTAATAGTGAATGGATGCCCATACACCGACAATAAAATACAGTCGCTAAAAATTTAGGCATTAATCTTTGGCGGCTGCCAAATATTTCCGTGGTAGTTGGAATTGAACCCGAAATCCCAAAGTGGGAATTTTTGTATTTTGTCGAAACTAGACTTAGCTTCGCCTATTTTGAAAGTTTGAAATGTAAAAACAGCAACAGTGGGACAAGTGGCACAGGAGCAAAAAGGGCTACATACGTCAATGCTATTTTCTTGACCATCACCCGCTTGTATAAATTCTGATTTTGTAGTATTGTTTATGCTAATATCGCACGCATCAGTACACGGCATTACCGATAATGCCATAAAGTATATACTGAATAGGATTACAAATATTTTCATCAGACTACAAATGTAAAATATAATTAGTGCAATTGAATTGCAAAGTTTAAAGGTGTATTAACTACAGCTTGAGCATTTCCCCTTGAGAACCAAATTAGCTCCTTCTAATTTAAAGTTTTGAGGAATTTTGATGTTTGGAATTTCAGTTTCCGTAAGACAAAAGGTATGTTTGCAGTCGGTGCAATAAAAATGTGTGTGTAGTTCTGATAAATTGCAATTACATCCAGATTGACATAGTGCGTATTTTACAACTCCACTTCCATCATCAATGGTGTGGATGAGTTTGTGTTCCAGAAATATTTTGAGTGTTCTGAATAAGGTAACACTATCTGCTTTCTCAAACTGTTCTGCCAGCTCTTTATGGCTTACTGCGTATTGTTGTTTTAATAGCTTTTCTACCACCAACAAACGCATAGCGGTAGGCTTTATGCCTTTTTGGTTTAAAATTTTTTCTAATTCTGTCATTCTAATTCAAATTTCTTTTGTCCAATCATTGTTATCATCTTCGTTAACTGCTATTTGCTCTATGATGCTATTTGCTACACTGTCGGAGTACGTGCCATAGCCATTTACGAAAATACCTTTTGCTCCGTCTTTTTGGTTTCTCATTGCATACAAGATAGCTTCATCTTCCAAGTCATTCAGCCCTGTAAAACGATAAATTTTATCAATAACTATGTCACTTAAATTGACCTTTTCACCTCCTGTTTTATATGAGATATTTTCTTCCAATAGGTTAAAATCTTCAGTATAACCTCTTAGTCTTAATATTTCAATTACCTCTGATAATGTTTTTTCTGTTGATGCCATAAGTTATTCTTACAATTGTTTAAAAATAATTAGTAAAACCTACCGATTTTTTATGTGATTTATATAAAATGCGTTCTATTTAGCAACATTTTTTTTCTTTTTGTATTGGTGGACAAGGAACACTGGCATAACTACAATACACACAGCAGTCGCCTTGTAGTGGTTTTAACCTTGTTTTGCAATTTTTACATTCATAAAAATACTGACAAGTATCAGTTGGCATTGTTTCCTCTTTTTTGTGCCCACATTTTGGGCAAGTTATTATTGATTGTAATTTAATTTCCATTATGATATAACTTTACTTTTTAGTGATTTATAACCTGTCGAATTGATAGCTTTTTCGATTTCAGCAATACTGGTTTGCTTATTATCAAACTTGACAATAGCGTTGCTTTTCTCATAGGAAACGACAACTTCGATAATTCCTTTTAGTTTGCTAATCTCTGTTTTAATATGATGTTCACAACCTGAACAAGTCATTCCTTTAATTGTAAACTCAACTTTCTGAATTTTGGAACTTTGGGTAATAATTGTTTTGTTTTCGGGCTTTGGAAAAAAGATGTGAGCGTAAATTGGAAATGATAAAAGTAAAGCCGCCATAACGGTAATAATTCCTAAAAATGATTTTGTTTGCATAAAATTGGGTTTTTCAGTTATTTTACATTTACAGTCAATTTGCTTTTTGGGTTTCAACTTTTGAAACCAAGTAAAACCAAGCACTAAAATTGTCAAGCCAATAAAATATGGTCGGAAAGGTTCGAGCCAAGAAAATGTTGAAGCAACCCCGCTTGTTCCTACTATGAGAGCCAAAACAGGTGTAATGCAACATAATGAAGCAGCAATTGCCGTAAAAAGACCAGTACCGATTAGTTTGTTGTCCGTTTTCATATAGTTTCTAAAATTTTATTATCATTAAGTATTTCAAAAAATGGGGTCAGCATTTTTTCATACTCTTTTGTTAATGAATAAAAAATAGTTTGTGCTTTTCTTTCAGTTTCAATTAGTTTACGGTCTTTGAGTTTTCGTAAATGTTGAGAAATTGCAGAAATTGTCATACCGAGAATATCGCTTAAATCACAAACGCAAAGTTTTCGTTCTTCATAAATAAGAAACAGGATTTTCAGTCTTACATTGTTTCCCGCCAATTCCAGTCCGTTAGATAAATAGTCAAACGAACCTTGGAGTTCCGAAACTCGTTCTTTACAGCGATTGATTTGTTTAATGTCTGCCTGTTGTCTAATGCAAGAAATACTATCCATGGTGCAAATATAGCTAATTTGTTTATTTTAGCGTTTGCTTAAATAAACAATTTAACTTTCATTGTCTTGTTCTTTACAGTTTTAACAAGGCTCTTTTATACACTAACTCTTTCTATAATTATTTTTCACGCTATATCATATCCTCATAAAAAGTTATCAAATTCCTATACAAGTCTAATGTTGCAAATTCTCTTGTACCATAATATGTGCTTTTTATTTTCGTTTTTGTGTAAAACTTCTTTTTCTTTTAGTTCTTTATACAGTTAGTCAATGCCTTTTACTTCAATCCTGCAACTGTGTGTACCTGCCAAAAAACTTTCTGCTCCGCTACTAATCGGTTTTAGAAATAAAAAAACACTTTTCCATTTCCAACTGTAATTACAGGAAGCCCACAAATGCAGCTCTATACCACCCCTAACTAATATTGCAAAAGTTTCTTCCTGATGTCTGCATTCAAAACCAAATCGAGCTTTATAAAACTTAACTGCCTTATTAATTTTCCGTACAAGAAATGCGGGAATGGGTTTAATTAGTTCTATCATTTTGTACGCTTGTTTTAATTATTGAACCCTATATTTTTTGCACATCGGTTGAAATCCTATTGTCGTTTCATAACTTCTATTACTTATTTCTAACTGTAATATTTTTTCTTCAACCACAAACTTGCACGTACTAAAAGTATCAGTACCGGAACTTCTACTAAAGGTCCAATAACGCCTACAAATGCCTGTGGGGAATGAATACCGAAAACTGCTATAGCAACAGCGATTGCCAATTCAAAGTTGTTTCCTGTTGCTGTAAATGCGATGGATGCGTTTTTGTCGTAAGGTACTTTTAGAGATTTATTGATAAAGAAGCTGACAAAAAACATCAGTACAAAATAGATGATTAATGGTATGGCTACTTTTACTACATCCATTGGCAACTCTAATATTTTATCACCTTTCAGGCTGAACATTAAAACTATCGTAAACAGTAAAGCGTACAATGTAATGGGCGATATTTTGGGTACAAATTTTCGATTATACCATTCTGTACCTTTTGATTTAATAAGGAAGTAACGGCTAACGAATCCTGCTAAGAATGGAATACCTAAGTATATCAATACGCTTTCTGTAACATCTTTCATTGATACGCTTACATTGAAATTAGCTAATCCTAATTTTGAAGGTAAAACATTGATAAATAACCAAACTAAGAAACTGTAAGAAAGTACCTGGAAGATGCTGTTTAACGCAACCAACATAGCTGTATATTCTCTGTTTGCTTTAGCTAAATCGGTCCATACGATTACCATTGCTATACATCTTGCCAAACCTATCAGTATTAACCCTGTCATATAATCGGGTTCATTGCGTAAAAACAAAACGGCTAATCCGAACATCAATAAAGTACCAATGACCCAATTCAGCAATAATGACAGACCGATTACTTTTTTATCCTTAAATGCTTGGGGCAATAATGAATAATCAACCTTTGCCAATGGTGGGTACATCATTAATATTAAACCTATAGCCAATGGAATATTTGTAGTTCCAATGGATAAAGTATTTGTAATTTTTGATATTCCCGGAAAGAAATGTCCTAAACCTATACCTATTGCCATTGCAAGGAATATCCATAAGGTTAGGTAACGGTCAAGAAATTTTAGTTTTGGCTGCATTGTGTGTCTAATTTGTAAGTTCTCTATATTGGTTTGATGTCAATAATTTTTCTAATTCTGTAATATCTTTGATTTCAATTTTTATCAGCCAACCGTTTCCAAAAGATTCTGAATTGATTAGTGTTGGCTCTTCTAATAAGAGTTGGTTCGTTTCAATGATTTTACCCGATACTGGCATAAATAAATCACTGACCGTTTTAACCGCTTCAACAGAACCGAATACTTCGTCCTGCTGAAAACTATATCCAATGTTTGGTAAATTTGCATATACGATTTCGCCCAATTCACTTTGTGCAAATTCTGTGATACCTATTGTACCTGTGTTGTCCTGTATGCTTATCCACGTATGTTCTTTTGAATATTTTAAATCATTTGGAAATTCCATTTTTTAGATTTTTTAGATTAATAGCCACGTCTTAGATTCTCTGCGTACTCGTTTGGAAGAGGGCTGTCTTCCACAGCCTTTGCAGCTTTTTCAAAGTCATAGTCGAAACGGATAAATTCTACACTGATGCTTTCTTTGTTCAAAACAGAACTGTTTTCATTAATTGTCAACATCGCATAACCACCTCTTATATCGTTGTCTTTTGGCTTACCAACGGAACCGATATTCACTGCGTGGCGGAAATGATTTTCACCATCAACACCCGAATTTAAAACTCTGTGATAGGGCTTGTGCGTATGTCCGAAACACATAATGTCGGCATCGGCTTGTTCCATAATACGAAGCATACTTTTTTCCTCACGGTCTTCGAAGAGATATTCGTTTATTTTTCTCGGACTCCCGTGTACCAAAAGCAGGTTTAGTTTATCTTCGTTCAATTTGAATTCTACTTTTATATGTGCTGGAAGTGTGCGCAGGTAAGCCCTCTCATCATCTCTCATCAATGAATTGGTAAAAGATATAGAAATGTTTCCGTTGTCCTTCTCAGCCTCCGTTTTGTAGGCGCAACCACATTCATTGCTCATTCTCCCAATGCCAAAATCGTAGTTGCCTGCAATAGTTGGTATTTTTCTTTTACGAATTTCATTGACCACTTCGTTTGGCCAGATATTGTAACCTACTAAATCTCCCAAGCAATAAATGCTGTCGGGATTTCTTTTTTCAACATCTGCAAAGAATGCTTCTAATGCTGGGAGATTAGCGTGAATGTCGCTGAATAATGCAATTTTCATTTTTATTGATTTTATAATTTTAATTTTTAATCGATTCCGACAATCTTACTTCTGTACTCCATTAATATATTGTCTTTCCAAACCCCATTCTTCTTTCCAATTTTTTCTCTGTAGCCAACTATTCTAAAACCACATTTCTCGTGCAATTTTATACTACCTCTGTTTTCTGCAAATATCCCAGATTGTAATGTCCATATTTCATTTAACTCACTCTGCTTAATCAATTCATTCAACAACATTTCACCAATCCCTTTTCCTCTTGCAATTGTTGCAACATAAATACTTACTTCTGCTAAACCCGAATAAACACATCTGTTGGAGACAGGAGATAATGCAGTCCAACCAAGCATTTCGTTATTTTCATATATACTAATCCTGCAAAAATCAAGGTGTCCTTTATCCCAATCTTGCCATAGGGGCAAATCATTTTGAAAAGTAGCGATATTAGTCGCTAATCCCTGACTATAGATTTCTACCAGTTCTGAAAAATTGTCTTTGGTAATCGGCTTTATTTTCATAGAAATTGAATTAGCAACATCCAGAATTTGGCGGACAAGAATTGTTTTGATTTACACCAAGTTCAATTAGATTATTTTTTTCTTTTTCTGATGGGATTCCACAAGCGTCTTGTGCTAAACAAGCAGTAGTCTTACTTTTTAGAATAAATGTTTTCCCATTAAATTCTAAATCGTATTTTCCAATAGTATCACTTTGATACTCAACTTCAATATCAAAATCCTCGATTCCCAATTTATCCTCAGAGAGTTTGATAATGTTGAGTAACTTGTTAGGCTTTAAACGATGTTCAAAATCGTCTGCATTCCAAAGTTGAAAATTCACAACCTTCTCTGAACGAATGACACTGCCACAATCAATGAAGTTTTTATTAATCATTCCTACTTCTGTAACGTGAAAATGTTCCGGAACAAAAGTTCCATTTTCTAATTGAAATTCAACATTTTCTAATGTTGGCAAAATTTGTTTTACTTCTGATAATTTCATAATTGAATCTTTATAGCTTAAATGCAATATTGCGATATATTAAGGTAAAAAAATACTTAACAGCATTTTGATTTGGTCACAGTTTGTACTATAGCTGAAAAATAAGTGTTTAGAATTTCTATTGTCTTTTCGTCTATACAATAGCAGATAGCGTTTCCAGAAATGTTACCTTTTATAATTCCTGCGTTTTTCAATTCTTTTAAATGCTGAGAAACTGTTGGTTGGGCTAAAGGCAATTCGTTCACGATATCTCCACAGATGCACTCATTGACTTTCATCAAATACTCGATAATTGCTATTCGCGCAGGATGTCCTAATGCTTTTGCAATTGTTGCAATTTGGTTTTGT
Organism: Chryseobacterium sp. Marseille-Q3244; assembly: GCF_940807095.1. NCBI lineage: Bacteria > Pseudomonadati > Bacteroidota > Flavobacteriia > Flavobacteriales > Weeksellaceae > Chryseobacterium > Chryseobacterium sp. Marseille-Q3244. The sequence continues at coordinate 502,951 of NZ_CALNWX010000002.1, read as the reverse complement.
TTGTCCGTAAAATGCTCAGTCTTAGTTGCCCCCATATTTCATTATTTTATATTGCAATATTACGATGTACTTTTGAAATACAAAATAAAAATCATTTAATTTTTTATTGATTTTAAGTTGAGCCTAATTTTATAGATAATTAATATGTTATGATAATCATAGAATTTTAAAGGTTTCTTTACCTCTTTCTGTTTATGACAGAAACCTTTTCAACATTATTATTGGAGCTTACTGCTAAGAAACTATTATACAAAATACGATTATCAATGGTTCTTTCTCTTACATAGTCTCTATGCTTATTAATTTTCATTTGTTCCTCTTTTTCAATTTTGTATTGAATTACCAATTTACTTCTAATTTCAGGAAGATTTTCAAGTTTCTTATCAAACTCTACAATTTTATCTTCTGTACTTTTGGATTGAACTTCTATTTCTGCAACATTAACTCCTTTTTCAGCTAATAATTCTACTGTTTTTTGAACTTCAGCTTTAGCCAAGTCAATCGTTTTCTGATAAGATGGAAGTTGATTTTTCCAGTAATCAGTATTTCCATCAACATTTTTAGAATAACCTAAGATTCTGTTATATGACTCTTCAGCTTTGGTGACCATCTCCTTTACTTTTAGGAAGTCATTGTGTTTTCTGAGTACAAATGCAATGTCTGCAAGATGTTTATTTTTTTCAATTTCAATTTTCTTCTTTAAGAGTTCTATTTCAATATTTGCTCTCGTTTCCGGATCAGTAATAATAGAGGTCTTGAGTTCTTGGGTACTTATGTCAGAAATATCTAATACATTCGCTCCTTTCTTCATCGCTTCTAAATATCTTGCTTGTTTAGACTGTAACTTTTGTAGCATAAACACATCGATACTATCATTAGTGAGCATAAAATTGATTCTCACGTTTTCAAACTTGTTGCCCTGTCTCCAAGCACGACCTTCAACTTGTCTCAAGGTTGTAAAATTATAGGGAAGAGAAAGCATATACAGATCGGTCGTATTTTCCTGAAGGTTCATTCCTTCCTGAATGGCTTCACTGCCAATGATGATTTTAATTTTTCCGGAATTAAAATCATCCTGAATTTTCAATCTGTTTGGTTTGCTCGTTGCTCCTGTAATGACACCCACTTCTTCTGGTTTATAACCAACTTCTATTACAAGATACTCCTTAATTTTAGGGAACTCTGAAACTGCTAACTCAGAATAAATGATCTGGCCTGCATCGGGAATATCATTTCTATTCTGCCGTATCAGATTCATTGTATCAATAAGCTTTGGAGAATTTTCAATAAATTCTTTTACTGAAGGTAATTCTCCATCATAATATGGTGACAGATATGGTGAAATTGCAATAAGCCTCGCATTTAGTATGTGAGTTAAAATTGCTCCCTTTTGAGTTTCTTCAAAATTTTCTTTCAGTAAATCATACTGTTCTTGAGTTAAATCATTCTGCTCAATTTTATACTCTTTATTGATTTTCGTAGGACGAATCAGTTCAGGGTTATCATCTTCTCCTTTTATATCAATAAACTCAGACAAAAGCTGTTGAAACAAAGAATTATTTTTAAACCTCCGAACATTGGCCTTGAACTTTACATCTCCTATAGCATCAATTTCCATATCAGTATCCGCCTCCATAAAGGTTTCAAAGAAGTTGTTGACATTAAAGTAGCCAGATTCTTCCAACCTCTTATTGGCAATCAATGAAAGAATTGAATAATACTCCAGAGGCTTATTGGTAAAAGGCGTAGCTGAAAGTAACGTAACATTTCTGCCATTGTATTTATCCTGTATATATTGCGAAGCCATCCAAGTATTGATCCCAAGTTTGGAAGTCTGTTGATTTTGGCTTCTAAAATCGGATGCAAATCTTCGATCCTCAATTCTTACTTTTCCCACAATATGATTGGCGTTGTGAACTTCATCAAAAGTTAGATGATCAAAACCAAAATCTTCCCAGTCGTGGATTTTTCCACGTTTCATTTTGCCCTCCAGCTCCCTCTCTTTTTCTAATTCTATCTGAAAATCTCGCTCGCTGATGGAGTTCACACTTCTTAGTTCACTCTCTGAGATGTACGAAAACTTTGCGGCTAAATCTTGAGTAATATTTTCTGAAAAACCAATATTGTTAAAACCTTCATAAGTAACGATTGTGATTTCTCCATCTCTGTTATCAAATTTGGAAAGATCATAATCCTTTCCAAGATTGCCCAGCACATTTAGTTTTGCCTTCGGAACAGTTTCAAAAATTGTTTCTATCCATTGTTTTAAAATACTGTCGTTGGGTACAACAATCAAAGGTCTTTTAGCGTTTCCACGCTCCATCGCTTCGTGCATTGACAATATTCCAGAAAGTGTTTTTCCAAAACCAACTTCGTGAGCAAGCAACCCAACTCCCTTTGTTGTTAATCTTCCGATTCCCGCTTTTTGAACTTCAGTCAATCTAAGTTCTTTTCCTTTAAAATTCTGATAGATTTTCGAAAACAATGGGAATTTGGAATAATCCGGAACGTAAATGCTATTGAAGTTTCTATTAAATTCTTTTACAAAACGTTCTCTCAATTCATCAGATAATTCTTCACGAATGAATTTTTGAAACAGATCATTAGCTGCAGCTTTACGCCTTTCACGAACCAAAGCATTTCGTTCCTTGTCACTTCCAGTAACTGTTTCATTATCTACGAAACTTTTGACCTCCCAAGCTGAAGAACCTGCAAACGCATCACTTGATAAATCTCCTACAAAATCTTTAAACTTTTCTGCAAGATTGTAATCTACAATTACAGTTTCGACCAGTTTTGAATTTGGGTTATATTTCTCTTTTTCTACTTGACCAAGTGCAAACTTGTGTACAAATTCGTGATTGGGACTAATGGATATGTCATCCAAAGATTTAGGAATTGGTACAACACTAAGAAGCAGATTCATTTGCTTATCATACTGATCTTCTGTTCCGCCAACAGCATACTTATCAGCAAAATCTTTTTCTAACTGCTCCAGCTTTGCATAAATATTTCCTTCTGCATAATAAAAATCGTGCATCCACTTTCCATCAATAAAATTGGCAAATTGATAGTGTTTACCATAATTATTCAAAGTCCCGTCATAATTGGTATCACGAAAAGCATCAATTTGTTCTTTGGAAATTGAACTGCTATTTTGAAGAGAAGTATTTAGAACTTCATCAGATTTGAAAAACAGATATTTTAAAACCCCTTTTTTGATTTCCGGTTTTGTCTGAGTTCTATATTCTGAGTCTTTCCTTTTTTGAGTTTGAATTATTTTTTCGGATTTATCAAAAACCTCCTTTAGCTCTTTGGAATTAAAAGATTGAGCATCTTTTTCTATCTGTTCTTTGAGCTTGGAATATTTCTCAATTTCTTTGACAATAGCCGGAGATTTAAATTTGATTTCCTTTAAGGATGAAAGAACTTCAGTGATTTTGTCTGTAACATCATTCAGTGCTACTCCGCTTTCGGTTTCATTATCTATTTCCGTTTTATCATTGACTGTATTTTTGTTTTCCGGTTCAGTATTCTCTGGAATAAAATCTTCAAACAGATTTCCAATTCTTTCTGTCTCATTTTTGTTTTGAAGCCGGTGCAGAATATGTAAAGCATTATCCAAATTGCCGTGGACATATTGCTCCATTCTCCCAAAACGATTGCTTTTTTTCCGAATTTCTCCTAAGATATTTTCTGGGTTCTTTTCAAAATAATCAGATATATCCTCAGTGATTTTTACCGATGATTTTTTAAGGATAATAATGTCAGTTTCGATCTGAGTTCCGGCAAAAGCCCCTGAAGGTAATCTGTAGGCTTTCATAATCTCTACATTTTCTAATTTCTTCTGCCTGTTCAGCCAACCTGAAGGAAGTACCATTGCCAAAACACCATTTAATTTCAAAGAATCTAAAGAACGTTTGAAAAAATAATCTTCGTACTTACTAATTTTGGGTTCTTCCCCTAATCCTTTGTATAGACCTCGATGTTCTCCATAAGGCGGATTCCCAATAACCAAGTCATACTTTTCATTATAGTCATTTGCGTCAGTTTTTTGACCTTTTTCATTAATAAATTCAGTTTCAAACGAGCGCAGATTGATGTCAGCTTCAGGATGGAAAATTTTGGCAATTTTAGCTGTAGTATCATTGATTTCAAAAGCTGTAACATTTATTTTTACAGAGAGATCTTTTATAGCATAAAGAAAACTTCCGGTTCCTACGCTTGGCTCTAGAGCTGAAATCTCTTTTTGATTTTTGAATTGGTCTTTTATAAGATTGCGAATTGCCTCCACAATCTTTGAATCCGTGTAATATTCATCAAGGATTCCACGCCCTTCCTTCGCAGTACCACCACTTTTGTATTGATTGCAAATATTTTTTACATCGTCAGAAATCTCAACATTTGGATGTAAAGTAATTTTTCTATCCTCGGAAACAAAACAAGCTGCAGAAACTACTTCTGCAACTTGTTCATTGGTCAGTTTTTGACCTTTATATTTTGAAATAAGAGAATTTAATTCCTCAATATTTTTGGAATCATCTACTCTTCTTTCGATTCTATCGGATACAATTCTCCCGGATAGGATTCCGTCCAAGGAATGTTTTCTGTCTTCATTTTCTTCAACATTTTCAGGTTGTGCTCTGTCAATGGATTCTCTTCCTGTGTTTCCAAGATCGTTCCGTTCTGACTTTTCAAGTCCATTTCCAGCATCGTTGCTGCCCAAAGTTTGTCCTCCTGAGTAATCTCCGTTTTGTTCGGATTGGCTTCTTTGGAGAGACTCTCCAGAATTTCGTTCAGAAAATTTGGATCCCAAGTGCTGAGTGTCGGAAATTCTTGTTGGTCTAATGATAACTTCTGCATCCTCTGATTTTTTTGGTTCAACTAAATTAATATTTTTATTCTGAAGATTTAATTTGTTTTGTAGATATTCATTCAGATTCTTATTTGCGGTTTGGGATACCTCATACATACTTCGGATATCTTTAATATTCTTATTCTTCAGCTTCAATTCCATTAAAATTTTAAGCGTTGCAGCATCCCCTATTCTGCTTGCTTCCAAACATAAAAATATTTTCCCATCAAAATCTTTAAATCGGTTGAGAAATTTATTAGTATTACTCGCAGAATTAAGTGTAACAAGAGTTCTGTTATTGTTTTGATTATTCAACTTCAATAATTCGAGAAATGAGAGCGTATCAGTTTCCTTTTCAAATACAACAAGCTCATTCTTGCTTCCATTGATAACAGAAATATCATCTTTAAAATTTGAAGAATCCAATGACATACTCAATTGTTTTTTCTGCTTGTTACGAAGTTGTTGAACTCAAATAATTCTTTTGCCTGATCATCCCATTTTTTTCTGGGTAGCAGCTGAAGGGTTACGAAAATGTCGCTCTTCTTATTATAAGAATCAATGCGCTCCAGTCTACCATGGTAGTCTTTTTCGGCGTGTCTGTAAAAGGAATATGGTAAAATAGTATCTGTAGGATAAATGTAAAAACGCGTATAATTCCAAGGAGAGTTGATTTCAAAGCGTTTAAATTTTTTTTTGAATAATACTGTATCAGACAAATTTCTTCTGTTTCTGTAGTTGAGAATCCAATCCTTGGAAAATATAGCACCTACTTTTTTGTCCCAAACCGATAATGGTCTTTGTTTTTGAGAAACTGCTGAAAATATGATATTATTCTCTGATGGATCTACCTGGAAGTACAATGAATCTTTAATGTAGTAAGTTTGTTTATTAATTTCCGGAAACGAAGTATCGGGAACCAATTCTATCAAATGATTTTGAGAATAGTTTATTTTAGATAGATGAAAGCTTTCCATTTGGTCCAAACCTTTCGAAGCATCAAAATAGACATTGGAAATAAGATCAATCCCTCCACTTTCAGAAACGATTTCCTTGTGACAAGAACTTACTGTAAATAGAATTGCATTAAGTAGAAATATTAATTTTAGTTTCATTTCAATTGAGTTTATAAAAAAGCGGCAAATCATATTGACTTACCGCTTCCGATGGTATTATGGTAAGTAAAATTTTTATCTTTTGATGCTTTGTTCCCTAACATTGGCTTTATCGTTCTTGTTATCTTGCTCCAGGCCTTCTAAAGGTTTGTTAGTATTAAGCCTGTTCATTTCATTGTCATAAAGTTTAAGATTTCGATTTTGAGGATCCAGAACTGCTTTTCCTTCTATGACCTGATCATTCTCTTTGAATTTTACTTTTAATACATTCCCTTTTTCTAGAGATTTTATTGCGCTTTCTTTCCATTCAGGTCTGTCAAATACGAGATTAGATTTGTCAACAATCTTAGCCGTATTGACACCATAGTTTTTGTAGAAATTTTGGAAGTAATAATTTCCCTTCTCGGTCTTCGGTTCGTTGAAGTTAAATTGAACAAAAGCAGGTTCGACTTGTTGACTCTTTGGATTGAGAAACTCAATTTTCACGCTACGTCCCTCCAAAAGATTGACCGCTTCTTTTGCTGTAAAACTATTATCCCGGCTAACAGGAAAATTATGAGAGATCTCCTCACTGTTGTCATTAGTCAATTTTGCATTGTAGGAATTAAGAAAAACACCTCCGCTTTCACTTTTATTGAATTTTAATATAAAATCAACCTTATTTGCGGGTAAGGTTTTATCTGAGCTAGTCTTAATTTCAAACTCTTGCTTTTTTGAGTTGATACCTTTTTCTAAATCTTTGTGAAGTTTTTCCTCTTCTCCAAAACCGAGATATTTCATTTGGTCTTTAAGATATTTTACTTGGTCAAAGTCTTGTTGTTTTTCCATAATATTTGGGTTTTGATTGTTAAAATTTATATCATTGACTGTTAATATTCTGAATATTGATAAGTTATCTTCATCGAGATAAGTTTTTAAAATTTCTCCATTTTGTAATAATTTATAGGATTCGCCATTCCCTTGTCTTTCCAATAAGCCAAAAGCCAAGGCGTATTTATCATTCTTTGATAAGTGATGTCCGTCAAGTACATCCGGAATTTTCTCTAATTGTTTATTTGTTAATGTGTAATCTCCCTCCGTCGTTCCAAATTCTACTTTTTCTGAAAAACTCTTTCTTTGCTTATCTGTTAAGTGCAGATTTTCTAGGATAAATTCATTTTCTTTATTAATAAGTACGTAATTGAGCAGATTATTTTTTTCATCTTCAGAAAGCTTAGGGGTAAGATTATTTTGAGGTGCTTTTCCCTTCAGGTCATTTTCCACATAGGTTTTGAATTCGTTCAAACTTTTCGGTCGATCATAAAGATCTTTCATATCAGTCCAACCATTGCCAAATGAGGATGACTTATATTCTTGGGTTTGTATATCATAACTATAATAAATATTACCAGTTGGACTTTTCAGAGAACCGCTCCCATCATCGTACTCGCGCCAAATCCATCCTTCAGGAAGACCAGATGCAGGAACCAAACTTTCATCAAAGTCATCTTTTGAAAACAGGTCATCAAATTCGAAACTGTCTTCTTCCCAATCAAGTTGACTACTATTTTCCCAGCTCTTGTGAAGTTCCTCAGTGAGTGGATTAATTTCTATTCCCAATTTTCCTGCTTCAATCTCATAATTCCGGTAATGGTGGGCCTGTTGTTCATCAATTTGTGTATTGGTCATCCCCAAACTTAAATCTGTTCTTTTCTCCAATTCTTTTGCCCAAGAATCTGAAAGAAATTTTTGCTTTGAAGCTTCATCGCTAATAGTTACTTCTTTAAAGGAAGTATTATCTTGTACTATTAAAAATCTGTCATCGATTCTCTGTTTATCAAGGAATCTTACAGCTTCACTAAAGCTTTTAAAGTTTGTTTTAATCAATGCTTTACTATCTGAATTAAAAATGGAATTCACAGTAAAAGCAGATCCCTGAATCATTTGACTTTCTCTGGATTTATAGATTTGCATAAATCTTTTTTCCTGATTGGAAAACCTTCTTTCTCCATCTCTAAAAAAATTTTCGGGAGCTGTATTTTTTATTTCTTTTTCAAAATCTTTATAAGTTTTGGTTTTTGGAGTAATCACTCTGTCGAACCAGGATAATTTATTCTCCACAATTTTTAATTATTTGAGATTTTATCTTCTGAATCCTCTTCTTTTCTCCTGTTCCTCAGATTGTTCTTCCTGCTCCTTCCTGTTTCTGTTAGCATCTTCATACATATCTCTATCATTCACATTCAGTTGAATATCTGAATCACCTCCTTTTGAAAGTTGTTTTTCAGTTTCAGTAATGTGACTTACAGCGTCAATCTCTCTCGAAACAATGTTTACATCGTTTGTGATTTCCTTTGCTATTTCAGGATATTGGTCGACTTTATCTTGTAGAAAGCCTTTAAGTTTTAGCAATTCGTTTTTATAACGATTAAGTTCCTGCGCATCCTTTTTATCAGCAATGATAGCAGTAAGCTCTGTCGCATTTTTGATGAAATCAAACTCTACAACTTTTCCTGTTTCACTATCGAATACAAAAGCCTTCTTTTCAAGTGAAGGAAATTCATTTGAAAGCTCTTTAATGTCCGTATATTGAACTTTCTCTTTACTATTTTCAAGAAGTTTAGTTAGGCTTTTATCTCGTTCAAGAAAGATGACCTTCAGTTTTGTATTATTTTCTGTGAGCTGAAAAGTGGCTCTATTCTTATCATTGTCGGCAACGATGGTATATCCTTGAAGAAATTTCTGAATATCATCTTCGCTTAGCTTTTTGGAAAATGTAAAATCGTCATTGATAATTCCAAAGTTTTTAAGTTCGTCCGTTGGTAAATTGTGATTTTGCATAATGTTTAGAAGTTTAATGTTGGTTGTATGAGTTTGCTCGTGATTCATAGTAGTTGGCAATTAAATTATTGGCATTAATAAGATCATTTAGAAATCGGATGGGGTTAATGTATTTTCCATTTTCTGTCACTGAAAAATGAAGATGCGCGCCGGTAGAATTTCCGGTATTCCCACTTTTTGCAATGATGAATCCGGCTTTTACAAATTCTCCAGCTTTGTAATACATTTCTGAAAGGTGGAGATATGAGGTTATAAATGAATTAGAATGCCTGATTTTAATATAATTCCCTCCTCCACCTAAATCCCAACCCGATGCAATTACAACTCCATCTAAAACAGCATATACATTTTCATAGTTGGCTTTAAAATCTGCACCGTTGTGTAATTTATTAGCTCCAAAAATAGGATGAACCCGCCATCCGAAAGGAGAAGTAACCATCATCCTATTGTTAAGTGGCATACTTATTTTTGAGATAGATTCCTCTTCATTAACGAAATCAAACTTTTTAATACGCTTTTCTGTATTTGAATTTTCCAGATTTGTTGATTGCTTTTTATAGTTTTGTAAGAGTGAGTCATTATCGATTTTTGAGTCTGCCTTACTTTCCTCAATTCTTGATACATTGTAACGAAGCATTAATGTCTTCAGAGAATCAATCTCCTTTTTCAGATTTTTTTTAGTTGGAGCATTGAAAAGTCTGTTAATAATGCTTTTTTGCTCCTTTTCTATTTTGAAGGTAGATTGCTTCTGAAAACTTTGTTGTTCTTTAAGAATCTCGTTGGATGTAACCTTTTTAGGAGTCAGTGTATTGAACTGTGTAAAAACCAACGAATAGCAACCTAAAAACAGCACTGTTATTATATTTTTCATTTTTAATCCCACTGTATTAATCTTTAATATTTTCGTTTACGATGAGTTCCACCTCTCTATTTATTTTTCTAAAATTGGTCATCAGAACTTCTTCTTTACGATTATTGCCCTTTTTATCGACGAATGAATAGTAATTAGGCATAGCTACATAGTTTTGTTCTTCCTCCTTGATAGCTTTCATATCAAGATTGATTTTTCCTCTTATTGCAGAAGTTTTATATTCCTCACTACTGTTCTCTTCTCCTTGCGCAATCATTCCAACCATTTCACCGGTTTTGAGTGCAGCAATTTTTCCTGCAGGAATCATAAAGTCCATTTTTTCATTGATGCTGGTCGATGTTCCTTGCTGCGAAATAGATTGGGAGTAAGACTTTTGTTTAATTTTTCCGAACAATTTTTCAAGCCAATCCAAGGTATTTTTATTTCTTACAGAACCGGAAAGAACATTTCCGACAATCGCTGAAATAGTATCCGCGACTTCCTTTTTATAAAACTGTCGAAGCTGTGGAATTTCCTGAAGCCCTAATAAAACAGCTATCTTGTTACTTCTTGCTGTTGCTATTATATTGTCAATTTTATGAATGTATATTGTTGGGAATTCATCGCCAATAATTCCACCAGGTAAATTATGTTTAGAATTGATTTGGCGTAAGGTCCTATTAAGAATTGAAGAGTATAAGGCTGAATTAATGTCCTGTGTGCTCGGATCAGAAGCTAAAATCAGAATTGAAGGATTTTGCTTATCTGTTATTTTAAGCTCAACTTCATCTCCTGAGAATACCCAAAAACTCTCTTTAGTTGCCAATCGGGAAAGAAAGATTTTCAAAGTTCCAATTTGTCCTTCCAACTGATCAAAAGCCTTGTTGTCATAGGCTGTTTTGAATGGTGAAAGCAAGGAAAGAATCTCTTCATTGGTAAAAAGTGTATCAAAGATCTCTTTATAACTGCGGTTCATAAAAGATAGAATATGCGGCAGATCTGAATATTTCCCATTTTCCAACGTAGCAAAAAAGTAGACACAAGATGAAAGAAAGTTAATTGCCGATTGAGTAAAAAAAGCTTCGGAACCTCCTCCTGAGCTGGATCCTCCTTTTTGCAATGAAGAAACCATAGATTCAGCCATTTCCTGAGCTTCAGCCAATGTTTGAATGTACTTTTTATGGAACGGATTTACTCTTCTTGATTTTTCTACTTCATTAAGATTGATAATATGAAAACTGTAATTGTAATCTGATTCTCTACTTTTTTTCAATAAGTAATGATAATAAGCAATTTGCGCCAGGTCAGGAAACTTAAAATCGTAAATGCAAAGACAAAATCCTTTAGCAATCATTTGTCTAATAGATGGATTAATAACCCCAAATGATTTTCCAGAGCCAGGTACTCCGATTACAATTGTTCCTCTAAAAGGGTCGATATTAATATAGCCTTCATAGGTTTTGTTATTATATCTAAAAATATAAGGGATATTGATAGAAGTATCCGTGTTTACAAGTTCTTTGTTTTGATCAAAAGATTCTTCTTCAACATTCCATCGGTCTTTTCCCATTTTCTGCTGCATCAATTTAGAAATACTGTCTGCTCCCATCTGAAGAATAACTGCTCCTAAAAAAGAAAGAACTGCATAGATGATTTGATAAAAATTAAGCCCCGGAAAGATATGCGGAAGCTCTCTATTTCCAGCTTCATCCTGCCAGATCAAGGATGAGAAAATCATCAATAACCCTAACACTATTGGAATTCCAATCTTTGTGTATATATTAAGGTCTCTCTTCTTCTTAGCTTTTGTTCCAACAGCAACCAATCCAATCAAAACCACCGTGGCAAATTTTGCATTGATGGGAGGATAAATGAAACTCATTTTAGAGAAGTTCTTCAATAAATTGGAAACTACAGGAACATCAGCATTCAGATAAAACAGCGAAGCACAATCCAATGCAACTACAGCATAGACCACCTTTTGCAGGAATCCATAGATTTTAATTTGATGTTGTTGTTCTTGCATAGCAGTTTATTATAGTTTCATATTAATTAATGGTAAGCGGAACTTCCGCCTAGAAAGTATCAGCTTTTAGAATGTCAGAATAATTAACTTTCATTTCAATGGTTCTACCCGACAGCTGTTCTTCAATCAACCTTATCATCATTACCTTAGAATTCGGGTAAGTGAACTTTTTGAACACAAAAATATTTCTGAAATTCTTCTTGAAATGTTTTTGAGGATTCAACTGAAAAAGTGGCGTCATCTCGATGCTTTGGCTATTTGTAGCCTTATGGATTTTTTTATCCTCTATGGAAAATTTTAACGCCTCAATATCATAGCTCAGATTAGAGTTATTTTTAAAGGTCATATCAAGAAAGATGTAATCACTAATGACATACACATTGTTGAGCTGGAAACTAAGTTTGAGATTTTTCTCTTCCCTGATTGGATTACCTTCAGATTTCTTCTGAATAATTCCCATTGCAAATTTTCTGAGTTCAAGGTTAGAGAACACCATTTTATCAAATTCAATGGGCTGCATCGCTTCTGGCTGAATATGTATATTGGTAATTGTATTTAAGTTTTCAGAATGTCTGTAAACCGCTTTATACTGTGCAATAAAAGATTGCCCCACAACGGTAATAATTCCGACTTGATTTCCATTAAAAAAGATGGAGGTCTTTTTCTTTTTATCTTTTTCTTCAGATGTTTGGCTGTCTGTAATTTTGATTCTTGCAATATTGGTCGTCGGTAAATCTCCTGTCAGTTTTTCTGTAGACAGATCAACGTACTGGATAGGTTCCGGAGAAATAATATGCAGATTGACTCCCTCTGTGATTTCTATTTCTGGCAGGTCAGAAATAATTTGTTCTTTTGTTGCTGTCTGTGCATTGAGTGTAACAGTAAATAGTAAAAGTGTATATAAAAATGATTTCATTGCTTTTAAGGTTTTGGTTGGTTTTGTGACTCTTTCAATTGTTTTTCGTCAATCAGAAATACATAAGAGTTGTATTTCAATTTGGCTTTGTTGGTTTTAATGAGATTCGCAATCGATTTGGAGGTGGACGTAAATAATTTGGAACCAATGGTGGTAAAAAATCCTTCTCCTCCCATATCCATCTGTGTTCCTTGCACAGAATTGCTTCCCATTTCACGGATCATATCTCTAAAAACACTTTGTGGAACATACAATCCTTTCATACCATCAACATCGTAGATAGATAGGTTGATTGGAAAGATCTCTCCCTTAGCAAATACCGAAATGATTTTCAAGTCAACTCGCTGCATTGTAAATCCAGAAATCTGACCATATAAAATGGAACCTTTACTGATCTTTCTGTTTCCAACAAAGATGTCTTCCAGCAACCTGAATCTAATCCTGCTTCCTAAAAATCCTTTGTTGTTTTCATCGATAACAGCCTTGATAAAACTATTTTCCTTGTCTTTATAAATGGCGTTGAAGTCATTATTGATACCAGACTTACTGACGTTGAAAGTAGAGTTAAGGAACTCGTCCATCTTTTCTTTATTGGCTTTTAACTTTTGTTCAGCCGCCAGCTTGCTTTGATACTCGGGATCTCTTGCTTTCTCTAAAGAATCCATCACCAGCATTTGCTGCTTTAGATATTTTACAGGATCTTGCTGTGTATTTTGTTCTTTTGTTTTAGGCTTTATAATCTGAATATTATCTTCTGCTTTTCCGTAGGATTTGTCATTTAGCATTTTAATAATCTCAGTTGATCTTTTATAGTCCTGATCTTCTTTACCCTGCTTAGGATCATAATAGGATGATGGATTTCCTGTGGTCTCATATTGACTCTGCCTTGAATTGACAGCTTTTAAAGAATCAATCCTTCTTTTCTGAGCTAACGACAATTGGTCGTCATAGCTTAGCAGACTATCCTGTTCCTTGTCCAATCCTCCAAGCATTGTTCTGTTATCCTCCTTTTTAAAGAATGCATCATACGCATCATTTTTGGTCATAATGGAATCCTGAGATTCACCAAGTGACATAGAAAGCTCTTTCGGTTTGTCTGCAGGTTTATCTTCTTTCATAAATTGAGCACCTACATATGCAAAAAGACAAACGAACGGCAGAGCAAGGAGTGGCAGAACATATTTCTTTTCTTTAAAGTTGATTTTATTAATGTCCATTTTTTAAGTGTTGGTATTGGTTAAACAGATATTCTATTCTAAGGCTGTCATCTTTCCGTAGTTTTTGCTGATCTCTTTTTACTTTGAGTGACTGGAGTTCAACCACTATTTTTTTCATTTCCTTATCATTACTTTTTAAAGTATTTTGACCTACCGAACTTTTGGAATAAAGCACAGGAGGCTTGATTTTAAATGTCATATCAGAAGGAAAGAATATTCCTTGCACAATTGATATGATGAAGGAAACTGATAGGAAAGCCATCGAATACATAAAAAATTCCTTAGGGTTTTTGACTGTCCAGGCAAACCATTTCTGCCCAATCTTTTTAACAAAAGCATTCATTTTAATAAGAGTTTTTATTTTGGTTAGAGAGTTCTTCGTTATTGATGATCCGCCAGTTTTTAAGAAGAACACCGTGCGGATTGTTGGGACTTCGTATAATGTCATCAAAGAAACCTTCAGTAAATAATTTTCGGGTAATGACAGAAGATTTTCTGGTGATCATCTGTTTTCCGAAATACTGGAATTTCTTGTTTTCCATATTCAGAGTAATAGAATCAGTATGAATGCTGACCATTGAGCTGGAAGCAACGATCTGATTGTAAAATCCCTTTTCCCTTAGATTGGTGTATTCTTTTTTTCCACTATCATCAATGAGGTATAATGATTTTTGGATATTTTCCTTGATATAGGAGTCGTCAGGAGCCAGCGTAAAAAATAATCTGTGGAATAATTCGATTTGGGCTTTATATTCCACAGGTCTGTTCAGAAGCACATCGGTCTGCTTGGCAAGTACCGGAACTCCGTTATCAAGAATATAAATTGACTTTCTTGAATCCTGAATCATTTTGTAGGCAAATAAAAACCCTGCAATAATGATAAAGACAGCAAATACAATCGCTCCCAATGAAACCACCTTGTTGATCTTAATTCTTTGTTCTATATTTTTTATAAGCATTCTCGAATTTTTTTAGTCTGATTACTTTTTATTTTTCATTGCATCATTTACCCTCCCTGATGCAGAAGCAGCCGCCGCAGACTTCACTGCGGATGCTCCGCCTGTCTTGACCGCCAAAACCGCTGTTTTTGCACCGCTTGCAATTCTGCCTGCTGCACTTTTCATTTTGGTCATCGCCCCTGCTCCACCTGCAGTAACAATTGTGTCGGCAATGGTTGGGGTCATCAGAACTCCAATGCCTGTGACGATATAAGCCACACAGGTAAAGAGTTGATTGTAGATCATTCCGGAATTTGACACGTAAACCATTAAAGCATCCAAATTGGTAATAATTCCATTGGTTAAAAGAGTATCATATCGTTCAATCTCCATTGTATAGCCTGATGCGATCAGCTGTTGTCCAATATTGATAATAGTATAGGCAACAAAAGTGTACAGGTTGATATTGATGAATTTTGAAACCCAACTGTATAAAGAATTTTCAAATCCGGGAATCATTGACATTCCCACTGCAATAGGGCCAAGAATTATTAATATATATGCCCATATTTTTTGGATAAAGAAGATGAGATAAACACAAATTCTTAGTATGGATAAACATATAAACTCAATGACTTCTGCCACTAATTTTTGTAATTGAAACTCCATTCGGATCTGCCATTCCTTGATAGGTTGCAACAGTTTATCAATGCCTTCGCTGATATCATACCACGAATCGTCCACATCCTCGCTGGTATTATTGATTACTTCCTGCTTGGCATCCTCTTCAGCATTTAACCTGATGACTGCATCCAACAATTGCTGTTGTTTTTTGAACCTTTCAATTCTCAAATCGTTTACCTCAGATTCGATGTCACTAAAGATGGCTATCCCCGGTTCTGCAATGGCTTCAAAAGGTGCCTGAATTAGATTGACAAATCCAGTCCAGTAAATCAGTGTGAATCCAATTAAAATAGGTTTTAGCATTGGTACAATTTCCCATTCGCGATCTCCGGCTGCCATCTGCCATCCCATATATCCTAGATACATCAATGCTCCCAATCCGCCTATAGCCCGTCCTACCAAAGCTGAACCTTCCGCACTATCCTGTACACTGTTGTCCAATTTAGTAAACACCTCCATAAACCATTTTTCAAAAGCACCGTCGCCTTTTAAAAACTGCAACAGATTGCTGTAATCACTATCGGTCTGGGCAAAGCCCATTATTGGTAATCCTATTGCAAAGAGGCAAAAAAAGTATGTCAATTTTCTATTCATATTAGTATCTGTGTTTGTATTGCTGCATCACATTTTGAACAATCTGTCTATCTGAAGCAGGTGCCCATTGCGTCGGTAAAGCTGTGGGTAAATGGCTATTCAGTATATTTTTGTAATCCATAAGCAAAGTCGTTTTGTTATTATGCTTTCTTAATTCCTGAACAAATTTTCTCCATTTCATAAGCGTTTCGTGATACATTACAAAGCGTTTTCCTCTTGGCATATCCATTGAGCGGGACATAGAATACTTATCTTTAATGAGATCAAGTTCTTCCTGCAGTCTTTTCAATGTACCAGTCGTATTGAGTGTTTCATAAGTCTGCTGATCTTTCAGTCTCCATTCAATAAAATTCTGTGGTGTGTCTGGAAACTCTGTGATGGGTTTCAGCATTCGCTTGTAGTATAAAAGCCAGAGCGGGTCTGCATCGACCGTAGCAGAAGTCCAATGGGCAAGATCCTGAACACTTCTCTTATAAATTGTATCGGAAGCAGCTTTGATCTTCTTCGCTTCTTCTTCCTGAAATTTCAGTTGAGCAAATCGTATATTCTGTTCTCCGGTTGGTTTCAGAGGTCTTATATCATCACCATCTTTATAATCCCTGTTAATTTTAGGAGCCCACATTCCCCAAACTGTTGCATAAGCAAAATTGGTTTGAATACCCAGAAAATATTTAGGATAAGGACGCCAATCACCCCAGCTTTCAAAAGTCATCCTTTTATGCTGCGCAACAATTGCAGGGTCATTCAATCTTTTCACACTTTGTCCAAAGCCATTTACCGCAACTAGTAGTAAGAGAAAAAGTTTTCCTTTTTTAAGTAGATTTTCCATAGTTTTAGTTGAATAGGTGTTTGTATTTTTGAATAATATCACCGACAATCGCCTTATCGACATTGAGGTAATTTCTTAGTACAGGGACTTGGAACAGATATGGGATTTTCTTGGCATTCTCTAATCGTAAAATGATATAAAGGATATTCCCATTGATATTTCTTACCCTTGTAAAAACTTTCTCAATCAGCATTTCTCTGTCCATTGCATCCATCAGGAAATCTTTGTCTTCGTTCAAGACATCTTGGGTAACTTCCTGTTGGAGTTTAATAACCTGTTTACCAATTTCAGTATAGTACTTTGAAACCAGAACTGCATATTCAGGATGTTGTGCCGACAGATCCAGCATCTTGTTGGAATTGGTAGCAATCTTTCCTAAATACTGATACAGATAGATTAATTTCTTGCTTTGTGTAAGCGCTGAATTGACATTTTTAAGCTGCTGATAGATGTATTCCTGAATCGCAATAATTTGAGTTGTCTTGTTGTTGATTTCGTCATACAGCTCCTTTTGTTTTTCATAGGAATCCAAAAAAGCCTGCTCACTTGCCAGTCGAACACCGTGATTAAGCGTGATTTGTGATAACAGTTTATCATTGATAACAATCTGCTGGCTTTTTACTAAAATACTAGATAACGCAACGACTCCAAGTATTAATATTTTTTTCATTTTAAAAAGATTTGATGTTATTCATTATACTTTCCACAACTTGTTTATCTCTGTTGACATAGTACTGGAATGCTCTTTTGTTACGTAAGACCTTTGCTTTGATGTCCCTTATCTTTAAAAGCATATGGGTAGAGTTTCTACTTATTGCTTTGACTTCATCCAATGCATAATCCAGCAAAATTTTTCGTTCCGATTTTTCCATTTGGTTGATTGCCCCATAAGACAGGATGATTCCTGTAATTAATCGAGTGACCATTTGGAGGTCATCCACAAACTGTACTTGCGATGGCAGAACAGTTATGATTGAATATGGTGCAGTAATGATTTCATTAATAATAGTGGTCTGATTATCCGTAATCTTCGTTATCTCTCTGCTCATAGCGATTCCTGTTGGTATTGCCTGAACAGCAAATGATACAATTCGTAACCTGTCCTGTACTTTGGTAATCTTATCCTTGAAATCTTTCCATTGTGATTGATTAACTGTTTCCACAGTGGCATTTGCAGTCTGCTTCTGTCTCATTTCTTTTTGTCGGTCGTGTTCTTTCATCGCTGCATTGATCTCCAGATCCATCATTGGAAAAGAAACATTTTCCTGTTGCCACGCAGGTGTAGAACCACCGCTTGAAGAAGTGATTAAGATGTAAATAGGAATGGTCAGCATTAGAAAAATCTTTTTCATTTTTTGACTTTTAAAAATTTCTCTTGTACTTATTCATTATGTTCTCCACAATGCCTTTATCGGTATTGATGTATCCAGCAAAAGGATTGATGGAATTCCAAAATCCCAATCGATTGGCTTTTTCCAGTCTTAGCTTTATTGCCAAAAGCCATAGTTTCAGATTTTTTACATTTCCTGAGATATTATGCAGGATTTTATATCGATCTCCTGCAGTAGCCAGATTCAGTTCTCCAGATGCCAGAATATCCGTAATATCGGTGACTATTTTCAGACTTTGCTCATAGGTTTTTTGTGAAGCTTTGGTACCGAATATGGCATATTGCGGATGCTGCGAAGCCAATTGGACAACCTGAGCAGAATAATCGTAGCATTTGTTCAACTCAGTGTAGATCTGTTGTACCTGAATACCGTTTTGTAGTGTTCCGGAAACTTCTTTCAAACCTTTTAATATTTTATTCTGAATATCATTGGCGGCTACCATTTGGGTTCCGACCCAGGTTTGTGCATCCTTTAATTTTGATGTTTCTTCGATAACCTCGTTCTGCTTGGCTTTCAGATTTTCTGAATACAGAATCATTGCAGCCGTTACCGTAGGATCGATGTAGGTATTCTGTGCAAATAAAAAACTACTGAATCCTAGAAATAGGAGACTAAACTTTTTCATACAGATAATTTTTATTGATTAATTCTGAAAAACTGATTTGATGATCTTCAAGCTCCTGTGAAATGACCTTGAAAACATTTTTGCCTTTGTTCTCATTTTTCATCCTGTTGTAATAGGAAACAATCTTTTGGTCTAGAGGATTCTGATACAGATTGACCAGTGAAACAAGATTTTCAAGGTTGTCTCCAAAAATTTTTAAATCAAATACAATTTTAATAAGGGCTTCATCATAGCTTCCGTACTTCTGCACATAATACTCTACTGCTGACTTTTCAGGCTTCTCTGTTGTATAGGTAAGGTACTGCTCTATTGAAACTTCATTACCGTAAACTTCTCCTTTGGAACCACGTTTCAGATAAAATTCTTTGAATCTGCTACGTCCGAATTTGTTGTTAAGGTTGTTAATTGTGAATATCTTGTTCTGCTCCACCTTATTTAATGAAAGCAAAGCTGCAATACGGTCAAAGTTGTCCTTGAACTTGGTCTGATCAAGAAGAATAAATGTATCCGAATTGTTGATGATACTGTCTTTTACAACAGCATTGCCAATAATGTCATCCAACTCCTGTGTTACCACCACCGCTTCTCCCCAAAATTTTCTTACTGTTTTATAGAGATACAAAATATATCCACCCATCAGTTTACTTGCAATGGCTTTCCACGCTTCTTCAATGATCAGAGCTTTTCTGCGGTCTTTTCTGAGTCTCATTTTTTGGATGAACGTGTCCATTATGATGAGTGTCACGATTGGAAAAAGCTTGGGATTATCCTTAACATTATCAATCTCGAAAACGATAAATGACTCATCAAATAAAGTATTATCTGCATTTTCATTGAGCGTTGTTCCATAACGTCCACCTTTGTAAAAATCCCTCAGAACGAATAGAAAAGTTCTCAGGTTAAATTCTCTTTCTGTGATGCTGTGTTTCTTATTATTCAGATAAAGAGGAAGAAATTTGTCGCAATAGTCATAGAAACCATTAAAGGAAAGTTCTTTTGCATCCAACTTCTCTTCAAGTTCTTTGATTTTTATGATAATGGCTTTCCTAAATGATTCATCCCAGTTTTCTTCCGTTTTGTCCTTTTTGATGATTTCATTGGATCTGATAAGAATCAATTGGGTTTCATTGTAAATTCTTCTTCTCTCTTCATCACCCAGCGTTTCATAAGCTTCATAAACTGTATAAAATTTTTCATTGTCATAATCAGGATTATTGATGTTCTTGTCAGGATGATAGAATTTTAATAGTCTTCTTCCTGCATCCTTGATCTCTTCAGTACTTGCATTGAAGGCAATTCCTAAAACATCGTAGTATGTCCGCCGTTCATTAACATTACTCTCATACTGAGCGTAAATATCTTCTTCGTGAATGTTGTATTTATTCAAATAAAGAATTAACTCTTCTGAAGTTTTATTCTCATACCATTCACTTCCCGAATTAAAATATTGATGATAATAGGACATCAGCACATTGTCCAATATTGATTTCTGGGCAGATGACATTGACGCATCCGGACCTTGCCAGATAAGGAAGATCAGATTGGTCAAAAATTCTATTTTCTCAATATTGAATTCTTTCTTATCCATCAGAAAAGGATTCATTGTGATCGGCTTTTCTTCAGTGTACTGAATGTATCTCCCACCTTTGTATTTGCAGGTTCCTGAATAAGAATCTCCGGTATCGACGATGACGACATCATAATTATAGGTAAGGTACTGCTCAATTATATTATTCATTAAGAAACTCTTTCCTGAACCACTTGGTCCTAAAACAAATTTGTTTCGATTGTTAATTCTGCCAATTTTCATCGGTACGTCAGCAGGATCAACTTTTAATGGAACTCCTTGTCTGTCTGTAAACCTCAAATAGAAATTGGATTCTTCATTCAGGGGGTAACTCTCTTTAAAAAAAAAACACAAGGCCGCTTCGCTTGTCGTCATAAAAAGATCGTATTCCCTGAGCTCTGTGGCATTCCCTGGAATGGCAGACCGGAAGAGTTCCAGTTGATTGTAGGCATTCTTGGAAACGATGATCCCTTTCGTGAATAGCTTATTTTCAATCAGGGATTGTGTTCCCTCCATTTTTTCCAATGTGTCTGTTGAAAATAGTAGGGAAAAATGCGCATTGACAACCAATTGCCCATCGATAGCGATGTTATGCAGAAGAGTTTGTATTTCTTCCGCTATAATGGCATTGGAAGGAGAATTATTGGCTGCACCTTCGTGCTTTTTCTTTTTCTTGTCGAGTTCTCTCTGTTGTTGTGCCTGAAGAGGAATCGTAATTACCTGATTGTAAATGATGGTTTCGTAATCCTCCAAATCATTGATGAATGTGAAATTATCAACAGCCGTTTCTGCAGCTGCGCCATTTCCACCAAGTATGGAATAAGGCTCTATCTCAGAAGGCAGATCAATGTTTTCAACATCGACATATGAAATATTCTTAACGAACTTATTTCCTATCTGCAGATATTCATTGGTTGATTTAATATTATCAAAAGTGGGAACATCTGAAAACTGCATCGACAATACGCCGGATATATAATGTTCAAACTCCTTTTCAAATAAAAATTCTGGTTCGCAATCGCTTTGCTTCAAAAGCATAAATACCTTTTGACATTTATCACGAAGCTCTTTATAACTCTTGTCAGAGAAATGGTAGTGCTTCATTTTCTTTTTCAGCTTATCATCGACAATATCTGTGAAGAAAAGTATGGTTTCAATAGTTTTGAAAAGCCTCCCCTCAAAATGCTCCGAATACTTCTGTTGCAGAAATTGATTGGATTGTTCGGCTGTATATCTCTTTTTTGAAAAAATATCAAGCTTTTGTACGATTCTACTCTCTCCTATAATAGATACAACCTGATTTAAAACCGTGTGGAAATTCAGATAATTGTCAGGATCTGCCGAATATTGCTCAACAGGATTTTTTATTTTGATTCCGATGATAGGATTTCCGTACTGCCCAAATAAAACATCAAAGTCCCATCCGAAATCTTTTCCAATATCAAAACCGATAAAAGGAATATCAAATGCTTGTTTCTTTATTTTGGACATAACCTAAAAGTGTTTTATTGTTTATTTTTTTGGGGAAAATCAAAACTTGATCGAAGTTTTTGGTCTTAGCGTACAGACCATATTTATCCTGTCTTTTGAAGATGAAATAGACGCCTCCTCCTGTACCTGCGAGTCCTAAAAGAGAACCCAGCAATCCGAATTTGGATAATATGAGTGCTGCGATGACACCGACTCCAATGACTCCTACTGCATAAAAGATGTATTTGCCTTTAAGCCCGAAGAATACAAGGGGTTTTTTAAGCCCCTTGTAGAGATAGAACCCCATATTAAGCAAAGAATGCTGTTACGAATTCCGGAACTACCAATAAGAAGATCATAGCACCTCCGTAGCCCAAGATCTCTTTGTTGACATCCTGATCGCCATTTGTCCATTTGTTGTACACTCTCAGACCTCCGATGAAACCGACCAATCCTCCGACAGCTTTGAGGATAAGCTTGATCGGATCCCAATAATCTTTGATGTCATTGGCTGCATTGGAAATTGCTGTTGCACCACCCTGTGCAAATGCTGGGGTTACAGCAAGGAGGATTACACAAGCAGTCAATAACTTTTTAAACAGCTTGTAATGTTTCGATTTGTAGTTCATAATGATTAAGGATTTATGTTTAGAATTGTGTTTATTTAGCTTAGAATTATGCATAAGGGGTGTGCTATCCGCCTTTTATAGGCGGATCATTTTAGTAGTGAAAAGTTTTGATTAACCTCTTAGATCATTGATTGATAGACCTTATGTCCATCTTGGTTTAGAATAACCTGAACGCTTGTTTCGGCGAGATTTAGAAAGTCTTTAAACTGTTTATGTAAGGCGTCGAGGTTTGGGGATGGAATCTCTTTTTTTCTTGCTCTTGAATAATGTTTTCCTGTTGGGAATCAAGTGAAACAGTTTCCTTTTGTTCTTTTTCATTTGGCTTTTCTTGTATTTCGGGAACGTTATAAAAATCATCAATATTCTGCTCAGACTCAAACTTCTTTCGAAAGTGATCAAGGTCACGGCTTTCATCTTGTTGCTCTTCCTGATTAGCCCGAAATAGCTCTTTCTTGTTAAAAGAATTAGGAGTATTGATATTTTCTACATCATCGATCTCTATTCTTTGTACTTCGTTTTTGTTCTCTTCTGAAAATTCCGTTAAAGAATACTCTTCAGTTTCATCCGTTTTTTTTGAACTGTCTTTTTTCAAAAAAAGATCATACAATACATTCCCTGCATAATAAAGCAGATAAATGGCTATGATAGAGGTAATTATTTTAATCATATTTTGTAATGAGTTTATAGTGATCCGTTATAATGTAATTTCAAGGCATTTGTTAATGTGGTCAATTAATTCGTTGAATGATTTCTCCACAGCATATCTCTGATGATTCGTTAATTTTCTGGTATCAAGAATTTGTAGACAATTTCTTTTGAATACAGGATTCTTCAATAGCAGTCCATACCTGCTGATTTCGGCGTCCATTCCTTCTTGATTCTGGTATACATAGCCTTTATCAAATCGTGAGCGAATGAATACCCTTTCTGCCTGACTTTCCAACAATCCCAAAAAATTAATGAAGACCAAAGTTGATTTTGCTGAGACATTTGAATATTCAAAGGGAATGACAATAAAATCACTGTAAATAAGAAGGTCGCTGTACTTTACATCCAATGTTCCTGCAAGGTCGAATATGTTTATCTCTTCACTTTCTTTCAATGCTATCAAACTATCAAAATCCGTGAAGGGTTCTTCATTCTCTTCATCAATGATTTCAACATCATATATTTTTGGAATTTCCAGCAATTCATCTTCTTTCCATTTGTGGTAAAACGATTTTTGAAAATCGAAATCGAAGACCTTGATCATTCTTTTAGAATGAGCAGAAACATAATTGGCAAAAGCAATTGCAAGCGTTGTTTTACCTGTTCCTCCTTTCTGCGTTGCAAATGTGATTATCATAATTTTACATTGATTACAGGTTCTTGAAAGCCAGTCATTTCAGCGACCTTTCTTTTTCCTCCTCTTCTTCAATTCATTTTCTGCCGGGTCTTTAGAATTGGCTGAGCTTCTCATCAGTTCAAAAAACATCTCATTGACTGCTTTTTTCAATTCATTTCCTTCTTTATTTTCCTTGGTACTTTCTAATTGAGGATTTAGGAATTCCTGGTATTGCTTTTCTCCAATCATCGGTTTCAATTCTCCGATGTAGTGAAGTCTCGAATAAATGACGTAATATTTTCCTTCCTCCGACTTAATTATATTAACATCTTTATTATTTTGGATTTTCACGTATTCTTTTACATCGTTTCTGATAGCTGTGAATGTGTCCTTATTTTTCAGCTTTTTATTCTCAAAAAGCATAAAGTATTGTATTTCATTTTTTGGGTTTCTATCTTTCAAAAACCTTTGCAGTACTGCTTTAGTTTCATCATTTGGAATATTGTAATCCTTGAGACTTTCAAACAGTTTCTTGTCCATTTTCGCCGAAGTGAATTCAAACAACTCATTCATTTTCATTAGTTCGCTTCCTTTACAAACTGCGCCTGTTTTATGATCAATTACAGTATAGCCAAAAGGTTGAAATTCATCTTTATGGTGGAAAACCAAGTCAATCCCAAAAACATCTCTTAGCTTCTTCTGAAGTTCACTTTCAAATTCAATTTTCGGTGTCCAATCAGCTTTTTGCTTTTCTTCAGGAAGCATCGCTTCCTGCTTTCTAAAATCCTCAACTTTGAAAACCTTGTTGGAATAAATCTCTTTATACTTGGAAAAAATGGCTTTCAGTTGTTTTGTTCTTCTTTCATTCTTTCTATTATCATAAACAATCTGGTCTCCTGATAATGTTCGCTGGATTACTCCGTTTTTTAAAATGGTCAAAGATTTCGCATCATTTGTGTTTTTGCCCAGTTTATAGCCATTTCTGTTAAGTAAAGTTTCAAACTGATGGAGGGAACTCATTTTGTAGTTCAACAGTTTGTTCAATACTTCCTCCGGTTTGATTCCGTAAAGTTTTTCGAGAGTATTAGCTAAAGCTTTTTGAGCTTTTAACTTTTCGTAACTGTCATTAATCTTCTTTCCAGTCTGTTTATCTACTCGAGTCGTAACAATATGAATGTGATTGTTCTCTGTGTCATTATGGAAAGCCACAATAAATGGTTGCTTTCCATATCCCAATTCATCCATAAAGTCATCAGCAATTTTTGTAAGTTCTTCTTTGGAATGCTCCCTGAACTTGGTTGAAATTGTTGCGTGAAATTGAGGCTTAATTACTCTTTTATTTCCAGCCGAAATAGCTTTTAAATAATCTCTTACCTGTTGCTTATTGCTATGTTCATTAATGAAGGACGGAAAGTTTTTCATCATCATCAACTCCCCTTTTCCTTTGTCTATTTTTTTATCATTGTAATTAACTCCTGGAAAGTCGGATCCTGCTGGATTCATTATCTTAACAATCATTTAGATAGCAAAGAATAAATGTTTTCAAATATTTTGTTCTGCTCTTTTTTTAGAATTATTACTTCTGAAAGCTTTTCAGAAAAAACTTTTAAATCCTCAGAACTAATGAATTTTTGGGCATTTACAATCTTGGCAACTTGATTGATATTGGTTTCGATCTTTACAAAAACATTATCTTGTTTTTCAATGAATTCCAGAACTTTTCTTCTTTCATCTTCCAAAATTCTGTTTTCGACAGAATTGATGATTAAACTTGTAAGAGAAATATTTCTTGTGTCGCATATTTTTTTCCACTTTTCTTTTTTCTGATTACTGATTCTAAAAATGATAGTCTTATTCTCGGTTTCAATCGGACTCATTTGAAATAGTAAATAGTTTCATTCTGGTATATCTAAATTGGAATAAAAATTAGAGCAGCAATTGCTAAAGCGCCAACAAAAACAGAATTCAATACTTTCCATTTCTTCATTTGCCTAATGCCTGCTTTCTCAAGGCTAATCTGTTCTTTCTTAGCTGAAATTCCATAGATACAATCTTTATCAAATCCCGTTATTTTTAGATTAAGTACTTTTGCATTAAAATCTTGAACTTCATAGCTTCTGCCAACTTCTATTGAACTTTCAATTAATGGTTTCCCAGGATTAGCTACTATGGTTTTGCAGGAGGTCAATGAAATACATAATAACAGAATTAAAAATATTTGGTAATTTTTCATCACTCTATTTTTTTAAGTTCAATTAAATTTGCAATGCATTAAAGTGCTTCCCAGTTTGCCACACCATTTACACTCTTTAGAACATACGTTCCTACAGGTGGTGGTTGAGGAATTAATTCAGTAGCAAAACCAAATGATCCATCAGATTTAGCCACCACTCTTTTCGTATATGAAGAATCGTTATCTGCATTTGGCATTTGTGAAGGAGTGACACTTAATTTTCCATTGATATTGAGCCATCTTTCAGAAAAATCCCCCGAAATCAACGCGAATTTGTAATCAGTATAATTATTTGTGATACTATCCCAGAAGTTGGTTGAACTTGTTGTAACGGGGGTTGAATGTATAGCTAATTTATTGCTGACGCTTCTATTTCCAGAAGCTGGACTACCTGCTCCAACACCAATAAATACATTGTTTGAACCTGTTCGGTTTCCTGTACCTGACAAATATCCTATCGATATATTATCATTTCCGGAAGTGATGTATGACATTGCTCCTGCTCCGATTCCAATATTTCTGTTTCCTGAAATTATTCCGTTTGCAATTCCATTTAGTGCTGATACACCTGCTCCATAGTTTAACTTACCGGTTATTTCTCCCTGAGACATTGCGTAAAAACTAGCAGAATTTCCTTTTCCTGAAGTGATCTTCGAATCTGTTGCAACGATGGAATTATACTCGCCTGTAATTTGACTTCGGGAATTTCCAAGTGTATAATTTTCCTTACTATCAAAATCAAGATGGAGATTACTTTTGACAACGAGTTCGACAGTTGAGGAGTTTCCTCTGAGAGCAACGTTATTTAGAGGGTCTTCCTGAATAAAAGGTATCCACGCACTACCATCAAAATAATATAAACCTGATTTTGTAATATGAATGACTTGGCCAACTAAATTTGTAGCAGGTAATGTGACAAAGACTATTGTTCCCTTTTTCGCAGTTGAATAAGTTTTTGTTGCCAGTTGCTCTCCCGTGATACGTGGTGGAATAATTCCATCATAATGATTAGTATCATTGGGTTTGCCTACAACTTCTAATGTTGCTTCTGGTGTTTGGGTATTGATTCCGACTTGAGCGTGAACCGCTATACCAAAAAAGGACAAAAAAAGATAAATAAGTGTTTTCATTTTATTATTGTTTTTATTTAAATTCATTTGGTTATAGAATCGCTTTCTTTCATCACTTGTATCAGAATTTCAATTTTGAAAATTCTATTTTAGATATGGCTTCCTCCAGTTAGAATAACTTTGCACTTCTCCATATGTATAAAATGAGGGTGACATTGAACTTAAAGTGCTTTGCGGAATTTGAAAACCATAATTTTCAAGCAAGGCTGGAAAATATTGTGTTGAATTTTCTCGATGCAGTAGGGCGATTTGATACGGAACAAACCCTAAATCACTGCATATATCTCCAATGTTTATGAAAGTATTTCCTGTGATTGGTTCACTATCTAATCTGTATAACTGAAAACGGATATTGACAATACCATTAATTTTTTTAAAAGATATATTTCCATTTAATCCTCCAAAATTTTTTGTTCCTACAGAGTAAGATTTCGATGAAGTCAAATATGCGTTTGTATTACCCCACTGATTTCTCGGAGTTGACCAAGTTGATGTTGCAGTAAGACCTGCAGTACTGGTTGGGTCGAATGTCAGTAAAATGAAATATTCGATTGGATCTTTATCTTGTAAAAGTAGCTGCCAAAAACTTCCATCAAAACAGTATAATCCTGTTTCAACAACAGACTTAACCTGACCGACTAAATTGGTCGCAGGAGATGTCACAAAAACGATAGCACCCTTTTTACCTGAAGTATATACCTTAGCAGATAACTGGTCGCCTGTAATACGAGGAGGAATTACGCCATCATAATGATTAGAATCACTTGGTTTTCCTACAACATCCAAAGTAGCTTCTGGTAATTTGGTATTGATTCCGACTTGCCCTCGCATAGTTATCACAGTAAATAGCAGAAAAAAATAAAAAGGTATTCTCATTTCGTTTTTTGGTTAACATTTCTTCTGCAAAGTTGGGACATCAAAACCTTGAAAACAATAGTGTTAATGGGAGCTGGGCTAAATAAGATGAATTTGGATGATTCTGGAATCTCTGGAGATTAAAAAAGAATAATCTGGATTAATCTGGAATCTTAAACCTAATTTCACAGAAAACAAAAAAACAAGTTCCGCAGTTTTTTACCCTTTTTGAAGAAAAGGCAAGAGAGTCTTTGTGTATCAAACTTGAAAAGTTTGTATATACAAAGACACATCTTGCTATCAGAACGCACGAGTTTTTTAGAGAAACAAAAAAACAATATAAATATTTGATTATAAATATTTTAAAAGACATTATTATGCAATCAAAAAAAATAATAAAATGAAGATATCTTATTACACACTTTTTTGTTCAGGTTTGGAGTGAAACTGTAAACTTTCTACTGAGGTCTTAACAAAACCTGTAAATTACTTTTACAGGATTGCGGTTCATATTTATGATTTTATTGCAGGTAAAATGCTAGGTTATAAGATTTTTTTGGCTGCAAATATTTTATGCAGGTTAAGGTAACAATGCCATATTAGAAGTTTTTAGTTGTGTACTAGTTAAACTCCGCTACAATACTCACTGTCAATTTGACACATTCCAAATTGGTACATTGCTTGTGATAATCTACTAATATTTAAACTATGCCATTAATTACTACAGCAGCCATTGCTGCATTGTACCCATTTTTAATTGAATTAGCTAAGAAAAGTGCTGAGAAAGTTGTTGATACATCAAGTGAAAAACTAACCGAAGGAAGCATTGATTGGTTAAAGTCTTTATTTTTCAAAAATAATGAACCAAAAAATGCACTTAAAGAATTAATTGATGCTCCTGAAGACAAAGAAAGACAAAATGTCATTAAAGCAATAATTGAGAATTCTATTGAAGATAATCCTGAAAATGACAAATTTCTAAAGGAAATTCTTAACAAAGTTCCAAAAACAGAAACTTCTATATACAAAAGTAAAAACGTAAATACTGGTGACGTAAATACCCAAGGTGGTAATTTTAGGATAGGCGACGATTATGGAGTATAAAAATGTAAACACTGGAAATATTGATGCTGAAAGCGTTGAGATTGGAGATAAAATTTATAATAATATTACTCAATTTATAGATGGATTAGGTCTTTTACTTACAGAGTATAAGCAACAGCTTGATGAAATCAACCACCTGATTCTGGCTTTCAAACCCAAAACAGCTCTTGTTTTACTTCAAGCTCTTGAAAAAAGAATAAATGACAGCCAGACTACAGTAGATAATAAAACAAAAAGCAAGTTATTATTCTTAAAAGCTCTTTGTAAAAGAGAATTGTCTGAGTTTACAAGTCAAGAATCTGCAAAAGATTTCATTCACGCTTATAATCTCAATAAAGAGGATGAAGTTTTAAAAACCAAAGCCTGCATAGAATATCTTCATATTCCAGATTCTCAAAAAGCTGTAATATTAGCAGACGAATTATTAAGTATTGATGAGTATAATCTTACAGCTTGGATAGTAAAGACAATAACGTCCAGTAATATCAAACAATTTTTAAAAACTGTTCCTAATGTAATAATCAACGATTACGGTTTTCGTCACAGTATAATTTATCACATTATAAGAGTCGAGAAACTTAATTATCTAGAAGATTTGAGACAATATAATCTTAAGCTAACTTTTGATTTCGAGAAGTACAAAGAAATTAATTTTCAGAACAAGGACTCATTTTTAGTTGCTATAGATCTTTTTGTAAATAGAACTTTCAATGACCATCCTATTCGATACATCAACGGAAAACATTTTTCTATTGAACGTTTTCCAGAATTGAATAGTGGTTTGAGCCTCATCGAGAAATATGTAGTTGGTCTAGAAAACTCAGAAATCGCAGATTCCACCAAAAATCAAAAATTTTATCTCCATTTTTTAAAATACTTAATATCCAATAGCCCTGAAGATATACAGATATTAGAAAGTTTATACAATGAAATAGAAAAACCTAAATGGTTTTTCACTAATGCAATATGCCAGATTTATAATCACCAAGAGCATTACCAAAAGGCATTGGATTCTTTAAATCTATATGAAAAATCAGGAGAAGAACTACATTCTGAATTTTACCTTTTCAAATCAATCGTTCTTTATCTTCTTGAAAAGAATGATGATATTGATGAATTGTATAAAAATTATTTGGAATCGATAGATATTCTTGATGAACGACATTTGTTCAACATTATCAGTGCATTTTTCAATGTTCAAAGGCAAATCGGAAATAAGCACAAATATGTTGAATATCTAGATTTAGCCCTGCAAAAAAACTTTTATCCAAACGAGATTAAGACTTTATTAAAAACAATTGTAGATTTAAGATATATTGAGAAATATGATGAAAAAGAAGTTTATAAATCCCTGAATAGCATAAAAGATAGTGTGGAGTTAAATATTAACTGTAAAAATCTTATTGCTGAGGATTTAGATTTTATAGGGAAAACCAACGAAGCAATACAATATCTGGATTCATATTTAGACAAATCAAAAGTTTCTGGCACCCTACGACTTTACATATTATTACTTGATAAACAACTCTCTGATAAAAATGATTCAGAACAGTTTCGTTACAAAGAATTACTAACTCTTTTAGAGTTTTGGAGGTTAAACAGCAGTTTTGTAGATGAACACCTTTGTAAAATCGAGTATAATCTTTATCTAACAATTAATGACTTTCCAAAGCTAAAAACAATCAGTGAATTTCTATATATTAAATTTCCAAGTAACGAACGATATTTGTATTCTTATTTAGTTTCGCTTGAGAGATCTAGTGATTTTGATAAAATCAAAGATATTTCTGACAGTATGTCTGAGATCTTTAATGATGAAGAGGTAGGAGTTTTTATTTCTGGAATCTTGGGAAGAAATGACATTAATCCAAAAAAGGGATTCGATATACTTTACAACCTGGCAAAAAATCCTAGTAATACAATGGCCAGAAAAAACTATATGGTGGGATCTACTCTATATGATTCATTTTTTGAAAGATATGACGAGATTTGTTTTGGATACTATGTGGTGTATACAATTGGTGATCAAAAATTTCGCGAACAGATTTCTCCAGGTAATGAATTTCATAAGAATTTAATTGGGAAAAAAATTGGAGATCAAGTGTCTATACCTTCCCCAATGACCAATAGAATTAATTCTGTAGTGATTATTGAGATATTCAATGATGCTGTAAACTTATTCCGAGAAATCAATGAAGAGGCACATAATCCGCTAAACAATCTGGGATTTGAATCTTTTCAGACACCTACAAATCCTAAGGATTTTGAGAAAATGCTTATTGAGCAATTTGGCATTAGTGGTTCCCAAGAAAATGAACGAATTAGAGAATCACTAAACAATTATTACAGCTGGAAAATTGGATATACGGAAGTTGTAAGAGCTGTATTCAAAGATAATTTTATAGATGCCTATCTACATCTAACAACTGACTCTGGTAGTAAGTTCACTACACTTCCCAATAGATTAGTCAGGTCAATCACAGATAGTCCTGACATTCTATTCGCATTGGATTTTAGTTCTTTGATGCTTTTTTATTTCTTGGAAAAAGAACTTGATTTCAAATTCATTCATAAGTTTAAAATATCTTATTACATAAAGGAACATATTGAAAATAAAATTTTAGAATTAAAAGGTTCTCACAAAACGTTTATGTATGTTCAGATAACTATGGATGGTGTCAGACCAAGCCCAGTTCCTGAAGATTACAATGAAAAAAGAACTACCTTTTTTCAATCGATTTTAGATTGGGTAAATGAAAATTGTGAAATCGATTATGTTGAAGAAAAGCTAAATGTTCTTCCTAAATTAAAACAAAATGAATCTGATTTCACAGGTAATTTTTCAAATTTAATGGTAGACAATATGTATTTTTCATCTAATGATAAGTACAGATTGATAAGCAGTGACAGTTCTTTAATAAGAATAAAATCTGAACAAAACCTATATTATAATTATATAAATCCAGAAAAATATTTGCTCAGTTATTATCCCGAAAAATGTAACAGTGAGTTTTACAGATTTCTTCTGAAGTCAAAATATTTGGGAATAGGAATAGGACTTGACACCTTAAAAAACGAATTCTATGACTTTATAGCAGGTAGAGAGAACTATTACCCTTTAGTATTAGAGAATCTACAGTTTACAATACACGGTGATGAATCAGTCATTAATACTTGTATTAAATTTCTAAAGCATCTATATTTAATCAATTCATTATCTATGAATGATAAAAACAGATATGCTTCTGAGATATTTAGAAATACATTCTACGGTATTCCATCAAATTTAATTCTTAAATATAAGTCCCAGCTCGCAACCGAGTTTAAGTTGTTAGGAACCAGTTATGATGAAATATTAAAAGAATTTGATTTAGCGGTCAAATTATATTACAATAAATCTTAGAAATTCTTTCAAAAAGATTGCAACCTTTTTTCGAAAGCATCTAAAGTCTTTGCACGGAAATGTTTTTGAAATGGGGTTGCTTCAGACGTCTCAAAAATGCGTTTCCGACCACAGGGAGCAATTGCATTTTTGACAACTTTTTACAAAAAAAAGAGCCAATTGGAATTTATCCCAATTGGCTTTATTATAACTAATTACATTTTAGTCTGCAATAATCGTTGAAGATTTTTAGATTTTCTGAAATTAATCAACTTTTTAAACTCCGGAGTTTTTGAAAATTTTTGAAGTGCCGCAATAGTATCTATGTCTTTGTCGGAAATACTTGAGATTTTAATGCAGACAGTTCCTATATCTCCAAAACAATTTCCTAAACCAAAAAGAAGAGAATAGTAAGTTTCTTTGGAAATAGGACGTTTAAAATGTGGTAAATTAGTTATACCTTCCTCATCTTCATTCATAAATCGTAAGTCCTCATTAAACATCTCTTGCGAAAAGAATAGACCATAATCTATCCCATTGTAAGTTTCATACTTTAGATTATATTGTTCTTTGAGAAGTTCATTTACCTCTATCGCTTTTTCTGGTTTTTTCAAATATATTATCGAGTAAGTTCCCATTTTAAATATTTTTAATTTAAAAAAATACGATTGCCTGTACATCGTGAGGTTCTTTTTGATTAATGTTCACTGGTAGGAGTAAAACATTATCTTCTTTCCAGATTGTAAACTCATTAAAGAAGAAATCAGAAAACTCAATATCTTGTGTAGCCAGAACATTATCATTTCCGTCAGTCGCAGAAAGGTTGAATCTATTCGCTTCAATTCTTTCGATTTTCCAGACTTGGAATTCTTCTTTTTGAAATTTTTCTGAATATTGGTAGGATGCAATGCAGTCAAGAAACCAAAAGCAAGATTCTTCCCGAGCTATAGTTATGACACCATCTGTTAATAACAATTTTCCTATGTAGGAGTAATAAGATTCTGTTCCCATAAAACTGTCATAAAAATCATTGGCTGAAATGTTTGGATTTTTCATAATTGAAATTTTAAAAATGTTTGTATTTTGTTTTATTTTTCGGAAAAGTCACAGATTGCTGTGTTTTAATTTTTTCTGATTATGGAGTTGTTTTTCATTGCTTTTTGACGATAGAAATCCAGTTTCAGCCAAAACCGGAATGGAAAAATGAAATGAAGGCTTCGAAATCTTTTTGCCCGAAGGATTTTAGGAGTGTCTGGAAAAATTATTGAAGCGATGTGGAAAGAATTTTTTAGAAACCCAAAAAGATTTTTTGAGCAGAAAAGGATTTATACTTTTGCAAACTGAAAACAACCTATGTAGTCAGAAAAAAAGCATAAGAATTAGAACCCTTTTTCGATTGTAAAACAAGAAATAAAAATCAATAATTGTATATTTGAATATCCAACAAACACATTATTAAAGAGGGTTTATGAAAAAACTAATTATATTATCACTACTTTTAATCGGAATATCAGGATTTAGCCAAACGAACTGTGAAGCTCTAAAAAAAGAAAACGAAGCTTTGCAATCAACCAATAAAGTTTTGACTTCTGAAAACGATTATCTAAAAAAAGTGCTTGAAATCAATAAGCCAATTCTTGAAACAGAAACAGAAAATTCTTCTTATAGAATCACAAAAGTTACAGGTAATAAAGCTGGGAAAAACATTGAAATAAGTTTCCTTATTATGTCCAAGGATGAGAATAAAAAAATGACAATCGAAGATATTAGTATTGTGGATATCGAAGGTAATGAACACAAAATTGACTTGTATAAATCCAGCAAACCATTTCCTGAATTGGCCAAAAATGTTCCTTTCAGACTAAATTTTTCATTTAAAGATATACAAGGTGAGCCATTGTTTATCAAAATATTTAAATTCAAAACGACCTCACAGCCTGAAAGAAATACATTTGAGAAAACGAAATCAAACTTAGAATTTAAAGATTTAAAAGTTGTTTGGAACTAAGATGACTGAACAAGATTTTTTGAATCTACTTGATTTTAATAATTCAAAAAAATAAAATACTCCGCATCCTTTTTTCAAAAATATCTAAAGCCAAAACAAGGCAATTTTTTTGAAATAGGGTTGCTCCTTATTTTGCAAAAATGCGTTTCCGACCTCAGGAAGGAATTGCATTTTTGCCGCCCGACTTTCATCGGACAGCAAAATCTACAATTTAATCGCTTGAGAATGGAAGTTCTTTAGATTAAGAAAAAAACCTCTGTTCTCAGTTAATCCATCACAGAACAAATTCCACAAAAGCGAACATCCCATTTGAGCCAAAGTTGAATTGATAAACAAATCTTGTCTTGCTAAAGCTTCTGCCAGACTGCAACTTGGCGTATCGTCCTCAGTCTCGGATTGTTTTAGAAGTTCTCCGAATTCCTCAGTAATAAATGGAAGATTACTTCTTGTTTCATATTTATCGGATTTTGGTTGTGCTAAGCTTCCAACAGTAGATAACAAGACTTGCCCCGTATGTTTACCATTCCCAAAATCAATCCAATATTTAGGTTGATTGCTGAAACTTTTATAATCATCTCTCTCTTTTAAAATTTCTGCAACACCAAACCTTGCCTGTACATTATCTACGCAGGTCATTGTAATCGTTGCTTTAGCATCTTCTGAAAATCTGCCGAAGCTATCTTTTTCAAACTTTTGTGTTTCGGCTTTCCAATTGGTTCCTGCCCATCGATTGATGCGGTTGATTAACGCAACGGATTTATACAATCCTCTTTCACATTCTGCAAACCGTTGTCTGCCTATATTGGCATTTGTGACAATATCATCATCCCAAAGACGAACCTGTAATCCTGCGTGTCCTAATTCAATAAGACTGTGGTTCATTTCCATTAAAGCTGTTAAAACTTTAGAACCTGTCCCTCCTCCTCCAATTAGGTTTAATGAAATTGGGTTGGTCGGACTAAGCAAAGAATTGTCTGCAAAATGAACCATTATTTTTGTTGCAATCATCGTAATAAATTTTTGAGGGTTTTATTGTTTTTCTTTAACATTTTGACAGGAAAAGCTTCATTTGATTCAAGCAATTTTTTCCAAAGGTTGACTAAGTTCCCATCAATAGGATTATGATTACCTACCAAATGGCTGAAATAAGAATTGAAAAAGTAGTTCTCCCATTGTTCTATAAATTCTTCGACCGAAGCTGAGTTTTTAATTTTTATATCTACAGTTCCCATACAAACATCACCGTCATTATAGACGTTGAAAAATGGAGCATAATGCAATGGTGTTTTTTCTGTTGGTCTTTTATCGTTTGATAATGCAAAAACAGAAAGAGTTTCTGTATCCGCAATCCATAGCATTGCAGGAACTTTTGCTTTTCCGCTGGGTATTTCCAGATTTTTCACAAAATACATTTGTCGTTCTTGTGCTTTGGT
Organism: Chryseobacterium sp. Marseille-Q3244; assembly: GCF_940807095.1. Classification (NCBI taxonomy): domain Bacteria; kingdom Pseudomonadati; phylum Bacteroidota; class Flavobacteriia; order Flavobacteriales; family Weeksellaceae; genus Chryseobacterium; species Chryseobacterium sp. Marseille-Q3244. The sequence goes on along the minus strand of NZ_CALNWX010000002.1, from coordinate 466,956 downwards.
GTACCAAATCACTGAACCTTTTTGGCTTGGGTTAATATGCAAAATGTTATTGGCTAAGATTCCTTTAGATTTTAAAAAGGCTTTCTCGATTTCTTCATCAATGACTAATGATTTTGCTAACGCTTTTGCTTCATTAACAGTTAACGGATGTGCATTGACTGGATTTCCATTTCTGTCCATATCAAAATGTTCAACGTACATTTCATTTTTATCTAAAGATTCGTAAAAAACCAATGCAGATTTTGGTTCGTACAGTATTCCGAAATATTTGTTGGTGTCAATTACATTATTCATTCTAATTTTTTACAGGTTAATACTTGATGTAATTTTTCCATTAAAGCGAATAAACGATATTCAAAATCAAAATCCGCTTTTGGAATTTCTGTTCCATTAATAGGTAAGTAAATAGTTGGCTCTTCAATGCTTCCGTATTCATTGAACTCCGCATTAATGCTATCTTCAATATTATTGTACAAACAGCCTTTGGTGTTAGCTACAAATGAAATGTACATATCCATTGATATAGCTTTATTGGAATAATCGTCATCGTGCGGGTTTTCTTCAGATGATGGTTTATTTCTGAAAATTGTTGTATTTGGATATTCTGAATAAAGAGCAAAAGCTTCGGAAGCAACTTTGTGGCAAATGATGTCAAATTCATTTTGGATTTTAAAACACTTCAAACGCTGTTCAAAAAAATCCAAATTTTTAATATTAAAAATTTTTCGTTCTATTTTGTCTCCTATATTCTTTGACATTTCAAACTCTCTGCAATAATGATGTGAATCCTCTCCTGCTTCATCCTCCTCCATCCATCCTTCGTGCATTTCGTATATCCAATACAGATAACTAGCTTGTTGTCTATAATATGGAACGTTGGCAATATGATAAAGGTAACTAAAAACCGAAAGTAAAAGTTGAGCATTCTTTTTACACATTTTGTCGTGAAGCATTTTAAAAAGTGGTACAACGGGAATAAAATAAAGTGATGTATTAGTGCAGAACTGTTCTTCTTTTGCAAAATGAAACTTTTTGTTAGTTCGTATGAGTTTGAATTGATTCCAATCCGCATTAGCCTGTTTCATTTTCGTTTTTATATCCCACATTGCCAAAGCCAAATTATATGGAAAACCAAAGTCTTTTGTTTGCATTGGCTCTACTCCATACTGTTTGGAAAATTTAGAAAGGGACTTATAAAAGTCCCTTTCTGTGTTAAGTATTTTCTTGCTACCTTGAAAATGTGAAACTTCTTCTTGTTTTGGTAGAAACTTACATTTCAGAAAACCATTGGAAGCATTGCTATTGGTACAGACTTCTGTTTGTCTTTCCGAATTTCGTTCAAGGTCTTTGGTTTTTGAAGCCAATGAGCGAACCTGCCCAATTGTTGATGTAACTCTTCTTGTTGTCTTTCTTCCGGTAACTTGATTTTTCCCGATATGATTTTTTGTTGCATTCATTTTTATTTTGTTGTTGGTTGCTGAAAAATGAGGACTGGATTTAAAGTTATTTGCTCTTAACAAGTCGCAATATTTATCTATCCCTTAGTCCCCATTACACTTTCAAATTTGTACTGTATAGTATCATCTTTAATCTGCGGTGCTGAAACTTTTGCAGTGGTTAATATTGGGTAAGTATTAGCGTAAAAATTCATCACAGCTTCTACACTCCATTTAGGTTCGGGGTCTGTAAGTTTTATTTCGTGTCCATTGTGTTTCAAAACAAAAACTCGTTCTAATAGTGTTGCAAGTAACATTTTTAAGATTTTTAAGGTTAGGTAGTTTCAGTTGGTACATTGTTGTCATTGCTTTCAGTAAAAAGATTGGGGGCAAGAAATTTGGAGTACTCGTCTTGTTTACCGCGGATAACTTCGGCGAAGTCGGGATAATCTGATGCTTTTGGAAGTGCTGTCCAAGCATCTTTATATTTTCCCTCTTTTTCAAGTTCTTCGGCTTTTTGCAATGCTTCTTTATACTTTTTTTCTTTGGTATCTTTTTCCTTTTTTTCCTTGTCCGTCTTTTCCTTTTCCATTGCCGATTTCTTTTTAACTTCTTCAAGTTGCTTCATAAAAGCTTCCATATCCACCATCAATCCAGAAGCGGTTTGCAATGGTGTCGTTATTTGTTCAAAAAAACCGTTATCGAGTTCCTCTGCTGTACCACGAAGATTGAGAGGTGGAATCAATTTCCTTGCTTCGTCTCCACACTGCTCATTACTGAGCAGTATGGAAAGAACAAAGCAATTTTCAGTCGTTGGACGAAGTGTGATTTGCAAATCTCCTGTTAAGTCCATTTTTGCTATATGTCTGAAAAAATTGGTCTGCATAATTCTTATGATGTGAAATTTTGAATCTATAAATTATTTTGTGAATTCCTCCAATGAAAATTCTTCTGTAAAAAATTCTTCGCTTGTGTGTTTTCCGAATGCGTTGTAGATGGCATTTCCGCTCTTAAAAACTTGCATTTGACGGTTGTGCAAATCGTGTTCGGGTTGTAAAAGTTGTTTCAAATCATCTTTTTCCAATTCGACGAAAAATTGATTTTTTTCTGAAAGCCATTCTTCAATTTGAGGGTAGTTTTCTTTAGAGAATTTGAAAAACTCAACTTTGACATCTTCATAGTTGAGCCATTTCAAATCAGAATCATTTTTCACAATTTTCACAACTTCCAATCTTTTCTTTTGGATTTTTTTCCATTCTTCGGTGATATGTATAATTGCAAAATCACAGTCGTCCCATTCGCTCTTTGCTTTTATTAAAAAATATTCGGTTGGTTTGATTGATTTTTTCATTTTCTAATTTTTCTTGTTAATTGGTTTCGTAGATATAAGTTCCACTTACTTTAAGAGGTTCTGCCCCTTGTGTTAATCGGATTTCTGATTTAAAGATCTTGGAAATCTTTCTTGCATATCGTACTGCTGTAGTTCTGTCACATTCGGTGAGATAATAAACTTCTATGTCTTCCCATCCTCGTTTGTCTTTTTTCTGCTTTATCTGAAAATTAAATTGTGCTTCCATAAATTTCACTAATTAGAATGGTAGATCGTCGTCTGTATCTTCCGCAAATGTTTTTTTGTCTTGCGCTTTTTCTGTCACAAAGTTTTGTACATCTTCTCGTTTTCCTCCTCCGTGAAACTTTATATTTGAAGTATGGAAGTTTAATCCAGACCTTATCTCTCCATCCTTACCTATCCACGCATTTGAACTCGTTCTGCCTGATAGTTCAACCAAAGTTCCCTTAGTTAAAGATTTTGCGACATTAGGACTTTGCCAATATGCGCAATTATAATAAGTGGTCTGCTCCACCTTTTCTCCTTGTCTATTTTTGTAGCTGTCATTGATGGCTATTGAAAAATTCACAACTTGCTTGTCGTTTTTTAAGATGTTGATTTCTGCGTTTTTGGTAACTCTACCGATAATTGTGTTCATAATGTTTCGATTTATTTTGTTAATGATTTCGTTGATAATTATTTATTTTATTAATGATTAAAATCTTGAGTGATTTGATTTGGTATCGAGGACACTCGGCTCTCTTTTTTATATTTAAGTTTTGAAAAACAGTATATTTTGTTGTTTTTCTATTTGTTTTTTCGTTGATGTCAAAGAGCGTCTTGAGTTGAATTGATTAGTATAACTGAGGTTCCGGCTTTTTCTTTGCCTATGATTATAGGAAAGCATCAGGCACACAAAACCCGATTCACTTCCCGTAATGGATTACAGTGGTGAATCGGGCTTGAAATCTTTTTGTCCGAAGGATTTAGGAGTGTCTGGAAAAATTATTGGAATGAAGTGGAAAGAATTTTTGTAGAAACCCAAAAAGATTTTTTTGAGTGAATGATGCTATCCTACATTTGCAATAGTAAAAAGCACAAACCACAGTTATGAATTGGTTCAATGAAGTTTTTGTCAACGAAAAACAAAGGAAAATCCATTAGAAAAAAATCGTTTTTCACATTCTGACTTTTGTAAAATGAAATTCAAATAGTTTGATGATTTATCATTCTATAAAAAATTTGCAAATAGGCTTAAAAGTGCTTATAAAAAGGAATAAAAATTTATATTTGCGGTCTTATTAAATATATAAACATACATTATGAAAGAACTTATCGAAAAAATCAACGCAGAATTTGAGGCGTTCACTACAGAAGCAAACCAACAAGTTGAAAAAGGAAACAAAGCAGCTGGAACTAGAGCAAGAAAATCTGCTTTGGAACTAAGTAAATTATTTAAAGACTTTAGAAAAATCTCTGTTGAAGAATCTAAGAAATAATAATTGATAAAAAATAAATCCCAGCTTTTCAGTTGGGATTTGTTTTTGAATACCAAAATAAAAATCTATGCTCAAAAATAAATCCCAACATCTATTTGTTATTACCGGCGGACCTGGAGCTGGAAAGACAACTTTACTAAATGCACTTGAAATTAAGGGAAAACGTGTCATTCCTGAAGATGCCCGCCAAATTATTAAACAACAGATGCAGATTAATGGTGAAGGACTGCCGTGGAAGAATAAAATTTTATATGCGGAGTTGATGTTTGAGGCTTCTTTAAAAACTTATCAAAAAGTAACAAGCGAAGTTTTGGATAAAACAGTTTTCTTTGATAGAGGAATTTTGGGTGCAATCTGTTATATGGAAATGGAGAATATTCCTGTATCCGATGAGATAGTGGCTGTTGTACGCTCAAATCCATATAATCAAAAAGTATTTATCCTGCCACCTTGGTTAGACATCTACGAAACAGATAATGAAAGAAAACAAACTTGGAAAGAGGCAGTATATACTTTTGATTTAATGAAACAGACTTATACAAAATTTGGTTATAAAGTTATTGAAGTTCCTAAGGAAAATATCGACAAAAGATGCGAATTCATTTTCAGTAATATTTGAAATAATTTTATTTCTCCATCATTTTTTCTCGTAATATTTAAATAAAAAACACCCTCTAAATGTTGCAGTACCACTCGTTCAAATCATTATACGACTCATAAATCACGGAACAGTCTTCTACATTTTTGTATCGTTTTTCAATTTTAGACTTGACAGATTTTCCATTGGAGTCATTATCTAAAAACAGTGAGATTTTATTATACTTCTTCAATTCGTTTTCAACTTTAAAAAGCATTGATGTAGAATTGAGAATCAGATAATCTGAGCTTTGTTCTTTTTCCATATTTCTGTAAGTAAGGTAATCGAAAAAGCCTTCAAAGATTGCAATTTCATCAAAGTTATTATTTTGAGTTTTTATTAATGTAACATCTTTCTTACTCAAACAGATTTTAGAATATTTGTTTCGTATTTCGAAACCACCAGAGTCATTTAAAAAGCCTATTCCAAAATACTTTTTTCCATTCATTTTGTAATGAATCTCTCTGACCAAATCCTTTTGCTCATAAACTCTTCGTGATGTTAAATACTGAACTAATGCAAAGTGCCTAATTTCACTCGTTTTTAAGATTTCGTATTCCAATTCTTGATTAGAATCAACTTTCTGAATATCATTCTGGACAGAAAAGCCAAACCTTGCCAAGTATTTCAAAGCATCAGAAACAGAACATTGATTAATTTGCTGCACAATTGAAATCACATCATAGCTTTTGCCAGTCCCGAAATCAAATGCTCTATTTTTCACAAAATCAACAGATAAACTGGGTGTCCTCTCCTCTCTGTCAATTGCAAAGTAAAAAGCCGTTCTTCGGTTTTCTTTGGACGGAAATAAGTTGAACGATTCCAGAACAGTTCTGATTCCTATTTTTTGTTTAATTTCTTCGCAATTCATTTTTTTTCTTTTTAAAGCAAATTTTTCATCTTCATTTTCCTTTTAGATAAAAAAAAACTTTTATCTACTTTTAATATACTTTTAGTAAATCGCCATATCGTATTACCACAAAGGATTTCCATTATTTTTCGAATGAGTGCAATTCCGAATTTAAAATAAGTGCAATTCCGAAACTGAAATGAGCACAAATCCGAAAAAAACCAGATTTTGGAATGAGTGCAATTCCGAAATGCCTTTTTTAATTGTTTATAGATTCTCTCAATTATTCGCGATTTTAATGATAACCAATAATTTTAACTCTATTAGAAAAAATGAAATGAGCGCAATTCCGAAAACAATGACTGAAGCTATCATTTTTTAAGATTTCTTTAACTCCAGCTACCGCAATTCCGAAATCCGAATGAGCGCAATTCCGAATTCACAATATTATCGGGTAACCATTTGGAATTAATTTTCCGGTTCTACTCTCCTGATATATTTGTATAACCAGCTTCTGAATTTCTTGTAAAAAAGCTATCCCTTGAAATATGACAGACTGTATTTTTTTCAATCTGCAGATTTTGATGAATCTTTTAAAAGCTTTTTCTATCAATATTCGGGTCTGGGGAATATTTCTGTATTGATGAAAGAATTGTTTCATTTCATTTTCCTGTAAGCCAAATCTTTTCCGGAAATAGCTTAACCTTTTAGTGATTTCAGGTGTTTTTTGTAAGTCTTCGGACATCAAAACATCTGAAGTAATTTTAGCTTTGTAAGGAAATATAAAGATAGAATCCCCTTTGTATTGGTAGTTGAAAGATAAACTATTGTGTATATCCAAGCTAATTCTTGCAAGCTTTAGAAACTTAAAACAGAAATCATTGGCTGTTTTATAGTTAAGTCCAAATTTTTTGTTCAAAGTCGATAACTTTAGAACTGTTCCACTTTCAGGTATTTTTGAAAGCCAGATGGCGAAAATAATATGTTTGTTGTTTCTTACGTTGTAGACCAAATTATATAAAATGTAGTTGTATTCAGGAATGACCAACAGTTTCTTAAGCCAATAACTGCTGACTAAAAATGTAGTATAACCACGTTTGTCATAACTGGGTGTAGAAATCAATCCACCGAAAGTTTTAATTTCTTTTCCTTTTGAGTTCAAAGATTTATACCAACCCATTTTGAATCGTGCAAGAAACTCATATGCATCAACGACTTGTTGTGTTGAACCACTTGGTGAAATTTTACTGTTTCTGATTCTAATGGACGCAAAAATATTGTTGTCCGTCTCAAACTCTTCATCAAAAAGCGATAATTGTTTAGGTCGGTCTTGCGGACGAAATTGTTCATTACTGATTATAGAAATAATATTGAAAATAACACGCAAAGCATTAATTGGAATATCTGCAGCCTCGTTGTCATCGAAAATAAAGTCATCTACAAAACGATTTCCTATTCTTATTCTTTCCTGACTGAATTCATTCTTAACTTCAAATTTGTTACGGATTAATCGAAAATCCTTATCTGGATTAGCCATTCTATTGTTTAAGATATTGTAAGATTTAATCTAATTATATTTCAAATTGCTTGGAAGGACTAAATCAATTTAATTTTTTCACTTTTAAGCGTTTTCGAGCCATCAGCTAAGCTGTAATATTTAAAAATATTAACTCCTTCTGCTTTAAAAACTCTTTTGTCAGCCTTACCCAAATTGAGAATTCGTACTTTTTGGATGCCTTTATATTCTGCAAGCATACCATTAATAATAACCTTTTGTCCAAGTTTTAAATCGGATATTGTAATTTCTTTTTTACCCATTACTTTTTGAAATTTGATTTAATGATTTTTAATTCTGAGTTAGGGGCGCTTTATATTTGGAATATCTTTTAATGAAATTGGATTATCTTCACTTGAATTATTCATATAGGGCAGTGTACTTTTTAGTGTTGCTTTCCAATTACTGATTGGACGATTAAATGCATTTTTCCATCCTTTATCAACCCAGATTTTATATTTTTTTTCAATGGAAAAATCCATTGGCGAATCATAGCTTTGCAACGTCTTTGCATAACTGATAAATTCTTCCCAAGAAGGGATGATGGTACTTTCATTGGCTAAGTTGTCAATGATTTGAGGGATTTCTAGAATTGCTCTTTTTCGTAAGTTTTCCGTATCAGAATCTTTTTTTATACCTTCTTTTTCCGGTTTAATCTCAAAAGAATAATCTAAAAGTAAACGATAGTAGCAAGGAAGCCCATTGCTGGTCTGAAATTGTATTAGTCCTCTATTTTTGAGCTTATCTTTTGACGCTTTTATGGTAACTCTCGTCAGACCCAACTCTCTTGCTAATTCCACATCAGAGATTTTAAAATCATAGCGGTCTTTTTCATAACCAATTTTAAGCAAGTACAAATACAAAGCAATCTCAGTAGGACTTATTTTGACAATCTTATTAAAATCCCAAAATCGTTGTATTAATTCAAGGTAATACATATTACTTCTGGGCGAAAAGCTCCAAAGCTTTCTCAATGTCAATAATGATTATATTACCCTTTTGGATAATGGCTTCATCCAATATTCCAGATGATTTTATTTCAGAAGCTTTTGAAATGGAACATCCCAGAATTTTTGCCAATCCCTTTAATCCATATTCGTATTTTTGTTGAAATATGAAGTCTTTTGAAATTTCTAAAAACTCTCCAACAGTTAATTTCCACATTGGAGTTTTAAGATTTATTTCTTTCATAGGTTCTGGTTTTGATTGCTGTTTTTCATTTTCGAAATCCAATTTCTTGCAGCTGATTTCCAGCATTTCATTGGTTTATCATTTGTCAAACTCCAATCCTTAGATTGATACAATGAATAAAATTGACACGCTTCTTCAGATACTATATCCCGCTCATTGAAATACATTTCAATCTCATATAGCGCTGGTACAGAAAAATTAAATATTTCCTCTTGCAAGGCTTTTTCTTCCAAGCTTAATTCATTTTTGTTCTTATCTACACTTTCAAAATCAATAATTTCAATCGAGCTTCCTTCGTAAGAATTATAGCTCGGCGAATAATTAATAAATCCTGCATTATGTATCTCCCTAATACATTTATGGTAGGTTGCAAAAGATTTATTTTTACTTAGCTTCATTAACTCTTCGCGACAAACACGAAAGGGATTTTGAAATTTGGTTGAACTCCACAATTGGAAAATTGAAACATATAAGCTGAGATGTGAAGGATACATCCGGCTATCCTGAATAAAAGAGCCTAAGAAACTGATGATATTTTTAGATTTCTCCATAATTATTACTACCAATTAATGTTTGAAATCTTTCAGTAGTTTCTCAATATCCTTGTAATTGTAGTATAATGTCCCTCCTACCTTACTGTAAGATAGTGTTCCATTAATTCTTAAGTTCTGTAATGTGCCTGAAGAAATATTAAGCATCTTCTTGACCTCAGAGGTGCGAAGCCACAACTTTTGTTCTGTAGTATTACCTTGTAATAGTTCTTTGATAGCTTCCAGCAATTCAACTTTAAACTGCTGAAGGTCTTCTTTGGTGATAATGGATATTGCCATAGTTTTAAAATTGTTTTATTTGACAAAATTTCAAAATCACGCAAAATATCTTTCGGTAGTTTCTCGGTACTACCGAAAGATTTTTTTTATATAAAAAAGTTGTTCAAACTTTCCAAGCAATAGGTGTATAACATATAACTTCCGTAATTAAGCGGATATTTTCCCAAAAATATTTACAAATTCTCTGATTATTTGTGTTAGGGTATTTTTCGGTAGTTTGTCGTACTACCGAAAAATTACTTAGATATCTAAATCATCCAGATACTGATTAAGATTTTGTCGGAGTAAATTCAGAAATTTTGACCGATCATTTTTTCTTAGTCTTATTTCACCTAAAGTTTTATGATAGTTACCTAAACTAATATCAAATGATTTCTCTGCCCATCTAAAAATTTCCGATAGTTCGGTGTGACCCGAATTAAAACAATTACTTAGATGTAAGGCAAATAGTAATTCAGTTAGACTCACTTTCGATGCAGACCATACTAGTGGTGATAAAATTTTATTGCTGCGGTTTTCACTTAAATTTGCTATTGACTCTTTCAAATATTCATCAAATAGCTGATTGGCAATAAATCTTGCTACTAGATGATCGTGAGATGTTGTAAAACTTGTATCGAAATTGTAAAAGCCAAAAGATAGCTTCATTTTTAAATCATAAGAATTCCTCACAAATATCTTGTGATCCAAATAGGTGGCATCACGACGATAATAACTGTAAAATTCGGATTGTTCAGTATAAAAATTTTTTAACTTTTCTTGCTCAGCTTCATAATATTCTTTAATAATTTTAATGCCTGCATTAGGCTTATGAGATTCAATATCAAGGATTGTTGAATGATAAATAAATTTTGAAATAAACTGCGGTTTTATTTTCTTGAAAAAATGTATTTCTTGAGCAATTGTATCAAAATGATGGGATGAAATCATTCCTTTAACTTTTCGCACAGCGTTATCAATGAGAATCAAAGATTTTTCAGCGAGTTTGACAACATCATTATCTTCTTTATAAACTTTATTAATCTCTGATTCTAACTCATCATGTAATTGAGTAATTTCTCTAAAAATAGTATTTGTTACCATGTCCTTTTTCTAGAAATTTACAAAAAAACGTTTACTGGAGCCATTTTCAACTTAAACCGAGCTCTTGTTTTCGCTTTTTTATGTAATCCGCTGGACGAATCCCATTAATCTCGAAGAAAAGCTTTGAAAAGTTTTGTCTAGCCACAATACCGCACTCCTCTGCTAAAGCCTCTATTGTAAAATTTAAGTATTTATTATTACTGTTTAATAAAGTTGTAATATAATTAATCCGTAATCCAGCAATATACTTATTAAAATTTACACCTTTATTCTCATTAATATAAGCCGATAAATATCGTGAATTAGTATTGAGTTTAGCGGCTAAGCTATTTTGAGTTAAACGCTTGGTAAATTGGAGTTCCTTCTCAAACTTGTCCAACTTTATTCTAATTTCATGGGACAATTCAGGAGTGAGTAAACTCTTTTTTAACAAATTATCATCTGCTTCATCTACTTTTTTGTCCAAAAGCACATTGTTACCTTCAGCAATTCTCTTTTGAAGTAAATCATACTGCTTTTTTATTTTTTGGTCTTTTATATATTTGTAGGAAAGAATTGTAAATGCAAGTGATCCCGTTACAATAAGAATATTTGCAAACAACATATTATTTCGTCCAGTTGTCTCAATATTTTCTTTTTCTTGTATTAGAGTATTTCGGTCGTAATCCTTATGCAACTTATTTGATAAATAAGGATAATCTTTTGTAACCAAACTGTCAGCTTTTAAAAGCTGATTTGTGTAATAAAGCTGCTTATTAAGATCCTTATCCTTATAATAGCTAATTAGATAATTGTAACCCCTGTAAATCTCAGGAAATATAAATTGTTGTTTTTCGAATATTGAATCGATTGCGCCATAATATTTTATAGCATTGGGTAACTGGTTTCTTACTTCTGATATCTTTCCAAGATAATAATAAATTACCGAGGTCCATGCAAAATCATTTCTTTGCAACAATATCGGAAGTGCCTGCTCTAAATCTAATTTTGCTCCCGAATAATCCTTTTTATGAAATTTTGAAATTCCCCTACACTTAAGAAAGTAACTATTTTCAATAAGAAAATCACCATCATTTCTTGTCAGATGATATCCGAGATCGATTAAACTGTCGCTTTTCAAAAAATTTTTCAGATATCGGTTTACTATTGTCATCTGATGCAGTGAGTTATAATAAGCTTTTTTATAGTTGAAAAGTATATTCTCGTGCATTTTACTGTTCATTTTGGTGCTGTAGAACTCTGCGCAATTTGAAAAATGTTCTAAAGCCTCGTCATAATAACCTAAATGTTCTTTAACTATTCCAAGATGATATAAAACTTTATAATAATGGTACTCATCTTTTGAATCCTTTGAATATTTATATGCCATTAAATATTCATTCAAAGCCAGTTTATATTTTTTTTGATAGAAGTAATAAATGATTCCTTTGCTTAAGTAATCTTTGCTAATATCATCGTTGTTTTTATATTTAATACTTGCCGCCAACGCGCTGTCGGCATATTTCATTTTGTTAGCAAAATCAAATTGCCTACCGTCCCTATATCCTTGGATGAGTTTTGGCAAGTTATTCTGTCTCTTAGATTTTTGAATATAGTCCTTAACGTATGGCATTGCGCGAATGTCGTCAATGGTCATTTTTTGATAATTTTTTCTGATTTCCCAGAAGGTTCTCTCTTTTTTTTGCTGTGAAAATATGTGTTGAGAAAATGCAAAAATGAAGACGAGAAAGTAATTTAACTTTTTCATATGCTATTATTAGAGCCTCACCATTCCAAAATTACGCAATTTGCCTATAAACACTATCTATTTTAGCAGTTTACAAGCATTTTAAACGCAAAACGTACATAAGTCTGATTAATAATACATTATCATTAAAAATCACATGGTACTATTCTAAAATAGTGACGTCACTATTTTAAAATAGTACCGTAATGTAGTTTTTTTCTAGGCACTTGCCAGATAACTTTGGCTTCAGAATTCTACATAATCCGACGTCGGGATAATCAACAAAAATTTATAAAATGAAAAAGTTTATCCCATTTTTGAGCATAATGATTGGATCAGTTTTATCTCAAAGCTGTGTCCAGAGAGATGAAGATATCATCTCAACTAATAATGAAAAATTTGAAATAAAAACTAATCTACAGATGAGATATGATTCTGCAAAAACAGTACAACAAATAATAGATCCTGATCCCCCAGTAAGAGATGGAGATAATTGGAGAATAAAGCCAAGCAATTAATCAATTTACAACCTATGATTCCTCATACCTATATATCAATTGCAACAGGCTTACCATGTCCGGCGAGTGGCATTTGGGAAAGTATGGGGAATTTTAAAACAACCATTGCCCTTTTTAAAGGCGAGCTTATGCCGGATTATTGCGGTCATAAAGTTCGATGGAAACTTTTGACTGAACAGTAATCAAAAAAACTATATATCATGAAAAATTTTCAAATTTATTGTATTACTGCTGTTTCGTATTTTTTTGCCATCCTTTTTATTTATGCAAGTGTGAGTAAAGTACTGGATTTTGAAAACTTTCAGTCACAGATTGCCCAGTCTCCTCTGCTTAGCGTCTATGCTGGAAGCATATCCTATTTTACAATAGTTATAGAATTTATAGCGGTGTTTTTTCTAATGATTCCTGCAAAAAGAATTTTAGGCTTATACTTTTCGCTTGGACTGATGTCTGCTTTTACGATGTATATTTACCTAATTCTCGAGTATAGTGAGTTTGTTCCGTGCTCCTGTGGTGGAATTTTGGAAAATATGGGATGGAAATCCCATTTAATCTTTAATGGGATATGTGTAATTATTGCAGGTTTTGCCATTGTACTGGCTGAAAGACACCAAGGTCAGAAGGCAATTAAGTTTATTTCAAGACCTGTAGTGGTAATCTTCATCAGCTCACTGTCTGTTAGCCTTTTATATCTTCAGTCTGAAAAACAAATAAGAAAAAATAATAATTTCACAAGAAGATACATACCGCATGCAGTAGAAGAAGAAACTCATCTCAATATTGATTATAATTCTTTTTATTTTATGGGAGATGATTCTCATAATCTTTACCTCGGCAACACAACCGCACCTTTAAATATTACTGTTGTAAAAAAAGATCTGAGCGGTTTCTCAAAGTATCGAATACCTTTAGAAACTAAATCATATCAATTTAAAAGTCTGAAAATAGCATGGAAAGCTCCCTTTTATTATATCTATGACGGCACTGTTCCAGTGATTTTTAAGGGAACGATTTCAAATAATGACCCGTTACATAAAGTGACTGAAAATGAGATGTTTTTTGATCAGTTAAATGTTCTTTCGGAAGAAAACTATTTATTTAGATCACAAAGCTCAAAATTCAAAAATTTCGTATTGGGTTATTATCAAAACAACATTGTTAAATTGGAATATGATCTTCTGGGAACTGATGAAGCAGGATATATTGACAATGATGGTCTTTTACTTTCTGACCTGCAGACAAAAATGTCAGTGTATTTATATTACTACAAAAATGAGTTTGTTGCTTTTGATCATGCAAAAAGTAGAAATAGTAACAGATTAAAAATGATTGGTTTTCAAAAAGAGCAGAAAACCGAAACCGTAAAACTTCCTGACGGTTCAACGAAAATTAAGAATCCCCTTCAGCAAAGTGTAAAAAATGCTTTTGTCACCAATAATTTATTGTTTGTCAATTCAAATTCCAAAGCTGTCCATGATGGAACCATGCAGTGGAATAAGTCGAGCATTATTGACCTTTATAAGATTAATCAGCAATATTATTCCGGGAGCTTTCTGGTACCCAATCGCCATGGTGAGAAAGTAAAGGACATGTTTATCGCTGGTGAGTACTTATATATCCTCATTGGAAATGAAATTGTCAAATATCATTTTGCGCAACCGATACTTGAGCAATTTCACAGGTAAAGCCGAAAACCTGTTTTAATCGTAGGCACATCTTAATACAATTATTATGAGAAATCTTAAAACAATCATGATTCCCGTAGCCATCTTAGTGTTTGGTGTCGGAAGTGCTTTTGCTACAAACAAAGCAAAAACAGAGAAGAAAGCAAGTATTTTTGCTTATCATTTTGACCCAGCTGCTCCAGCTGAGAAATGTATTCCATTTGGAGAAATTGACTGTGATGTCATTGGTGGTACAGTTTGCACCGAATTGGTCAACGGTTCACCAAAAGTAATGCAGTCATATCTCAGCGATACGGAATGCGGACAGACATTATATAGAAATTAAAAAGTGAAGGATGCCTTTCGGCATCCTTCTTATTTTTATTCTGTCCATGCTGGTTTTTCTTCTCCTTTCAAATGGTGTCCTAACCATTCCATCGTTTTTTGAAAAAGATCCTTCGAACTCGACCTGGAAGCTATATAATGTCCTTCCTCTGGATATATGAGCAATGTAGCCTCTTTTTTATTTCGCTTAAGCCCGATATAAAATTCCATCGATTGCCCCCACTCAACATTCAGATCTTTTTTTCCTGTCCATAACAAGATGGGTCTTGAAACATTTTCCACATAATAAACTGGATTATTGCGGAAATAAAGTTCCTTATCTTCCAAAAAAGAAGTTTTTAAATTAAATTGTCCGTTTTCATACTGCCAATAAAGCGGACTCATATAATGAAAACTCATTGAAAAATAGGAGCGAACAATATCACTATATCCTGAACCTGCTATGTAGGTTGCAAATCGATTTGAATGGGTTGCAACAAAATTGGTGATGTAACCTCCGTGCGAATGACCAATCATCCCTATCTTATCAAAATCTATTGAATTGTAACCACTTATTGCATCAAGAGATTTATTCACGCAGTCCAGTGCCGATATGCCTGTTCCCCGTTTATCAAAAACAATGTCAGGCATATAAACGAAATATCCTTGTTCCAAAAGAGATCGGATATCAAAGCCTTCAGTTATATTTTGTTCCAAGAATACCGGGTATTCATTGCGTTTGTCACTTTGTATCTCATACACATGGACGATCAATGGATAGCGTTTAGATGGAATATAATTGAGAGGATAATGCAATGTCCCTTTAAGATTAGCATGCTCACTGTTTTGATAATGAATGGTTTCTATTCGAAAATCTGCTTGTGCTTTATCCCCTCTATTTGACTGATAAACTACCTTCTTTTTTTCTGACCTGCTCAAAGTGATCAATTGCTTAGGCAGATTATAGTTTTCTTCTGTAAAAACGTAACTGTTTTTTGAAATATCAGTTTTCTGATAAACCAGTTTTGAAGTGGTAGTTTTAATCAGAGGTAAATATTTTGTATTGGTTTTCTCATAAAATGATTTCACTAACGTAGATGGATCATAAACTTCAAACATAAAACTATTCTCATTAAGCCCTCGACTACGAAAATTGATTTCTAAAAGATAATTTAGAAAATTGCCTGAATAGTCATAGGTAAGAATCTTGTAAATTCCCGGTTCATCTCTGTAACTGAGTTTAAGATGATCTGTTTTTATATCGTATTCCCAAAGTCCCTCCGATCCGTCAAATATGATCTTGTTATTTTTTGTAAAATAGACATTGGCAAAAGAGTTATCTTTAATCTCTGTATACTGTAACGTATTAATATTTAATAGTTTCCAAAATTTATTTTTTTTATAAATTATATACTGACCACCCGGCGAATAAAAAGCGATTTCTTTTATCGTATCAACATATTTAAATTCTTCGTTTCTTTGATCAAATCTGTAAACTTTTGATGAAACCTGTTTTGTCGTATAATCCTGCATTTGGGAAAAGCTGAACGTCAAAAAATAGTTGTCATTATTGATATCTACGACTCTCTCTAGGTTCTTAGTTCCCAACTTAAGAATCTTTTTTTCTTCTGGTTGCCAAAGAAATTGACCTGGTACAGTATTTTTAAATTTCTGTATAAGATTGTTATCTGATGTTAACCAAACTTCAGGATCAGAAGATTGTCTTTTGACCTTTGTCTTTTCCGTAGTGATTATTATGCTTCCATCATTTCTTTGGTATCCGGTAGCAGAATTAAATTGAGGCTTTAGTACTTGCGCAAACTTGAATGTTTTTTTTGAAAACCCATTATAATATACAATGTCTTGAATGTTTCCATCTTTTTTTTCAAAAATTAGTAAAGAATGATTTCTGAGAAACTTTACACTAAATATAGTATTAGGTGTTTTGTACAAAGATACGATGCCATTATTTTTTAAGTCAACTAGGTCATACTCAGTTCCATTTTTAACTTGCATACAAATTGTATCATCATGAAAAAAAACGTTAGAAACTAATCCTATCTTATCCAGTAACTGTTCATTTTTCAAATCATAGACCTTAACTGTGTCAGAACTGTATAGTGCCAATAAATGATCTTTAGGAATCATTCCAAAGCTTTTACATGCAGGTAATTCCCATTGTTTATTTTTATTATAATCAAAAACTTCTGTATGGTCATTATACTTCAGCACTAGTCGGTCGTTACTCCACTTGTGATCTTGTACTTTTACTTTCTGATATTGCTTGTCGGGATTGTTCCGATTTACGATCACAAGAGTATCACTGTTGTCATCATACACTTTATAAAATGCCAGCCACTTGCCGTCTAATGAAGTATCTTTCAGATTAATGTCATAGTTATCATATTTTTCTCTCGATGCCATTTCACTTTTCTCCTGAGAAAATACTTGCTGGATTAAGAAAAACAATACGAATATTAAAAAAGTTTTCATCAGTACCCGAAATTTTGTGGATTAAGATTTGGATTAATGACCAGTTCTTTTTCCGGAATAGGAAAAGCACTGTGAAAAGTTTTCCAGCTGGGTTTTGTTAGAGGAAGCAAGGTTAATTTTTTAAATCTTTTTAGATCATAGAATCGATGACCCATTTCTGCAAAAAACTCATGTCTTGATTCTTCCATCATTTTATCAATGAGCCCATCTTTTGAAAGACCAAAAGGTAAAGGACTAAGTCCTGCTCGCTGTCTGATTTTGTCAACAGCTGCTTTAGCTTCAGATAGTTTATTCTGTTGAGCCATGCATTCAGCATATAAAAGGTACACTTCCTCAATTCTAAAGATGACGGAGTCTTCGGTCGAATTGGCATTGACAGGATTCTTATACTTCAATGGACGGAAATAGGTTTTCTGATTGATTACTGTAGAAATTATCCAAGCCTGCTTTCTTAAATCTCCTGTTTCAAAAGAATTGACTAAAGCATCTGACAGCGAAAAAGATGTTGGCAGACTTGTTGTAAAATTGAACATGATAAATTCTTTTGTCGCATCCGTTGAGTTCGCCGGCTTTAACTGCCACAAAATGTGCTTTCCTGTTTTAATAAAAACCTTACTTAAATCAGATTCCCAAGTGTAAAGCGGTGATTGAATAATCTGGGATAACAGAATTTCTGCTTCACTCCATTTGTCATCCATCATTAAAACTTTTGCCAGTAATAGCTCCGCCGTTTTTTTATTGATGTAGATTCTTTCCTGATTAGCATATTGGTCATTCAGAATACTAATGCTGCCTTTCAGATCATTTTCAAGATATGACATAAGTTGGCTCTTCGACATCTTTTTTAATTGACTGTTGTAAACATAATCCGTTGTATCGGTATACGGAATGTCATCAAAAATCTGTGACAAGTTGAAATATAAAATCGAGCGTATAACCGTAGCTTCTCCAATTAATCGATCTTTGTTTGCCTGTGAAATAGAGGTTGATTCCCTTACACCTTTAATAATTGAGTTTGCATAATAAATGTGTTTATATGCTCTCGACCAAAAATTGTAGATAATCGTATTGCTTGGAATCTGTACATTGTTGTAAATATCAACAAGACCATTCTGAACGTATGGGGAATAACAGTTGAGATCATCCGTATACGTTCCAAGAATAGCAGCTCCACCTGTCGCATCTCCTGAAATCATCGAGCTGCTCCAAAGTTCGGCGTACAGTCCTGCAAGGGCGGCATTGGCTGATGAGACATCTGCAAACACTTCCGTGTTTCCAATTTGATTATAGGGAAGTTCTGTATTGATAAACTGTTCACATGATATCGATCCCAACAGGACTAAGCTTATTGAAACACTTTTCAATGTATTGAATATATTATTTTTCATTTTTTTAATTTTAAAAATTAATCTGAGTTCCTATGGACCATGTTCTTAAGGGTGGTAAATATCCTGTGGCAACAAACTCTGGATCAAGACCGAAATAGTTTGTCCATATAATCACATTTTGACCCTGAACATAAATCATCACTTCAGAGATAACAGAATTTTGAAGGGGCAGCCTGTAATTAAGCTGGATATTTTTTAACCTTATCAATGATGCATCGCCAACAGCTGCTGTACTTCTCATAAAATTGGTATGCGCAGCATTTTTTGTTGCATTTACACCAGTGGTGTACGGCATGTAATAACCGTTTGGATTATTCACAGACCATACATCAGAAACCACCTGCGGTTGATTATTCATCGTTCCGGGAACTGACATATAGCTGTGGTAGTTATAATTTCTCTGCTTTGTAAACTGGAATAAGAAGGACAAATCCCAATTTTTATATCGTAATCTGTTAGACAACCCTCCATAAAATTTCACTGAAAGATCTTCAATACTTTTATTGTCATCAGGGGCTGAGATTTTACCGTCTCCGTTAACATCTGTAAATGAGTAAAGTCCCGTTAGTGGATTAACGCCCGTAAAATTGTACAGTTTTACAATAGATGTGCTGTAACCTACTACATACTGATTGGAAAAAGTGGATCCTTCCAGATTAGGAAATGCTAGAAGACGATTTTCGGGGATCGTAAGATTGAAATTGGATTCCCAAGTAAAATTGTTGGTTTTAATGGGTGTAGCTCTGAATTCAAACTCCCAACCTTTGTTCTCAACAGTTGCCGCTAAGTTAGCCTGAACGGATGTAAAGCCCGTAGTAGCCGGCAATGGAAGTCCAACGAGTTGATTATCTGATCTGTTTCTAAACCAGGAGATATTCATTCCAATAGCATCAGAAAAAAATGAAGTTTCAAGGGCAAATTCCAGCTTTTTTGTTTTTTCCCAGCTAAAGTTACCATTGAACAGCCTGGTGGGTACAAGCCCTACTACTCCATTATAAATACTTGATGAAGCTACTGAATAGGTGTCTCTGAATTGAGCATCACCAATATTATCACTTCCTGCAATACCGTAACTGCCTCTCAGTTTCCCAAAACTTAACCATTTTCTGTCTGCCAAAAAGTTCTCTTTGGAAAATAACCAGGCTGCTCCTATGGCTCCAAAGTTGGCGAATCTATTATTGGGTCCAAATCTGCTGGAACCATCTCTTCTTGCGGTAAGATTAACAATATACTTACTGTCAAATTGATAGTTTATTCTTCCGAAGGCTGCAATATATTTATAATCTGTGGAAATAATATCCGAGAATATTTTTGTTTTTGCTGCATTAATATTCATCATTAATGCATTGCTTTCAAATCCTGAACCCTGAATAGAAGACTGTTTTGACTCCAAAGAATTAACAGTAGCTCCCAGTAGAACACTGACTTTATTTCTTCCCAACACAAAGTCCCCGGTAATCTGTGGTTCCACGTTATATGAAAATGAGGAAAATGAACTCGTGAAGGTACTTGACCCATTTGAACTCGTAAAGTTAAAGGCAGGATTATACCTTGTATGAGGTCGCAGGTTAAATTCTTCAAAATTCTGATAATTGAATCCTGAATTAATGTTAAAATTAATGTTTGGAAAAAGCTGATAAGACACATTTAAACTGTTGCTGATCTGCTTGGTATCGTTTTGATAAGTAGCTAATGTTGATGCTATGGGATTGGTAAAGGTGTTATTTTGCCAATTCAATGAGCCATCAACATTATAAAGCGTAGGAGCATTGGGGCTCAAAGACAAACCGATATTGGTCATATCTTCATTAATGACATTATTGAACTGCTGCGAAAAATTATTTGCAAGAGCAATATTCAGCTTTTTATCTTTCGATCTGTGGGTAAATCCCATTGATAAAACATTATTCTTATACTGATAATCAGCTGGGTAAACCGTTGTCTGTTCATTATGGGTAACATTGATCCGGTAAGTCCATCCGTCTGAGCCTCCCGATAGTCCCACATTGGTATTCGACGTTGTTGCTGTTTTACCTGTTAATTCTTTCTGCCAATCGGTAGAGCGGGATTGATCCCATGCACCATTGATATCGTAAGCCGTAGCCGGCAACATTAAAATATTGTCATTGGCAAATGCAGATTTTCTCATCTGGATGTATTCTGCGGTATTCATCATTTTCATCCTTGATGCTACACTGCTGAAAGCCAGACTTGAATTAACCGTGATACTGGATTTATTCTTAATTCCTTTTTTAGTTGTAATTAAGATCACACCATTAGCTCCCCTGCTTCCATAAATAGCAGTGGCATCAGCGTCTTTTAAGATTTCCAGGCTTTCAATGTCATTGGGACTTATGCTATTCAACGGGTTGATATTTCTGAATGGTAAGATCTGTGCAGAAAATGTTGAGGTAACTGATGTGGCCATAGGCACTCCGTCTAAAACATATAGAGGCTGATTTCCGTCCACAGGACTATTGGATAGGGTTCTGAGACTGTTTCTTCCTCTGATCTGTACATCATAACCGCCACCTGCAACTCCTGTGCTTTGAGTAATGTTAACCCCTGCCATTCTACCCTGCGCCGCTGAAAGAACATTGGTGACTGGCTGATTCTCTATATCTTTTGCTGAAACTTTGGCGATACTACCGGTTCTTTCTCTGTCTCTAACCTTGTAGTAGCCTGCGTTGAGAATAACTTCTTCGATTCCCTTTACTTTCTGTTCTAAGCTGACATTTACGACGGTCTGATTATTTGCTGTAATTTTTACTTCTGCATAATCAGGATGTCTGAACAATAGGATGGGATTTTCTGTATTAACCTCCATTCGGTAGGTTCCGTTATTGCCGGTAATGGTTACTTGGTCGCTTCCTTCCTGAGAAATGACAACTCCCGAAAGTGGTTTGTCTGACGAAGTTACGGTACCGGAAATGGTGCGTGTTTGAGCCTGTGTATTGATACTTACTGTTGTCAGCATAAGGCCAAAGAAAATACCTCCTATATTGTAATAGGATTTTTTCATAGATTTGTAAAGGTTTTTAATTTAATTAATAACTGATTTCAGCTCTTTCCCTTAGGTCTCCAAACTGTATGGGAAGGGGCTTTTTCTTTTTTCTTCTGATTTTAATTTTGCTATTGTTGATTCATGTGGATAATGTAAAGACTTTCCTAATGCCCTTTGGTATGAAAAAGGACTGGTGAGGTTCTGCAAGCAGTGACCGCAAGGCACCGGAAAGAATTTAATATGAATGAAATCTGTGTCCCAAGTTGGCATTTTATTGCCTCAATAGGTTGTACCCTCCTATTGTATCGTGCATGATACTATTTTGTAAGCAGGGCTTAGATTGTAATGTAGAGTGAACGAACAGCATTGGAATTAAAAACAGCGTGGACTCACTACATCATCGCTTGTACTAGAGGTATCGCCAAACACCTTGCAACAAACTCCGTAAGTGAGCCCACGCCGAAGCGTGAGCTACTTTACTTATGGTCTCGTTGCATTTGTTTTGAAAATTGGCGATTTTCTAGTACGAGGTTCTAAGCAATAGCTTCTATAATTCTTTGAAGTATCGCAAAATTACTTTAATAAGTAATTTGTTCCAAATATAATAAAAATATTTATCATTACCGAATTCGGTAATGATAAATATTGTAATAAATGTGAAATTGCAATAAACAGTGCAATTATGAGTGAATTTAAGACTAACGAAATCAAGAAATTAGTCGCTGAAAGAATTAAAGAAATTAAAGGTGATATGCCTTATTCTAAAATTGCGGCCAAGTGCAATATTACCGCGGCGCGAATTAGTGATGTGTCAAATGATAAGATAGATTGTCAATTAAGCACTTTTATTGAAATAGCAACTGGTTTACGTATTCATCCTAAGGAGCTATTTGACATAGTTTTTGATTTTAAAGAATATTATTCAGAATTAGATAATTGAATCTTAATGAGAGTTTCGAGTTTATGGAAGGCTAAAAAAAATGAATGAATTATTTATATGTATTAGCAAACCTGAAGCAATTTTTAAATTTAATTGAATAAAAAACAATAATTATCTTAATATATGAAAATAATCGATGAACTTAAAACTGGAAACATTTTTGAGCTGGCAAATACGAGTCATATTCCTATCGAAAGTATATTTAGCACAAAAGATTAAAAAATCTCTAAGAATTCCATTTTGTCAATTTTATCTACTAAAGAAAATTACAATTATTCAAAACCGAAGTTAATTTGATGTTATTTTACCTACCCTACTAAATTGGATAAATCTTAATTTAAAACGTGTATATTTTCTAATAAGATTATTGAGAGGAGAGAACTAAAAAAAGTTTTTGCATATAAATTCCTTGGAACATACAAAGTTATTAAACTGAATAGAATGCTTTGATTTTTATACTTTTGCAATACCTGTCAATGGATGAAAAGGTAAAACTTAATTAAAAACTAAAGTTGTTGACGGTATTAAAACAGAATTGAATTTTAGTATTCAATCTAAAAAAATTTGCTATAACTAATGATTACTAAAGAAATACTCGAAAAAAGACAAATTGGTATATATATAGCCACACTTTTAATAAGTGCTATTATTGGACTGAATTGGGGTAATAGCAAAATTCTTGAGACACTATACAATTGAACCAGTTATTGGAATTTTGCTTTATAGTATGTTTTGTCAGATACCATTTTTGAAACTAAAAAAAACATTTCAAAATCCGTCTTTTTTTAAAGCTCTTTTACTTGGAAATTTCGTACTGATACCATTACTTGTTTGGGTTTTAATAAATATATTTCCTGTAACAATTGTAATTAGTGTTGGCGTTCTTTTAGTTCTTTTGACACCTTGTATAGATTATGTAATTGTATTTACGTTCTTAGGAAAAGGTGATTCTCAATCTGTCCTAGCTTCAACACCCTTATTATTTATCATTCAGATGTTGTTGTTACCCTTATTTCTATGGATTTTCTTGGGAAGAGAAGTAATCAACATAATCCAAATTACTCCTTTTGTTAAATCTTTTATTTACTTGATAATTATACCTTTTATATTATCAGTTTTAACGCAGACAGCTTCAAAAGCTAACAATAAAATAGGAAATACAATAATGGACTTTTCGAGCTGGTTGCCAGTTCCATTTATGGCGTTGACATTTTTTGTTGTTACTGCGTCTCAAATTTCATCACTTTACAATAATCCTGAACCGATTTTAACTGTTATCCCTATTTATATTGCATTTGCCATATGTGCGCCATTTATTGGTATGCTATCATCCAAAATATTTAAGGTAAATCTTTATGGAACAAGGGCAATAGCTTTTTCGACAAGTACGAGAAATTCATTAGTTGTTTTACCTCTAGCACTTTCTCTTCCTTCCCCCGATAATCAATTAGTTGGAGTGGTAATTGTAACTCAGACCATTGTAGAAATTCTCTTTGAACTGATTTATATCAAAATTATTCCTTACATTATAAGAAGATAATCGAATTAGCTTTGCAGTTAATTTGAAATCTTATTATATTTTAAAAAACGAGTTAAGAAGTTTCTTTGCATTCTATGCAAAAAACAAGGTCGCTTTGATTGTAAAAATTTAGATATTTGTATAAAAAAAAAAATATCTTGTCCTAAAAGACCAACAATTTTTCAGATATCTTAATAAAAACATCACAAAGTAATGATATCAAAACACTAATACATCTTTTTGTTTTTATATCTATACCTAGATTACTTATATACAACCTACATCTCTTTTACTCAAGCTAAGAAACAGTCTTCAGCTATCAATCTCGATAATTCTGTTTCTAATTTTGCAATATTTAACTATGAAATCAACTCATTTAGTTCCGAAACATTGATTTTTTTTTAAATCAAACAATGCACACAGATCAGCGGTTTTCTGAAACTGTTATTTGTTCTGAAAATAACTATGCATTGTTTGAATTAGTATAATTAAGGTTCTGTTATTGTAAACATTTTTAATAGTTCATTTTTCCAGCTGCTATTTAGTATGTAAATGCCATTCCTACACCAAAACCCATATCACTATCATAATGTGTACGGATACCAATGTTTTTGGTAATGATGTATCTAAGTTCTGCCATATATTCCATATCAGTGTTTACCATAAAGCCTGCTCTTAATCTTTTTGAAATCGGAATATCTTCACGCATTAATGACAGACGTACAATGCCATCGTGATAGACTTCTGCCTGAAAATTAACCAACATTGGCAAAGTGTACATAAAACCTAGACTAAAAGCTCTGCGTGTATCTTTTTCATTTTTCTGTCCAAATAAATTTGTTTCGTGCTCATCCATACCCATTTTTCGGTAACGCCAATCATAACCGATGAATGGCATAAACCATTGCATTTTACCAATGTATCTACCTAAGTGTGTTTCTACTTCATAACCGTGCATATCATTATAACCTAGACGCCATTCTGTACCTAAACTCCATCTTGCGTTCTGAAGCATTGCGTCACCATCATTTCCATTGGTTGCAAAATCATTCTGTGCCATAAAATGAGGCATATTACTCTCTCGCTGCAACATATTATATGCCTTCTCTTTGTCAGGTAAATTAGGATTTTGATAATCGTCCACTGCAAAAACTCTGTTCATTCCGGACATCATATGATAAAGGATATGACAGTGAAAAAACCAATCTCCTTCTTCATTCGCTAAAAACTCAATGGTATCTGTTTCCATCGGCATAATATCCAACACATTTTTCAGTGGAGATTTTTCGCCTTTACCGTTAATCACTCTGAAATCGAACCCGTGTAAGTGCATAGGATGTCGCATCATAGAATTATTATAAATGGTAATACGTAGAATTTCACCCTTTTTGACAGGTATTTTATCAACTTCTGAAAGAATTTTATTATCCATACTCCACACATAGCGGTTCATATTTCCGGTAAGTGTAAATTTTAATTCCTTTACCGGAGCATCTTTGGGAAGTTCTGTATTATAGGGCGATTGTAGCATTGCATAATTCAGGGTTTTGATTTCTCCTAAAGCATTTGCATTGTAACGGTTGGGGTCGTTATCCATATTCATACTCTCGTGCTTGCTATGGTCTGGTTTTTTCCCTGACAATCCCGTAATTTCAGGATACATCACAACATTCATATCCATTTGATTCAGGCTCATTTTCATTCCCATATCATCTAAATCACCATTCATCTTCATCATATCGTTCATCATCTTCATCCCTTCAAAATATTTCAATCTTGGAAGCGGTGATATTAATTGTTTGATACCATTACCCACAAAATAACTTGCTGATTGTGTGCGGTCTTCGGTAGTGGCCGAAAACTCATAGGCAACGCCGTCATCAGGAATGGTTACTACAATATCATAAGTTTCGGAAACTGCAATGATTAATCTATCAACCTCCAGAGGCTCTACATCGTTTCCATCATTGGCGACTACTGTAATTTTACCTCCTGCATATCGTAACCAAAAATAGGATGAAGCCCCGCCGTTTGATACCCTTAGTCTTACTTTATCTCCGGCTTTTAGTGCTTTTCCATCAACGGTTTTTAAATCGGTAGTAGGATTACCGTTGATTAATATCTTATCATAATAGACATCGCTTACGTCCATTGCCAACATACGTTTCCATTCATTGGTTAATTTTGTTTTAAAATGTCCTTCTCTAATAGCTTCCGCATAAGATTGTGTTGCTCCTTTTTTTATAGCCGCCCAATCGTTGGCATTATGCAGCATTCTATTAATGTTATTGGGATTTAAATTTGTCCATTCGCTTAAAATGATGGGCACAGTTGGCAAATCATCTATTCCTTCTCTAAAGGTTGTATCATCATCACGCTTTTTCATTATAAAACTTCCGTACATCCCAATCTGCTCTTGCAAGCCCGAATGTGAATGATACCAATGTGTACCGTGTTGGATAATTGGGAAACGATAAGTATAAGTTGTACCTGCCTTAATGGGCTTTTGAGTAAGCCAAGGCACGCCATCTTCCTTATTGGGTAAGAACACACCGTGCCAATGCAATGATGTGCTTTCTTTTAATTGGTTATGTACTACAATTTCGGCTGTATCGCCTTCAGTAAATGTTAATGTAGGCATTGGAATTTGACCATTTACGGAGATGGCTCTTTTTTCTTTACCTGCATAGTTTACAAGGGTATCTTTAACAAATAAATCGTAGCGAACAGTTTTTGGTGCAGTGGCTTCTACCCTTCTTTTTAGAGTTCGAGGCATTTCAATAGGCATCGACATATTCTGCATTTTGTCTACCTTTTTTGGCTGCTCCTTTGTGAGATTCGGCATTCCAACGTTCTCTTTGTTTGATGACTGTTTTACCGTTTTAGCCTTTTCTTTTATTAATTTCATACCACACTTTGGGCAGTTACCTGGTTTCGTGGCATGTATTTCGGGATGCATTGAGCAAGTATAAGTTATTTGCTGAAACTTTTCTTTACTCATATCCATAGCTTTCATATCTTGTGCTTGTAAACAGGAAAATGCAGAAAGGATGAATAATATTAGTGTTATCTTTTTCATTGATTATTTTTATTGATTTTAAAAAAATTGCATTTATGGCAACATTGCGTGGTTTTCTGCTTTATATTTTACGCATTGTTTTTAATTTATGGTCGAAAGGCTATCGGCTGTCTTGCTAATCCAATCTATGACGATTTTTTTTTGCCCCCGTGAAAGCTTTGCATTGCTATGCAATATTTTATAAGAAGCTAACGGCATTTCATCGTTTTTAATTTGGTTTGCTATTCCTTCCAATTTACTTATTTGCCTTCGCCTACCTAAATTGCCAAATTCACTAAAGTTTAATTTTTCTTTTCCTCTACCAATATGCCTTTTCATAAACAATGCCATAGGTTGAATATCCGAATACCAAATATTTCTTGTGTTGTTACTGTGGCAATCGTAACATGCATTTTGTAAAATGCTTTGGACATTTAATGGAACGTCATAAACTTTTTCAAAATCTGTTTCGTAAACCTGCCCCTTGTTTACATTGAGGGCAGGCTGGTAAAACTGTATAGCAATAAAAATAAACAGCACTATAGGCAAAATTATCTTTAATACTTTTTTCATTTTAGAATTCCTTTTTCACAGAACCGCAGGTAAGCATTTGGCTACCGTAATAAGGATTTTTAATTACCTTTGCTTCGCTAATCCAAACAGCTCCTTTACCATCATTATACATTGGGCAGAAGTCTTGATACAATTTTTGAGTAGAGCCAAACAATGTGATAAGGTCTGAAATATCTTTACTCATTAATGCCAAATGCTCTCGTTGGTGACCTATTTTTCCGGCATTGGCACCAATATGTTCGGCATGTTCTTTGGCATCGTCAGCAATGTCCATATATTTTTTGTACTTGTCGGCAGGAATGGCTTTCATATTTATCTGATTAAATGTTACCAATAATTGCTTACCTGCATTGGCTGCTGCTTTATCATTATCTCCTACAAGTGCATTTTTTAATGCCAAATAATCTTTTATTATGGGCGCTATAGAGAAGTTTTGAACCTTGTCTTTTACATCTTGTTTTTCAACTTTTTCCGTCATCGTGTCAATTGATGCAGTTGTACTTGCTGTATCGCTTAGCGTTTGTGTTTCAACTGGTAGATTTTCGGAATTAATACTAGTATCATTAGCTTTTGTTTCCGTATTTTTATTTGATGACTCGTTGCACGAAATTGTGGCAACTGCAATTGTAGCCGTTCCTATGATGGAGAATATTAAATTTTTCATTTTAATGATTTTAAATAATAATGTGTAATTTTTTTGTTATTTATTTTCAAATTCTTTAAGCTTTCGCTTCATAAATTCGATTTCTTCTGCTTGGGTTTTGAGTATGTCTTTTTGCAACTGTATCAGTTCGGGGTCAGTAAGGTTTGCTTTTTCAGACATTAATACTGCCGCTGCATGGTGTGGGATCATACCTTTTACAAATTCATTATCACCAACAAATAACTGCTTCCGAATACCAAACCATGAAAAGATACCTATTGCAGCTGAAAGTATGATAATACTCCAATTGATTTTCGTGTTTTCGTACATACCCTTCATTATCCATAATTCTATTATCAACATTGCAGAAACCATTAGCAAAGTCATATATAAATTATTAATGTTGGGTATAAGATTGTTTAATCCATCAATCATTGCATACATTATAAAATACATTGCTGCGAACATAACAACCGCCATAATTGCAAAGCGTTTGTACATTGCCAAAGAATGTTTAACACTATGTACTTCATTTTTAATACTAGGTTGCATTTCGTGTTTGTTTTCAATACCTTCCATAATTCCGTGGTTATTTGTTGTTTATGATTTCTTGTACGCTGCCACAGGTAAGCATTTTAGAGCCATAATATGGATTCTTAATCGCTTCTTCCTTGCTCAGCCAATTTGCTCCTTTCCCGTTATTATACATCGGGCAATGCTGATAATATACAGGGATCTCCTGCTTTGATGCCTTAGCCAACTCATACATATTCTTAGAAAGCAAAGCGAATGCTTCCTTTTGTTGTGCAACATTTTTAGAAGCAGCAATCTTTTCGGTATTTGAAGTCAAGTCTTTCATTACTTTCATCCAAACGGTATGCTCTTCGGTAGAAAGTTTTACCATTTCTATCGCTTTGATGGCTTTCACCAATTCGGCAGCTTTTGTGGATGAATTGCCTGCATCATTTTTTACCAAAGCATCTTTCACTGAAAAATAATTATCAAAAATAGTTTTCAATTGTGGTGCATTTTGGGCATCGGCAGTTTTTGTTGTTGCCATTTCGTTATGATTTGCGTGTTCGTTTTTCATATCCATACCTGCATCATTAGATTTTGCGACCGGTTTTAATTCCCTGCTGTATTGACAACATCCTGAAAGTTTAGCATACACATCATCCGGAGCTAAAAACTTTTCGCTGTCATAGCCTGCCAAAGCAATACGTTTCAATATTTCATCCTGATTGGTCTTACCGCTGTCATAAGTGAGTTTAGCTATTTTTGTGTCTTCATTCCATTCTACACTGGCTACCTTATTCACATTGCCTGCTTTTTCGATAGTGGCTTTACACATACCGCAATTGCCGTAAATTTTCACGGTTTCTGTTTTCGCATTCTTGAGTTGTGCGAAACTGTTTATTGATGATAGTAATACGGCGATTACCACCATTATTTTTGATAATGATTTCATTTTGAAAATTTTTAATTTAATAAGAAATACAAAAGGGGTGCGAAAACCGGATTTGGTTTTCGACAAGACATAACTTTGGCTGTAAAGCCTCCGTTTTAGCCTATTTTAGGTGGTTGCCAAATGGATGAGTAACCTAAAGTATAGTTGACTTGTTCAAACCCGAATTTTTGCTTTTTGTTTTCAGCAAAAGGGTCTGTTATATTTAAATCAAATGGTATTAGTAAGCTGACAAAAGATGAAGTAGTACTGCATCTGCAAGAGCTGTGTTTACAATTGCCATCGCAGTTGTTACCATCGTCACATTTTTTATCTGACTTGTACTTGCAACTGTCTTTGTAGTGCAATTTTTCAGATTTTTCTTTTGAGCAGGATTTTTTTTCAGTGCTTGTTGATTTTTTGGAACAGGCATAGCTTTGAAAGGGTATCAAAAAGAAACCCAAACAAAATAGTGTTATCACACTCGTATATATTCTTAAATTTTTCAACATAACAAATTTACAAATAAAAATATATTTTCAACAGCTTAGCTATATATATTTCAACTTCTTAGTAAAATTTCACCCAATGCTCTTGATTAAAAATTTAAATTATCCAATAAAAAATTGAAACTCTCATACTTAAATTCCTCACCTATTATTTCATTTTATCTTTTATATATAAGATATTTTTGCGTAAAAAATATCTCCCAAAAATTAAAAATAGGTAGAAATTCCGAAACTGAAGCCTGTCGTGGTTGATGAAGGATTTGCAAAAACATCTTTTTGTTTCTGAAATCTGTAATTAATTCTAAAAACAGTCTGTGCATTTGGTCTTAAACTAATTGCAGGCATTACACTCCATAGGTCATCTCCAATTTTGCTGTTATTTTCTCTAAAGTGGCCTACATTCCAATCTATATATTCAAAACGGCAAGCAACATTAACAACAGCTTTTTCCCAACTTAGAATTTTTCTTTTAACTACGGGTTGCACAATATCAATAAATCCTCCATATTGTCTATCCCCATATTGCTGTGTATAAGTTTCAGGAACATCTACTTTTACCCATGCCCATTCCGCAGTAATAAAAGTTCCCAAATTTGGAAGTGTATTATTATAATCCAATGCAAATACCCTTACACTTCTTTTATCATCGATCTGGAGACCATCATCCTGAAATTTATTATAAATACCTCCCATATAAGAAACTCCAATCTCTCCTGCTTTTTTATGTCTTGTAGCAATTTTGGCGGTTAAAAGAGGGATGCCACTGTTGATTTCTTCAAAACGTTCCGGATTACTTTTGGCAGCGGGCAAATAAGTTTTGTTCTGACTATTATCAATAATTGAATTATCAAAATTTCCGGAAAGATAGGCTTCATAGCCAATCATCCAATCTGCTTTATACATTTTTCCATATAACCCAAAGCCGGCGTTGCTAAATGTTGCAGGCAACATTTGTGTTGCTGATATAGGACGATCAGTAAATTCCCATTTCGGACCATCATGATTTTGGTTGAAAGCCCCAATTGGATTCATGATAATTCCTCCTCGCAAATTAAGCAGGGGATTGAGCTCCACATCAATGGCAGCAAATTCAATATTAATCTCTTTACCACCTTCTTCCCATTCTAGTTCACTAAGAAATTTTATTTTGGACGAAATTGAAGAAGATACGAAAAGTGTCGTTCTTCGTAATTGAAATTGATGTCCTTCTGATACGCCGTCGGTACTGATGTGCTGCCAGTTGACTTCTGCATAGCCTCCGATAGAGACAGGTACTTTTCCTAGGCCTAAGAAAGGGCGTGTGTAGACAGCATCCATATTTAAAGATTGGGCGCTGTCTGCAGGAATTCTTTTTAATAGCTCAGTATCGACCTGTGCTATGGTTGTTTGAAATATTAAAAATACAGTAAGGTAGAGGATTTTTTTCATACGGGTTTCTTTAAAGAAATTTTCAAAAAATCGAATTCTATGTACACCGGAAATTTTCTTAGTGCCCTATCAGCAGGGCCATTTTGTACATGCCCTTTATTGGTAAATTCGCTACCGTGTGCAGGACATTGGAGCTTGTCTCCAAACACTTGTAATTGGCTTCCCTGATGGCTACATTGCATCCATAGTGCCTCATATTCGGTTTCTGAAAAACGAAATACGCAGATAGGATATTTCAGGATATCATTTTGAATGATGACATAAGAACGTTTTTTATCTGGATATTTTGCTTCCACAAAATCTACCAAAGGCAATATAATGTAATCTTCTTCAATTGTTCCAGCAACTATTTTATTGCTTATACACCCTGAAAGAACGATAGGAAGTGCAGTAAGCCCCAAACAGGCAAAACCACATTTTTTTATAAATTCAAGTCTGTCCACTTTTATAATGATTTTAAAAATTTAATAATAGCTTCTTTCTCCTGAGATAATAACTGCATGTATTTATTTTTGCTATTTGTAGCTTCTCCACCATGCAGTTGTATAGCTTCCTCTATACTTTTTGCTCTACCATCATGCATTAAGAAATATTGCCCCCCTTGTGATTTTGGTGATAAACCCAGTCCCCACAATGCAGGAGTACGCCATTCATAGGTCTTTGCAGATCCTTCTGTATATCCATCATCCAAAGCATTGCCCATATCATGAAGCAATAGATCTGTGTATGGGTAAAACTTTTTATTTGATAATGCTGAAATTGAAGATGATGAAGTTTTTAATTCCGGGACATGGCATTTAATGCAACTTATTTGGGTAAATAGAGCCTGCCCCTGCTTAACACTATTGTTTTCTGGATCTCGTTGAATCGGCGTTTTTAATGTACGCAGATAAAATACGACATCTGCAATGGTTTTGTCAGAGACCTCTGGGTCAATGTTCATTCCTGAATAAACATCTTGAGGATTAAATGTTGAAGCAATGCCCATATCTTGATTATAGGCATTAACAGTCTGTTGAAGTAAGCTGTATGTGGATGCTTTTTTACCAAATCGTCCAATATACTTTCCTTCTTTTGGGATAGCAAAGGGGAATGGCGCTTGATACCCTGGAAGCACTATGTAATTTGGAACTCCTGAAATCCCATCATTATCTGCATCAAAAGGATCAGCCATTGCCAAGATATCTGTATCGGATACCAATTCAATAAAACCCAATCCTGTATTTGCAGGCGGAGTAAATTTGGAAAATGTCGCTCCGAAAGGAATTGTCTCCGGAGTAAAACCCGGTATCGCTCTATTCTGTAATTGGGGACCACCTAAATGTAAAAATAAATTACCTGTTTCGTCAACCTGCCCAAAACGAGTCAGCGTAGAAAAAGGTGTGCCCTTTCCGTCACCGGCATGACAACTGCCGCAACTTGTTGCTACAAATGTAGGCCCAAGCCCTTTTTCAACTGTGAAAATTTCATCATTAAAAGCTATATCTCCTTTTAAAAATTGCTGGTTTTCAGCATAAGACAAACCCTCAATTGGACCATCTAGTAATTCACCTTCGTCTATTGCTTCCGGATGAAGGTTATCACAAGCCT
Organism: Chryseobacterium sp. Marseille-Q3244; assembly: GCF_940807095.1. NCBI lineage: Bacteria > Pseudomonadati > Bacteroidota > Flavobacteriia > Flavobacteriales > Weeksellaceae > Chryseobacterium > Chryseobacterium sp. Marseille-Q3244. The sequence continues at coordinate 433,724 of NZ_CALNWX010000002.1, read as the reverse complement.
GCACGATAATAAAAACAAGATAGCAAAGTACAAAAACAGATAAATATCTTTTACTCACGATTATTTTTTTTACAAATATAAATAAATTGTTAGACTAATCTAACAATTTGTTTATATTAATCTAATTTTACTGTGATATTTAATCTGGATTTCGGTTTTTGAACTTTTATCTTATTTAACACAGAGTCATATTCCAAAAATTTTAAAAGAGTTCTACTCAGAGTAATCGTAATAGAAGATTTTTATAGTGTAAGAAACGGAGGTATAATTCTGTCCAAACTTTTTTTGGCGACGCATACAATTAATTACTAGATTAAAAAAGCAAAGAGGCTGTCCGAAAAGTTTGGACAGCCTCAATTTTTGCTGGTTTTATTTGTGCCCCAATACAGGAGGAGTATATGAATATTTGATTCTCAGAAGGTTTATCTGACTTTTAGGACACTTCCTTTTGCTTTTTTAATCTTCTATAATAAATTTTGTATTGCTATTATCTAATTTAAGAAAATAAACTCCTTTTGGTAGATTTTTCAAATTAACTGTATTCCCATTCTCAAATGGTTTTTCAATTGTTTGAACATTTTGTCCAGCAGAATTAATAATTAATGCAATTTTAAATTTTTTCAAATCTTTTTCGCCAGTTACTCTTAAGACATTTCCTCTAACTGGATTTGGAACAATGGTTAGATTTTTAGATATTGATGAAACATCATCTACACCCATATAAGCTCCCCAAATCAGCGCAACAAATTCAGGGCGGTCTATATATGGATTCCTATTTCCCTGATATGTGAAAGCTGCATTATTTCGTGCTATTTCAAAAGCTGAGACTGGATCTCCATCATTCCACGCAAGTAATTGTTTGAGTTCCCAAGTTTGAAGACCTGGAAATGCCACAGAGCCTAAAATGTTTCCATTGCTGAAACCAGAAAGTTGTGTTTCATATCTTGTTACAAAATATAAAATCATTCTTGCAATATCTCCCTTAAATTCATCTATTGGTTCAAAAACAGTACCTGCGTAGCCTGCGGAAGCCGAACTTCCTAATTTTGAGCCATTTAATGAAGTAAAAGAAACCGTTCCTACTTTTCCAAATGGGTAATTTGATCGCATTCCGTTTACTTTGCCATCAGTTGGTGTCACAAAATGGACATCAGATCTCATTGGTAAGTTTTGATTAAATAAGCTTTGTGGTACTACGTGCTCCCTGTTATAACAATCTCCTTCACTGCTGTAATTACCACACTGGTTAGAACCGTGGTTATAGTTGTATGGATCTGATCCAAGTGGATTTTCTGAATACATATCCATTACAGTTCCGTCGTTTTCATAAAAATAATCTCGGTCTGTAGTTTGAAATGCATTTAATAATCCTGCATACCCTTTGTCTTGGTGCCCATTGGTAATTATTGTTTTAAGTTTTGATTTTAGGGTTGCTCCAGAAAGACCTGCTGTTCCGTCATAATAATTCGTTGGTGCTTGTGCAGAGATTGTACAAAATACAAAGCCCGTCAAAAGATTTAGTAATAATTTTTTCATGCTAATGTTAAAAAATAAAAGGTTAATAAAAGTTGTTTGAATGAATTTTTGTTTGGAAAATATTGTTTGGAGAATACTTAAGTATTATTCAGAAAATGATACATTGTATTTTAACTATTTAGAGTGTGTTTGATGGTTAGATGGTCTGGGATGAATTTTTGTATACTTAACACTAAATTTATAAGTCTGATGTATTATTAGCAAAAGAAAAAAAAGGGCACAACATATCAGATAAAAGATATCCTTTGAGGAAACCCTATGTTTACTATTACGTATTGCTTTTCTTTTTAATGTCCTTTTAAAACTCATTATATTACTTTTAAAAGGACAATTGATAGTTTAGCCCCATCATATTCGTTTTATCAAATTTTTGATAAAATGGCGAAATCATCGAAGCAGACTTACCCTTGCTGATGTTAAACAAAGAATTGATTTTGGGATATAACCAATAAGCTAGTTCTGTTGACAATATCCCAACTCCAGCACCTGCAAATACATCAGTTACCCAATGTTTGTTATTGATTACCCGGTATACACTTGTAAAAACCGCAAATGAATATCCCGATATTCCAAGCCAGTAATTGGTGTCCTTATATTCACGGAATAAAAAGTGGGCAGTCGAAAAGGCAACAGCAGCATGTCCCGAAGGAAACGACATATTATTGGATTTATCAGGTCGCTCTTCTCCGATTAATTTCTTACTTGGAAGTACAATAGCCGCTGTCAAAGCCTGGCTGGTTGCAAAAATAATTGTTCTTTCTTTAAAATTATGTTTACCCTTCATCCCTGCTAAATTCAAGGCATACACCATTGCAGCAGGGACGTACTGTGTATAATTATCCAGTTTTGAATTGGACAAATTATGTTCGTTCACTTCTCCCCTAACATCACGATCTATTTCTTTCATCTGAGGAACAGCAAAACTGATGGCTCCGGCTGTAATCAAGCTTGCCGGGATAATTAATTTCTTGTAACTTAATTGATGATGTTTCAGATCAGATACCTCTAAAGAATCATAGTAATCTACAGTATTTAACTTCAGACTGTCTTGTGCTGAGGCTAAACAACAAATCTGCATCAATATTATGAGCATATATTTTTTGAATAAATTTGTCATGGGAATATGCATTTTGATTTAATTTCTGTAATTATTTCTGAACATAGTTATTGCTGTTCCGATATAAAATCGGAATAAAAACAATAGAATTATATTGATTTAAAGATTAGTTAGATATTGGAGGCTGGTTTAAAAACTTCATTTTATTTATTGAATTACAGTATTTAAAAAAATCTGAAAAGTAATTATTCAAATTTCATTTTCTGAATTCTTACGGCATTCAGAATAGCAATAAGTGAAACTCCTACATCAGCAAAAACAGCTTCCCACATCGTTGCCAGCCCTCCGGCTCCCAGAACAAGTACAATTGCTTTCACTACAAATGCTAGGATGATATTCTGCCAAACTATCTTTTTTGTCTGTTTGCCAATATTAATTGCAATAGGAATTTTTGACGGTTTATCATCCTGAATTACGACATCGGCTGTTTCAATAGTCGCATCACTTCCTAATCCACCCATAGCAATTCCTACGTCACTCAATGCAACCACTGGTGCATCATTTACCCCGTCACCAACAAATGCAACGCTCTCTTTTCTTGCTTTAATCTCTTTAACTTTATTGACTTTGTCTTCCGGAAGTAAATCTCCAAAAGCATTATCAATTCCTATCTTATGCGCAACATATTTAACCACACTACTCTTATCCCCACTGAGCATGGTCACCTTAACATTAAGATTATGAAGTTTTTTGATTGTAATCCCTGCATCTTCTTTTATGCTGTCTGCAATAGTAATAAGGCCAGCAAATTTTCCTTCATATGCTATTGCGATGATAGTATAAACAATTGTGGAAGGGTCAATATCATATTTAATATTGAATTTATCCATTAGCTTAAAATTACCTACCAACAAATCTTTTCCGTTCACAGTCGCTATAAGACCGTGACCTGCAATTTCTTCCGTATTCTCAAGATTGATAGAACTATCAATTTCTCCAACATACTCATGAATAGCGGTTGCGACAGGATGCGTTGACTTACTCTCCAGTGCATTTACCAGCTTAAGAATTTCGTCCTGGTCAAAACCTGGCAGAATTTTAACTTCCTGAACTTTAAAAACACCTTCAGTCATTGTTCCGGTTTTGTCCATTACAACGTTTTGTATCTCAGCAATTTTATCGAGAAAATTACTTCCTTTAAATAAAATCCCATTTCTGCTTGCGGCACCAATCCCTCCGAAATATCCTAAAGGAATCGATATTACCAATGCACAAGGGCATGAGATCACTAAAAATACCAGCGCACGATACAACCAATCTCTAAATACATAATCATCAACAATGAAATATGGTACAACGCAGATTAAAATTGCCAATAAGACGACTATAGGTGTATATATACGAGCAAATTTTCTGATAAAAAGTTCTGTAGGTGCTTTTTGTGATGTGGCATTCTGTACCAATTCCAAAATCTTACTTAATTTACTATCTTCGTAAGCAGTAGTGATTTTTACTTGTGCGACGCTCGTCAGATTGATCATTCCTGCTAAAACTGACTCCCCTTTGCTTTTCGTATCTGGTTTACTTTCGCCTGTTAAAGCAGCGGTGTTAAAGGATGCCGAATCACTTAGCAATTCACCGTCCAACGCTAATTTTTCACCAGGTTTCAATTGAATAATCTCTCCTATTTTAGCTTGTGCAGCTTTTATAGTTTTAGGAATATTATTCTCCAAAATTGTAACCTCATCTGGGCGCTGGTCAAGTAAAGCTTTAATATTACTCTTAGCCCTTGTAACTGCGAGAGTTTGAAAGGTCTCTCCTACAGCATAGAACAACATTACAGCAACACCTTCAGGATATTCTGCGATAATAAATGCGCCGACAGTAGCAATGGTCATCAGTAAAAATTCCGAAAAGACATCACCTTTTACGATACTTTCAATAGCTTCTTTTATAACAGGAAGGCCAACAGGAGCATAAGCAGCCACATACCATATTGTCCTAATCCATCCATTAAACCATTCAATTTTCACGTAATTATCAAATACTATTCCCGTTAATAGAAGCACCAGTGATATTACTGATGGTAAAAACATTTGAAAAATAGTCTTATCCGTGCTTCCGTGGTCGTGCCCGTCTTCATCGTTATGATCATGATCATGCCCGTCGTTCGCTGTATGTTTCGATTTTTCCAGGAGATTATCAGCCTTTTTATCAATCTTTTCCTCTTGTGCAGAGCAGCATAGCTGTTTGCCCTCTGCGTCATACTTGTGAATGTGTTCCATAATATTTTGATTAAATGTTTACATTTTTAAATCTTAAAGTAAGCTAAACGTCGTTTCCTTCATCATGCTTACTTTTGTTTGAAATATTACTTTTTATTATCTTTCTAAACCATGTGAATTTATTAAGAGATAATAATATGTAAATTAAAACGGTAGAAAATATAGCCAGTACATACATATTGAGAGCAACTGCAGAGCCGACTGCCGCCGTAGCCCATAAGGCAGATGATGTTGTCAGCCCCATAAGACTGTTGCTTTTATCCTTAAAGCTCAAACCTGCGCCGATAAAGCCGAGTCCCGTTGCTATCGCAGCGAGCATTCGTGCAATAGCAGATTTATCATCTGTAAGGTGAGATGCAATTGCAACAAACAGACACGAAGCCAAGGTAATTGCACCAAAAGTTCTGATTCCCGCATCTTTATGGGATGTTTCCCTCTCAAAACCTATAATACAACCTAATACTATTGACAAAAAGAGTTTAGCTGCAATAATTAACTCAAAGCGGAGATCCATATTCATATCAATTATTTTTTTTATTCTGCTTCAAACCATTATTTTTATAAAGGTAATAGGCTGTTTGATAATTGGCAATTGCCCTTCTTATTATTTCCGGCTTAGGTAATACAGCAATCTGATCGTTTTTTCCTTGTATATATTTAAAAGTCTCAACTTTTTGTTGGGGTGAAAGGATGACGAGATCATCATTCTCCATATAGGCAAGTTTTTGGTAAGTTCCCACAAATATTCTGGGAATATAGTTGTCGCTAATTACATTTTTCCCATACAGATTGCTTGTATATTTCCATCCTAAAAAGTTAAATAAAGTAGGATACAAATCAATTTGAGAACACATTTTATCGATTTTCAAAGACTGCTTGTCCTGAAGATTTACAATCATCGCGGGAATGTGGTATTTTGATATATCAATTTCATTTTTCCCGGCGCTGCTAGCACAGTGGTCTGCAACAATAACAATAACAGTATTTTTATACCATGGCTTATTTTTTATCTTTTTCAGAAATGCTCCTATTGCATAATCTGTATATTTAACTGCTCCTTCTCTTCCTGAACCAGAGGGAATATCAATTTTACCATCCGGATAGGTGAACGGTCGGTGATTTGACGTAGTCATAACAAAGTCGTAGAAGGGTTTGCCACTTTTATATTGCTGATCTGATTTTCTGATTACCTCATTGTAAAGATCCTCGTCACATATCCCCCATGCGTTTTCGAAAGTAATATTTCTATCATCGATTGAAGTTCTTGGCGCAAGATAGTTTTCCCTTGCAAATGCATTTCTGTTTCTATCAATAATGTTATATCCGTTATTCCCAAAATACTTGTTCATATTATCAAAATATCCGTCCCCTCCGTAAAAAAAACTTGTATCATAACCCTGCTCACTGAAAATTGACCCTATTGTTGTCAGCTGGTCATTATTTTTTCGTCTGACGATACTATTACCTGGTGTAGGTGGTATTGCGAGAGAGAGAGCTTCCATTCCTCGAACCGTCCTCGTACCTGTAGCATACATATTTGTAAATAAAACACTTTCTTTTGCAAGCGAATCCAATACCGGAGTTATATCCTGATTATTTCCAAAAGTTTTCATGAAATCTGCACTGAAACTTTCCATTGTAATCATAATTACATTAGGTCTTTGTATAGTTGCTGTGGTAGGTTTAATTTTTCTTTCGATTGAGAAACTGTTCTGCAGAAATATTGAACTGCTGTCTTTCAAATCATTTTTAATAATCTTAAAAGCATCCTTATTATCCATAAGTTGATAAAAATGATCGTAATTGATTTCATTATTATTATAAGCAGAAAAGAATGAATAGATTCCTGATTTTGACAATTCATTTTGATAGCGGTTGGTACTCAAATCCGCAAAATTGTTTTCGACTAAGAAAGCATAAACAAGAGTTGCTGCAAAAATTCCAACCGTTATTTTCAGCCTTGACAAAAATATGGTAGTGCCTTTGAAAGTATCAAAAAAATATTTTTTTCGGATACAGAAAAAAATTACAAAAAATGTGAGAATAATCATCACTGCAATTAATATGGGCAGGGGATAAGATTCATTGATATTATTAATTACTTCGTAAGTGTAAATAAGATAGTCTACAGCGATAAAATTAAACCGGCTTTCAAATTCCTGCCAAAAAGTTATTTCAGCAAAAAAGGAAAAAAACAGAATCAATATACCAAGAGAAAAAGAAAAGTAGGTAATGATTTTATTTAATCTAGAATCTACCAATCGTTGGGGCAAAATCAACAAATAAAGGCTATATGGAAATATGAAAAACAAACCTACCCCTATGTCATATATAAGTCCTAATAAAAATACTCTAATAAAAGATACTGCAGAAAACTCAGCCTTTTGAAATGAGGACAATACAAATCCCAGCCTTAGTAAAAAAGACATTATGATAAATAATAGAAAAAATCTGGTAAGCAATGCATAGCTGCTCTTAAAAAGACTTTTAGGTTTCATACCGAGAATAGATTTATTTTAAAGTTAAATGTGGATAGCGATCCCATGAACCGCCAAGCAAGCTTCCCGAAGTGATTCATAATCCGTAGGTCAGAGCCAACAATTATTACATCAAATCTGTTTTCCATATTCCAGTATTTTTGATTATTAGTATTTTAAATCTTTAAAGATGTGCTTCGCTTTCTTTGTGTCCTTCTGTTTCAATTTGAAAAGTAGTATGAGAAATTTTAAAATCAGTAGTAGCTATTTCTGTAAGTGTTTTTAGTAGAATATTCATATCCTCACTACGGTCAGCAATGACATGTGAACTCATTGCATTTACACCTGAAGTAAGAGACCAAACATGCAGGTCATGTAATTTTTTGACTCCATTTATGGATTCAAGAGATTTCCGTAAATCTTCTATGTTGACATCTTTTGGTGTACCTTCTAAGAGGACATTTATAGCCTCTTTCAAAAGTTTCCAAGTCCTTGGAAATATTAAAAGACCTATTGCAGCAGAAATTAATGGATCAGCATAATACCAACCTGTTGTTAACATTATTATTCCTGCAATCATTACTCCTATTGATGTTAATCCATCTGAAAGAACTTCAAAATAAGCGCCCTTCATATTTAGACTCTCAGAAGAATCTTTACGGATAATTATGATCCCAATGATATTTACCACTAAACCAATCCCAGCTACAATCAACATAGGAGTACTTTGTACCTCTGGAGGACTACTAAATCTCTGATATGCTTCAAACAAAACATATAGAGAAATACCTAATAAAACAACTGCATTAATAACGGCAGCCAATATCTCTGTTCTATAGTAACCAAAAGTTTTCTGAGAAGTTGCTTTTCTTTCACCTATCTTGATAGCAACGAATGCTAAAAATAGCCCTACCACATCTGTCAACATGTGCGCTGCATCAGCTAACAACGCAAGACTCTTTGTTGTAATACCTCCTATTACTTCTGCAATCATATATGTACCACTTAAGCAAAGTACAATCAATAGATTCTTTTTGTGCTTTGATGAGGCTGAAAGATTTTTATTATCATTATTCATAATTTCAAGATGTTATCATGTATTTAAACTACATTTCAAAATAGGAATCATTCTGTCTTTTAGCGGGAATATTTTTCTCACCAATCATTTGAAGAAGGTTAATTTCAATCGTGTGAGCCAAAGCTGTCATTGGCGTATCAACAGGAGTATTCTCAAAAGGATCCTGCATGATAATAGCTGTTTTCTCTATCGTAATAAATATAATAGGGACAATGATAGTAGTCGCTATTTCAACAGTCAACTGAGAATCTTCCAAACCAAAAGGCAGTAAAAAAGCAAAAACATAAATCAATGTATGAAGCAGGATACTGTAAGCTCTTGGAAATACTGTATTTTTCAAACGCTCGCATTTTCCCATGCTGTCACATAATCTCATAAGAACCTCATTTAACTGAACTTCTTTAAAATCTGAAATACGACCTTCTGCAGCAATTTTTCTAATATGTTCAGAATGCTTATCCAAAATTGCATTAGGAATATTTGTTCCTGTAATATTATGGGACTGCAGATAATTCTTCACTTTATCTGAAAATACCTGTTTTCTCAACGCTTCACCTAATGCATACACCCACACGATCTGTCTTTCTGTAAATACCCTGCTCTCCTCAGGTAGTTCAGGAACAAACTGTCTTACTAATCTTATAAAAGATCTTGAGTCATTGACTATAGCTCCCCATACGGTTCTTGCCTCCCACCATCTTTCATATGACTGTGCTGTTCTGAATGCCAGAAGTAATGACACTGCCGTTCCCAGCAAAGCGGGGATGCTTAATGGAATAGATATTTTTTTAAATAAAGATATATCATCCAAAAAACCTATAAGAAAAGCAAAAAATACAATCAATATGATCTGGTACTTAATCTGACGGACAAAATATCCTATTGAAATTCTTTTGTTGAGTAACATAGTTTTTTTGTATTTAATATTTATATGTTTTCTACCTTTTAATTTCGAGGGAAAACCCTTTATTTCTTTTTATTATTTTCAAGACCACATATAACAGCATAGTCACTATGCAACCTGTAATAAAAACATTATTGAAATGAAGGTGGTTATTCATAACTTCTGCCGTAAGATCAAATACAGTAAAAATCAGAAAGATGGCAAAAAGTCCGTTTTTTTCTTTAAGCAAAACTTTTCTGATACTGAACCTCAGCTGATTACTTTTGAACAATGAAAAATTAGGTATAAACGGAGGTACTCTTTCAGTCCACCTGATATAATAATCCCCAAATTTTCTTTCAAGAAACTGCTCCTCAGCAAATATGATTCTTTCATAATAGATCCAATAAAAAAGGATGAATGAAACTATAAACCATATGTTTTCAGTAAACAGAGCTACACCAAGCCACATAAAGAAATTTCCGAGATACAGTGGATTTCTGACAATACTGTAAATTCCTGTTGTATTTAATTCATCAGCCACCTGACCCGCTTTTGTGTTTCTGCCTGATGTATTTTTTGGAGTAAAACCAACTGTGTAAATTCTTATGCTTAATCCGAAAATACTTATAAGGAGGCAAAACAATTCATAATAAACATTACATTCAGAGCTACTTCTGTTCCAGTTGGTCTCAATAAAAACTGCTAAACCAATGAAAAGAATGATAAGCGGTAAAAAACTTCTGTATCTGAACAGCCAGTTACCTTGTTTTTCAAGTTCTTGTTTTAAGGCCATAATCATTAATTTTTAAATAAGAGTGAAACACCTTAAGGTTAATTTCACTCTTTGAGTTTACTAATGCCCATGATCTCCAGCGTTCGATAGTTTAGCATTCACGAAGAAAGCTCCTTTAACGACAATCTTTGCATCTTTTGGAATTTCAGTAACAGGAGTAATAGCGGTATAGCCCATTTCTGATGAACCTTTCGCCACTTCAACTTTTTCAAAATTCATTTTCTTCCCCTGTTCTTTCGCGTGATTTCCAGCTTCCTGTTCATTTTTGTGACCGTGTTCAGCTTCTCCTTCATCATGTCCATGTCCATGATCATCATCTGCCTTCTCTAGAGCTTCATGCTCCTCAGCTTTTTTGTCTGTCTGTACAAATACATAGAACTTACCGTCAGCCTCTACAATTGCCTCATCGGGAACTGCAGGCGTTGTCGCACTCTCAAGATTAATTACACCTGTGATATTCATTCCGTCGATCAACCCCACTTTATTTCCTGTAACATTGGCATGAACAGAAATGGTCTTGCTTTCATTTTCAAAAGAAGAACCAATACTATAAACTTTTGCATTATAAAGCATTTCAGGGTTATTGGTCAGCTTAAACTGTACATTTTGACCTACTTTCATTTTAGGAAGGTCTCTTTCGAAAACTTGAAGATCCAAATGAATCGAACTGTTATCAATCATTTCCAAAACTGGAGACGAAACATCCACATAACTTCCTATCTGCGCATTGATATTACTTATAATACCACTTATAGGAGCAGTAATGACCAATCCTGAACGTAGATTCCTGTTATTAACCTTTCCTGGGCTTATTCCCATCAGCTGAAGTTGTCTCTGTAAAGATGCTCTTTGTGTTCTCAGACTCTTCAGTTCGGCATCAGAACTCTGTAGATTCTTTTTGGCTCCTGCATCATTGTCAAATAGCTCTTTCTGCCTTCTGAATTCCTGCTCTGCAAAAGATATTCGACTGTTTACGGTTAAATATTGCTCCTGCAGCTGAATGTATTCTGGATTACTGATGCTTGCCAACACCTGCCCTTTTCTTACATAATCACCAATCTGAAAATTAATGGTCTTAATAACACCTCCATATAAAGAGGTCACTGTAGCTTTTTTATCATTAGGAACCCTCAACAATCCGTTGGCTTTTATGGTTGACGTTAGGTCTTTCATTTCAACTTGTCCCAGTAAGACTCCTACAGATTTCATTTGTTCTTCTGTAAGTTCAGCAATAGTTTTCGGTCCTTCTTCGTGAGCACCCTCTTCAGCTTGTTCTGTTTTGGGTTTTTCTGTTGTTGCTTCCGCTGTATCTTTCTTTCCGCAACTAACAGCAAAAAGTGAAATTAAAGCTAGAGATACAATACTATATTTGATTTTCATCTTTATAAATTTATTTGTCAGATGAAGTACCTGTAATACTGATTAATTAATAGCATTACAGGCATTTCATTTTATTGATTGATTATTGAATTAATGATAATGACAGATTCATTGACCTGCTGAATGGATTGCAGATATTTCAACTGAATATTGGTAGAAGTCTGCAAAGCAAAAAGATATTCCACATATGATATTTCCCCTGTTTTATATCCCAACTGCCCTGCTTTTGTAATCTTCTCAGCATTTGGAATAGCCAGATTGACATAGTAATCATACTGTTTTATATTTTGCTGATATTGGTTCAAAGCATTTTCAAGCTGTGCTTCCAATTGTTTTTGCTGAAACTTCGCATTGGACTCCGCCATTTGCTTTTGATAATCCAGTGAACGAATTCTCGCCTTGGTTGCACCAAAAGTTAATGGAATAGAAACTCCAATTGTTGCAGAATGAAATCTGTTTCCACCGTTAAAATATTGATCCATTCCATTTACAGTCTGAAAACCAATCAGTGACTGATTTGTATAACCTATTGTGAAATCCGGTAAACCTAGGGACTTTTCAACCTTTTTGTTTTTCTCAGCAATCTCCATATCCTGATAAAAAGCCCTTACCGTAGGATGTCTTGCAACAACAGTACTGTCCAGAACATAATCCGCTTTCAGAGGATGATAATTCTCATCATATAATATGGTAAAATCCTCAGAAGTATTTAAAAGTGCCTTTAGGTTTTTGTAAGCATTAATCAAATACACCCAATTTTGTTTGAGTAACAGATTAATTTCTCCTTTCTGCGTTTCAGCGGTATTAATTTCAATTTTTTTAACATCTCCCGCTTTAAACCTAACTGTTGCAATTCTAATAAAATCGGTATATAAGCTGTCCAGGTTTTGAAGTTTTGTCTGATTGTACTGCAAGTACTCAATCTGATAATAATATGTTCTAACCTGTTTAGCGAGTTCATTTGCAGACACCTCTTTACTTATTTGTTTACCTTTCACCTGCTCGTTAATAAGGTCTTTTTTGGCTTTAAATAAGCTGGGAAATGGAATTGTCTGAGAAATGGAAAACATTTGATCAAACTTTTTCGAGTTATACTGTCCCAATTGCATATCTGCATTCATTTTAGGAAGTTCTTTGGCGGTAGGCAATAATGCTTCCGTGGCCTTAATATCCAGATCTTTTGACTTCATCAGGTTATTGTTGGTTAGCGCCATCTTGGTAGCCTCCTCAAGACTCAACGGATTACCCTGCTGTGCTTTAAAAGTCTGACCTAAAAATAAGAATCCTAATATCACAAGTGTTGCAACTGATTTATTACCTATTTTCTTTATGTTGATTTTTGTATTAAAAATAATATAAAGCATAGGCAATACAAATAATGTCAGGAATGTAGCTGTTACCAAACCTCCAATAACAACTGTTGCCAGTGGTTTCTGAACTTCTGCTCCTGCTCCCGTAGAAATTGCCATTGGCAAAAATCCTAATGAAGCCACCGTCGCTGTCATCAAAACGGGTCTCAACCTCGTTTTGGCACCTACCAATACGCGCTTTAGAATATCGGTTTCGCCTTCTTTTTCCAGTTGGTTGAAAGTGCCTATCAAAACAATTCCGTTCAAAACCGCAACTCCAAATAAAGCAATAAATCCAATTCCTGCACTGATACTGAATGGCATATCTCTTAATATTAAAGCGAAAACACCACCAATAGCACTCATTGGAATGGCTGTAAAAATTAGCGCAGCCTGTTTAAAAGAGTGAAATGTAAAATATAAAAGCATAAAGATCAGTAGCAACGACACAGGAACAGCAATCATCAACCTTGCGCTCGCCGCCTTTAGATTTTCAAACTGACCACCATAGGTGAAATAATATCCCGACGGAAGTTTAACCTGTTGATCCAGCTTTTTCTGAATATCTTCCACAACGCTTTCAACATCTCTGCCTTTGACATTGAAACCGATAACAATTCTTCTTTTTCCTGCCTCACGACTGATTTGTGCGGGACCTAATTTATAACTGACATTTGCCACCTGTGAAAGAGGAACCTGCACTCCGGAATTGGTGGAGATCATCAGGTTATTTACATCATCGATATTAGTTCTGTTCAGACTGTCTAAACGGACAACAAGATCGAATCTTCTTTCATTTTCGAAAACCTGCCCTGCTGCCTGTCCTGCAAATGCAGTACTTACAGCACTGTTAACATCCTGAATATTCAGTCCATAATTGGCCATTCTTGTTCTGTCATATTCCACATTAATCTGCGGTAGCCCACTAACACGTTCTATTTGTGGGGAAGTTGCTCCCTGAACCAATTGAATAACTTTTGCTGTTTTATCTGCATAAATTGCCAATGAATCTAAATTCTCACCAAATATCTTCACCGCAACGTCCTGTCTGATACCGGTCATTAGTTCATTAAAACGCATTTGGATCGGCTGGTTTTTTTCAAAGAAAACTCCTGGAATGGTTTCCAGTTTTTCAGAAATTTCGTCGGCTAATTGTTCATAGGATTTCTTGGTTTTCCATTCATCCTGTGGTTTTAGTACGACAATCATATCCGTGGCTTCCGGCGGCATAGGATCAGTAGGGACTTCTGCAGCTCCTGTTTTTCCGACAACCATTTTTACCTCATCGAATTGCTTGATAATTCTTGAAGCCTGCATTGAAGTTTCTATACTTTGACTTAAAGAACTTCCCTGTGGTAAAATACAGTGAAAAGCAAAATCTCCTTCCTGTAATTGAGGAATAAATTCTCCTCCCATTCTACCAAAAATCAGAACTGCAACGGCAAATATGGCAACTGTTACTCCCACCAGCCAATATTTAATTTTCAAAGCTTTTTCCAAAAGAGGCTGATAGATTTTTTGGAGTCTGTTCATCATCTTATCTGAGAAAGTCTCTTTATGAGAAGGTTTTTTTGATAAGATCAAGGCACTCATCATAGGAATGTAAGTCAGTGACAAAATCAAAGCTCCTAGAATTGCAAACCCTACTGTCTTAGCCATTGGTGTGAACATTTTACCTTCAACACCCACTAAAGTTAGAATCGGAATATAAACGATTAAAATAATGATCTCTCCGAATGCAGCACTGCTTCTAATCTTTGACGCAGAAAGGAAAACCTCTTCATCCATTTCATTTTGAGTCATTACCTTCATACTTTTTCTCATTCCAAGATGATGAAGGGTGGCTTCGACAATAATCACTGCACCATCTACAATCAAACCAAAATCAATAGCTCCTAAACTCATCAGGTTGGCGCTTACCCCAAAAACATTCATCATTCCTAAAGCAAATAGCAATGAAAGGGGAATTGCTGAAGCTACAATCAAACCAGCTCTTAAATTTCCAAGGAAAATAACCAAGACAAAGATTACGATCAATGCTCCTTCAATCAGGTTTTTTTCTACAGTACTGATTGCTCTTCCTACCAGATCTGTTCTGTCCAAAAATGGCTCAATCACAACATCTGCCGGAAGCGATTTCTGAATGGTAGGAATTTTTTCTTTAACTCTTTGAACGACTTCATTACTATTGGCGCCTTTCAGCATCATAATTACACCTCCCACTGCATCTACTTCGCCATTATAAGTCAAAGCTCCATAACGGACTGCGTGGCCTAAGCCAACATTGGCTACATCTTTAATGAAAATCGGAACACTACCCGTTTCATTTTTGACAGCTATATTTTTTACATCTTCAATCGAAGTAACGATTCCGATTCCACGAATAAAATAGGCATTCGGCTTTTTATCAATATAAGCACCTCCGGTGTTTTGATTGTTTTTCTCTAAAGCAGTAAATATATCTGTAATACTTACTCCCATTGCTTTTAGACGGTTTGGATTTACTGCAACTTCATACTGTTTCAACTCTCCTCCAAAGCTGTTAATTTCCGCAACACCAGGAGTTCCGTTAAGCTGTCTGCGGACAATCCAGTCCTGCATTGTTCTTAGCTCCTTACTGCTGTATTTTTTCTCACTGCCTTTTTTAGGGTGAAGAATATATTGATAGACTTCGCCCAAACCTGTACTTACAGGAGCCATTTCAGGTGTTCCCACACCTTTCGGAATTTCTTCGGCAGCTCTTTTTAATTGTTCGCTGATTAACTGACGGGCAAAATAAACGTCTACATCTTCTTTGAAAACAACGGTAATAACTGATAGCCCAAACCTTGAAATACTTCTTGTTTCTTCAATATTTGGGACATTGGCAATACTTTGCTCGATTGGAAAAGTAACGAGTTGCTCCACTTCCTGTCCTGCAAGCGTCGGGCAAACTGTAATAATCTGTACCTGATTGTTGGTGATGTCCGGTACGGCATCAATAGGTAATTTTGTGGCGCTCCAAGCACCCCAAATGACTAACATCAAAGTCATCAAGCCTATGATGATTTTATTTTTGATGCTAAATCTTATGATATTATCTAACATTGAATTTAAGTTTTTATTGAAATTCGAAATGTGTTCATCAATTGTGATGAACCTAAAACGAAATACAAAGATGAACAGGATTACAATGCAATCATATTGCAAAGTATCCATGACAAATTGATGAAAGACACGCACCTTTCATTGAATCAATAAAAACTAAATCTTGGGGGGTTGCCAAATTTGGTCGTATACCAAATACGCAAAGTCATTTTTCTGAAAATGAATCTTTTTTGAAAAATATTCAGTGACCTTTTTTTGAAGTGGAAGAGGTTCACTTTTAAAAGAAGCTACTGTTATCTGACAACAGTTACAAGTACATAATGGAGAACAAATATCTCCTTTGTCTTTAGAATGAGAATCTTCAGAATTGCTGATAGTACTGTAAGAATCTTTAGAATTATTTGGAGACTGCGCATGGATATCATTACAAGGCACTACGGCAAGCACCATGAAATAAATAATTAAAAAGAACTTAACTAATCTCACTTTACAAATATAAATATATTTTTCAAAGTTTAACTAAATATTCTAAAAACTTTTAAAATAAAAATTCTTGAAAAACAAAAACTTATTATTAATAAACTTTTTAAATTTCGCAACTATTAACAAACGACAATCAAATGTAGATTTTTCATCTGTTTTATTTTTGACTAATGATACTGTGAAGCTGTCTGTCTACTACATCAACAAACTAAAATGAATGGTGAAACTTTGATAAGATCTGCCATTTCATTTTTTTATCGATATTTTTATTCCAACTCATCTTTTTCTTCTAAAACTGCAAAACACAAAGTTCTGATTGGTATTAAAAGGTGTTCTGTGGTCTACGGTAAAGCATTCTATTTTATTGAAATGTTCCTTAAAGCGACTTTCCAATGAACTTTCAGAATACTGTTTGATTTCAATACCACTACATTTTATCGGACCTTGTTCTGAAAAGCTCCCGATTACCAAAATTCCTGTTGGTTTAATGTTCTGTTTAACCGTATCGATGTAGCTTTCAATTTCATTATCCTCTGTCAAAAAATGAAAAGCAGCCCTGTCGTGCCAAAAATCATATTGTTCTGTGGGTTTAAATGTACTGGCATCTTCAACTATCCATTTTACACGGTTTGACTTTTCGCCAAGTCGTTGCTTAGCTTTACTAAGTGCTGTCTCTGATATGTCTAAAACTGTAATGTCCTGATAACCCAAGTCAAGCAAGTGATCAACAAAAAAACTATCTCCTCCGCCAATATCAATTATTTTGGCCGTTTTTGATACATTGAATTCTTTAATAAATGCTAATGACGTTTCGGGTGTAGGCTGATACCAGCTTACTTCTTCCAAAGCTTTGGTATTGTATATTTTTTCCCAATGATTTTTTCTATCAGATAATGACATATCTCTTTAATTTTTTGTACTATTCAAATTTAACTCATTTTTTTTTTACTATCTCTCACGTTTAACCACAAACTTACCTTTACCAATAGTATCAAGACGGGAACTTCTACCAACGGTCCAATAACTCCCACAAATGCTTGTGGGGAATAGATACCGAAAATAGATATTGCTACTGCTATAGCCAATTCAAAATTGTTTCCTGTGGCTGTAAATGCGATGGATGCGTTTTTGTCGTAAGGAATTTTTAAGGCTTTATTGATAAAGAAACTAACGAAGAACATTAGTATAAAATAGATAATTAGTGGTATGGCTACTTTTATTACATCCATTGGTAACTCTAATATTTTATCGCCTTTCAAGCTGAACATTAATACTATGGTAAACAGTAAAGCATATAATGTAATGGGCGATATTTTGGGTACAAATTCCCTGTTATACCATTCTATCCCTTTTGATTTTACCAATGCATAACGGCTTATAAAACCCGCTAAGAATGGAATGCCTAAATATATCAATACGCTTATTGTAACATCTTTCATTGATACACTTACATTGAAATTTGCCAATCCTAATTTACTCGGTAACACATTAATAAATAACCAAACTAAGAAGCTATAAGAAAGCATCTGGAAGATACTATTTAATGCCACTAACATAGCTGTATATTCTCTGTTTGCTTTAGCTAAATCACTCCATACGATTACCATTGCGATACATCTTGCCAAACCTATCAGTATCAAGCCTGTCATATAATCGGGTTCATTTCGTAGAAACAAAACGGCTAATCCGAACATCAGCAAAGTACCGATAATCCAATTCAGAAACAACGATATGCCGATTACTTTTTTATCCTTAAATGCTTGGGGCAATAATGAGTAATCTACTTTTGCCAATGGTGGGTACATCATCAGTATCAGACCTATTGCCAAAGGAATGTTTGTGGTGCCGGCTGAAAGAGCATCCGTAATTTTTGAAATACCCGGAAAGAAATGTCCCAATCCTATACCAACTGCCATTGCAAGGAATATCCATAAGGTAAGGTAACGGTCAAGAAATTTTAGTTTTGGTTGCATAGCGTTGCTAATTTGTAAGTTCTTTATATTGGTTTGCTGTCAATAAGTTTTCTAATTCTGTAAGGTCTTTGATTTCAATTTTTATCAACCAACCATCTTTATATGGGTTGTCATTGATAAGTGTAGGTGCTTTCAATAGTAGGTCGATTGTTTCAATGATTTTACCCGATACGGGCATAAATAAATCCCTGACCGTTTTAACCGCTTCAACAGAGCCGAATACTTCATCCTGCTGAAAATTATATCCAACATTCGGTAAGTCTGCATTTACAATTTCGCCCAATTCACTTTGTGCAAATTCTGTGATGCCTATTGTACCAATATTCTCTTGTACTTTAATTCAAGTATGTTCTTTTGAATACTTTATATCGTTTGGAAGTTCCTTTTTATCATTTTTAGGATTAATAACCTCTTCTTAAATTTTCTGCGTATTCGTTTGGTAGTGGGCTTTCTTCAACTGCTTTTGCTGATTTTTCAATATCATAATCAAAGCGTATAAATTCTACACTGATACTATCTTTATCTAGTACTGAACTATCTTCATTGATTGTAAGCATCACGTAGCCACCTCTTACATCATTATCTTTAGGTTTACCTACCGAACCAATATTGATGGCGTGTCTGAAATGATTTTTTCCGTCAATACCAGAATTTAAAATACGGTGGTATGGCTTGTGTGTATGCCCGAAACACAAAATGTCCGCGTCCGCCTGTTCCATAATTCTGAGCATACTTTTTTCTTCTCTATCCTCAAATAAATATTCATTTATTTTTCTTGGACTTCCGTGTACTAATAATAAATTGAGCTTATCTTCATTCAATTGAAATTCTACTTTGATATGTGCAGGAAGTGTACGCAAATAGGCTCTTTCTTCATCTTTCATAATAGAGTTGGTAAATGAAATAGAGATTTTCCCATTATCTTTTTCCCCGTCTGTTTTGTACGCACATCCACAATCGTTGCTCATACGCCCGATGCCAAAATCATAATTTCCTGCAATGGTTGGTATTTTCCTTTTACGGATTTCGTTTACAACTTCATTTGCCCAAATATTATAACCTACCAAATCGCCTAAGCAATAAATACTGTCGGGGTTTCTTTTTTCTACATCTTCAAAGAATGCTTCTAAGGCAGGTAGATTGGCGTGAATGTCGCTGAATAATGCAATTTTCATTTTTATTGATTTTTATGTTTTGAATTTTGTTTTACTTATTAAGATATTAACAACAACCACCTCCTGGCGTACAAGCGTTTGAATTGTTTACAGATAATTCAGTCAAATTTTTCTTTTGTTTCTCTGAAGGAATGCCACAAGCATCCTGAGCCAAACACGCAGTCGTTTTATTTTTTAGTACAAATGTTTTCCCGTTAAACTCCAAATCGTACTTGCCAATTGTTCCGCTTTGATATTCTACTTCTATCTCAGCATCTTCCATTCCCAATTTTTCTTCAGATAACTTGATGATGTTTAATAGTTTGGTCGGCTTTAATCTATGCTCGTAATCATCTGCATTCCATAATTGAAAGTTGACCACTTTTTCATTTCTGATTGTTCCACCACAATCGATGAAATTCTTTGTAATTACACCCACTTCTGTAACGTGAAAGTGTTCTGGTACAAATATTCCGTTCTCTAATTGAAATTCAACATTATCTAATGTTGGTAAGATTTCTTTGATGTCTGATAGTTTCATAAATCTTCTATTTTATTATGATATTTTTCTATACTTTGGAATTCTATTTTTGATATACAAATTTAATCGATACATAATATTGCAATATAACGATATTAAGGAATGTAAAAAAATGCCTTTAACAGCATTGATTTACTTTTACTTCCTGTTCAAAGAATTGATTGAAATACTCTTGTATCTCTTTCCATTTCTTTTCTTCTATACAATAACAAACTGATTTTCCATCTATTGTACCCTGTATAATACCCATATATTTCAACTCTTTTAAATGCTGCGAGATTGTCGCTTGCGCCAAACCTAATTTATCCACCAAATCATTGCAAATGCAGGATTTTTGATTGATAATATATTGAAGTATAGCTACCCTTGCAGGATGTCCAAAAACTTTAAACAAAGAAGCTAATTTATTTTGTTCATCTGAAAACATATCTGATTTTGTAAGCCCCATACTTAATTATTTAATATCGCAATATTACGATATTAAATTTGAAATACAAAAAGATTTAATAGCTTTTACAAATTATATTTAAAAAGGTATCAGGATATAACTTCTATTTTTTATAAAATTATATTTTGAACTTGTTACCATCTTTGAGACAAAATCATACACATTATTAATAATTTTCTAAAATTTTTTCTTTACAACTTTTAAAGACAATCTTCTCGCATAAATCCAGTGATAAATGAATGTGAAGCTCTCATTTTTGTTTCTAATTATTAGACACTAAGAAGGATGCTATATCTCTCACAACTTTACTTATAAATACAGGATATCTCTGGAAAAAAATGTTTTTCTTTCTGATCATTAAGCTGGATTTCTTTTTCAATAAAAAATACTCCGCTAACCTCACACAACTCCCTACAGGAAAAATATTAGGATGTTTTTTGCTAAATTCAAATCTTACGATCTCTCTTGGAAATCGAAAGATATATAAATAAAAAATATATGAAGATTATTAACAAAAGATGACTAGCAGCTTTTTTAGGATGTCGAACTTAAGTTTTGTCTTCTTCAAGACATTTTTGAAATCTTAACAGACAAATTTCAATATCTTTTTAAAAAAACTGTATCATTACTTTACAAGGCATATCAACTTCGAATATAGATCCTCTATACAACTATCTTTGTCTGATAATTTAATTATCTCAGAAATCTTTTTACATTCTTTTGTCAAGATATTTTTGTTTAAGTAACATCATGTCCTCACTAACTTTGCTATCTAATATCTTCGCATAATGCTGCGTAGTTTTAATACTTTTATGACCTAGCATTTTACTTACACTTTCAATAGAGACCCCGTTAGATAAAGTAACGGTTGTTGCAAAAGTGTGGCGTGCAATATGGTAAGTTAATTCCTTATTGATACCACACAGATCTGCAATTTCTTTCAAATAGGCATTCATCTTTTGATTACTAAGAATAGGCAGAAGTTTTCCACTATTAAGGCAAGCCGGATGATTTTTGTATTTTTTAATAATTTTCTCTGTTTGAGAAAGTATGGGAATATTAGAAGTAGTTTTAGTTTTCTGACGTTTGGTATAAATCCATTGAGAGCCATCAAGACCTAAATTGATATTTTGATATGTTAGTTTTTGGGTATCAATGTACGCCAGTCCGGTGAAACAGCTGAACAGAAAAATATCTCTAACCAAAGACAATCTCTCATTTGTAAAATCTTTGGTAAAAAGCACTTCAATTTCCTGTTCATTAAGAAACATTCTCGTCACTTCATTAAACTTAGAATGATAGTTCATAAAAGGGTCTCGCTCTATCCATCCATTCGCAAGACAAATACGAACAATCTTACCAAAATTCTTAATATACTTAACAGCAGAATTATTGTTGCAGGATCTCTCGGTTCTTAAAAAAAATTCAAAATCATTTAGAAAAGCATAATCAATCTTTTTAATTTCAATGTCGGTAATACTATATTTCCATTTCAAGAAATCTTTTGTATGTTTGAGACATGTTTTATAACGTGTCAATGTTCCTTGTGCAAATTCTTTTTCAATCAGTTTCTCCATTCGATCATTATGATCCTGAAAAATAGGAATGAGCATTCTGGTCAATTTACCTTTACCAACTAACTTATTTTTAAGAGTCTCACAAGTTACTGTTTCCTTATCTCTGATTAATTCGTGATAGGCATCATAAACTTTCTGCTCAAAAGTTTTCAAATAAAAATTAAGTGATCTAAATTCTTCAGAAGAGCCACTAACCTTCTGCATTGCAGAATTCCATTTTGAAGCCTTTACTGTACGTTTTGTGCTTATCTCGGATATCTTGCCATCAATTGTAATTCGTAAGTAAATAGGAGACTCTCCTAAAGAATTGATTTTAGCTTTTTTTACATAGAAAAGTAAATTGAATGTCTTGTTCATTTCGTAAAGGGTTTGAGATTTAAAATTAATCTTAGCAAAAACTTATCACAAGATATTCAGTTCCTGAACTAGCTACTGAACAGGGTTTGTTGAATTTTCAGTGACCTTTTTAAACCTATTTTAACAGGTCACTGAATAGGTCACTTTCAAATTGTGCTTTTTTAACTTTCTTTGAATAGACATAAAACGAAAAAAGCTTTAAAACATATGTTTTAAAGCTTTTTGCACTACTTTGATATTGTAGTTGCGATCCGGACGGGACTCGAACCCGCGACCTCCGCCGTGACAGGGCGGCATTCTAACCAGCTGAACTACCGGATCAATTTTTTTAAAAAGAAATTGAGAAAACTTCTGCGATCCGGACGGGACTCGAACCCGCGACCTCCGCCGTGACAGGGCGGCATTCTAACCAGCTGAACTACCGGATCAATTTTTTTAAAAGTAATTGAAAAACTTTATGCGATCCGGACGGGACTCGAACCCGCGACCTCCGCCGTGACAGGGCGGCATTCTAACCAGCTGAACTACCGGATCATGTTTTTTTGTGAAAGAACGTCGTTTCTTTTTCGTGGTTGCAAAATTACACCTTTTTTTATTACCTGCAAATTATTTTCAAAAAAAATGCCTCCCAATCGTGGAAGGCATTCATTATCAAACTTATTTTTTTATAAGTGAGCGCTTAGTTTTTCAGCGATTACCTCTTTTGGAGCTACACCTACTAATTTATCTACTACTTCTCCATTCTTAAAAATAAGAACGGTAGGGATATTTCTAATACCATACTGCATTGAAATCTCCTGGTTGTTGTCAACATCCACTTTCCCCACTACTGCTTTCCCTTCAAAATCTGATGCTACTTCTTCGATGATTGGTCCTAACGTTCTGCAAGGTCCACACCATACTGCCCAGAAGTCTACTAAAACTGGTTTATCTGATTTTAAAACCGTATCCTGGAATGAGCTGTCTGTAATTTCTAAAGCCATTTTGTTTCTTTTATTTTAATTAATATTATTTTTCTTTTTCAATTCTATTGAGTGTTCAAAATTACGACTTTTACATCATAAGACTATCTATGCTCAACATTAGTTTTTTCTATAGCATAGTCTTTTGAAATCTCTTTTAAAACATCCACTAATGCATCTATATCACCTTTTGTAGTCATATGACTGAAAGATATACGTAATGGCGTACAATGATCCATTTCATCCTCTGAAAGTACCATCATCATAACCATTGATGGTTTAGATGCTCCGGAAGAACATGCGCTTCCCTGAGAAATAGCAATCCCTTTCATATCCAGTTGAAGACCGATTAACGGGTTTTTATATGGCAATAAAGCACTTAAAACCGTATAAAGACTGTTTTCTTTTTCAGCACTCCTTCCATTGAATTTTATCCCTCCAACTTCAGCAGATAATCTTTCAATAGCGTAATCCTTGATTTCCTGCATGTGCTGGGTATATTCATTCATATGATCCAGAGAAAGCTCTAAAGCTTTACCCAATCCTACAATACCACAAACATTTTCAGTTCCTGCTCTCAGACTTCTTTCCTGAGGTCCTCCGGTAATAATTCCTTTTAAACCTGTTGATTTTCTGATGTAAGCAAAGCCTGAACCTTTTGGTCCATGAAACTTGTGGGCACTACATGAAGCAAAATCTACAGGAATATCTGAGAAATCAAGATTCATGTGAGCCATCGTTTGCACAGTATCCGAATGGAAAAGAGCATTATGCGCCTTACAAAGCTCAGCTACTTTTTTAAGATCCATAAGGTTACCGATCTCGTTGTTGGCATGCATTAAGCTTACCAAAGTCTTTTTATCTGAAGCTTTTAATAATTCTTCTAGTTTATTAAGATCAATATCTCCTTTTTCATTAGGACGGATATAATTTACTTCTACCCCTTTTCTCGCTTTCATATCCAGGATACTTTCAGAAACACATTTATGTTCCAAAGGCGAGCTGATAATTCTCTCTACTCCAAGGTGTTCTACCGAGGATTTGATAATCATATTGTTGGATTCTGTTCCACAGGAAGTAAAAATGATCTCAGCAGGAGTTACATGAAGATAGTCTGCAACCTGTCTTCTTACATTTTCAATAAGGATTTTGGCTTCCTGTCCAAAGCTATGAGTTGAAGACGGGTTTCCGAAGTTCATCTTCATCGTACCAACCATTGCATCTATAACTTCTTCTGCAAGAGGAGTGGTTGCGGCATTATCTAAATATATTTTATCCATTATTATTTTGAATATTTTAATTCTACGGAGGTAAACTGGTAATTTGCAGGAACAGCAAAAACGAACCAAGGATTGGAAAGCACCTGAATTTCCATTCCACCGGAAGGTTCTCCAGCCGGAACTTCTACATACAGGACATTATTCTTTACATATACCCCTTTAATTTCATTGATACTATGGCTACCTGATCTGAAACTCCCAAGATTGTATACAATAACTTTCTTGTCTTTAGGGAATTTCGGATAATTGGATGCAGCATCCTTTCCTTCTTCTATCACTTGAAAACCTACTTTTCCCAAAGCAAGATATTCTTTTTCATCTTTAATGATCCTGAAACCTGGCTGCTCGGCACCCCCTTGAGAGTTGGTTACCAGAAGTTCTGCTTTCTGCTGCATATCAGACAATTTTTGTTGAGATGTTGTTGTACCTGCACAGCTCATCAGGATCGCTGTACATGCCATTAACAGACTTTTCATTTTTTTCACTTTTATCACCCAAAATTAGTGAAAAAATTGGTAATGTCCCTCATTTGCCCATTTCAACATTGGCTTATCCCCGGAAGTATCACCAAATGCAATAATTTTGTCATATCTGGAATCGTTAATTTCTTCTTTTATCCGCACCAGTTTTTCTTTACCGTTACAATTTTTTCCAATGAAGTTTCCCGTGAAGACCCCGTTCTTGAACTCAGCCCGTGTAGAAACAAGCTGCATTTTTAATACTTCAGCAAAAGGTTTTACCCAGATATCCAAAGAAGCAGTTACCAATAAACTTTTTGTATGATCCCTATCGATATTTTGAATAAAATCCAGTGCATTTTCCCTTACGATTCTGGGATAATGCAATTCAAAGAACTGCTTGGATTTCAATTCTATCTTCTCCTGGGTCTGTCCTTTTAAGATAGATCCGATAAAGCTTTTCTTCACTTTTTCAGTTTCTGCCAATTTAAGCTTCAATAGGATAAAAAGCGGTACATGCTTTAAAAATTGTATTCTATATTTTGTAGAATCGTAAAATTTAAGATACATAAACATAGTATCCTTATACGTCAGGGTTCCGTCAAAATCAAAACAATACAACTTTTTCATTTTTTTAAAGCTTTAACTTTTTAAATATAAATTCAGGGATATTCCTGATAATCATCATGATAATACTCCAAATCGGCAAAACATATGCCACATTCTTCTGTTTTTTGAACGCTTTATAAATACAAGCGGCTGCCTGCTTGGGCGTTGCCGTTAATTTGGGATTTAAGGGCAGACCTTCTGTCATTTTAGTCGCCATAAACCCAGGTTTTATCGTCAGTACATGTACTTTTTTACTAAAAAGATAATTTCTGAGTCCACTCAGATACGCTGTAAAAGCAGCCTTTGCACTTCCGTAAATAAAATTACTCTGTCTTCCACGATCTCCTGCCACTGATGAAAGTCCGATGATTGTTCCCGATCTTCTGCTTTCAAATTTATGGGCAAAATAATTCATTACCGGAATCAGTTTAGAGTAATTGATATTAATAATACGTTCTGTATTCTTATTATCATACAATCCTTCCTCTGTTCCTTCACCCAAATATCCTACGGCACAAAATAATACATTTGAATTGATATAATCAAATCTGTTATAATCTATTTCTTTCATCAGATCCAGTTCTATTACTTCGGACTGTTGCAGAAATTTCACATCAATATGTCTTGCAAACCTTTCTGTAGTTTCTTTATTTGAGGTAAAAAGATAGATTTTTTCAAACTTTTCTCCTTCCTGAAGTGCTTTTTCCACAAAAGCCTGTGCCACTTCAGATGTACTTCCCAGAACTATCATTATGAATTGTTGTTTAAGATTCTTTTGTGCTGTAAAGACACAAATTTAGGACTTCTAATATTTTTCAGGTAATTAGTTAATGAAGATCTGCTCATGCTGTCTTTAGTAAGATAAATTCTTCCTCCGAACTCCTGAACAATACTATCTAACTGGTCTACCAGCTTTTTCAGTTTTGAATTGACTTTAAAATCCAGCGCCAATGTATACCCTTCCACAGGGAAAGAATTGTAAGCCTCCGGATTATTCTTTCCGAAAAGTTTCAACACCGCTAAGAATGAACCGTTCCCACTGTTAGCAATCGTTTCAAGAATTCTCTTCATTCCTTCTTTTCCTGCTTCTTTCGGAATCACCATCTGATATTGTATGAAACCGGATTTACCATAGATCTTATTCCATTCATTGATGGCATCCAAAGGATAGAAAAACGTTTCGTAATCAATGAAGTTCTTGACTTCTTTTTTGGATTGTTTTTTATAATACAGCCAGTTAAAAATCTTTACCGTAAGGGCATTCAATACAAATCCCGGAAAATAAAAAGGAACAGTAGGCTGTAATTTTTTCTTTAATCTTAAGGGAGTTTTTCCCATACTCTGAGGCAATTCATGCTGGAAAGCATGCTCTCCCCTCATCAGAATACTCCTTCCGATATTTTTCCCTTTCTGAAGGCAATCAATCCACGCTACGGTATACGTCCAGCTTTCACTTTCGTCAAACAGCTTAAAAATCTCATCAAGATTGTCTGCTTTGATACTCTCCTGGCGGATATAAGCAGATTCTATGTTTTTAAGCTTAAATTTTGCGGTCAGAATGATTCCTGTAAGTCCCATTCCACCAATCGTAGCCCAAAACTTTTCTGAATTTTCTTCTCTTGAACAGGTAATGATCTCCCCATTCTCAACCATCAGTTTAAATTCAATCACATATTCCGAAAAACAACCTTCTGCATGGTGATTCTTTCCATGTACATCAGAAGCAATAGCTCCTCCCACAGAAACAAATTTTGTCCCTGGAGTTACATATAGGAAATATCCTTGTGGAACTGATATTTCAAGTACATCCGAAAGCAATACCCCGGATTCACATTCTATGATCCCGTTCAAACGATCAAAACTGATAAATTTATTTAATTTTTTGGTGGAAAATATACTTTCCCCCAATGAGGCATCTCCATAACATCTTCCGTTTCCTCTTGCGATAACTTCATTGTGGTTGAGTACAAACTCTTTTATATTTTTGAAGCTGTCCTCAGATCTCATTTCTTTTTCCACTACCGGGAAATTGCCCCAGTTTGTAACTTTCTGTGTGAAATTTGGCTTCATTTCTTAAAGTAAATTTGAATTAAAAATGTGGCCACCCAAAGTAATAAAGTAACCTGTATATAACGGTCTCTGTACACAATTTTTGTGGGAGATTCTGTTCTGTTGTACACCAGGGTCTGCTGCAGATATCTTAAAAGAGCAAATACAACAAAAACTACGGTATAAAAAACTCTTTCATGAAATCTTGCCTGCACTTCCGGCGAAAGGGTAAACATCAGATAACAAACAATTGCCAGTGTGATGGATATGGATAATGCAATGTCCGCAAACTGTACATTATAACCATCCAGAGCCTTTCTAGTTTTTCCTGAAACCTGAGCATTAATAAGTTCACCTCTCCTCTTTCCGATGGCTAATACCAATGCCAGTACAAAAGTCAGTAAGATTGCCCATTGGGAAATACTGATCCCGGTAATATAACCACCTGCCAGAACACGCAGTACAAATCCTATGGCAATGATAAATATATCAATGATCGGAACATGCTTCAATCTGAATGTATATGCAAGATTCATCATCACATAAAAAGCGATAATCGTTGCAAATTTCCATAACGGCTGATGGAAATACAGTTGTGCAAAGCCAACAAAAGCAATATCTGCAATCAAAAGCCCAATAAGGATTCCTATGGCCGTAGATTTTGAAATGGCACCACTCGCCAGCGGGCGTCTTCTTTTTTCAGGATGTTTCCTATCTGCCTCAATGTCATTATAATCATTCAGAATATAAACAACGCTTGCTGCAAATGAGAAGATGATAAAAGCAAAGATACTTTTGGTAAGTAAATCAAAATTGGTAATGTTACCGGAGAAAAATAGAGGGACAAATACAAAAAGGTTTTTCACCCATTGCTCCACCCGGAGCAGCTTTAAATATTTTTTCATTTATGTTATTTCAATTACAAAAATAATAAATTCAAAATTGACAGGTATAAAAATACAAAAAAAACCGCCGGGGCGGTCTTTTACGAAAATATTTATATATTAAATTAATTACTGCCCTTGCTTGGCATCATTAATCATTTTCTCATTTGCAGTAATAGCAAATTCAACTCTTCTGTTTTTAGCTCTTCCTTCGTCTGTATCGTTGCTTGCAACCGGCATGTTTTTACCTTCACCTTTTGTGAACATTCTGCTTCCTGCCAATCCTTTTCCTACTAAGTAAGCTTTTACAGCATCTGCTCTTCTTTGAGAAAGGGCCATGTTGTAAGCATCCTTACCTACGCTGTCTGTGTGTCCGTAGATATTAATGTTAGTATCAGGATTATCAGCCAATACTTTAGCTAATTTATCTAAGTTACTTTGCGCTACAGAAGTAAGATTTGAAGAGTCGAAAGCGAAGTTTACGATACTTTCATTCATCGTAACTTTAATACCATCTCCTACTCTTTCTACCTGAGCACCTGGTAAAGTTTCTTTAATATCTTTTGCCTGCTTATCCATTTTGTTACCGATAACGTTACCTGCAACACCACCGATAATACCACCTAGTACAGCACCAATAGCACCATTACCTCCTTTTCCTACATTATTTCCAAGAATACCACCTAGCACAGCTCCTGAAGCTACCCCTACAGCAGTACCTCTTTGTTGGTGATTTGAATTTTGAACGGCTTCACAACTTGTCAATAATAATGCTGATGACAAGAAAAGAGCTCCTACGTATGTTTTAGTAAATTTCATTTTTTTAATCTTTTATGTTATTTAAATTATTTCATTCCAGTTCTTTCGAAGTTGTAAACTACTTTTACACTTCCTCCTTCAAATGGAACATCTTGCTGAAGAGAAAACTGATCTGTGCTTTGGTTGATTACCGATAAAGTATACCCTGCAATATTCTGTTTTGCTTTTGTACCTGCAAGAACTTTTTTAAACATAAATGTATCACCATTCTTTATTTCAAACTTGATAGGCTGTGTAATGGCTGGACAGCTTCCTCCTCCGTTCAGGGTATAAGCACCTGTCCAGTTGTTCGGAATCAATCTCCAGTGGCTTCCTACGAAACACTGCGCATCTGCCCCTTCGTCAAAAGGCTTAATTTTATAACCTTTGTCGTAGTCTATGCTCACAATCTGCCAGTCTCCTTTTAATTTAAGGAAGTCAGCTCTTTGATTCTGAGATGTAGCTGCGTTATTCACAGAGGAACAAGACACTGCAAAAAGTGATGTTCCTAACATCCCTGCAAGTAGTAACTTTTTCATTTTGTTGTTTATTATTTTGTTACATTAAAGTTACAAAAAACCGTGCCAAAATTGTATTTAAAAAATAAAAAAGTCCGAAAAATTTCGGACTCTTTTATTAGCTATTTAAAAATGAATATTTTAACATTTTTGCTGAAGAAAACAAAAACAGCATCTTATCGTAGTTCACCATTGATATCTCCAACTTCTCCATTCATAAAATGGATATCATAATCATTTATAAATAATTATTTTCTAACAGCTTTACTTGCTTTTTTAATCACTTTAACACCAGGAGCTTTGCTTCCGTTATAGAAATTATTATAAGCGTATTCAGCGGCTTTTTTTACGTCTATAACACCTCCTGCAGCAGAAAAATCAGTAAAACCATTCGCTGAGCTCGGATTACTCGATTTTTTCAATGATTCAATGATCTGATCAGGTTTAAGGTTGGGCATATAAGCCAGCAGAACTGCTGCAGCTCCTGATACTACAGGAGAAGCCATCGATGTTCCATCCAGATACTCATACTTACTTCCTTTCACCGTTGAATAGATTCTTTCTCCCGGAGCAAAAACATCTACCATTTTCTTATTGAAGTTGGAGAAACTTGCTCTAAGGGCATTATTATCATTTGTACTTGCTCCTACTACAATTACGTTATTGACAAATGGTTTTTCATCATTAACATTTTTATAGTTGGTAGGATATGCTAAATGTTCTGCTACATCTTCATTCTCATTACCGGCTGCTTTTACCAAAAGAACTCCTTTATCCTCAGCATATTTAAACGCATCCCAAACTACATTTTTACCTGGAGAAACCGGCTTACCAAAACTCATATTCAGGATTTTAGCACCATTATCTACGGCGTATCTGATTGCATTGGCAACGTCTTTATCTCTTTCATCTCCATCAGGCACAGCTCTTACAGTCATAATTTTAGCTACTCTTGAAGCAATCCCATGTTGAATTTCTTTTCCTTGTGGAAGTCCTGCAATAATTCCAGCTACGTGGGTTCCGTGTTCTGCATCAGGTCCTTCGTAATGATTGTTTCCGTAATTCTTTTCAGAATAATCATCATAGTTATCTCCTACGATTTCTTTTCTCGGATCATATGAAAGGTCATATTGTTTTGCTGCCGGTGCAAAATGATCAATCGCTTCTTTCATATCTTTTTTCATCCTCTCTTCAAATTCAGCAGAGGATTTTCCTTTAAAATCCGGACTTTGAGAAACCTGGCTTAAAACCTCCAAAGCAACAGCATCCTTTTGATCCGTAGGCTTCTTAATGGCTGCAATATTTTCTGCCGTTACTGGTTTTCCAGCCAACAGCTTCACCATATTAGGGATCAGCTCATTAATCATAGAATAAGTTCTGAAATTTTGCTGAGATTCCACACTTTTCTTTGTGAAAAGATCTTTGGCTTTCATATACATGGCAAAGTCTTCCGGCATTTTAGCCTGATTAGCTTTGTTCTTTGCAGAGTCATCTCCTTCAAAAAGAGGTTTGTATTTGGCTACAACTCTTGTTACTTCCATGTTATCGATGTCAATATCACCATTTTTCCCTCCAATAAAGTTCCAACCGTGAATGTCATCGATATATCCGTTTCCATCATCATCTTTTCCGTTTCCAGGTATTTCATTAGGATTACTCCACATATTTTTCACCAATCCCGGATGATCTACCTGAACGCCACTATCCAACACTCCAACGACTACCGTTTTAGGCTTTAATCCTTTTGATTCCAGATATTTATATGCATTTTCAGTATTGACACCATATACTTTTGAAGTTGCAAAATCTTTGTGATACCACATCATCAGATTTTTATCTTCATTCGGGTCAACACTTTTAGCTTTTGACTCCTGTGCAAAGGAGAATCCAAAACCCGTCAAAAAAACTGCAGCTAATAATACCTTTTTCATATATTGATATTTGTTTTAAAGTCATATACAACCGTCATCTGTTTTTGTAATCTATACTGATAGTGACGATCCTATATTAATGTTTTATATTTTTTATGTAAACAAGCGATTCAGGACCTTTGTTACAGATAAGATCCAGAACCGATAAATCTTCCAAAAAACCTAATTTGTCTGAAAAGGTCTGATAATAACTTTCCATTTCAAATTCTGAAGGATGTTTTGCAGAAAATTTTTCTCTGAAACTGACCCCTTCCGGATTTTTGATATATTCTTCATTCAAAGAGTGTGCCTTTTCTGTTTTCAGTATCTGTTGGATGATTTCTAACCCTTTAAGGTTAAAATCCAAAAGAAACTTTTCTTTCAGGTCGAAGATCTTTCTGAATTTATCTTCATAGTACTCAAAATAAGGAGAACTCTGATAGGCTGTCTGAATTGATTTCCAGTGAAGTGTTCTCCAATCTTCCCTGTAAGAAATCTCAATATCTTTAAATGCTCTTTTCCCGTTATGATTGATGGGAATTATAAGAGATAATTTTCCGTTAGCCCCATAGATATTGGTTCTGTTTCTATAGGTTTGCTTCGGAAAGTTTTCAAACTGTTCCAATACAATTTCATTTTCAGCGTCTAAAAACACTGAAAACCATGAAACCGGTGGCATGTAAAATACCGGCAATAAAACATTCTTCATATTCATAATGCAAAAATGAAGTATTTTTTCAAATACTTCATTCTATTTTAAGTTTAATTTTATTTATAGTTCGTCTTCTGTCTTATTCTTTCTGAATAATTTCACGAAATACTCCCAACCAAAGAATAATATTAAAATCATAGCTGCAATCCACCAGTATGAAGTTTTATTAGCTTCTCCTGTATTGGTTGCTTTAAACATTCTGTCCCAACGGATCTTGAACGGTGCCTGATAGGTAGAGCTGCTGTCTGCAAAAGCTCCCTGAAGACTCATCCATGTAAACATTGGTTTTCCAACGATATTTTCTTCCGGAACAAAACCAAAGAACCTTGCATCTAATGAAGCATCTCTGTTATCCCCTACCATCATGTAGTAATCTTGCTGGATGGTATATTGGTTCGCTTCTTTTCCGTTGATAAAGATTTTCCCGTTTTTCTTTTCTAAGCTGTTGTGCTCATATTCCGAAATAATCCACTGGAACATTGGAAGGGTTTCGTTGTTGATCGCTACCACATCTCCTTTTTTAGGAATTCTTACCGGACCATACCAATCCTGGTTCCAAGGTTTATTAACAGGGAAAATAGACTGTGTTGTATCGATTTTAGTTCTGGCTTCGTCTCTATAAGCTATTGCAGCTTCTCCTTTCACCGAAACATCTTCTTTCATGTCTACAACATGAGGAAGCTCTTTAATATCTTTCGCAATTTTATCTGTCAGCCCCTGGAAACCATAGATAAATCCACCATTATTCTGCTGCACTTCCTGTACCGGTAAAAATCCATAGGCTTTGTATAATGTAGGAATGTCTAACTGGCTATCAGTAGTTACAATATACCTGTGCTGTACTTCCTGATCTCCTAAAACTGTTTCCGGTTTTCCGTTGACGAAAAGTCTTCCGGCTCTCATTTCAAAAGTATCACCTGCTGTAGCCACACATCTTTTTACATAAGGATCTTTTCTGTCGATTGCCGTGTGAACTGAATCCTGAGGGTAGTTGAACACTACTACATCATTTTTCTGCGGCTTATTGAACTGTAAAATTCTTGTATAAGGTAATTTTACTCCGTCTACATAAGATTTAGGATCATCTTTAGGGTTTCCTTTCTGTCCTGTATCCATGATTGTTCCCTGAAGGAAAGGTATTGCTAAAGGACGCATTGGAAGTCTGTATCCATAGCTCCATTTGTTTACGAAAAGAAAGTCTCCTACTAATAAGGTTCTCTCCATGGAACCTGTAGGAATTCCAAATGGCTGCGTTACAAAAACGTGAATAATCGTTGCAAATACTACTGCAAAAGTAATAGATCCCAGAAATGTATCTTTCTTTTTGGCTTCTTTTTCTTCATCAGTAAGAAACAGGTCATTTGCATTTTCATCTTCCAATTCTACATCTTTAGAATAGTTGATGATTGCCATATAGATGAACGGAAGAATCACTGTAAGGATCTGATCCTTGAAAAGCGTTTTTCCAAACTTCTTTACTAAATAAAGATGGAAAACAGACATCATGATTGGCCCTACAATCGGTAGATACGAAAGGATTGCCCACCATTTCGGATGTTTTGTTTCTTTTAAAATGATAAAATAGTTATAAAAAGGTATAAATGCAAATAAAGGACTATACCCCATTTTCTTAAACAACTTCCATGTTGAAATCCCCATTAATACGGATAAAATGAGGACATACACTGTATACGTTAAAAAATAATTCATAATTTTTTTGTGCCTATTCTTATGATATAAATGATAAATGATGAGTAATAAATGATAACAGCTTTTCCGCTATTGACAATTCACTATTCATCATTTTCATATTGGTCTGCAATTTACAGAATTTGTTACAATTAAAGCCCTAAAACATCCTTCATTCCGAAGTTTCCTTTTTTGTCTTTGATCCATTCGGCAGCAACTACTGCTCCTAATGCAAAGCCATTTCGGTTGAATGCGGTATGCTTGATCTCAATTTCATCCACTTCACTTCTGTAGAAAACACTGTGTGTTCCCGGAACTTCGTCTTCACGAACAGCAAAAATTCCCAGTTGGTTACCTTCTGTTTCTTCCAGTTTCCAGGCGTCAAATTTCGGATTATTATTAATGATCCCTTCTGCTATAGAAATTGCAGTTCCGCTTGGAGCATCTTTTTTATGGATATGGTGAATTTCTTCCAACTGACAAGAATATTCATTAACATTCTTCATTAGATCAGCCAGCTTTTCATTCAAAGCAAAAAATAAATTAACGCCTAAACTAAAGTTTGAACCATATAAAAAGGCAGTATCATTATCTACAGCCAGTTTTTCAATTTCAGCTTTTTTCTCCAGCCATCCTGTTGTTCCGCAAATTACCGGAATTTTATTTTCAAGGCAAGTTTTAATATTGTCATAGGCAACTTCCGGTAAGGAAAATTCAATAACAACATCCGGATTGTTAAGATTTTCAGCAGTTGGGGTTTCCTTCAGGCGAGCCACTACTTCGTGACCTCTTTTCTGTGCGATCTCATCAATGATCTTACCCATTTTACCGTAACCAACTAATGCTATTTTCATGTAATCTTTTTTATTTTGATTGTTACCTTCCACCTTTCGGTATCCTGTATGTATTGTCTATTAAAATCTATAACTTAAAGCGAATCCTGTTTTGGGTGCATCAAATCCGTATTGATCCTGGATTAATGATGGCTTAAAGGTTAAATCAGGATCATGACGGCTTTCATAGAGATGGGCATCCACTACGGCATCTACGATATTCAATATATAGATCAATCCTGTAATGGCAATGGCGTAATCTCTTTGTCTTTTCGCTCTGTCCTGAGCATTCCCTAATGCTATTTTATCTAGCCAAGGGCGAGCATCCACGAATTCATTTGGAGTACCGTTTAGCTTAGCGATATAGTATTCTCTGTATTTCTTGTATTGATTATCATTCCATACTGCAATACCGACTCCTGCTCCTACAGCTCCCCAAACGATTGGAATTTTCCAGTACTTTTTATTATAGAACTGTCCCAAACCTGGCAATACTGCAGAATACAGCCCAGCTCTGGTTGGGTTAAGTTTTACAGTTACCCTGGTAGGACCATTCGCTTTTTCAAGATCTTCGATGATCTTGGATTCTGTTTTGGTTGGTTTTATCAAACGAAGTTCTTCTTTCGTAGGTGTTTGTACCCGAACAGTATCAATAGGTGCAACTTGTGAGTATGCCAATGCAGTAATACACAAGAAAAATGTGAAAAATATTTTCTTCATTTATTTAATATGGGATAAAATATATTCCAGCTCTTCTTCATTTTTGAAGTCCAGAACAATTTTACCTTTTTTACCATTTCCAGAAGCCTTGATCTCCACTTTTACATCCAGGATGTCAGCGATAGTCTTCTGGGCTCTTTTATAGTTATTCGAAAGTTCGGCGTTTGCTTTTTTAGCTGCCGGAGACTTTGGATTTTTTAATGCTGCAGCGGCTTGTTCGGCCTGACGCACATTTAATTTTTCTTTAATGATAAGATCGAATAAAACCTGTTGATCTTCTTCACTTTCAAGACTGATGATTGCTCTACCATGTCCTGCAGAAATTTCACCGCTTCTGATCGCATTCTGAATATCCGGATTCAATCTTAAAAGCCTAATTGAATTGGTAATAGTGCTTCTATCTTTCCCTATTCTCTGGCTAAGATTTTCCTGAGTAAGACCGATTTCTTCCAAAAGCCTGTGATAGGTAAGGGCAATTTCGATTGCATCAAGATCTTCTCTCTGGATGTTCTCAACAAGAGCCATCTCAAGAAGCTCCTGGTCATTTACCAAACGAATATAAGCCGGAACCGTTGTTAAACCTGCAATTTTACTTGCTCTGTAACGTCTTTCCCCGGATATGATCTCGAATTTCTCACCGTCTTTTCTTAGGGTAATCGGTTGAATTATCCCTAAATTTTTAATAGACTGTGCTAATTCCTCTAGTGCTTTTTCATCAAAATAAGTTCTCGGCTGCGTTGGGTTCGGATATATATCTTCAAGCGCAACTTCTACAATATTTCCCACAAACTTATCTGCCCCCTCATCGGTAGCAGAGTTTACAGTTGCTTTGGATTCTGCACTTAAAATGGCGCCCAAGCCGCGTCCCATAGCTCTTTTTTTGTCCTTCATAGATATAATTGATAAATGATGTTTGTAAAGTGATGGTTACCAATCACTCATTGGCCATTTATTATTAATTTAATTCTTTATTAAGTTTTCGTTCTTTAAAAGAACTTCCTCAGCTAACTGAATATACTGAACTGCCCCTTTACTTTCGGCATCATAGTTCAGGATACTTTCTCCGAAACTCGGAGCTTCACTCAATCTTACGTTTCTGCTGATGATGGTTTCGAAAACCATTTCCGGGAAGTGAAGGTTTACTTCTTCCACTACCTGATTAGACAATCTTAATCTGCTGTCATACATCGTAAGTAGAAGACCTTCTATTCCAAGATCTTTGTTGTGGATCTTCTGAACATTTTTAACGGTATTCAAAAGTTTTCCAAGTCCTTCTAATGCAAAATATTCACACTGGATCGGGATAATTACAGAATCTGCTGCTGTAAGAGCATTTACTGTAATCAAACCTAAACTCGGTGCACAGTCGATGATAATATAATCATAATCATCTCTTACACTGGCTAAGGCTTTTTTCAGCATATATTCACGATCTTCCTTGTCTACCAATTCGATCTCTGCTGCTACCAGGTCAATATGTGATGGAATAATATCCAGATTCGGCGTTGCCGTTCTTTTGATACACGTTCTTGTATCTGCACTATGCTCCAATAGATTATATGTGGAATACTGAACATCTTCTACTCCCAAACCAGATGTAGCATTGGCCTGAGGATCAGCGTCAATAATCAATATTTTTTTTTCCAATACTCCTAATGCTGCGGCTAAGTTTACGGCAGTGGTCGTTTTTCCTACCCCACCTTTTTGATTAGCTATACCTATGATTTTTGCCATTATTAGAACTTTAAGTTTCAAAAATACACTTTTTTCTTTGCTCCCGATAGATAGAGAAAATCAAAATAGAGTTAAAATATTGTTAATAAGCAATTTAAGTATAAAAAAAATTATCCACAAAAAAAATTCTTTGTGGATAACTATTAAAAATTGATTTTTGATATTAATTATCAAACTTCATGGAGATTGGAAACTTGAAGTAACTTCTCACAAATTCACCTTTTTTATTTTTGGCAGGAATCCAGGTTCCTTTGTTTGAAATTGACTTCACTGTTCTGATTGCCTCATTATTAAAATCGGCATTGGTTCCGTTAGCTTTTACCCCTGAAATTGTTCCATCCATTTCTACAATGAATGTAACCGTAGTTTTTACTATTTCTTCTGATTCAAATCCTGAACCGTCGAAGTTCTTCATGACTTTATTTCTGAAAGAGTCTATTCCGCCTTTAAAACTGGCTTCTACGCCAAGTTCTCCTGACTCCACAATTTTACTTTTATCCACAACTTCCGGAATTACCGGCGGTGGCGTGTTGATTACCGGTCCCACAGGCGCCGTTGTTGGCACATGTGTATTCGGAGCTACTACATCGCCTTTAAAATTATCCTTAAAACCTGCTACAGCATCATCAGGAATAGGGTCCTTTTTCACATTATCCGTAGCATTTCTTGAGGGTGTAGGAACTGTACTGTCAAATGTTTTTGTATCAGGAGCAGTGGCTGGTTTTACAGGTGCAATGGTTACCGGTGGTGTATCAACAGGTTCATCGGGAATCACCATTGGTGGTGGAAGTTCCCATGGTTGTTCAATTACCTCCGGACCTTTAAAAGCTGATATTACAAATGGTGTAATGGATACAGCAGCCATTAAGCTTGCTCCTATAAAAAGTGCTTTAGTTAATATTCTATCTGATTCGTTTCTTAATACATAAGCACCGTATTCTTTGTTCCGGTGCTCAAAAAGAACTTCGTTGAAGCGAAATTCCTGGTTCTGATTCTGGTGTTTCATCACTATTACTATTTAAACTGTTAAAAAAAGTGATTATTAGTTTTATTAGTTCTTATCGATAAGCAATGTTTCAATATCAAAAGATTTGCCAGAATTTTACCAAAACAACATAATATTATAAAATTTTATGAAAATGTTTAAAATTTAACATTTCAACTATTGAAAATATATCCCTAAAATCCATCGAAGTATTGAATTATGTAAAAATCATCAGTAACATTATTAATGGTATTAATAACGCCAGAGCATTGATCATAATGAGAATTACTGAACTGATCTTTGCTTTTTTATAACTTTTGGCAGCAAAATATATAGCGGCAACACTAAACAGTAAGCTACAAACAACAAATAACATCAGCAGAAAATTACTGCGGATATTTATTGGAAACCCTAAATAAACACTTAGTAAAACAGCATATGCAATGGTAAAGTATACGCTAATTACAATATTGTTCATGGTAGATTGAGGTAATTTATTGTTTTCCATCTGATTATATTATAAGATTAAATATAAGGGTTTTCAATAACATCAACATTTTGAGAATATATGATTATCCATGCCAAGATTTAAAACCCTGACATGAAACAAAAAAAAGAGACCATCAAATCTGACAGTCTCTTATTATGTGTATGTTCTAAGAAAATTAGAATAATTCTTTTCTGATGATGTTCTGACTTCTTTCAGGACCTACAGAAACTAAATATACGTTAATTCCTAAATATTTTTCAATAAACTCGATGTATTTCTGAGCGTTATCAGGAAGTTCATCATAGCTTCTTGCTTTTGTGATATCTTCCTCCCAACCTGGTAAATCCTGGTAGATTGGCTCATAGTTGTATAATTTCTCTGTTGACGAAGTAAAGTAATCGATAATTTTTCCGTCTTCAGTTTTGTAATGTGTAACGATTTTAAGGTTTTCAATTCCTGTAAGAACGTCTAGTTTAGTAATGACAAGGTTATTGATTCCGTTAATCATACAAGCGTGCTTTAAAGAAACAAGGTCTAACCAACCTGTTCTTCTTGGTCTCCCTGTAGTTGCTCCGAATTCACCACCGATTTGTCTGATTTTCTCACCCAATTCGTTGTCTAATTCAGATGGGAAAGGTCCGTTTCCTACTCTTGTACAGTATGCTTTTGCTACCCCAATCAGGTTTTGAAGTGATGTTGGTGGAACTCCTGCTCCTGAACAAACTCCTCCTGTAGACGGTGAAGATGAAGTTACGTATGGATAAGTACCGAAGTCGATATCAAGCATTAATGCTTGTGCTCCTTCAAATAAAACGTTTTTACCGTCTCTGATCGCTTCATTTAGCTCTAATTCAGTATCAACGATTCTGTCCTGAAGCTGTTTTCCGATTTCTAAATATTCGTTATAGATTTCTTCAACGTCTAATGCAGGTTTTCCGTAATATTTTTCAAAAAGAGAATTTTTAACTTTTAAGTTTTTCTCAATTTTATCTCTTAAAATCTCAGGGTTTAATAGGTCAACCATTCTGATTCCGACTCTTGCAATTTTATCTTCATAACAAGGCCCGATTCCTTTTTTGGTTGTTCCGATCTGAGTTCCGCCGTGTTCCTCTTCACGGTAAGTATCCAAAAGGATGTGGTAAGGCATGATGACATGCGCTCTTCTGCTGATAAAAATGTGATCTGTTCTCAAGTTTTTGCTCTCGATCTGACCAACTTCTCTAATAAAAGACTTAGGGTTTACCACTACTCCGTTTGCAATGATACATTTCCCTTTGCATTGAAGAACTCCTGAAGGAAGAAGGTGCAGAACGAATTTTTCTTCACCAACATATACCGTGTGACCAGCGTTATCTCCTCCTTGGAAACGTACTACATAGTCCGATTTTGCTGATAAAACATCCGTGATTTTACCTTTACCTTCATCTCCATACTGAAGACCTACAACTACATAAGTTGACATATTTTACTTTTGTTTTAAGATTCGTGCAAAATTACTTTTAAAAAAAATGACTGCCAAATTATAGGGGATATTTATTTTTGGGTGGGGTGAAAATTAGGAGAAAAATTTGCATGCTAAAATAAATTCGGAGAAGAGAACAGTTAATTTTAATAATGTATATTTGAAAACTTAAAACCATGAAAAGAAATGATTGAGTCTGTAGAATCAATTTACAACAACTATATTGACAATTTAAATAGTGTAAGTTTATACTTCAATAAATTTGGAAAATTAGCAACAAGTGAGGATGAAAATATAAATGATACCTCGGGAAAGATGTTCAATGACGCATTCAACGAATATCAAGCCAAAATTGAAGAAGTTAAGTTTGAAAATGGAGAAAATCAAGAAGAAATTTTAAAAATTAGCCAAAGGCATCTAAGAAAGCTTGCACAAAGATTAAGAAAAAGAAACAACTTATCTCCAAAGAACTATGAAATACTATCTAATAGTTCGTTTTTAATGCTAAATAATTATTTTGAATATTTATTGGCAGATTTATTATCTTACTACTATAATAAATACAGTAATTCATTAAATGAAAAAGAGTTCAAATTTACTTTAAAAGAACTTTCTGAATATGAATCTATAAATGAAGCAATAAAAGACCTTATTGTTAAAGAAATTGAAACATTAATTTTAGAGAAGAGCTTCAATGAGCTTTTAGTGCATTTTGAGGACAAATTAAAAATACCATTAGAAAAAAATCTAGTTAATTGGAATAGTATTATTGAAATTAGGGAAAGAAGACATTTAATCGTTCATAATTCATCCACTGTAAATAAAAAATATATTGTTAGAACAAAAAATCCTTATAATTTTAATATAGGAGACAAGATTACTATTGATAAAATATATTTTCTAAATAGTCTTAAAGAATTTAAGTTAGCAGGATTACTATTGCTTTTTAATTGTTGGGGTAATTGGGATAAAGACAATATTAACAGAGCAATTAATGAGATTATGGTTCAATCTTTTGAAGATTTAAATCTTAAAAACTATGATACTGTTGCAAAAATTTGCAAGTATGCTGAAGTAATAATTCCCAAAAACAGTGAACAAGAAGATAATTTATTAAGAATAAAAATTAATCATGCCATAGCACTTAAAAGAACTAATAATCCTAAGTTGAGTGAAATTTTAAAAACTATTAAAGTTGGAACAGCTACACCGATTTTTAAAGTTGCACATAAAATTCTATGTGGTGATTTTAATGACATAGACTCAGAAATAAAAAAAGCCATTATATTAGAAGAATTAAACAAAGACCAATATCTAGAATGGCCAATTTTTGAAGAAGTCAGAAATATAACTGATATTGACACAAAAGTAATGACACTTTTAAATGACTAGAAACCAAAAGTTCATAATTTTATTTTATTATTGATATAGCCATAACTTATAATAATGATATTATTTCAAAAATCTGCATATCTACCATCAAAAATAAACAGCGAGTCACAGATTTTTTACAATATGTTCACTCCACAAACAGCAAAAGCCACCCTCCTCATCGTTCACGGTATGCAGGAACACAGCGGAAGATATTCGGAAATAGCAGAGTATTTTGCCAATCATGGCATTGCTGTCCTTACTTATGACCATCTTGGTCACGGAAAATCTGTAAAAGATAAAAACGAGATTGGTTTCTTCCAGGTTGATAAACCGGATGAAAGATTAATTGCTGATGCAGAAATGATGGCAGATCATCTTGCAGCACAATATCCGGATGTTCCGCATTTTATTTTGGGGCATTCCATGGGATCTTTTATTACCCGCTGTCTTCTTCAAAAGGCTGGTCATAAATTTGCAGGAGCTATTATTACCGGAACCGGTGGACCTTTGCCGGGAATTGATGTATTAAGAGGATATTTATTTTTAGCCAATGCTATAGCTCCAAAACATCGTACTTTTTTAAATTCTGTTTTCACGAAAGTTAACAATAAACATTTTAAGAAAGATAAAGACTTTAGCGATACAAGCTGGCTCAGCATTAATCCTAAAAACAGAACAGCTTTTGAACAGGATGAATTGTGTGGAATTCCTTTCACTCACAATGCTTTTTATACGCTGTTTACAGTTTATAAAAGGGCAACTTCAAGAAATTGGGCTTCTTCTATTTCCCCATCATTTCCTTTTCTATTTGTAAGCGGACAGAATGATCCGATTGGTGATTTTGGTAAAGGGGTTACACTTACCATCAATAATTTAAAAAGTGATGGTTTTCAGGATGTGGAGACAAAGATATATCCGGAGATGCGCCATGAGATTTTAAATGAGGAAATACGGGAACAGGTGCTGAGTGAAATTTATGATTGGATGTTGAAACATTGTAAATAAGGTTCTTACTGTTTTTTTCTTGTTATACTTTTGTCTTGAAACAAAAGTATACAAAAGTTCAAGACTGGAATCATCCGCTAAAAATTTAAATATATTCCTAAAATTCCCAAACTCGCATGGATCATTTAATGTAGATTCGATTCAATGGACCAGCCATGCTCAGACAGTGGGAATTTTTTAACGGATTATATTGAAATTTTCTTAACGCTCCTAATTCCTAGGTTGATTAAGAAATACAACCTACTTACCAAAGTAGTGAACAAGTATTCAATCTTCTTACCTGCCACTGCTTTCAATCCATTCTGAGAAAGGTTTTCGGTAGGTCTCTCCTACTGTCACGAAGTCCTGGTTTCTCATCTGGATCCGGTTTCCATCGACAACTTTGATTTTATCAATAGCAATAATGTAAGACCTGTGAATTCGCATAAATCTGTTTTCCGGGAGTTTCTCTAGAATATCTTTCATATTTTCCAATACCATCACTTTATCATTGATCGTGTGAATTCTGATATAATCTTTTAACCCTTCAATATAAATGACCTCATCAAAAGCAATTTTGTAATACTTCCGGTCTGCCCGTACAAAAAGGTGTTCTGTTTGTGGTTCAGGAATAAAAGCCTGCTGCCATTGTATAAATTTCTGTACCCCCTGGTAAAAGCGGTTAAAAGTAATAGGTTTCAGTAAAAAATCGACTACATGAAAATCAAAAGCCTCCAAAGCATATTCAGCATACGCAGTGGTTACGATGAAATTATGGTTTTTATTGAACATCTTCATCATTTCAATACCCGTCAGCTCAGGCATCTGAATATCAATAAAGATAAGATCTATACTTTCTGAACCCAGTAATTTCATCACTTCATATACATCACTTCCTGCATATACGATGTTTAACAGATCAGTTTTTAAGGCATAATCATTCAAAAGCCTTACCGCAAAGGGTTCATCATCAAGGATAATACAATTGATCTTTTGTTTCATGAAAGTTGAATTTGTATGGATGCTTTAAATTTATTTTCAAGTCGGATGGTTTCCAGTGTATATCTACCGTGATACAGCATATCTAATCTGTTTTTAAGATTATCCAGTCCAATGCCCCCCAGTTTATCTGTTTTTTTATTTCCTATAGAGTTGATGACTTCAAAATTCAGACTCTTTTCATCGGTAATAATACTGATTTCAATTGGGTTTTGCTCAGAATAGGTTCCATGTTTCAACGCATTTTCTACCAATGGGGATAGAATGTAGGGAGCTATTCTTCGTTTTTCATCTTTAATTACTGAGTGCCATTTTACGATATTATTTTCATAATGCCTTAACTCTTCCAATTCTATATAGGCTTTTATATAATCCAGTTCTTCAGACAGGGCAATATGATCTTTCTGGGCTTCATAGGTAGTAAAACGCATGATATTGCTGAGTTTTTCAATAGCCGAAAGAGATTCCGGAGATTGAAAATGAACCATTGAATAAATATTGTTGAGGGTATTAAAAATAAAATGCGGATTGATCTGTGCTTTAAGAAATTTGATTTCTGTATTTTTCTGTTCTTCCAAAATCACTTTATTATATTCTAAAAGTCTTATCACATGGATGATCAGCCATAAAAATGAGCTAAAAATAATCGGTTTGCTGCTGTAAGCAAGATTGTCCAGAAGATAGCTTCCTAACACAGGATT
This sequence comes from Chryseobacterium sp. Marseille-Q3244, assembly GCF_940807095.1. Classification (NCBI taxonomy): domain Bacteria; kingdom Pseudomonadati; phylum Bacteroidota; class Flavobacteriia; order Flavobacteriales; family Weeksellaceae; genus Chryseobacterium; species Chryseobacterium sp. Marseille-Q3244. The sequence continues at coordinate 389,112 of NZ_CALNWX010000002.1, read as the reverse complement.
TGTATAATTCACCTGTCCCAGCCACCAGTCTGTTATAATCTGTTCTACTACAAAACGGGCTAATGCAAAGAACAGAAAAGTAATGATAATTCCTGACAATAGCTTTATCCATTTAAAATCAGTGAAGATTCTTGGCATCACAACACCATAATTAAAATAAAAGGTCAAAACAAAGACTACAGCATAGGTTTTAAGGAATAAATCCAGCTCCGGCATTTCGAAAGAAAGCGGTTTACCAATCAGCATAAAGTACAGGATCAGCAACCAAAATAAGATGTGGAGCCCAATTTCTGTCTTTTTATTCAGATATAGTTTTCCCATATGGGTTATTATTTTTTTTGTAAAAATAGGTTTTTATGGAAAAGCCTCACACCGGGTTTGTCGACAAAATACGGAGGAACGTCGATAAAATTGGTTTCAGCTGGCTCAAAGCTGCAGTTTTGCTGAAAAATTAAGACAAAGATTATGAAAACTTTACTTCTTCCAGCGATCCTTCTTTTATTCCTAAATACAATGAATGCACAGGAAAAAGAAACGACTAATGAAACTTCTTTAGAAACAGTTATCATACAAAAGCAGAAAAAAATCATTGAAAGAAAGGTGGACCGCCTGATTTATAATGTTGAAAATTCTACAGCCTCAACGGGTGGTAATGCTTTGGATGCTTTAAAATCTGCTCCTATGGTAAGGGTACAAAATGAAACGATTTCCATTGTGGGTAAAGGTGAAGTGTTGATTATGATTGATGACCGTCTTCAAAAAATTCCGGCAAGTGAAGTAGCTACTTTTCTGAAAACAATTCCTTCAGATAATATTAAAAGTATTGAGGTGATTACTTCTCCACCGGCAAAATATGAAGCGGAAGGAAACAATGGTATCATCAATATCAAACTTAAAACAGCCAAAAACAATTCATGGAACGCCAGTTTAGGAACTAATTATACCCAAAGGTTTTATGCAGGAAACAGCGTACAGGGAATGTTTAATTATAATCATGGGAAACTTTCACTACAGTCTTCTGTATATATGGAACAGCAAAAACTCCGCTCCAGTTCTCAAACCAACACGTATTACCAAAATGAATTATGGTCTATGGATACACAGGGGATCAGTAAAAATAAAAATCTGGGGATCAGTTTAGGGGTAGATTACAAAATCACAGACCGATGGACAACCGGATTAAAATACCTGGGTAGTTTCACTTCGGAAACTGGCTCAAGCTCACCGCTTACTTCAAGAATAAGTTATCAAAATTCGCAGCCTACCTCATTTATTTCTTCTGATACCCAATCTTCCAACAAACCGAATATTAATAGTTTGAATTGGTTTAACACCATAAAAATGGACAGTGCAGCAACTGTACTTACCACAGATTTTGATTTTTTTGAATATAAAAAAGATGATGCAAGAGATTTCTACGGCAGCGAACTTGATGCCAAAATGCAGATGCTTCCCGGCTCCTATTTTTCAGCATTGAATTCAAATGTGAATAAAATTCGTAACTATTCAGGAAAAGCTGATCTGGAGACCAAACTTCTCTGGGCAGATCTTAATTTCGGTGGTCGTTTCTCTTTCACCCGCACTGACAATAATTTTTTAGCATACGATAAAGAAACCGGTCCGGCTCTTCTGAATACCGATCAATCCAATACATTTATTTACAAGGAATATAATGAAGCTTTATATTTTTCATTGAGCCGAAAATTCAACAGTCAGTGGGAAGCTAAACTGGGATTACGAGCAGAAGCTACTCAAACAATTGGGTTTTCTGAAAACCGCAACCAGACTGATAAAAATGATTATATCAAATTGTTTCCCACAACCTATCTTACTTATACTGCGAACAATAATCATTCTTTTTCACTGACTTACAACAGAAGGATCAGACGTCCGGATTTTGATTATCTGAATCCGTTTGTTGTGAGAACCAGTCCGTTTTATTATTCTGAAGGCAACCCTTATCTGAAACCTTCAATTATTGATAACCTTGAGCTCTCCTATATCAAAGGACAAAAATGGACTTCTTCATTGTATTTTTCCAAAGTTTCAGATTTCGGACAGGCATTATCTATATTGAATCCCGAAACCAATGTTACCAGAAATACTCCTATAAATTATGCAGATACTTATCAGATTGGCTTTTCAACCTCTTATAATTTCAGCGCTATAAAATGGTGGAACAGCTTTTCAGGATTTAATGTTAATTACCAGAACGTAAAATCCAAAGTTCCTTACACAGCTTCTATTGATGGCTATAATGCTTACCTGTACAGCAATAATGACTTTATTCTTAACAAGAAAAAAACAATTTTAGTAAGTGTTAATTATGGATTACAGCTTCCAGGCAGATATCAGATCTTTCATATTTCCACGATGAATATTTTGGATGTGACTGTAAAAGTACTATGTCTTGACAAAAAGTTCTCCATATCTCTTACCGGAACTGATCTTCTGAACAGCCAAAGACCTTTGATCTCCTATCAGTCTAATGGTATTGAAACCAATTTCAGAAATAATAATTATACAAGAGGATTCCGGCTTTCATTGAGCTATAGATTCGGGAATAATGATCTTAAATCTAAGGATAGAAATTTTGGAAATGAAGAGGAAAGAAACAGGATGAATCAATAAGTTTATTTTTTATTAGTTTTTAATTCTAATGAGATTCTCACAGGTTACACAGGTGCCTAAGTATTCTTTTACCTGCCTCTTCTGCAAAATCTGTGAGAGTTTTTTATTGCTAACATTCTAGCCGGCTTGTTTTCAAAAGGAATTCCTAAATTAGAACGCTGGAAAAACTAAAATCAAACACCATGACGATAGAAGAACTTTTTAAAGACAAAGCTACCAAAGCCAAGGAAAAAACAGAAATCATCAGCCAATGGATCATTGACACTTCATTACCTACAGATGAACTCATCGCTTTTGCCGAGAAATCAAAAGATCCGATAAAGGGAACCTGTATAGAAGCCATGGAATATGCCACCAAGCAAAATCCTGACCTGGCAGATGAAACCGTATTTGCATTTGTTACCAATACCCTTACTGAGAAAGCCCCCAAAATAAAATGGGAAAGCGCCAAAGTAATTGGTAATACAGCTCAACGATTTCCTGATAATCTGGAGCTGGCTATCAGTAATTTGATCGCAAACACAGAACATGAAGGAACTGTTGTCCGTTGGAGTGCCGCATTTGCATTAGGAGAAATTCTGAAGCTGAAAACACCTCACAACAAGACTCTTCTTCCGGCCCTTGAGAACATGAGCGAGAAAGAGGAAAAGAACAGCATCAAGAAAATTTATCTGGATGCCATAAAAAAAACGAAGAAATAATATTTAAAATTGATAAACATAAAAATCCTGGAGTTTATATCCATGATTTTGTTTTTTAGGTTTGGGCTAAAGTCCATTGAAATTTGACATTTTATTTTAAAGCGGGCTAAAGCCCGCTGCTATTGAATTTATAAAATATTAATATCATATTATCTCTCGCAGATTTTTCAGATCAAGCAGAGAAAAAAATCATACATAAACATCTGTAAAATCTGTGTAATCTGTGGGAAACAAATTATTTCAGCATTACTTCCTTACCAATTCCTATCTCTTCCAGAAAAACTTCATCATGTGAGATCACCATCAGCGTTCCATGATAATCCTTAATAGAATTGGTCAGAATTTCTACATTCTGCAAATCCAGATTATTGGTAGGTTCGTCAAGGATCATCATATCCGGAGTTTTATTGCTGATGGAAAGTCCGCACAGCAGTAACCTCAGGCGTTCTCCACCGCTTAACATCCCACATTTCTTATCCCAGGTTTCTTTACTGAATAAAAACCTTGCAAGCAATGTCTTCACCTCCGATTCTTGTAATGCGCTATCATTAAAGGTTTGTACAAAATCATAAACTGTCAGATCATTATCAATCAATGAATATTCCTGATCGATATAAATGCTGTTGAATTCAGCTCTGCTGATGTTTCCCGTTGAAGGCGAAATATTTCCCAGCAAAAGTTTTATCAAAGTGGTTTTTCCTGAGCCATTGGAACCCTTAATTGAAATTCGGTCACCACTTCGCACTTCAAAATCAAGATTTTCTTTCCAGAGCTTTTCTTCACCATAGCTAAAGTTAATATCCTCCGCTGTAATTAAAATCTTCCCTGAATGTAATCCGGAATCATTGAAATTGACCTTCATCTGATCAGAATTTCTTACAGAAGAGCGCAATTCTCTCAAATCTCCTGAAATGCCACTGATCTTTTCTGTATGTACACTTTTCAGTTTTGAAGTATTTTTCTCCGCATTGTTCCGAAGGGTATTCATCATAATTCTGGCCACCCCGGATTTTTCCTGTTTCTGTTTTCCTCTGGCATCAAGCTTTTGTTTCCGCTCGATGGTTTCACGTTCTTTTTCTTTTGCTTTTTTCAAAGCCCGTTCTTTCGCATGAATATCATTTTGTAAAGCTTCGTCTTCCACTTCTTTCTGTTCTGCGTAGAAGTCATAATTTCCGCCGTAGGTCGCAATTCCCTGATTGCTTAATTCAAAAATTGTGTCTACAAGGTTCAGTAATGTACGGTCATGGCTTACAATAACAACAGTAGCACTCACTTTTTCAATAAGGTTATACAACAGTTTTCTTCCTTCCAAATCCAGATGATTTGTAGGTTCGTCCAAAATAATAACATCAGGCTGATTGATCTGAATTCCCGCAAGAAAAACTTTAGTCTTCTGGCCGCCGCTTAGTCCTTCTAATTTTTGGTTCAAATCAAAATCCTGAAGATTCCAATACTGTAATGCGCTTTGGCAACGCTCTTCAATATCCCAGTCGTCATTCAGAATTTCAAAATAGTGTTCATCCACTTCCCCACTCGTAATTTTTTCAAGTGCTAAAAGCTTTTGATCTATATTCAGGCACTCTGCGATGGTTAAATGATTAAAATTCCCGAACATTTGGGGAACATAAAAAATGTTGCCCTGAATGTTTACAGTTCCCTCTAATGGCTGTTGTTCATTGGCTATTATTCTGAGCAGGGTAGATTTTCCCACGCCGTTGCTTCCTACCAAAGCAGATTTGGTATTTGATGGTATTGTTAAGTTGATATGATTAAAAAGGAGGTCTCCTCCCGGAAACCCAAAGGATATATTTTGCAGTAAAATCATGATTTCTTTCTTAATAAAGGTTAAACACCGGCAACTCATTGGTTACCGCTTCATTGAATCTGAAAGAAATTATATCCTACATGTCTGTATTTATGGGTTTGAAAGAACAAATATAGTATAAATACATGATTAAACACAAAAAGATTTTAATGAAAAATCAAAAATCCGTAACTTTGCCAACTACTAAAAATTTTTATGGAAAGTATTAAAGTTCACGACAAAACTTTCGTTCCTTATTTAAAGGATGCCGAAATTCAGGAAATTGTAAAAGAGACCGCATTAAGAATTTATGAAGATTACAAAGACGAAGTTCCTGTTTTCATTGGTGTTTTGAATGGAGTTATCATGTTCTTCTCAGATCTTTTAAAATATTATCCTGGGGAATGCGAAATCGCTTTCCTACAAATGAGTTCTTATGTAGGAACTGAATCTACAGGGATTGTTTACCAAAAAATGGAACTGACAAAAGACGTAAAAGACCGTCACATCATTCTTGTAGAAGATATCGTTGACACAGGAAATACGGTTGAAAGTCTTTTCAAATATTTCCAGGAAACACAACGTCCTAAATCTGTAAAACTGGCAAGTTTCTTACTGAAACCTGAAATTTACAAAAAGGATTTCAAGCTGGATTATATTGGAAAGGAAATTCCAAATAAATTTGTTCTTGGTTATGGATTGGATTATGATGAATTGGGAAGAAACCTACCTAATTTGTACCAGTTAGAAGACGGACAAATCAATCATTAAATGCCTATAGCTATCAGCTACTGGCTTTTAGCTTTAAATATTAAATCGAAATAAAGTAAAATATTAACTAAATAAAGCTAAAAGCAAGAAGCATCTGCGCATTGCCGGAAGCGAAACAACATTATGATAAACATTGTTCTGTTCGGCCCTCCAGGAAGTGGAAAAGGAACACAAGCTCAGAATCTAATCGAGAAATTCAATTTAAAGCAGGTTTCAACAGGTGATCTTTTCAGATACAATATGAAAAATGACACTGAACTTGGAAAATTGGCTAAGTCTTATATCGATAAGGGAGAATTGGTTCCGGATCAGGTAACAACAGATATGCTGATTGACGAAATCAGAAAACCTACCAACACTAATGGTTTTATCTTTGATGGATATCCAAGAACGACTGCTCAGACAGAAGCTTTGGAAAAAATCGTTAAAGAAGAATTAAATGACGAGATTGACATCTGTCTTTCATTAATCGTAGAAGATAAAATTTTGGTGGAAAGACTTCTTAAAAGAGGAGAAACCAGCGGTAGATCAGATGACAGCAATGTAGAGATCATCGAAAACAGAATTAAAGAATATTATACTAAAACAGCAGAAGTAGCCGAACTTTATAAGCAACAAGGTAAATATGTTGAAGTAAACGGTGTAGGTGAAATTAATGAAATTTCCCAAAAACTTTTCGCTGAGGTAGAGAAAATTAAATAATCGAGATTCGGGATACGGGATTCGTATTTTCGTCCCGTAGCTCGCAACTCGTAACAAATACTATATGTCTAACTTTGTAGATTACGTAAAAATCCATTGTAAAAGCGGACACGGAGGTGCTGGTTCTGCCCACCTTCGCCGTGAAAAGTATATCCCTAAAGGTGGTCCCGATGGTGGCGACGGAGGTCGTGGTGGACACGTCATTATGAGAGGAAATGCACAGGAATGGACTTTACTTCCGCTTCGATACACCCGTCACATAAAAGCTGAACGTGGTGAAAACGGAGCAAAAAACCAGCTTACCGGTGCTGACGGTTCTGATATTTATATTGATGTTCCTATCGGAACGATCGCTAAAAATGAAGAAGGAGAAATTATCGGCGAAATCCTTGAGGACAAACAGGAAATCATTTTGATGGAAGGAGGAAAAGGAGGAAAAGGAAACGAATTCTTCAAATCTTCTACCAATCAAACTCCAAGATATGCTCAACCCGGAATGGATGGGCAGGAAGGCTATATTGTCTTCGAACTTAAAATTTTGGCCGATGTAGGATTGGTTGGGTTTCCAAATGCCGGAAAATCTACACTTCTTGCTTCTGTATCTGCAGCAAAACCTAAGATTGCCAACTATGCCTTTACTACCCTGACCCCTAACCTTGGAATTGTGGATTACAGAAATTACAAATCATTTGTAATGGCTGATATCCCGGGGATCATTGAAGGGGCAGCAGAAGGAAAAGGATTAGGACACAGATTCCTGAGACATATTGAAAGAAACTCTATCCTCTTGTTTTTGATTCCTGCAGATTCTGAAGATCACTTCCAGGAGTTTAAAATTCTGGAAAATGAATTAAAGGAATACAATCCTGAGCTTTTAGATAAAGACTTCATTGTTTCCGTTTCAAAATCTGATCTTTTGGATAATGAACTGAAAAAAGAAATTGCTGCTGAATTCCCAGAGAACAAACAGCCATTATTCTTTTCAGGAGTTACCGGAGAAGGTCTTATCGAACTGAAAGATGCCATCTGGAAACAACTGCATGGATAAGAAAATAATTACAGTTTTACTTTTTGTAATTCATCAATATTACTTCTCACAAAGTAATACTTCAAAAATAGACAGCCTCGGGACGATCCCCGAGGTTGAGTCTTTTATAAGATCCTGTTCCAAAAGCAAAGATGATTTTCTTTCTAAATTTACATTGAAAACAATCAAGGATTTTGATAACACGGTCATTTCTCCAAAAATTAAGAAAAAAGCAAAAGCCTTAGGTGTTGGTAAAAGTTTTTACAAGGGAGACTTCAATCATGATGGCAGAACCGATCTCCTTTTTATAGGTGATAATAAAAGCTGTATACAAACTTCCATGGATTCAAAAAAAGAGATCTCCTGTAATACCAGTGTCAAGGTAATCTTCGACTTGGAATCGGGGTATGTACTTAAAGATGTGATGCGACGTCATCGTGATTTTACCATCCCAAAAGTCATCAAAATTAATGGAATGGATTATATTAACATCACCTATGAAGACAATAGCATGTTTTCTAATACACCCGAAAAAATGTTATCTAAAATTCTAACCTATAAATTTGATGATTTCATAGAATACAATTCCCAACCGAAAAAGCATTCTATTAAACAGATTTCTTACAAAGCAGGGCCATGCTACGGAACCTGCCCCATGTTTGAATTAGAACTCAATAAAAATAAGATTTCTACATTCACAGCATTTGCTTTTAACTTCATAGATGATAATGATCGAGCAGCAGCAGCTAATGCAATCGGAAATTTAAATAAAGGTAAAAATGAAGGGGTTTTTAAAAGTCAGATAAAGCCTTCAGACATTGCTGCTATTGAAGAGCTATTGAATTATATTGACTTTCCAAACCTCAATAGCAGTTATTCAATCTCCGCAACTGATAATCCGTCTTCTACCCTTACGATTGTTTACAATACTGGAAAAATAAAAAAAATAAAGAAGATTGAGGACTACGGGTTAGTAGGAACTTATGGGCTTAAAAAACTTTATAAAATCTTGTTCAACCTAAGATTTAATCAGGACTGGGAAAAGATACCTTAAAACTCTTTGGAACAATTATTGGAAGACTGTTTATAAAATTGTCGGCTATGAAATATGTCCTAGGCCTTTGTGCTTTTATATTTATATTTTCCTGTACTTCTCAGAAAGTAAATTCGAAATATTCTCAAATAGAATATCAGGCAACTCCCTGTTTTGGATTCTGCCCAGTATTCACAATGACCATCAATCCGGATAGAACAGCCGTTTTTGAAGCAGAGCACTTTAATTTTAATGATAAGCCTTCAAAAGACGAATTTTCCAAACCTCGCGAAGGAACTTTTAAAGGAACTATTAAAGAAGAGGATTACAATAAACTCATCAGTTTACTAGATGGTTTAGAAGTAAAAAACTTGAAGGACAAATACGGAGAAAAAAACATCACGGATTTACCTACCTCTTATTTAAAAATCAAATTTGATGATGGTACTTCAAAAAATGTAGAAGATTATGGAAAACATGGAAGTGAAAAACTCTCAGAAGTATATCATTTTTTTGAAGATCTGAGAAAGAACCAGCAATGGACTAAGGTGAAATAAAATATCTAAATTATATTCTGAAAAATAATTCCTTTTTAAAGAGGAATTATTTTTTTTAAGCCTTTCGATTCTCTACTTTTGATATAATCCTGACAATTCCAAATTAAAAACATGTTCATCTCTCCCCTTTCTGACCTACAACGATCTACCAATCAAACAGAGGTTATTAAGTTCTTAATTTTTTAACCTACCTTTGCAGAATGTAATTCTTTCAGACAGAGGGAATTTTTATTTAAATTTTAAAATAATTCATTTGAATTTTACAGACTTAAACTTAATAGAACCTATTGCTAAAGCAATCCAGGAACAGGGATATACAACTCCAACGCCCATTCAGGAAAGATCTATTCCTGAAATTTTACAAGGCAAAGACTTTTTAGGCTGTGCACAAACCGGAACAGGGAAAACAGCAGCATTTGCCATTCCTATTTTACAGAATCTATCTAAAAATAAAATACCGAACAAAAATATTAAAGCCTTAATCCTAACGCCTACCAGAGAATTGGCGATTCAGATTGAGGAAAACATTCATGCTTACGGTAAATATCTTCCTTTAAAAGAACTTGTTATTTTCGGCGGGGTGAAACAGGGGAACCAGGAAGCTGCACTCAAAAGAGGTGTTGATATTTTGGTAGCTACACCGGGAAGACTTCTTGACTTCATTGCCCAGGGTATTATTAGCTTAAAAAATCTTGAAATATTTGTTCTTGATGAAGCAGACAGAATGCTTGACATGGGATTTGTACATGATGTGAAAAGAATCATCAAACTTTTACCACAGAAAAGACAGACTTTGTTTTTCTCTGCAACGATGCCGGGAGAAATTCAGAAACTGGCTAATTCTATCCTGAACAATCCTGTAAAAGTAGAAGTTACTCCGGTTTCCTCTACTGCAGATACCATTAAACAATCCGTTTATTTTGTAGAAAAAGAAAACAAACTAAATTTATTATCTCATATTCTCCAAAATGATATTGCGGATTCCGTATTGGTATTTTCCAGAACAAAGCATGGTGCTGATAAAATCGCCAGAAAGCTTCAAAAAGACAATATCTCTGCAGAGGCTATTCATGGGAACAAATCTCAAAATGCAAGACAGAACGCCCTTAATAACTTCAAATCAGGGAAAACAAGAGTTCTGGTAGCTACTGATATTGCAGCAAGAGGAATTGATATTGATGAATTAAAATTCGTTATCAACTTTGAACTTTCCGATGTTTCTGAAACCTATGTACACAGAATCGGAAGAACAGGTAGAGCCGGAGCAGAAGGAACTTCTATTTCTTTTGTAGATGGATTAGACCTTCTTAATCTGAAAAATACAGAAAAACTAATTGGGAAGAAAATTCCTATTATTAAAGACCATCCGTTCCATACAGATGATCTTGTAGCACAGAAAAGAGATTCCAATAATAAGCCTGTTCAGCCAGGTGGGGAGAAACCAAAGAGGCCTAACAATAATTCCAGACCCAATAATAGAAATAAAAAGAAGCCTAACCCTTCAGAAACTCCTTCTACTGGATTTAAAAAGCCTAAGAATAAGAATTTTACAAGAAAGAAATAAAGATTACTGAGAGATGTTTCTGTAACTACTTTTCAGAGCAAGAAATCTTTTTTCATAATGCTGATATGAAAAGTGCGCGATCCATACTGTTATCAATGGGATCATCAGATAACTTGAAACAATGACGGCATAATCACTTATATTGTATTTTGAAACCAATTGAAGTAAAATAAACCCTATGGATTGCATTACAATGGTGTGATACATATAGATTCCATAAGAAATTTTTCCAAGATAAATCAGTTTTTTATTTTCAAAAAAACTGATTTTTTTTTGGGTAAAGAAAATAAGGAAAAAACCAAACAGAACCATACTGAAAACTCTGTACTGAAATTCAGACATACTATTAATAAATAGGTCTGTCGTAAAATAAATCAGGAGGAGTACACCGCTTATGATCTGAAGAATATTGCAATATTTATTAGTTTTAAACTTTAGCAAAGAGCACCATCCCGCAAAAGAGAAATAGAAAAACATCATTCTATATTCATCTAAGAATTCAAGACCGGGCATATGATATAACCCTATGAATAGAACGGTGAAGATCAGTAAGAATGCTTTGATATTCTTTAAAGAAATCAACAAAATAAGAGGAGCAATCAGCAGGTAAAATTGCTCTTCTATTCCTATAGACCATAGTATTTCAAGAATCCCTCCTGGTTCGAAAGTTGCAAATATGTTAGGAAAGAATGTAAAAAGGAGAATTATTCCTTCCCATAGATTGTATTCACTTTTAAATTCAAAACCTAGTTGTGGAAGAATAATATTGTAGTATAGTAATCCTATAATGGCCACGAGATAATACAGGGGAAAAATCCTGATTATCCTTCTGATATAGAAGTTCTTCAGATTTATTTTACCGGTAATTCTTTTTTCATCAAACAGCTGTCTGATAATAAGAAAACCGCTTAAAGAGAAAAACATATATACAGCTTCACGTCCTTTATCAAACAGAGGTAAACCATAAAAAGTAGGCAATCCTCTGTTATCAAAAAACTGGGGAATATGAAAAATCACAACCAATAAAGCCAGGAAAAATCTCAAGGAAGTAATATTAGGAAGTCTTTTCATATTTAATTTATCTCTTAGATAGCAAAAATCTTCTTTGCATTTTCCGTAGTAATCCTGTCTATCTCAGTAAAATCTTTACCATAAATATTCACCAACTTCCCGGCTACAAGATCAAGATACGAGCTCTCATTTCTTTTTCCTCTGTGTGGAACCGGAGCTAAATAAGGAGAATCTGTTTCCAAAACAATTTTATCTAAAGGAACTTCATTCAAAAACTGATCAATTTTCCCATTTTTAAAAGTCACTACTCCACCAATACCTAAAATGAAGTTCAGGTCAATTGCATGCTGTGCCTGCTCCAGATTTCCGGAAAAACAATGAAATATTCCTCTTAATTGGGGATGTTTCTTTCTTTCCAGCACTTCGAAGGTTTCATCAAAGCTTTCTCTGGTATGGATTACAATCGGAAGGTCTTTTTCTATCGCCCAATCAATCTGCTGTTCGAAAGCCTGTACCTGAATATCCAAAGTTGTTTTATCCCAATACAGGTCAATTCCGATCTCCCCTATTGCAGGAAAATGTCTTTGGTCAAGATAATTCTTAACGATTTCCAGCTCTTTTTCCCAGGATTCAGGTTTTACATAGCACGGATGAAGCCCCATCATTGAAAAAATCTGTCCAGGATATTCAGCTTCCAGCTGCAACATTTTCCCGTGGGATTCGGAATCAATAGCAGGGAGATAAAATTCTGTAATTCCTTTATCTAAAGCTCTTTGAATGGCTTCTTTTCTATCTGCATCAAATTCTTCTGCATATAAATGGGTATGTGTATCAATCATTTTATTTAAAATTTCAACAGATCTTTATAAGGATTTTCAAGGCCCAGCAACATTCCGAAGGCCGGCTCTGTTTTGATTCCCTTTTTTTTAAGGTCTATTATTTTTTGTTTAAATTCTTCTCCTTTTTCCTGTAATATTTTGTGTTCAGCAATCATATGAAGGTAAGCATTTTGCTGAGTCGTAGGTTTATTTTGTCCAAAAATTTCAATAGGAAGCCCTTCTAACATAAAATTTAATGTAATGCATTTTTCGCCGTTTACAATGGGATATTCCACTCCTACATCATGAGGAATAAAGCGACTCAACATTAAATCATCTAGAAAGTCTTCTTCAAATTTTAAATCCACCTCAAAAATAAGATCGAGATCACTTCCTTCTATGTCAATTTCAATAGGAATGGTTCCTGCTAAAATTGGAGAATACTCTTTTAGCTTTTCAAAAATGCGATGCTTTGTGAGAATTTCATAAGCTCTTCTTTGCCTTTCATTTCCTGTTTTCAGATAGTCGATCTTTGTAAAATCAATCATTTGAATATGGTATGTTTTACTTTTTTTCTTTGATTTTCGATTCTCTGATCCAATTTTCCCCTGAATTCTATAAATTTAGGATCTTTTACATCATTGGTTCTATGCTCCAGTGCCCGCATGATCTTAAAATTTTCTTTAATAAATTCTTTAGTCTCTTCTGAAAAATAAGAGTCTCCAAACTTATCAAAAATATAATTAACGGCCTGAGTACTTGGATGAATCATATCTTCTTTATAGAAACGATAATCCCGCAAATCATCCATCAAAATCTCATAAACAGGGAGATAATGACAGTCTTCGAACAGGGAAATAGATTCATGAATGGCGGTAATTAATTTGGACTTGCTTAACTGATTCTCCACCATTCCATCTTTGGTATGTCTTACCGGAGAAACAGAAAACAAAATCTGAACTCCTTCTTTACAGATATCCTTAAGTTCCAGAATGGTATTGTAAATGGACCCTGTAAGCTCCTGATGGGTAAGCAGCCTCTTCTCAAAGAATTTCTGAGGAATCTTATGACAGTTGGCTACCAGTTTGTGCTTTGGAAGAAACTCATAAATGAAAGAAGATCCATAAGTAATAATAATCCAGTCAGCTTCCTGAAGGAATGCATTTCCTGTTTCAATGGCTCCATTAATCTTGTCTAAAGTCTGATGAATATACCTGGTATCAAAACTCGTATGATGATCTAAAGAAATATATTCTTCATTATAAACAATCAACTCATCTTCTATATAAAACTCCGAATCATGAAGCCTTTTTACTGCATTATTGATGGAAAAGGGATTAAAAATTGTCCCAAAAGGATTATTTAGCGTCTGAAGCTGGCCATCTTTCAGTAATTCAGTCATTTCAGAGGCAAAGCAGGAACCAATTGAGAATATCCTATCTTCAATCTCTATCTTCTTCTCTGATTTCGGAATATCAACTTCTGTTCTGAATTTCATTGTATAGATTTTAGGTGGGAGGCAATAGGTAGCAGGCAATGCTGCGACCTACTCCCTATCATCTGCAACCTTATTTAGCTTTCTCTTCTTAATAAATAGTTGGCCAGTTCAATGAACGGCTTTTTCTTTTCTTCAGGAATATCAATTTTCTGTAGATAGCTTTGTCCGATTTCATTGTGTTTTTCGATCAGACGAAGGGCTTTTTCATCTACTTTTGTTCTTCTGAATATCTTTTCAACACCGTAGATTTTATCGATGTTATCAGTCTTTTTAGAATACCAGTAATCCAGTTCTTTTCTTTCTTCTTCTGTTGCATGTTCTCTTGCTAACAGATAAAGAACTGTTTTCTTGTTCTCATAAATATCTCCGGCATGTTTTTTACCAAACTGTGCCTGATCTCCGAATACATCAAGATAATCATCCATAATCTGGAATGCGATTCCGATGTGTTTTCCAAAGTTGAAAATTGCTTTAGCATCTTTAAAATCAGCCTTTGCAATTAAAGCTCCGATCTCAAAAGAAGAAGCACTCAATACTCCTGTTTTATAGGTAATCATTCTGATATAATCATCAAAAGTTACATTCTCCTGAGTTTCGAAATTAATATCATACTGCTGTCCCTCACATAAAAGAAGACCAGTACGGGTAAAGATTCGGATACAGGCTTTAAAGATTTCAGGTTCAAGATCTTCAAAGAATTTATATGCTTTAAGCATCAATCCGTCTCCAGAAAGAATCCCCACATTAATTCCATGTAAGGTATGGATTGTAGGCTTATTTCTTCTTAAAGGAGCCTCATCCATAATATCATCATGAATCAGGGTGAAATTATGGAAAAACTCGATAGCCAAAGCCGGTTTTATAGCCTGCTTCAGATCTCCACCGAACAGATCACAAGCCATCAGCACCATAATGGGACGAAGACGTTTTCCACCATGGGAAATAATATAATTCATCGGCTCATATAACTGCGTAGGCTTATCTTTAAAAGTATACTTATTGATGGCGTCCCCAACAAGCTGCTGGTATCTGTCTAAAAATTCCATAAAATCTTATAATTTGAACAAAAATACGATTTTTCAAGGCTTTATAAAACAAAAAACTTTGCCCAAATGGACAAAGTTTATATGATAATTGTGATTTTTTATCTTAAAATAAGAAAGTTACAATAAGATAAGTGATAGCAGCTACTATTGCTGAAATCGGAATGGTTAATACCCAAGCCCAAAGTAAGCTTACTGTAATTCCCCATCTTACTGCTGAAATTCTTTTTGTTAATCCTACCCCGATGATAGACCCTGTAATGGTGTGTGTGGTAGATACAGGAATACCAAAGTGATCTGTGATGAATAAAGTAATTGCTCCTGCAGTTTCTGCACTCACTCCTTCTAATGAAGTTACTTTAGTAATCTTTGTTCCCATTGTTTTAATGATCTTCCAACCTCCACTCATAGTTCCTAAAGCAATAGCAATAAACGAAACCAGAGGAACCCAGATATAGTGTTGAGCAAAATAATCGAAACGTCCTGCAGAAGGAATATTCAAATACTGTGCATCCTGAAGCATATTCACATGATAATAAATTACCGCCGCTCCAATGATTCCCATTACTTTCTGAGCATCATTCAAACCATGTCCTAAACTAAACAGTGCTGACGAAGCCAACTGCAATCTTTTGAAAGATTTGTCTGCTTTGTGTGGATTTGATTTTTTATAAAGGTGAACAATAATTAATGTAATAATGATCGAGATAATCATCCCTATGATCGGTGCCATGAAAATGAACAGGAAGATAGGAATAACTTTATCAAACTTTACCACTCCCTGATGAGTTACCTGGCTGAAAGCTTCTTTAGTCGTTTCCCACATTCCAAGTTCAGGCTGTGCTGCTGCCACATCATGGTAATCCATCATAAAAGCATGCATTAAAGCTGCTCCCAGGAATCCTCCAATCAAGGTATGTGATGATGAGGAAGGAATCCCAAACCACCATGTCAGAAGGTTCCAGGCAATAGCTGCCATCAAACCGGAAAATATAACTTCAAGCGTGATAAAATTCTCGTTAACTGTTTTGGCAATTGTATTACCAATTTTAAATTCTCCAATAATATAAGCAGCAATAAAGAAAGCTGCAAAGTTCCAAAGTGCCGCCCAAAGTACAGCCTGGAATGGAGTTAAAACTTTTGTAGAAACTATAGTTGCAATTGAGTTGGCCGCATCATGGAAACCATTGATATAATCAAAGATTAACGCCAACGCAATAATAACTACAAGTAAAATCGGAAATTCCATTTTTTGCTATGTATTGTTATCTTTTAGGCGTATTTAATCATGATGTTCTCAATTGTATTGGCAACATCTTCTGCTTTATCCGTTACGATTTCAAGATAGTTCAATACAGATGAAACTTTAATAATGTTAATAGCATCATTAGTTTCGAATAAATCTACCATTGAGTTGGAAAGCAAATCATCTGCAATATTCTCAATAGAGTTTACTTTAATACAAGCTTCTTTCACCTGCTCCATGTTCTTAAACCCTTTAAGGTTTTTCATTGCATTCTGAATTTCAAGACATGCTTTGTGAATCAAAAGAGAGAAATCTGAATAAGCTTTCATCTCAGGAGATTTGTATAAGAAGATATATTTTGTAGAAGCGTAGATATAATCAGCAATATCATCTAATCCTGTTGCCAGTGTGTGAATATCTTCACGATCAAAAGGAGTAATGAAGTTTTTTCCCAGTTCTACGAAGATTTCGTGAGTAAGCTCGTCATTCTTATGTTCGTAATCACTCATTTTTTTCAACATTGAATCGTCATTAAGATCGAAATCCTTGATTCCAGCATTGAATTCCTCAGACATTGCAACTAGGTTTTCAGTTACCTTTTCAAAAAGTACAAAGAAGATTTTATCTTTTGGTTGAAAAGCGTGGAAAATATTACCAATTCCCATTTTTTAGTATTTATAATTCGAGTGCAAATTTCTTAAAAAAGGATTGTACCTGAAACTATATAACATTAAGTTTTGTTAACATTCGCTTACCTGCTGATTACCAAATAAAAAAACCGACATTACTGCCGGTTTTATAGGGTATAAAAAGAGATTAGTTAGCTACTTCAGCTCTCATATCTTTTCCTTTAAATTTCATCGATTGAATGTTACTTAAAACATTGTCTTTGAATGATTTTTCAACTTCAAAGAAAGAGAATTTCTCAAGAATCTCGATATCTCCGATTTCAGCTCTTTTCTTGGTTTTTCCACCAGCAGTAGCTTTATTGATAATATCTAAAACATCAAGTTTTTTCAAGTGATCTTTTTTACCAAGGTTGAAGAAGAATCTTACCATGTTTTCATCTTTTCTTCTTGGCTTTCCACCACGATCTCTGTCTCTTCCGCGATCTCTGTCTCGATCTCTTCCTCTATCTCTGTCTCTATCACGACCACGATCTCTTCTTGAATAATCATCATCTCTGCTGCTCAATTTCTGCTCAGCAAGATCATGTTTATCCTTGTAGTATAAAGCAAGGTCTTTCAATTGGAATTGTAACAACTGGTGCACCAATTCTTCTTTTGTAAAGTTACTTAGATCTGGAATTAAACTGTCATCAAATTCGAAAATATCTTCGTGTTCCGTCAATAATTTTTCAAAAACACCTCCTACCTGAGCTTTGATAATATCTCCACCTGTAGGAATGAACTTCTCATTAATTTCAATTTTAGTAGCAGATTTGATTTGCTTCAGTTTTCTGCTTTCTTCAGGCTTGATTAAAGCCATAGAAATACCGTCTTTTCCTGCTCTACCAGTTCTTCCACTTCTGTGAACGAATACTTCAGGATCATCAGGTAAAGAGAAGTGAATAACGTGAGTCAGAGAGTTAACATCCAATCCTCTTGCTGCAACGTCTGTAGCCACAAGAATATCAATGTTTTTCAATCTGAATTTCTTCATTACTGTATCTCTCTGTGCCTGAGAAAGGTCACCGTGAAGGGCATCAGCTGCATAACCGTTCTGCATTAAGAAATCTGCAACCTCCTGAGTTTCCATTCTTGTTCTACAGAAAATAATGGAATACTGGTTCGGGTTAGCATCAATTAATCTTTTTAATGCTTCTTTTTTCTGACGGTATCCTACCACATAATATTCATGCGTAATGTTCTTCTTCACTTCGTTGATAGAACCTACTGAAATACGGTGTGGCTTTGTAAGATAGTTTTTGGAAATTCTTTCCACTTCTTTATTCATCGTAGCCGAGAATAAGAAAGTTTGTTTAGTTTCCGGAGTTTCACTTAGAATGGTTTCCAATTCATCCTTGAATCCCATTGAAAGCATTTCATCAGCTTCGTCTAATACTAACCAATGAATCGCAGAAAAGTCTAATGCTTTTCTGTTGATAAGGTCAATTACCCTACCTGGAGTTCCCACGATAATCTGTGGTTTGTCCTTTAAAGATCTCATCTGATCTACAATACTACTTCCACCATAAACCGCAGTAGTTTTGATGTCCATGTATTTAGAGTAATTCTTTATGTCTTTAGAAATCTGAAGACATAATTCCCGTGTCGGACAAAGCACCAATAATTGGATTTTGCGACTCGTATCGTCAATCATATCCAAAATCGGAAGCGAAAACGCTGCTGTTTTGCCTGTCCCTGTCTGCGCAAGTGCGATCAAGTCGCGAATATCTGAAAGAATAAAAGGGATAGTCTGTTTTTGGATTTCTGTTGGGCTTTCGTAACCCAGTTCGCCAATTGCCTTAAGGATATCAGGACTTAAATTGGTTTCCGTAAATAAATTCATTAACTATTTTAAAATTTTTGCAAAGATACAATAAATATTTGACTTGTTTTTGAACAAAGTTTTAAATATACAAACTTAAATTCAGAATCTTTTAATACTTTTTTAATATTTGAAAAATTAAATCCAAAAAAATAAGCTTTGGGTTAAAAATTTGTTAAACATTAGTTTTTTTTATTAAATTGGATTGATTTTTTCTGGATTATTTATGAATTTTCGAAAACAAAACTATGAAACGCAGATTTTTCTTTTTGATATTCTCATTGATAACGCTTGAAATATTTGCTCAGACCCCCAATTATCCCACCCGGTGGACCCTGGATAATTGTATTGAATATGCAAAGGAAAACAATATTTCTATCAATTCATTAAGGCTTTCAAAAAATTCAGCTCAGCAGGATCTGCTGCAGGCTAAAGAAGCAAAATATCCCAACCTTAACGGAACGGTTTCACAAGGTCTTTTTTCTCTTAACGGAAATGACGGGCTTCATGTAACCGGAGCACAAACTCAAAGTATTGGAGCCAATTCTTCGATGACCCTTTACCATGCCAATTATATTAAAAATAATGAAGCATCAAAAAACATGCTCGTTCAGATGGCTGATTTATCTGTACAGGAATCTGAAAACAATATTACCATAAGCATCACACAGGCATATCTTAATATCTTGATGAATGAAGAAAATATCGTTTCACTGGAAAATGTTTTAAAAACAACCCAAACCCAGTTAAAACAGGGAGATCAACTTTATAAAGCGGGAAGTCTTTCTAAACTTAATTATCTTCAGATTCAATCACAGGTTGCTCAGGATCAGTATAATTTAATTTCAGCTCAGAATAATTTGCGCACCAATATTGTTAATTTAAAACAAATTTTGCAATTGCCGACGAATTATGACTTCCAGATTGTAAAACCGGACAGTCTCATGGTGGATGACCAGCTAAAACCCCTTCAAGACGTTCAGAGTCTTGCCCAAAACCAACGCCCTGAAGTAAAATATGGGGAACTGAATGTGGAAAATTCAAATACCAATCTTAAAATGGCTCAGGCTTCTATTCAACCCACCTTAAGTGTAGTAGGAAATGTTTCAACCAATTATACCAATGGGAATGGCAATTATTTTAATCAATTAGGTAATAATTTCTACATGCCTATCGGATTAAGCCTTGGTATTCCGTTTTATAATAACAGAATATACAAAACGCAGATTGAAAAATCAAAAATTGCGATAGAGCAGGCTAATCTTGATCTTCAAAATACCAAAACGATTCTCAACCAACAAATCGAGCAATCCTATATCAATTTACAAAATGCAGTATCACAATACGATTCCGCCTCCAAACAAATGGAGCTCAACCAACAGAGCTACGATATTGTGAATGCTCAGATGAAAATTGGCAGTATTGACTATGTACAGCTTCAACAGCAACGATTGCTTTACATTCAGTCTATTCAAAATTATCTGCAGGCTAAATACACTGCGGTTCTCAATAAACAGATTTACGAATTTTATGCAGGTAACCCTATAAATCTAAAGTAAACTATGAAATCGCTATGATTTACAAACAAAATACCGATGAGGATAACGCGATTGCATATGACCTTTAAAAACAATAAACGGCTAGCATATGAAAACAAAGAATAAAAAATGGTTATACTGGGTTGTGGGCGGCATCATTGCTATAGGTGCAGTCTGGTTTTTCTTCATCAGAGAAAAAGAAATAAAAATCCAATTGGAAACGGTAAAACCTGAAATGGGAGAAATTTCCAATTCTATTACTGCCACAGGAACTATTCAACCAGTGGATACTGTTGCGGTAGGTACTCAGGTATCAGGAATTATCAAAAATATTTATGTAGATTTTAATTCTACTGTAAAAAAGGGACAGCTTTTAGCGACTCTGGATCCGGATCTTCTTCAGTTCCAATCTGAACAGTATAAAGCCAATCTTCAGAATGCAAAAAGTAATCTTGCTTACAATGAAATCAACATCAACCGGCAGTCACAGCTTTATAAAGTAGGAGCCATCAGCAAAGCAGATTATGATATTGCCACCAATCAATATAATATGGCAAAAGCACAGGTAGGTACTGTAACTGCCCAGCTTTCTACTGCTAATAAAAACCTCTCACTTACCTATATCTATTCTCCGATAGACGGCACCGTTCTCAACAGGAATGTAAGCGAAGGGCAGACTGTAGCCTCCAGCTTCAGTACCCCTACTCTGTTTAGTATTGCTAAAGACCTTACTAAAATGAGGGTTCGTGCTTCAGTAGATGAAGCTGATATTGGAAATGTGAAGGTGGGACAGAACGCAACTTTTACTGTAGATGCTTTTCCTGATGAAACATTTAATGGTGAAGTTGCTGAAGTCCGGCTCCACCCTACCGTTTCATCGAATGTTGTAAACTACACTACCATCATTAATGCTGACAACTCTGGTTTGAAATTAAAGCCAGGAATGACCGCAAATATTACAATTTACACACAGGTTTTAGAGAATGTAATGAAAATCCCTACTGCTGCAACCAGCTTCAGACCAGACAGTCTGGTTATTCAAAAATACAAGATCAATTCACCATTTGCCAATGCTAAAGCCCATGAAAAAGGGCAAGGAAAAAAGCAAGGGATGAAAAAAGGTACAGACAAGAAAAATGAGGCCGGTGTATGGGTTATTGCCAAAGACAGCACCATATCCCACAAAAGGATTAAAACAGGGATGGACAGTGATACTGAAATACAAGTTATTTCTGGTTTAGATAAAAATGATAATATCATCACAGGCTACAAGCTGCTCTCTAAAAAATCTTCCGGTGGACAGACAAAAAGCCCGTTTATGCCTCAAAGAAGAAGTGGTGGTAACAATAATAAAGGCGGTGGCGGCGGTGGACCCAGACAATAAAAAGCCCAAAATCTACCCTAATATTTAGCAAAAATAAAAAAACAAAAGTCATGGCAGAAAAAATTCTTGATATCATGGATCTGAAAAGGGAATTCAGAATGGGTGAAGAGATTGTTCATGCGCTGAAAGGAGTTACTTTTTCTGTAGAAAGAGGAGAATTCGTGACGATCATGGGAAGCAGTGGCTCGGGAAAATCTACCTTGCTTAATATTTTGGGCTGCCTGGACAAACCCTCCAGCGGCGATTATATTCTTGATGGAGTTAATGTTAAAAATCTTGACCGAGATGAATTGGCTGTTCTTAGGAATAAAAAAATAGGTTTTGTGTTCCAATCGTACAATCTTCTTCCCAGAACTACAGCAAGGGAAAACGTGGAACTTCCTCTTCTTTACAATGCAAAAATTTCAACAGAGGAAAGACACAAAAGATCATTAGAAGCATTGACTGCCGTAAAATTGGAAAGCAGAATAGATCACCTTCCCAATCAAATGTCAGGTGGGCAACAACAAAGAGTAGCTATTGCCCGGGCTTTAGTGAATGAACCTGTTATGATCCTTGCCGATGAAGCCACTGGAAATCTTGATACAAGAACTTCCTACGAGATCATGGCACTCATGCAGGATTTACATAAACAGGGACGTACCATTGTTTTTGTAACGCATGAACCCGATATCGCTACTTTTAGCAGCAGAACAGTCACACTGCGGGACGGAAAAGTAATTAAGGATGTTAAAAATGACAATATAAAATCTGCCAGAGAAGCGCTGGATGCTCTTCCTGTCAATGATGATTATCAATAAACACTAAAACCTCATTGCAATGAACCTCTCAAACCTCTTCAGAATTGCCTGGAAAGCCCTTTTAAGAAACAAGCTTCGAGCATTTTTAACGATGCTTGGGATCATTATTGGTGTTGCTTCCGTAATTGCTATGACTGCCATTGGCGAAGGTTCTAAAAAGAGTATCAGCGATCAGCTTTCTTCCATGGGTTCCAATATGATTACGATTCGGCCTTCAAGCAATGTGAATGTTTCAGGAGGGGCAAGAATAGGAGCCTCCGGATTGCAAACACTGAAATCACAGGATGCTGACGCTATTTCCAAAGGAGCACCTGATGTTTCTTATGTCTCTCCCGCTGTACAAACCAATGGACAGTCGATCAACGGACCCAATAACTGGCCTACCCAATTGCAGGGTGTTAATGAAGAATATTCTCAAATCAGGGATTGGAGTGTAGCAAGTGGTAATTTTTTCAGCAAGAAAGATGTTTCCTCTGCCAATAAAGTCTGCCTGCTTGGACAGACGGTTTATACGAATCTCTTCCCCAACGGAGAAGACCCGATAGGAAGTATTATCAGGTTTAATAAAGTTCCCATGAAAGTTATTGGAATTCTCTCTCCTAAAGGATCTAATGCTTTCGGCCAGGATCAGGATGATGTCATCCTGGCTCCTTTTAATACAGTTCAGAGAAGATTTCTGGGAATTACTTATGTGCAGACCATTTATGCGGCTTCTACGAATGCAAACACGTCACAACAGGCTACGGATCAGGTTTCAGAAATTTTAAGAAAACAGCACAAGCTTCCCGTTGATGGAAGCAACGACGACTTCAGTGTAAGAACCCAGGCGGAACTGATCTCTACCATGAGTTCTACCAGCCAGCTTCTGACCGTACTGCTTTCTGCTATTGCCGGAATCTCATTGATTGTAGGAGGAATCGGGATTATGAACATTATGTATGTTTCTGTGACTGAAAGAACCAAAGAAATCGGTTTAAGGATGTCAATTGGAGCCAGAGGAAAAGACATTCTGTACCAATTTTTGATCGAAGCCGTACTCATCAGTATTACCGGAGGAATATTGGGAGTTATTCTCGGGATTCTTTCCTCAGAGTTGGTTACTTTTTTTCTTTCATGGCCTACCTTCATTACCGAGTCATCCATTATTATTTCGTTTATTGTCTGTGCCGTCACCGGAGTATTTTTCGGCTATTATCCTGCCTTAAAAGCATCAAAACTTGACCCTATTGAAGCATTGAGATATGAATAGTTTTATGTAAATTTGGATAGTGTTGTGGAGTATGGGCACGGGTTTCGAGTTTTCGGGATGATGAGATTCAGAATATAGCCACCAGAAAAATTAATAAACATCAACAAAATATGTCAGCCAGTATTTCTTCTAAAACCTTTGATTTTCTAAAAAAGTTAACCAAAAATAACAACCGTGAATGGTTTAATGAAAATAAGAATCTGTATACTGAATCTCAGTCAAATGTCATTGATTTTTTAGACAGCTTGATTAAAGAAATGTCCGGATTTGATGAAGAACTTGCTAAAATTGACAGCAAAAAATCACTTTTCAGAATTTACCGTGACACCCGCTTTTCGAAAGATAAATCCCCGTACAAAACTAATTTCGGAGCTTCTCTGGGGATGGGAAAAGGAAATCAGAAAGGCGGATATTACCTTCATATGGAACCTGGTAAATCTTTTCTGGCCGGTGGTATATATATGCCTGAATCTCCAGTTTTAAAAGAAGTACGGAAGGAAATCTCTTTGTATGGCGATGATTTTCTTAAAATTTTAAATCATAAAGATTTCAAAAAGCACTTTCCTGAACTAGATCAGGATGATAAACTGAAAAAGGTTCCTCAGGGTTTTGAAAAAGAAGATCCTATGGCGGAATATTTAAAGCTTAAAAACTTCATTGTGGTATACCCCATCAAAGATGAAGAAGTTTTAGATAAAAATGCTGTGAAAAATCTCAGTAAGATTTTCAAACTAATGAAACCTTTTAATGATTTCCTGAATACTCCTTTCCGGGATTAAAAATCGTTCAAGAATAAACTCTTTTGAATTTCATCAGTATTTTTTACCACAGATGGCTAGGACTTTCACAGATGCGACTGCATTTACTATTGTAGTATCTAAAAAATGCCTGTATAGACCTATGAAATTCTGTTTTTTTTACGCATAAATATTCTACAAAGTAAAAAACACTCCTACAAGGCGTTTCTGTGACAAATTCAAAATATATTAGAGCTCAAGGTCTTACAAAACAACACACAAACACTATCAACTGAAAATCAATTCATTATATTTAACATTTTTTAAGAAAAGTTTTACATTTTTGCTTATCTTTGCTGTTCGTCAAAAAGCTAAGGATGTCTTTATACCAAAAAATTGCAGAAAAACTACAATATATAAGTCCGGATTTTTATAAGAAAAGATATTTTAAGACCTTAAACAATCTTAATAAAGATAATTTTTCGGAACGCAATGTAGAACCGGAACTGGTATGGATCAAAGAATACCTTCCAAAAAATGCTGTAATACTGGACATTGGCGCCAATGTAGGAACTTTCCTGTATCAACTGGAAAATAAATTAGACCACGAGCATATCTATGCTTTTGAGCCTAATAAAAAGCTTTACACCAGACTGAAAAGATTATTCCCTACGATGAGGGTACTTCCTTTGGCACTTTCTGACGAAAATACAATTGCGGAATTCAAAGTTCCCATTATCAACGGAAAAACCATCGCTTCCCGTGGAACCTTAAATACGGACTACAAAGAAAAAGGCGAAGAGAAAAGCTATACTGAGAAAGTAAAGGTTATCAAACTGGACGAATGGGCTGCTCTGGAACACTTCAACCGACTGGATTTTATCAAGATTGATGTTGAAGGCAATGAAATAAAGACTCTTTCGGGAGCTAAAGAAACCATCAGACAGTTTATGCCTACTTTAATGGTTGAGATGGAACAAAGGCATCACCAAACACCTATATGGAATGAAATCTCTGAAGTGGAACGCTGGGGATATGAAGTAAAGTACCTGAACAGGAACACCTTTACCCTTGAAACCCTTACAGAGAATATTCTGCTACAAAATACAAACGACGAAAAAAATAAAACTCAGTACATCAACAATATTATTTTTATACCTAAAAACCCTTAAAACAACTTTATGAGCGTAGTAGCGAGACAAGGCTTCAAATATTCCATTATCGGTTATATTGGTTTTTTGCTGGGTACAGTTTCTGCAATATTCATCTTTCCCAATGACTTCGAATTTTATGGAAAACTCCGCTACAGTATGCAAACTGCAGAAATGCTTGTTCCTTTCGTTGTTTTTGGAATTTCTTATGCGAATGTGAAATTTTTTCATTCTTTACAGAAAGATGGTAAAAATCAGAACATGCTTTCCTTATCGCTTGTTACTGTTTTAATTAACTTCATTATATTTTCCATTATATTTTTTGTTCTTCCTTACTTTTATCCCAAGTTCATTCATTCGGAAGCCTGGAAAATTAAAAAAATTATCTTACCTCTTATTTTAGTTTTATCTATCTGTGCTATTTTCAATAAATACACTTCTAATTATAAAAGGATTGTTGTTTCTAATATCTTTGACAATCTATTCCCTAAAATAGCCAATTTGGGAGCATTCTGTCTGTTCTTTTATTTTTCTCTGTCTCAGAATATAGCATTGGCTTTCTTCTTTGGAATGTTTACCTTAATGCTTTTCGGATATATTTATTACACCAATAAACTTGAGAAAATCCATTTTGACATCAGTACAGATTATTTTAAGAAAGACAATTTCTGGAAAGAATTTCTAAACTACAGTTTCTTTGGCTTTCTGGGAACATTTGGAAATTACCTGGCGATTAATAGCTTTATGATCGGAGAGTTTATGGGTATGGAAGAAAATGGTATTTATTCTGTATTATATGCTCTTATTTCATTGATCTCTATTCCACAGCTGGGTTTATTTAATATTTCAGCACCCATTATCAGTAAACATCTTGCTGATGGTGACATGGAAGGCCTGGATAAGTTCCATAAGAAGACTTCATTAACGTTATATTTTCTGGGAGCGGTATTATTTTCCTGCATTATGGTCGGGTTTCCTTACCTGACTCAGTTTATGCCAAAAAATGGGGTAATGCTCAGAGAATATGAACCGGTTGTATGGATCTGGGGATCTGCAGTTTTAATTGACTTAGCCACAGGATTCAACGGAAATATCATCTCTCTTTCAAAGTATTACAGATTCAACATTCTGGTGATGCTTTTATTAGCCGGATTAACGATTGGGCTGAACTATTATTTCATCAAAAATACAGACTTGAAACTTATCGGAATTGCTTTATCCACAGCCATTTCCCTTACGATTTATAATGTTGTTAAAATCTTATTCAACTATATTCTTTTCAAAGTTTCACCATTGAGTATCGAAATGATCTTCATTTCAATCATTTGTACTTTAGCGATTACTGTAGCCATTGTTTTGCCTAATTTCAACAGCAACTTCATCAATCTGATCTACAAACCTGCTGTAGTACTCCTATTAATCTATATTGGAAACTACTTTACAAAGATTTTCCCAATAGAGGATTATCTGAATATGAGGTTTATTAAGAGTATTTTTAAGTTTAAATAAGACTTAGAAGATAAAAACAACAGAACAATACCAATTTAATCAGCAATAAGGCTGTTTAATACCTGTTCTAATCTGCTTTGGACTTCTGACTTACCGTAATTTTTTTGAAAATCGAAATGGGTGTTTATAAGCCCATTCATCTGCTCAAGGATATTTTCTTTTTCGGGAAAAATGAAATTCAGTTTTGATGGGTAATTTTTTGGAAAAACAGCCAGTTTTCCGTAGGCAATAGCATCGCCAAGGTTCCCTGTCATCTTGGTTTTCCCATACGTTTCTTTTATGCTGAAAAATTCCGTTTCCTGTTGAATCGGACACCAAAGTACATCTGCCTTCTGCATCCAGGCCTCAAAGTCTTCCGATGAGACTCTTTCTGGAAAATAGGTTACAGAGATATTCTCCGGCAGGTTTGAAGACAGGCGTTCAAGTTGTTTTAATTCATAAGTCTGGGCTTTTCCAAGAAAAATAAATTCACATTTTTGATCCGATCTTATCTTCTGAATGGCTGCAAAAATATGGGCATAATCTCTCCTCTTCTGAGAAACACCACCCGGAATAACAATCATGAGACTTTCATTCTCAGATGACACATAGTCTCTGGCATAAAAAAGAGGCAGAAACTGATGCCTGTCAGAGATCAGCGCTTCATCCAGTACTATCAGAGATTTTGATTGCTGATACACTTTACCAGCATACAACAATCCTTCTTTCCACCATAGTTTTAGTCTGTAGATGACATCACCTTTGAATACATTTGTTATTAAATCAAGTTTTGAGGCTCTGGTAAAATTGAGATTATGAGTAATAACAGCCGTATTGTATTTTTTTGTTATCGCCAAAAATGTATTGAAAAAACGATGAACAGTTCCGATAATAACCAAATCATATTCTCTCGTCTTCAGCTGATCTAAAATCATAGAACTATCCGACAGAAAAACCTTTGATCCGGTCTCACGGATCTGATCCTTTATCCTTTTGGAAAAATAATAATCTACACTGAAATTCTGAGATCCCTCCATGACATTCATGAAAGCCTGTGCTATTTCTGCGTGGGTATCTATTTCTATGTAGGCTATTTTTTTCACTGACCGATTGGAATTATTTTTAATTTTTGGCTAAAGCCGGTTGAATTTTTATTTTGTATTAAACGGACTAAAGTCCGTTTCTATTGATGTTTATATTGGTTTACAGCATTACATTTTCAGCCATTTTTTCTTCAGCATTTTCCAGCGTTGATCGTTAACGGCTTTTTGTTCTTCTTTTGAAATTTTAAGTTCCAGTTTTTTAGCCTTACAACCTTCATAGGATTTCACAATATCAAAGAAAAATGATGGAGATTTGCTTTTCATTGCTTCCTTTGATGAGGCAATATAAGCCAGAAATCTGTTCAATCCTAAAAAATAGAAATAACGCCCGTAATAATCGGCTGGTCTTATGGTATAATCCGCTCCTTTTACTTTAATAAGCTTTACATGAAGTTCAGGTAAGACAACTTCTTTCCAGCCTAAATGCTCCAATAGAATAGAATCTATATTATCCCAGCCTAATGTTTCCCTTAAGCCTCCCATCTGAACAAAACATTCTTTCCGGTAAGCCTTCATAGGGCCTCTTACATGATGCTTATTAGAATTCCCTTCATATACCCAGTTTCCATCTTTTTCTACGTAGAGCAACCCTCCTACCAATCCGTATTCGGGATTGTTATTAAAAGCTTTTTCTACAGTTTCCAGATAATTTTCAGGAAGAATAATATCGGCATCAAATTTACAAATGATATGAAAATCATCTACTGACTGTGTCTGCAAACCTTTTTTGAAAGCATGAACTACTTTTGAACCGGGTTGATGTTCTGATTTTTGAAGATTAATGGTTTCAAAACGGGAATCAGGTGCAGTATATTTTCTGATAACATCAGAAGTACCGTCTGTGGAACCGTCATTAACGACTACCACTTTAAAATCCTTACTACTTTGCTGCTGTAAGGAGTCCAGAGTGAAGGAGAGGTTCTGCTCTTCGTTATGGGCAGGAATAATAATTAAAAACCTCACGGAGTAATTTATAAGTAATGAATGATAAGTGATAAATGATGAAAACCATCACTTATCACTTATTGATTGTTTTTATATTATTTGTTGTGTGGCATCAGCATGTTTTTCGGATCAAGGATTTCATCCAGCTTTTCCTGAGAAAGTATCCCTTTCTCTAAAACAAGATTGTATACGCTTTTCCCAGTCTCCAATGCTTCTTTTGCAATCTGTGTAGATTGTTTATAACCGATATAAGGATTCAATGCCGTTACAATTCCAATGCTGTGTTTTACCATATTCAGACATACTTCTTTGTTGGCTGTAATTCCTACTACACACTTATCACGAAGGGTATCCAATGCATTGCAAAGGAAATTGATATTTTCCATGATTGCATGAGAAAGAACCGGTTCCATTACATTAAGCTGTAGCTGTCCTGCTTCTGCTGCAAACGTTACCGTTAAATCGTTTCCAATTACTTTGAAGCAAACCTGATTCACCACTTCCGGGATAACAGGATTTACTTTACCCGGCATAATAGATGATCCAGGCTGCATTGGCGGAAGGTTGATTTCAAAAAGTCCCGCTCTTGGTCCTGATGAAAGTAATCTTAAATCATTACAGATTTTTGATAATTTTACCGCCAGACGCTTCATAGCTGAAGAATAAATCACATAAGATCCTGTATCTGGTGTAGCTTCTACCAGGTTAGGTGCAGAAATAATAGGAAACCCTGTGATCTGAGCTAAATTTTTAGCACAAAGTGTAGCATACCCAACCGGAGCATTTAACCCTGTCCCGATGGCTGTAGCTCCCATATTTACTTCTACGAAAAGATCTGCATTATTGTTCAGTTTGGAAATATCTTCTTCCAAGGTAGCAGCATATGCTTCGAATTCCTGGCCTAATGTCATAGGAACAGCATCCTGAAGCTGAGTACGTCCCATTTTAATAACATCATGGAACTCCTGCCCTTTTGTACGGAAAGCAGCTATGATTTTCTCCAATCTTTCTACCAAACCGATATTCATCTGCAACAGCCCCATTTTGATGGCTGTAGGATAAGCATCGTTCGTTGATTGCGAAAGGTTGATATGGTCGTTAGGTGAACAGAATTCGTATTCTCCTTTATTTTTCCCTAATTTTTCCAACACTACATTGGCAATTACTTCATTCGCATTCATGTTGATTGAAGTTCCTGCTCCTCCCTGGATCATATCTACCGGAAACTGGTCATGATATTTCCCTGCTACAATCTCATCACATGCTTCTGCTATTTTGAAATATAGGCTTTCATCAAGAAGTCCTAATTCATAATTGGTTTTTGCGGCAGCTTTTTTTACGAAAGCCAGTCCTTTGATAAAATCCGGATATGAAGACAAAAGCTGTCCCGAAATTTTGAAGTTGTTGATTGCTCTTTGCGTCTGCACTCCATAATAAGCATCTAAAGGCACGTTCAGTTCGCCTAATAGATCACTTTCTTTTCTGAAATTTTCCATTACAGATATTTTACTGTTTTTGATCGTTTAAAGATAGCAAAAACGCATCGATCCGATGCGCTTTAATTTGAATTATTTTACTGAATATTTTACATTTAAAGCTTGTAATATTGCCCATGTTTCAGCATCCATAATTCCGTCATAATTTTGTGGGCGGAAATGATACTGGAATGCTTCAATAGTCTTCTTAGTAGCATCATCCCATTTTCCGCTCAATTCTATTCCATATCCGAATTTTTGTAATGCAGTCTGTATAGTGAAAATAAAGACCGTATCACTATACTTTGCCGGAAGTTCTGTTTGCGCAAGCTCGAAGTAGTTTTGTTTTGCTGCCTCATCATACCACATTCCTATCTGGTATTCGTCATATAATTTTTTCCATGGGAACATGGGTCCCGGATCTTGTTTTCTTGTAGGAGCAATATCTGCATGACCAATAACATTGGTTGCCGGAATCTGATATCTTGTTACAATATCTTTTGCCAATGCTGCCACTTTTCTTACCTGTGCATCACTGAAAGGAACAAAAATTCTTTTCCCTGTAGCATCCGTAGTAAAGCCAGGGTTCACAATTTCTATTCCTATAGAAGTATCATTAAGATTCTTATCAGCTCTCCATGAGCTTACTCCTGCATGATAGGCACGCTTATTCTCATCTACCAATTGGTAGATTTCATTATCTCCTGTATTGTTTACCAGGTAATGGGCACTTACTCCCGGCTGGGTAAGAACGGTAATAGACTTGTCATCAGGAAGCACTGTATAATGCATGATCAGATAACGTTGTCTGAAGTTCTGTGCCATGGCAGGGAAATAAGTTTTTACGACTTTATATCCTGCAGGTTTTGCCGAGACAATAGAACCATAACTTGCCGTATTATCATTTTTTGCTGGGTCTGCTATATTAGTAGTAAAAAAGTCTACTCCATGATCACTTACAACTTTTGGTTTTGGAGCTTCAGGAGTTGGGGTCTTTACTGCTGTTTTTGGCTGTGCCACGGGGGTTTTCGGTTGGTAGGTATTTTTTTTCACATTTTTTTGAGAAGTACATGAAAAAACTAAAGTGCTTAATCCGATGATATATAATGTTTTACGCATCAGTTTGGTTTTTTATCAATTTATTACCTCAAAAATACACAAAAAATTCTTGAAATTTATTTGGTAAATAAAGAAATCTATTCTATATTTGCACTCGCAATAACGGAACAACGATCATTAAAAAATAAACAAAAAGGAGGGTTGCCAGAGTGGTTAATGGAGCAGTTTGCTAAACTGTCGACGCGAAAGTGTCGCAAGGGTTCGAATCCCTTACCCTCCGCACTCTATATATCTCGGGGCGTAGCGTAGTCCGGTCATCGCGCCTGGTTTGGGACCAGGAGGTCGCAGGTTCGAATCCTGCCGCCCCGACTTTTTTAATGTGCTTATTATAAGCGAGAATCAACTTCTAAGGGTGCGTAGCTCAGCTGGATAGAGCATCTGCCTTCTAAGCAGACGGTCAAAGGTTCGAATCCTTTCGCGCTCACAAAACCTCATCATTTTATGGTGAGGTTTTTTGTTTTATTACCATTCTTTATTTTAAAGCTTAGATTATCAAGGATAAAACATTCCTATTTTTTAATCCGGTTAAAGGTTCGAATCCTTCTGCGATTACAAAACCTCATTTTCTGTTTATATTATGAATATATTGATTTTCCAATAATTTATTCACAGTCAGCTTAATTCTAAACTAAACCTAACAAGAAGCCCTATCTCTTCTCTAAGCAAATAGTCGATAGAATCAACATTTCACACTCGCAACAGAGGTTATCATCTAAGTTCTATCTTTAAAGTTTTTAATCATAATTTTATCATAAATATTTTTTCACTCATAAAGGATATTTTTATATATTTGGTTCACTAACTTATAAAAAAACAATTACCGTGAAAACATTCAAAAAACAACACAGTGCTCTAAAGAGAAATGAATTGAAAACTATTTTAGGAGGAACCTTACCAAATCAATGTATTCCACGATTTTGTAGAGATTTATGTAAGGAGCAAGGTTTTGAACAAGGAGGTTGTGACCCTAACGGACTATGCTTATGTGGTCCGTTCCCAAACCCAAATGACTTGTAAAATATAAATCTTAATATTTATAAACAACAAAAGCCTTACAATTTGAATTGTAAGGCTTTTATTATTCAACAATACCACCTGATTATTATATTCTATTTTTCACTTATGATGTCTGGCTATTTTTTAACCAGCACATAATTTCCATCAGTTTCATTTTTCTTTATTCCATATCCATCAGTCAGTTCAAGAGTCCAGCCATCACCTGATATCTTTCTACCTTCTGTTTTAGCAGGAATCGATATCGAAATCTTATCCCAGTTTGAACTCATTAATGCTCCATTTTCAACGGTCAGAATTCCCCATTTATCAGTAACCCTGATATTGGGATATACTGTTCCTTTATCTTCAATCGGTATTATATTTCTTGGATCGAAAGAAACATTCATCTTTTCAAATTTTATTTCAAAATGGGGATTCTCTATAAATTTGGTTTTATATTCAGCAATGAGTTTTTTTGTTTTCTCTTCTCTTTTTGTTTCTTCCTCAGTTATTGCTGAGCCATTGTAATCCTCAGCTGATCTTTTAATAACCTCATCTAAATCACCAGCAATTTTACTATTGAATGCTTTGATAAAATAGTTGGACAGATCTGTTTTTGCCGTTATTTTTTTATTCCATTTTTTATCTTTATTATAGAGTAAATACCCATAAACAGGTACTGTGTGATAAGCAAATGATCGTACAAACGTTGCATTCTTAAAAAAATCATTAATTCCATCAACTAAAAAAGCAGCTGTCTGCGTCTTATTTCTACCACTTACTATTACTCCTGTAAACTCCGCAATTCCTTCATTGAGTTCCAGAAGATTTTCATTTGAACCTGAACCTTTGTAAAGACTATGTCTGAATTTCCTGAAAGTGAGTGCATTCGTAAGATGTTCCTGTAATTCTTTTTTTGAAGCAGATTTCAACGCTTTTTTCAAAGCTTCCAGTTCTAAACGAAGATAAATCCTACCTTCTTTCTGATCCAGGTGGTTATTTTCAACATTGTTTAGTTCAAAACCTAATGAGGGTTGTATGCGATGAAATGACTCATGAGCCAGCAAACCCATTCTATTGTATTTATTTTTAGGAAGTGGAAGCATCATCATTGCCCATCTTTTTCCATTCCAGTTCACAGCCGTATTGGCAATATTAATTTTATCAGGCAAAACTCCGGTATAAATAGTGCCATTAGCCTTTAAAATACCATTTTCATCAGCCTCATTGGCAAAAATTTCTCTTGTCTTTGGATCAATTAAAAGGATAGGACCATAGAGATCTTTATTCCAAAGTTCAATATTTCTTTTAGATTCGATTTTAAACTCATTATAAAAAATGGAAATACTATCATTTTTTTGTCCCGTTAGATAGTGTCCGAACAGAGAGAACAATAGTATAAAAGTAGCAGTCTGCTTCATAGTTAAGTTCTTTAATTGCACAGACTATTTATTGCGTTTATTGTAAGTGTCTGTATCACAAATATAATAAATTACACCTCTTATTTTATTCTGATAATTTTAAGAACAAAAAAAAGCCTTAGAAATAATCTAAGGCTCTTCCCTATTTTCAAGCATCTTTTTTCGTTTTCAATTGAATTTTAGATGCTTCCATTTTCTTATTTTTCGATTGTTCCCGTCTCATTTTTCTGTATTCCCAGGGAGCAACAGCATGAACATCCTGCCAAAGACCAATTTTCTTCTGTTGAGCCTTTTCCTGTAGCTTTCCTAGAGAATCATCTTTAGAATAGGAAAAGTACCACCATCCCATTCCAGCCTTTATCACTTCTTTGGAAAGGTATTTATCATTATCATAATAAATTTTGGCAATGGAACGTCCATAACGGTCCGTACTGGTCTCTTTAAACGTAATCGTTTTTCCAAACACCTGCTCAGAGGTGAATTGTTTGGCATTTTTTCCGAAAGCCTGTCCATTTTCCGGACAATCTACTTCCGCCAATCTAAGTTTCTTTTGGGTATTGCCTTTTAAAAGTACTGTAATTGTATCTCCATCTGAGATTTTGATTACTTTTCCGCTTGTTTGTGAAAACAGGATGGCCGGGAAAAGTATGCTCATCAACATTAATCGTTTCATGGGGCAAATATAAGGATTAAAGGATCTGGATAAAGAAGGACACTATCTTATTTATCTTTAATTATATTTTCATTTCTCGTTAACCTTATATAACTTATTCTTAAATCCTTATTACTTAATAATATCTCCATCTATTTTCCTTTTTTCTTTATTTCGTGAATGCTTTTATAATTGGAATCTATACTATATCCATACTTAACAATACCATCTACCTGCACCCTAACTGAAATATTTTCACATTTTTATAAATTTAAAATCCAGAAACCCATAACAAATTGTTTAAAGTAAATCTTCCCACTGTAAAATCATTAGGATAGGTTCTAAACCCAGGGAGAATTAATACTTTTGCTTTTTCGAACATTTCTATATCATCAAAATACCCAATAAATTTACAAGCTGTATGAGTTTCATCAGTGTAGACATGCTCAAGTGCGTATACAAAGTAATGGTATCAATTTATTCTTCTGCTTCTTTATAAATCTCATAATTCATGTCACCATTTTAAAATGTTTTTTCAAGAATGAGAAGGTCTATTTTATGAAAATCATGAGTTCTTGTATTTTTAAATTTTAAAAATTGTGATGGCAAAATTTGTGGACCTGCTATTGAACCATAAAAAAATGTAAAATTCCTCTGATAATCTAAATCCATGGTTATTAATCAAGTAAAGTTAACAAAAAAGTTTCTCCAAAATTTAATTAAAAATTATCCTTTAATTTATTTTTTTATTTCAAAAAGTATTGTACCTTTGCAACCGCAAAAACGAAGTAAAATTCGTCAATGATGACCTTTAATCGGGGCGTAGCGTAGTCCGGTCATCGCGCCTGGTTTGGGACCAGGAGGTCGCAGGTTCGAATCCTGCCGCCCCGACTTTTTTCAAAGGGTGCGTAGCTCAGCTGGATAGAGCATCTGCCTTCTAAGCAGACGGTCAAAGGTTCGAATCCTTTCGCGCTCACAAAAAGACTTACTGATTGATGTAAGTTTATTTATTTTAATTTTTGAAAGCATGTTGTTTTTTTAAAATTAAAACAATGAAGTAAAATTCATTAAAGATGACCTTATCGGGGCGTAGCGTAGTCCGGTCATCGCGCCTGGTTTGGGACCAGGAGGTCGCAGGTTCGAATCCTGCCGCCCCGACTTTTTTTCAAAGGGTGCGTAGCTCAGCTGGATAGAGCATCTGCCTTCTAAGCAGACGGTCAAAGGTTCGAATCCTTTCGCGCTCACTTTATAAAAGTCTCTGTTTCAGAGACTTTTTTTGTTTTCTGATGATCTATTTTAGATTGCTATTCTGATATTTCCACAATAATCTGAAAAATGTCTGAAAACATTCAGACTTTGTTCAGACATTTCATGGATTCAAATAAACTATAAACCTCGAAAATAGTTGTCATAAAATTCAAATTGTTATAATTTTGTGCTCTCTATTTTAATTCAATGAAAAATTTCAAGTTCATTATCGCAAGCTGTTTCTTTGCTTTGACTTTATCATGTAAAACAGCATCTCCAGTTTCACAGGTTTCTGTGCAGAATGTACCTTATCAGAATCTTGGACGTGACGGTAAAATATATGCTGCTTTTTATCAGCAAAGGGCTGCAGAATATGAAGCACTATGTCTTCAAGCCTACAATATCGCAAAACTTCGTCTGGATGAAGCCTTAGCACAAAAACCGGATAAGCCATTAGCTATTGTTTCAGATATTGACGAAACCTTTTTAGATAATTCCTACTATGCTGTTGAGCGTTCAAAAATGGGAAAAGATTACGATCAGAAAACATGGGAGGAATGGACCGCCAAAGGCATCGCAACACCCCTTACCGGTTCCCAGGAGTTTTATCAGTATGCTGCCAGTAAAGGAGTACAGGTATTCTATGTTACCAATCGCGTGGAACAGGAACGTGCAGGAACTTTGAAAAACCTGAAAAAATACAATTACCCTATTCAAAGTGAAGCTCATCTTATTCTTCGATCTAAAGAAAGCAGTAAGGAAGCCAGACGTTTGGATATTGCTAAAAATTACAATATCGTACTCCTGCTGGGTGATAATCTCGCCGATTTCTCTAATCTATTTGATAAAAAATCAGAAACGGAACGCTCAGCTGCGGTGAAAAATTCAGCAAATGAGTTTGGCAAAAAATTCATTATTATTCCTAATGTCGGATATGGAGATTGGGAATCTTCTTTTTATCAATACAAGTATGATTACGCCCCTAAGCAAAAAGATTCAATGATGTATAACGCTGTAAAGGCAGCTCCTTAATACATTCTATAAATATTATACTCCTGACAAAATAGGTATAGGATCAAAATTTTAAACCCCTCACAACAAAAACTGTGAGGGGTTTTATTTTTAATAATTTTTATTTTCTAATCCAATTTATTTTAGAACTTTCTCATAGATTTCGTTCAGCAGATTCTGTCTCATTTTTGAATTTCTTTGGGTTAAGAGAATGATAATTCCCCATTTTTTGGCTCTGTTGTAGCAAATGATGGATGATTGCCCCATAGAATCTCCAGACTTCAGGTAGATTGTATTCTGTTCATCCGTACTCATGTTAAGTCCTAGTCCCATTTCTCTCTTTTCATCTTTGTAATAAATTTTTTCTGTGATTAAGCCCGCTTCAGATATTGGATTTCCTCTAGTCAGAATTGCTTTTAAATAGGTTACCATATCAGAAGCATCTGATTTTATCAATCCCGCTGATGCTGTAACATTCCAATTAAAAAACTCCTGAGCACCTCCACTAGGATTATAACCTGTTGTTTTGTTTTTTACATTAAATTCTTTTGTGAATGTACGGTTCATTTTTAAAGGATTTATTATTTTTTCATGAATGATCTCATCGTAAGTCTTTCCATATACTTTTTCTAATATTTGCCCAAGTAAAGTATACCCAATGGTAGAATAACGGTATTTTCCATAGTCAATAAGCTCTGTACAGCTATTAATCATAGAGGTTAATGATTGCTCAGTAATGGTACTTACAGGCTGCTGCGGATTTTGTTCTATTAATTTGGCAAAATCTATATCAGGTAGTCCGGACTGATGAGAAGCTAAGTCTGAAATTTTGATCTTATTCTTGATATTTTGATTTAAAGCATATCCTTTTGGAAGATAACGATCCATATAATCATCCAGTTTTAGTTTATGATCCAGAACAGCTTGTGCAATTAAGTTTGAAGTCAGTATTTTAGTAATAGAAGCAATTTCAAATAGTGAATTTTTGTTAATCTCTACATTACTTTCTTTATTCAGTTTTCCATAAGCTGTATAATATTCTTTATTATTATTGATAAAGCCAACACTGATTCCTACCTCCGGATTTTTTTGATAATTGTCTTTTACGATGGAATCAATTTTTTGGGTGAAATCTTGTCCAAAAGAAAAGCTGCTGATGAATAATAGTACTGCGAAAAATGTGAATGAAGTTTTCATTGTATCGTTTTTTAAGGTTAAATATTTATTTCGATACAAATTTGAAAAATAGAAAAACCTTATACGACCGAATAAACGTACTTGATCTTTTTTGTTAAAAAAGATTAATAAGGCTCAAAGTATTTCAAAAAGAGTAGTTTACAAGAATTGAAAACCTTATCGGTAACGATTTAGTAGTGGTGCTCTCTGCACTCGCTTTCTTTTGATTTCCTTGTAAATCAATAGCAAATATACAAAAAAATAGGACGGTAATATTTATTGCCGTCTAATTTTTTATATATCCTTTAAACAGGTTTCATACAAAATATTTGCAAATTTATTTCCACAGTTGCCCCCACCTACGGTTAAAAAAAATTCGCACAGTGTGGTTGAACTGTGGGTATTTTGTCACTTCATCTCATAATATTTGTGTGTTAATTAGGTATAAACTGAATTTGAAGTTTAGTAATCATCACAAAAAATATTGGCTATGAAACATTCTTTACACACCATTATTTTAGAGATACATAATATGGAAGATAAGATTTCAGTACAAAGCGAAAGGCTAATTGACGAGGCTTATCAAATGACCTTGTATCTTCAAGACCTATTATTTTCGGTCAAGAAACAAATCATTGAACAGGACTTTGAAAATGATAATGAGGAAATACAATTCTTCAGAACCATTAAACCACAAATTCTTGGCAAACTCATTTACTATAATAAGGTTTACCGCATTGAAACGACCTGTCCGTTCAGCAATGGCAAAATGTATTTCAATTATTTTTCCAACCAATTAGCAAGTCTGAAAAGAGAATACATTGAGCATATCTGCAATTCCGATTTTTACAGGTACTACCGTTCGGGACGTACAGACCGTGACCACAGCTATTTTAAACGTGGAAATATAAACTACCACGATGGATTAAACAGTATCGTATTTGAGATTGACCCCGAATTTTCTACTTTCTACGATTACAAGACAGCAAGGATTATTGCTAACGAATTACTCTACACTTATCTACTGACAAAAATAAATCCCGAAGAAAGCCCCGATTTGATTGCACAAAAGCCGGAACGCTCCAAAGATATTTTTTGGACGGAAACCAAAAATGCACTTACAGAATTAATCTATGCTTTACACGCCTCCGGTGCGATTTCATACGGAAAAATCAGCGTGCGAAAAATTAGTTTAATGTTCCAAATACTTTTTGGCATTACGCTAAACGATATACATCACACATTCCATAGAATGAAAACTAAAAGTGGCTCCCGAACCGCATTTTTAGATGAGCTTAAAGTTTCATTGGAGGAATATATGGATAAAGACCTTTAGTGTTTAATATTAATCATAATATTTAGGGCAGTACACTTTTGATGTACTGCCTTTTTGTTTATAGCTGTTGCCAACTACAAACCAATTGGCAAATGTTGGCTATTTACCTTGTTTCAAAACTACAAATCCTTTAAAACGCTCTTTAATAAAGGATTTCTCCCGATTTTAAAAATTTTAAAAAACCCGCCAAACCAATTGG
Organism: Chryseobacterium sp. Marseille-Q3244; assembly: GCF_940807095.1. Taxonomy (NCBI): domain Bacteria; kingdom Pseudomonadati; phylum Bacteroidota; class Flavobacteriia; order Flavobacteriales; family Weeksellaceae; genus Chryseobacterium; species Chryseobacterium sp. Marseille-Q3244. Next base: position 349,188 of record NZ_CALNWX010000002.1, on the reverse strand, counting down.
CAAGGGTTGGCGGACAAACACTGCCACCCTTAGCAATTTTGCATTGTGAACATTAAAAAGCAATGCAATGAAAATTATAACCATTGAAGAAGAAGCGTGGAAACAGCTTAACAGCCGTATCAACGCTATTGCGGATTATCTGAAAAGATTGGACGACACCAGCTACGATGATTTGTGGCTCAACAATCACGAGGTATGCCAATACCTGCACATCAGCGAAAAGACTTTGTGGCGTATGCGTACCAAAGGCGAAATAACCTACTCCAAAATCTACGGGCAATACTTCTATACGATTGGGGCAATCAAGGATATGCTTAACGCCAATGCTGTGCAAAGTAGTGACGAATATGTAGCGGAACTTATGGCAAAGGGCAAAAGCTATATCGAAAAAGGCAGAAATCTGAAATCAGGTAAATAACAGGGACGAACTCTTAAAAGTAAAAGCTATGAATATTGATAGAATGGAATTTTTGTCGTGGATGGAGCGAATAATGGACAGGCTGGATATGTTGAGTAACCATATTGACGACTTACAAAAGAAACGTAACAGTATAGACGGCGAGGAACTGCTCGACAATCAGGATTTATTACAAATGCTTAAAATCAGCAACCGCTCGCTCCAGCGTTACCGTTCCATTGGCAAACTGCCTTATTATACCATAAGCGGAAAACTCTATTACAAGCTATCCGATGTACATCAATTTATCCGAGAGAGCTTTAACCCTCCTACGGGTAAGTAAAACGCCAAACACTGCCTTTGACTGCCTTTGAGTGCCACTTCGGGTTATGCAGTAACCACTTCCTTTACTTTCGGCATTGAACTTTAAAATTTTCAGATTATGAGCGAAGAAACTTTAAATCAACAGGAAGCAACCGAACAAGTTGCACAGGAAGCTCCTGAGCAACTATCGGACGTGCTGTTAGTGCTGGATAAGGAAAAAATGAAAATCCAAGCCGTTAAGGGTATTGACAAGGACGGGAATTTAGAAACCGTTGACCCGACCCAAAAGAACCAATCCGAGTTTATGCGTGTAGATAAACACGGAGATTTCTTTACCAATTTCATATCCAACTTTTGGCGACAGTTGAAAAACCCAACCCCGTTTGCATTTTTCAAAGTGGACGCAGGCGATGCCGTCGAAAAAGCAAAGCAATTTCAGCAACAGGTAGATAAGCCTACGCCGGAGGGCGAAAAGGAAATGAAAAAGCACGAGGTAAAGGCTGAACCGAAAGAGGAACAAAAACAAGAAAATAAAAACGATATGGCAACAACACAGACAACACCGGAAACAAACGAGTACCGTTTCAAGCCGGAACAGATTGATTGGGCAACATTGAACAGCTTCGGGATAACAAGAGAATACCTCGAAAAGAGAAACCTGCTTGACCCACTCCTACGGGGTTATAAGACGAATGAACTTGTCTATATGGACGCTAACTTCGGAGGGGTCGCCCACCGCTCACAAGCCCGTTTACAGCTACGTGAAAACGAAACAGGCGACGTGGTAGTAATGGCACACGGTGTCCGCAATTCCCCTGACCTGCACAGAGAATTTTTCAATCACAAGTTTACAGATGAAGATAAAAAAAACCTGCTCGAAACGGGTAATATGGGTCGAGTGGTTGATTTGATACATCCAAAAATGGGAGAACTGATACCGTCCATTATCAGTGTGGACAGATTGACCAATGAGCTTATCGCCCTCCGAACCTCTTTAATCAATATCCCCGATGAATTAAAGGGGGTTAAGTTTACAGAGGAACAAAAACAAACCTTAATGGAGGGTAAACCCCTATTCGTTGAGGGTATGACTTCCACAAAAGGAAAATCCTTTGATGCAACGGTACAGTACAATGCGGACAAAAATTATTTGGAGTATCTGTTTGACCGAGGTAATCATCAACAGCAATCCCAAAGTAACCGACAAGCCAACCAGCAAAGCCAGCCACAGGAAGCTCCTAAAACTTTTCGAGGTACTGAGCTGAACGACGAGCAATACAACAAATTCAAAGACGGGCTAACGGTCTATGTTCAGTTGAAAGATAAAAAGGATAAACCCTATAATGGTTATATCACTTACAATAAAGAAACAGGAACTACCAATTTTGAGTTCCCGAACCAATACAAAGAACGTGTTAAACCTACTGAGGAACACAAAACGCAAACTGCGGTCAATTCGGAGGGTAAGACCAATGAAGCAACTAAGAATATCAAGGAGCCTTTGGAAAAAGGACAGCAAGCACCGAAGAACGAAAAGCAACAGCAACAACAGAATAAGCCAAAAGCCCCTGCAAAATCAAGAAGTAGAAAAGTAAGTTAGTTATGAAAACAGTTATCGCAGAAAAACCAAGCGTAGCAAGGGAAATAGCCAGCTTGTTGGGAGCTTCCGATAAAAAGGACGGCTACTTAACGGGGAATGGCTATTTTGTTACGTGGGCGTTCGGTCATTTAATTGGATTAGGAATGCCCGAAGATTATGGGATTACGGGATTTGACAAGGCTTCATTGCCTATCCTCCCGAACCCGTTTATATTGACCGTCAGAAAGGTCAAAAAAGACAAAGGCTACCAAGCCGATACGGGAGCATTAAAGCAACTGAAAGTCATCAAAGAATTGTTCAACAAAAGCGACAGTATTATCGTTGCTACCGATGCAGGACGTGAGGGCGAGTTGATTTTCAGGTATATTTACGAACATTTGAAATGCCGTAAACCCTTTGAGCGGCTTTGGATAAGCTCGCTTACTGAAAAAGCAATCAAGCAAGGGTTTGACAGCCTGAAAGACGGGGCAGCATTTGACGGATTGTATCAGGCTGCACAAGGCAGAAGCCGAGCCGATTGGCTGGTGGGTATCAATGCCACACAAGCATTGAGTATATCAGCAGGCAATGGCATTTATTCTTTGGGCAGAGTGCAAACGCCTACATTGGCTCTGATTTGCAAACGCTATTTGGAAAACAAAAATTTCTCCATTAAGAAGTATTGGCAAATTCAGCTATTGCACCGCAAAGAGGATATTGATTTTAAAAGTATCTCCAAAACTAAATGGGAGGAGCAAAAGTTAGCGGAAGATACATTAAAGTCAATCCAAAGACACGGAACTGCTACGGTTGTATCTGTGGAAAGTAAAAATACCACGGAGCAACCGCCCTTGCTTTTTGACCTCACAGGACTGCAAAAGGAAGCCAACAAAAAGCTCAACCTATCAGCCGAACAAACCCTCAATATCGCTCAAAGCCTGTATGAACAAAAATTTATTACCTATCCCCGTACCGGAAGTAAATACATACCGGAAGATATGTGGGCAGAAATCCCCAACCTTATAAGGGCGTTACAGGACAACGATAATTTCAAGCAAGCGGTATCAAAATTGAAATGGGGTCGGTTTAATAAGCGGATTGTAAATGACCTCCGTGTAACAGACCACCACGGTTTACTCATAACCGACAAAATCCCGTCTGCTCTTAATGCGGACGAAACAAAGGTGTATAATATGATTGCCTTTCGACTGCTCGAAGCCCTTTCACAAGCCTGTGTAAAAGAAGTGACGGATATAGCGTTGGAAGTGTCGCACTACGATTTTACACTAAAAGGCTGTAAGATATTAGAGGCTGGCTGGCGTTCCATAAAAGGCAATTTCTCGGACGAAGATACCGAACCGATACAGGATTTGCCCGAACTGAAAAAGGGCGATGAGCTGAAAATCAAAGAAGCCTCCTGTTTGGAGAAGAAAACCAAACCGCCTGTATTGTTTACCGAAGCCGGACTATTGTCGGCAATGGAAAATGCAGGCAGGGAAATCGAAAACGAGGACGAACGAAAAGCCCTGCAAAATATCGGTATCGGTACGCCTGCCACAAGAGCTGCGATAATCGAAACCCTGTTTACCCGTAATTATATCCAACGGGAAAAGAAATCCTTAATCCCTACGGAGAAAGGATTGCAGGTATATGGATTAGTCAAATACCGCAAAATTGCGGACGTGGCTATGACTGCCGAATGGGAATTGGCTTTGCAGAAAATCGAAAACAACGAAGTTGATGCAAGGGTATTTTTGAGGGAAATGGAAACCTATGCAAAGTCTATAACGGACGAATTGCTACAAACCTCTATTGCCAATGAGAACCTGCCTAAACTGACCTGCCCGAAATGCAAAAGCCAGCAATTGATTATCCGTGACAAGATTGTAAAATGCCCTGACGAACATTGTAATTGGGTACAGTTCCGTAGGGTTTGCGAAGTGCAATTAAGCATAGCCGATATTACGAGCCTTGTCAATAATGGTAAAACCCCTCTGATTAAGGGAATGAAAAGCAAAGCCGGAAAGAAATTCGATGCCTATATCGTGTTGAATGAGAACTCGGAAAGTTCCTTTGAGTTTGAGAAAAAGAAAAGCAATAAACGCAATGGAAAATAAGCCAACGATGATACCCCAAGCAATCAGCAACCTGATTTATACCATTCGTGATAAACAGGTTATGCTGGATAGCGACCTTGCTACATTATATCAGGTAGAAACCAAAATATTGAACAAGGCTGTAAAACGGAATTTAGACAGGTTTCCCGATAAATTTTGCTTTCAACTGACCGATGAAGAAAGCGATTTTTTGAGGTTCCAAATTGGAACCTCAAACGTAGGGCGAGGCGGAAGACGTTACCTGCCCTACGTTTTTACCGAGCAAGGAATAGCGATGTTATCTGCTGTACTCCGTTCAGATGTCGCCGTAAGAGTGAGCATTGAAATTATGGACGCATTTGTAGAAATGCGGAGAATGCTCATCAGCAATGCCTCTCTTTTTCATAGGCTGGATAAAATCGAAATCAGGCAATTAGAAACCGACCAAAAGATTGAGGAAATCTTTAAGGCTTTGGAAAGCGACAAGCTCCAAAGCGAAAAAGGTGTTTTCTATAACGGGCAGGTCTTTGATGCTTACAAGTTTGTAGCGGATATTATCAGGAATGCCGAAAGCTCCATTATCCTGCTCGACAATTATGCCGATGATACGGTGCTGACCTTGTTGGGCAAACGTAAGGATAATGTAACCGCAAAAATCTACACCAAAGCTATCAGCAATCAGCTAAGGCTGGATATACAACGCTACAACAGCCAATATCCCCCGATTGAAATTGAGGTGTTTTCCGATGCCCACGACCGATTTTTGATAATCGACCAAACGGAACTGTACCATATCGGAGCTTCGCTCAAAGATTTGGGTAAAAAGTGGTTTGCTTTTTCCCGAATGGATGTAGAGGTCGGTAGGATGCTTCAACTCCTGTATCAACAATAAACCCTCTATTCAGAGGGTTTAAATTTATACTATAACTGTAATTGAGCCGTGATACTCTTGTAATAAACTTTTAGTGCATCACGTTCATCTTTACCAACATAACTATTATGAGCAACCAAACACCGTATCTTATACAATTCATCAACCATTACGTTCAACCAATGTTCATTCTGTTTTGGAAAATACTTCCCAAAAATTGTCCAATTCCCGACTATTATTTTTCCTAACTCGATAAAGTCACAGTAAAATAAATTACTATTACCTCGAATGGGTAAATATTTACTTTCTTGTTCGCTTTTCTTTAATTTATCTATGGTTTCTTGTACTTTTCGGGGAATATTTACTGTTTCCGTCTTCACAATTTCTTCAATAAAAATTCTTAAAGAATTTTCAATACAATATAAATATAAATAGACTTCCGACATTTCTCGTCCTTTTTGCTGTATGTCTTGCGGCAAAAGGTTTAAATGACCAAAGTTTACGCTTTGTTGTATTTCCTCGATGCTATCCAATAGGGAATTTTCATCTGAAATTAGAGGATAGAATATCTCGTTAATATATTTTCTGCGTTCTGCATACCCGCCTTTTGCTTGCATTTCTCTTCTAAATTCTTGAAGTGTAAAGCAAATTTTAAATTCCTTTGGTTGGTTGGTTTGGAACTTCGCAGATTTATTCAGCTCACTTTTCAATCGTTTATATTCTGCTTCATTATCACTTGTTATAGTAACATCGGTGGATGCTCCTGTAAGTAGTATTTTTAAGCGTTCAATGTTTTCTGTATAATTCATTTACAAAAATACTTTAGGTTATTCTTCTATACTATGCTCATCTTCGGGAAGCATAAAATCAAGAAATAATAATTCTGCTTTAGCTTCATCATCTTCAAATTTCAAATCCCAGCGTTTCTCCATAAATTCTAATAATTTATTACCTCGGTCAAGGATAGTCTCCGGGTTCCAAATATTATATCCAGACACTTCAATCTCTGAATGCGAACCGTCAGAATAGCCTTGTCTTAATTTCTCCTTTCTGTCATTATATTTTGCTGTTCGCTTATCTTCAAAGCAATCATTTTGCAAACTTGAATTTATACTTTGCGACAATGGTAAAAGGTTGCCTAATGTTCCCTGAAAGAAAGGTTGAAAAGTCTTTTTATATTCCTTGAAATTTTGTTTCCAATATTTATGCGTTGGTGTCTGTGGATAAATATGCTCAATAGAAACCTTATCTTTTTCGCTCTTTACAAACAGTTTCCAATCTATTTTTTGACTTCCTCTTTGTCTAACTTTTTCCATTTCATATTCATATAAGAAATATCTAAGCCCATTCCAAGAATAGAAACCACCTCCACTTTTAAACTTCTTGTCAATGAATTTTTGAAAATAGGTATAATCAAAGTAGATTTCTTCACAATTTTCAGGTGTATAAAAACAATAATCCATTCTTTCATTCAATCTGTGAATGATATTGTCAATTGTTAGTTCCCCATTTCGCAGTTGTCTTGCTGCACGATAAAATTCACTATTTCTGTATGTTGAAAAAGCTCGGCTAAGCCTGAATGTAATAAAAATGAAACGCTCAATAGCCCTAAAGAGCTGAACTCTTTTATCAGGATTAACATTCTTACTCAAATAAGCTACTGTTACAAGTGGACGAAAATAGATTATACCTATTCTATTCAAACGGTCTATCCAAAGACTTTCCTGTTTGGTTAAGTCCGGATTATTAACAGGGTTATGGGTATTATACCAATGTACGGCGGCAGCCTTTAAGCTGTTTACATAATCTTCTATTTCTTTGGGCGCAAGCTGGGAACGCATAACAATTACTTCTTCTTCTCCGTTTATTTCAACTTCTTCTTGGTCGGTGTCTTCATCTTCCCGAACTTCTTCAAACTCTTGCAATGAACTTAATTTTACCTCTGTCTTTGCATAGATATTTTGAGGTGTAAATTTCTGTTCAAGCAAAAAGCGAATATAATCATCGCCTTTTTCCCTTGTATATTGAAAGTACATTATCCAATGAGCCACTAAAAAATCATCATCATTAAGTGGATTTTTCTTGTTTCTCCCAAGTTGATAATAAACTTCTTTCCAAGCATCATTGATTTTTTCACGCAGAGAATTTCTCTCATCAGTTTTTAACTCCTTTTCATCATACAAAGTAGTCAAATAAATTAGCCTGTTTTTGAGAAGTTCCAAATTTGACAGCTTTTTACCACGATTATTCATCGTTTCAAATGCTACGAAAACATCAAAATCGTCACTTATTTCATAAACATTGAACATTAGGTTTTGCGTAACTTTTTTGAATAGTGTTTCTATCTCGGTTAAGCCGTATGTTTCAAAATAGTTTTGTAGATTTTCCTTGAAAAAGTGCTTTGCATTTTCAAGATTGAGCGTGTAAAAAGTTTCCTGTATTGTTCCGCTATTTGGTTCTAAGAACACCTTATGACGTAAATATTTAAAACTTGGATTATCGACCTCATAGCCAAACTTGTAGGTTGTAACAATAAACTGAGGAGGTTTTTCTATTACTAAATATTCTTCCTTAATAGCCTTTAAGCTAAAAGAGCCAAGATAAATTTCTTCATCTTTTTTGCCTTTGTTTTCCGGTATTGCTTTTAGCTGTTCCGAAATAGCTTGAATGAAAATTACAAATGTAGTCAACCGTTGTTGCCCATCAACGATATGGAAAGGTTTAAACCCTCTATCTTCAATTAACCATCGTTCATCATTCCAGTTATTCCAGATATTTTTATCGACTTTTTTCAAAGAGAGTAAGCCTGTATAGTGAAACCTATCGGCAGGAAGATTGACTAAATCTTCCCAAAAATCTTTCAATTGCCTTGTTGTCCAAGCGTAGCCACGCTGATAATCGGGTATTTTAAATATTCTGTCTTTAAAAATACTTTTTAAGGGTTCTAATTCATTCATTATTTGATGACCGTTCTTTTAATTGTTGATTTTATCAAGTATCAAAAATACAAATTAAATTCTTTGCTATTAATTGGTTTTAAGCCAAATCCTGCCTTTCAAAGCCAAACCCTGCCACTTCTTTAAAGCTACTTGCTACCTGCTCTAATTTTAGGCTTTACGCAAAATTCTAAAACAAAATTTATTATGAGTACACAGCAAAAAGACCTGTCTTATTTCCGTTTACGACTGCAAGAACACCTCAACGGTAGCTTTCCCGAAAAAGCACACGACCAAAAATTTATCGACCAGCGTTCCTCTTGGGCTGCCAGTGCTTATGAGGGTGCGTTCCGCTCCGGCAACGCTATCGACCAATGCAATGAGATTGCCAACTACATACTCTTTGAGGGCTTGCACTTCTCCAAGTTTGATACGGTTTTTCAGGTGGTCTGTAATGAGTTCGATACCCTAATGGCAGACGAGGAACTGCGACCGTTCGCCCTTAAAATGTTCCCCATCTGTGAGCCTGTATTTGCCAAGTATAAACTAACCGATGATTTCGCCTACGGGTATGAGTTTGATGTCCTCTATACCGAACTGACGGGAACCATCGCCATTTGGATTGAAGATAATGGGCTTCAGTAAACGTCAGCACCTCCAGCACAATATTGAAGCCCTGCGGATTGCTTTTACATTGGAAAAGGAGCAACGACAAGCGACCGCCGAGGAAAGAGGGCGTATGATGAGTTACAGCGGATTTGGCGGTCTTAAATTCATTCTCAATCCCATAGCGGACGAAATAGACATCAACCATTGGCGGAAGACCGAACACGATTTGTTCCCGATAACGCAGGAACTCCACCAACTATTAAAAGAGAACGCTACGGACGAAAAGCAATACCGCCGATATGTGGACAGTATGAAAAGCTCGGTGCTGACCGCTTTTTACACACCGCCGGAAGTTATCAACGCTATATCCTCCACATTGAGGGATAGCGGTCTGAACATTGACAAATTCCTCGAACCCTCCGCAGGTGTCGGGGCTTTTGTTCAGTCCTTTGCAGAGAACCAAACCAAAGTTACCGCCTACGAAAAGGATGTGCTTACGGGCAAAATCCTAAAGCACCTTTATCCCGAAAGCAATATCCGTGTGAGTGGCTTTGAGGAAATCCCCGAAAAGGAACAAAACAGCTATGACGTTATTGCCAGCAATATCCCTTTTGGCGATACCTCCGTATTTGACCTTTCGTATTCCCGAAGTAAAGACCCTGCAAAAATACAAGCTGCCCGAAGCATTCATAACTATTTCTTTTTGAAAGGGAATGATATGCTCCGAGAGGGCGGTTTGCAGGCGTTCATTACCTCGCAGGGAATTTTAAACAGTCCGAATAATGAGCCGATACGCAGGGCGTTGATGGAAAACAACGATTTGGTTTCGGCAATCCGCTTACCGAATAACGTGTTTACGGATTATGCAGGTACAGAGGTCGGCTCCGACCTGATAATCCTGCAAAAGAATACGGCAAAACAAAATCTGACCGAAAGGGAAGATCTGTTTTGCCAAAGCAACAAAACGGGGTACGGTACACCCAGCAATGCGATATTCAATGACGGTGCAAGAATTATAAATACGCATTGGAAAGTAGGTACTGACCCATACGGGCAACCTGCATTAATTTATACCCACCAAGACGGCGTTGAGGGCATTGCCAAAAATCTTAAACAGATGCTTTCCGATGATTTTAGAAAGCACCTGAATTTGTCTTTGTACAAAGGCGAGCGGAACGATGAGCCAATCGTACAAATTCCGGTACAACCAACACCAACGCCTCCTGTTATCGAGCGTGAAATCATTCAGCCGGAACTACCTCGTTTTACGCAAACAACCATAGGAAAGGAAAGCCCACAGGAATTTACGCAGTTAAGCATTTTCGACCTGTTTGAAAATGCTGGCGAACCTGTTGCCGTTCTTGCTCCGCCTAAGCGAACATCAAGAACCAAAAGGCAAACCTCCAATAGACGGAGAACGCCTATCAATCGGCAAACGGACTTATTCAGTGGAGCGATGCAACAACCTTACACGCCTCCTGCTCCCAATGGTAAGGTTAACAGGACAAGCCCACCAAACGGCATTAAACAGGAGGTCATCGGAGATTTGTTTTCACAACAAAACGGAAATGGCCAAGCGGACAAGCCAGCTATTCCCGTGACTGTTGCCATTCCCGAACCTGCCTTATACAGTCAGGAACTGCAATCGTACCACCGTAACGATTGTCTTGTCGTGGATAACGGCTGGGTCGGTCATTTGCAGGAGGTGGATAAGGAAAACGGAACGGCAATGTTCCATCCTTTGCAACTGCCATCCGCCCAAAAAGCAAGAGCCGAAGCCTATATCGCTGTACGTGATACTTATAATGACCTGTATCAGAAAGAAGCCGAAAAACAAACGGAGCATAAGGAAGAAAGGGAAAACCTGAACCGCCTGTACGATGCCTTTATCAAAAAGTACAGCAACCTGAACAGTGCCGATAATATCAAGCTGATTAAAACGGATAGTGCCGGAAAAGAAATCCCGTATTTGGAGCGTGTAAAGGGCGGTATCGTTCAGAAAGCGGATATATTCAACCATCCCGTAAGTTTCTCCACCACAACATTAGCAACGGACAATCCGCCGGAAGCATTAGCTTCCTCGCTGAACAAATTCGGAACGGTGGATTTGGACTATATGTCCGAAATCAGCAATATGATCGCCGATGCACTGAAAGAGCATTTGCACGGTCGTATTTTTTACAACCCGTTGGAAAGGGAGTACGAAATTGCCGAACGCTGGATAGCGGGCAATGTGGTTGAAAAAGCCAACGAAATCAGAACCTACGTTGAACAAAATCCCGATGATAAGGAAGCCAAGCAAAGCCTTACCGTATTGGAGGAAGCCCGACCAAGACGTATCGAATTTGAGGAGCTGGACTTTAACCTCGGCGAACGCTGGATACCCACGGGTGTTTACGCCAAATTTGCTTCACACCTGTTCGATGCAGATGTAAAAATCCACTATTCGGACAGCTCCGATGATTTTTCGGTCATCTGTAATCAGGGCAACCAAAATATTTGGGTCAAGTATGCGGTCAAGTCGGAGAGCCGGACGTTTGACGGCGTGGCGTTACTGAAACACGCCCTTGTCAATACGACACCCGATATAACCAAGAAAGTCGAAATAGACGGGCAGGAAGTCAAGGTCAAGGATATGGAAGCCATACAAATGGCTAATTCCAAAATTGACGAAATCCGTTCCGCCTTTACGGATTGGCTACACGCCCAAAGTGACGAGTTTAAAACCCGACTGACCGACCAATACAACGATACGTTCAACTGTTTTGTCCGTCCGAACTATGACGGAAGCCATCAGGACTTTGCAGGCTTAGACCGCAAAGCGTTGGGTATCGAAGACCTGTACAGTAGCCAAAAGGATACCGTTTGGATGATTAAGCTGAACAACGGGGCTATCTGCGACCACGAGGTCGGTGCTGGGAAAACATTGGTTATGTGTACGGCTGCACAGGAAATGAAGCGTTTGGGCTTGGCACACAAACCAATGATAATCGGATTAAAGAGTAATGTACACGAAATCGCCGAAGCCTACCGAACTGCGTACCCCCACGCAAAAATACTGTTTCCAGGAAAGGAAGATTTCACGCCACAAAAACGCCTGCGGATATTCGGGGATATTAAAAACAACGATTGGGATTGTGTCATTCTCACGCACGACCAATTCGGGATGATACCGCAAAGCCCCGAAATTCAAAAGGAAATCCTCGAAATAGAATTGGATAATGTGGAGCGAAACCTCTATGCAATGGAGGCAGACGGTGCGGAAGTAACAAGGGGTATGCTTGCCGGAGCTATCAAGCGAAAGGATAATCTCGAAGTCAAGCTAAAGACCTTACAGCACGATATTGAGAACCGCAAAGATGATATTGTCGATTTCAAAATGATGGGCATAGACCATTTGTTTATCGACGAGAGCCACCAATTCAAAAACCTGATGTTCAATACCCGTCATAGTCGGGTAGCCGGATTGGGTAATGTGGACGGTAGCCAAAAAGCGTTGAACCTGCTTTTTGCTATCCGCACCATTCAGGAGCGAACCAATGCGGATATGGGGGCTACCTTTCTTTCGGGAACGACTATCAGCAATTCATTGACGGAATTGTACCTCCTGTTCAAATACCTGCGACCACGGGCATTAGAGAAACAGGGCATTAACTGTTTTGATGCGTGGGCAGCTATCTACGCAAGGAAAACAACCGATTACGAGTTTTCAGTGGCTAATAATATCGTAGCAAAAGAACGTTTCCGTTATTTTATCAAAGTACCGGAGCTGGCACAGTTCTACTCTGAAATCACGGATTACAGGACTGCCAAAGATATAGGGATTGACCGTCCCGAAAAAAAAGAAATCCTGTACAACATTCCGCCTACGCCCGACCAAGCGGAGTTTATTCAGAACTTAATGGAATTTGCCAAGTCGGGCGATGCAACCCTGCTCGGCAGACACCCGTTGTCAAAATCGGAAGAAAAAGCCAAAATGCTAATTGCTACGGACTACGCCCGTAAGATGTCATTGGATATGCGAATGGTAAGCGGTATGTATGAAGACCACCCCGACAATAAAGCCACGCACTGTGCCAATAATATTGCGAAGTATTACAACAAATACAATGCACAGAAAGGTACGCAATTCGTGTTCTCTGATTTGGGAACGTACAAGCCGAATGAGTGGAATGTGTACTCGGAAATCAAACGCAAGCTCGTGGAAGACCACGGCATACCTGCTAACGAAGTCCGGTTCATTCAGGAAGCCAAAACGGACAAGCAACGTAAAGACCTTATCAAAGGAATGAACGAGGGCAAAATCCGTGTGCTGTTCGGCTCAACGAGTATGCTCGGAACGGGTGTAAATGCACAGAAAAGAGCCGTTGCCGTTCATCACTTAGATACCCCGTGGCGACCAAGCGACCTTGCCCAGCGTGACGGTCGGGCAATCCGCAAAGGCAATGAAATTGCCAAACATTTTGCGGACAACAAAGTAGATGTAATCATTTATGCCGTTGAGAAATCTTTGGATAGTTATAAGTTCAACCTGCTGTTCAACAAACAGCTATTTATCGACCAATTAAAATCCAATAATCTCGGCAAGCGAACCATTGACGAGGGCAGTATGGACGAAAAGTCGGGTATGAACTTCTCGGAATACGTGGCAATCCTGTCAGGAAATACAGACCTGTTGGATAAGGCACGGGTTGAAAAACAGATTGCCGGATTGGAAAGCGAGAAGCAAGCGTTTAACCGCTCTAAGTACAGTGCTAAAGGCAAATTGGAAAACTATACGGAAGAATTTAACGCAGCTCAATCACGCCTCAACCGTATGACAACCGATTGGGAGAACTTACAGCAACGCATACAAAAAAGGCAGGACGGCAAAATCGCAAACCCCGTTCAGTTGGACGGATTGTCGCCTAATGCAAATGTTAAACAGATTGGAACCAAGCTCAACGAGATTGCAGACAAAGCCCGTACAGGTGGGGATTATCAGGAGATTGGCAGTTTGTACGGCTTTCAGCTTTTGGTTAAAACGGAAATGTCGCAAAAAGACGGCGTAGATATTCGGGTCAACCGATTTTTCATAAAGGGAGAGGGCAACATCAAGTACAATCATAATTTCGGTGTGATTGCGAAAGACCCTGAAACCGCCTCCGTTAACTTTTTGAGAGCGTTGGAAAAAATACCGCCACTTATTGCAAAGGAACAGGAAAGCATTGCGAGCTATCAAAAGGATATACCTGTGCTTCAGGAGGTGGTTAATGGTACGTGGTCTAAGGAGAGCCGACTGAGCGAACTCAAAACGGAGCTGGCTGCTATCGAGCGAAAGATACAGCTATCTATCGAACCGGAACAAAAAGGACAGTCTGCGGAACAGGTTGATAAAAAGCAAGAAACGCCAAAATTCTCGGAGAGTATTGTACGGACAAAAGGTGTTCATTTGGCACGAGGGGTATTGTAAATAATGAGTTAATGAGAATGAAGACCTCAAATTTTGATTATAATGCTGGCTAAAAAGTAACAGGGGATCTGCAAATCCCCTGTTACTTTTTTTCAATCCAATGACTACTATTTCTCGTCCTGTTCGTCCATTCTTTTTATAAGTGCTTCACGCATACTGTCTGATAATTTGGTACGGTTTATCTTTCGGGATTTGAGTTCCATAAACGTATGGTAAAAATCGCCTAAATCAATACCGAAAACACGCTCAAAATATCTAACGATATTGATAATATCCGTATTCCCATTGTTGAATACACCTAACAAATACAATCCGTAAATCAATTCGGTTGCGGAGGCTTTGCTTGCCGTCCATTTGAGAGGTGGATTTTCTGATGTCTTGCTCTGATTGCTTTTATTTAATTTGGCTTCAAGATATACCTGTATTAAATCATTGGCAATAATCTCGGCTATTTTATAATCATAATAAGTAGAAAACCTAATATCTGTTTCCAAATAAATAGTGTCTATACTTAACTTAATATCAAATTTTCCTCTTATAAATAGCTTCTCATCAAGAAATGTACTGTTGGTACGATAATATTTATAAAGCTCAAGGTTATTATTGAAGTGTCTTTTGAGTTTTCTCAATTCTTCATTGAAATATTTTTTGACCGCTTTCGTGCCGTTGGGCTTTTTCGTTTCAATTTTATAAATGGCATAGTAATAAATGAGCTTAGCAACGATAACGGGTTTCTGATGTTTGAAAAAATGGATTTCTTCAACATTATTCTTAAACCCTATTTTTAAGATGTGCTCCTTTATGTCGGACAATGTTTTAATGATAAGTTTTATAACTGCTTCAATTCGTTGCACAGAGCAATCGGTTTCAATTTCCAATTCCCTGATTTCGTCCTCCAGCTTAATTAGCGTCTGTTGATAAAATTTATCCATACGGGTTATCTTAAATTAATATTCAGGCTGCATCTTTGATTAGGCTTTTTTAATTTGATTTTCTAAACATCAGAATGGCTACAACCGCCAAAACAATGGTGGCTATCCCACCGTACAAAAATTCTCTGTTCGGGAACTGTGTACCTAAAAATCCTGCTATCGGATAGGCGATTGCCCACCACAAATGGGAGAATGCGAAATGAGCACCATACACTTTGCCTTGGTCTTTAGGTTCGATATTTTCGCCTATCAGTGTTTCGGACGGCATATCGGCTAACGTCTGCCCGATACCTGCCAAAATCCACAGGATTATCAAACCGTTGAACGGTACGAAATTGGCAAAACTAATGGCAACACCTATTAGCATTGCTCCGCTAATCAGTGAAACGCTACGTGTTTTGGACTTGTCCAAACTACCCAATAAAAATGCTGTAATCGCTGCACCTACACCGAATACCGACATTATCCAGCCATAGTGTTTATCATCTAACTGAAGATTTGTTTTTACTAATCCTACTGTATTGACCAATACCAAAGCACCTGCAACGGCTGATATAAATTCAATGCTCAATGCAAACCGTACAATCTTGTTGCCGAACAATAAGCGTATGCCTTTTAATACTTCGCCCCACGTTTTTTGAGGTACGGCATTATCACTGCTTACACCTTTTTGCAATGATGATTTCGGAATGGAAAGAATGAACAATATAGCGATGAACAAGGTAGCACCGTTGACGAAAAATATTTGTGTCGCTCCTAACCAAACTGCTACGATACCTGCTAATGCAGGACCAAATACGCTCAACAATTGAAAAGTTGCCATTGATAAGCCGTTAGCTTCTCTGTATATTTCTTTTTCTACTATCTGCGGAATGATTGCCCTGTATGTAGGCGTAAAAAATGCAGCAAACACATTCAATGCAAATATCAATGCGTACAACTGCCATTCGGCATTGACGAAAGGCAGCATACAGACGATTGTCATTCTTGCAAACTGCGTGATGAGCAATATCTGTTTGCGTTGGAATTTTTCTGATACCACACCTGCAAAGGGCGAAAAGATGATGTATGCCGTTACCCTTAATGTTAGGGCTGATGCCAAAATAGCGGCGGCATTTTGGGGGCTTATCTCATACGTGAGCAAAGCCAGACCGAGCCACGTAAAAGCATCGCCGAAAAGGCTTGCTATCTGTGCGAAATAAAGCCTTGCGAAAGTCGTGTTTCGCAGGGTTTTAAATGGTTCTGTGATTACTTTTATTATATTATCTGTTGCCATTCAGTAATGATGTTTTTTATATATTGATATACTTTCATTAAGTATGTGTTCTTCGATGATTGATGATGTGAGCCGTGATAAGTCCGGCAGAACCTACATAGATAAGCGGTAGGTGGATATGATAAACAAAATCAAGGACTACCGAAATTAAAATCGTAAGCAATGAAACGGCAAAAAGAGCAATGACCAGCTTGCTGTCAGTCGTCTTGCAGATTTTGAAGGCTATAATAGCTCCGATAATCAAAAAGGCTAAATCTATATACGGATTATGCGATATGCCAATCGGTATAATGACAAGCAAGGGGAAAATCAGGCAATGGATTAAACAGAGCGTTGCTGCCGAAATGCCGAGTATGTCGTATGTTTTATTTTTCATTTATGATTTCTTATAGTATTGTTCTGAAATTTTTTAAATAATTCTGTTTACATATCGCTTAAAACTGTAATTCCTGCTCCTATCCAATAGTTAGAAAAGTCGTTGATTTGTCCGTATTTCGGACTGCCAAATACTGCCCGATACTGTAATTTGGTTGTAAAGTAAATGTCAGGACTGTTAGTGTTTGAATAAATCTTGTACGAAATATTTAAGCCGGGTTGTAACAGGTAGAAATAATTTGTAGCTACTTCTTTTGCACGTTTTCCCGAACCAAATCTTGCCCAATATATTTTTCTTTTTCGGCATTATCCCCAAGCCTCGAAATAACAACACCATTATTAAGGCTTACCCCAAGACGGATTTTATCTTTCTGAATTATGTCATATTGATTAACCCAGCCTATTTCATAAAAATCAACCAATGGCTGTCCTATCGAATAAGTGAAATTATCTGTTATCTTTCTTCCAACAAGTGAAAAACTAAGCCCCGTAGCCCACCTTTTGACGGGGTAATATTTTAAATCCAAATATCCCCCGTAAAATCCCTTTTGTAGAATAGCGGTATTGACCGCCCCGGCACTAAGGGAAAACTCTTGCGGTGGTGTAGTATCGGAATGCTCCGAACGCTGTGCATTGGTAATTATGGAGCATATCAATAGTATTACTGTAATTGAAATCTTTCTCATATTTATCAAAAATTTTCTGCAAAGCCCTACCATACATTTGATAAGGCTTTACAGAGTTGTTGTTAAAAATTCATTATCATTTTCACGCTGATATTACGTCCCATATTGAAAACACCCATACGTCCTGTTGCGGGGTTTTCAAGGGCATACTTCAACCTGCTCAAATGATTTTGATAAGCCACGTCAGCCAAGTTTTCTCCACTGATATACAAAGACATAAAGTCGCTTCGGTTGAATGCCTTTATATTTGTTCCAATTCCTGCACTCAACAGCGTGTAAGCCGGTGTTGCCGTTTCTGTTCCGTAAGCACTGAAAAATCTGTTTTGCTTAAAGAAATAGTCTATACCGAATTTGATATAGGCGTTAGAAAATGTATGATTAACTTCCTTTAGTTCAGCTTTGATTTCTCCCCTGTACCTTGGGGCAGGAATAAACGGCAGATACTTTGAGCTTTCGGGCTGATTGCTTTGGGTAGCCTGCACATAGGAAAACGAATTTTCCAAATGCAACCATTCTATTGGGTGTGGGTGTATATCCAAATAGATTTCGCCACCGAGCAAAGTAGCATTTCCTGCCGTATATTGAAAGGCAGGTGCGCCGTCAGTCGGGTCGGGAATGATTTCAGTTCCGTCTTCCGCAACGAGTTTTTCCAAATAGATATAGTTTTGAATGAAGTTTACAAATGGTGTAATCTCCAACGTGATATGTTTGGAATTAAGAAAGTAGGCAACGTCCAGCTGATGGCTGATTTCTGATTTTAAATCAGCTTTTCCGATGATATACCGAAATGTTCCCTCGTGTCTTCCGTTGGCAGAAAGCTCGGTGCTGTTCGGTGCTCTGAAACCTCTCGATACGTTAAATTTGAAAGTAGAATTTTTATCCACCTTATACGATAATCCCAAACTTCCCGAAATGCCATTGTAGCTTTTGTTAAAAGCACTAAATTTCAACTCCGCATCGGGGTCTGTACCGGAAACGGGATTTTCATCTTCATTGAGGTAAAGTTCCTTTGAGTTCATA
Organism: Chryseobacterium sp. Marseille-Q3244; assembly: GCF_940807095.1. Taxonomy (NCBI): domain Bacteria; kingdom Pseudomonadati; phylum Bacteroidota; class Flavobacteriia; order Flavobacteriales; family Weeksellaceae; genus Chryseobacterium; species Chryseobacterium sp. Marseille-Q3244. The sequence continues at coordinate 330,635 of NZ_CALNWX010000002.1, read as the reverse complement.
TATCGGTTGTCGAACCTGATACCTCCGGCTAAAGTGAGCTTGTCAAAAAAAGTTTTCTGTGTGAAAACAAACCCGCCTGCATCAAACAGATGATAGGCAGGTATCATAAATTCCTCTCCTCTGTTGGTATTGGACTGCCACATACCACCAATACCGACCGAAGTTTCCCAACCTTTTGACTTTTCAAAATTATACCGTACGTTATAATTCAGCGTGTTCAAATCAAAGAACAAAGCGGGCTGGTCAGGAGCGGAAGGGTCTTCGTACTCTTTTCTTTTATTGTTCTGAAAACCAAAGTCGGCATTAAGCGTTCCTTTATCCAATATGAAATAATTGTTTGAAGCTACTCCAATATGATTTATCTTCTGATGCGGAAAACCTGTTTTATATCCTTTCAAATCTTTGTCGGTTGCTGCTACTTCATCGCCATTGGCATTTTCGTAGATAAATCTTCCTAATTCATCTCTTTCTCCCTCTACAAGATTAAGGGTGTTGTTATAAGAGCTTACGGTCAGGTGTGAGTGTCCCCAGCTTTTGTTTATTCCCAAAAACAGGCTACCATTGATTTCCTTAAATCCCGAATTGAAAACTTTTCCGTCGTAGGCATTTTGGTAGTTGCCTGCAAACTTGTTGCTGAACCTGCCAAGCCATTGCAAGCCGTCTTTATTCCCAGCGTTGGCAACGGAATAGCCAATGAGGTTGTTATTACTTTGGTAATTGGAGGAAACCTGTGTTTTTACCTGTCCTAACGGCAAGGCTTTCGGAGCAAGAAAATTAAGCACTCCCGCAATACCGTCCGAACCGTACATAAGGCTTCCGGGACCTTTGACAACTTCCACTCTGTCCACTGCATTCTCGTCTATCTCAATACCGTGTTCATCGCCCCATTGCTGTCCTTCCTGCCGGATATTATTGTTTAATGTAATTACTCTGTTAAACCCTAAACCTCTTATAGTAGGTTTTGAAATTCCTGTCCCTGTTGTTATTTGGTTTACACCGGGTACATTCCTTAAAGCATCAATCAGATTGGTAGCACTGTTCTGATTGAGTGTTTTACCGTCCACCGCTTTAACAATGACAGGGCTTAGTCTTAATTCTGTTGAGCGGGTTACGCCTGTAATGATTAACTCATTCAGTTCTGTAACAGCGGGGCTTAACAAAAAGTCCATAACCGTATCTTTGTCAATGCTTATTTTTTCGATTATTGGCTGATAGCCTGTATAATTTATCTCTAAAAGGTAGGTTCCCCTTTTAAGGTTATTGATTTTATAACTACCGTTTGTGTCTGTCGTTGCACCTGTTTTCAGGTCAGCAATATAGATGGATGCACCAGCTAAATTCTCGTTTGTGGTTTCGTCTTTTACCGTACCTGAAATACTGTTTTGTGCAAATATGTTTAAGGTTGCTGATACGAAAGCAACCAATAGTAATATGCTTTTTAAATTCATTGTTTGATTTTTTAACGATTATTGTTTGATATGAGCAAACAGGCGTTTGACTGCTTGCGTCTATATAAAAAATCAAACTGTGGGCGGTCCTTTGTTTTGGATTGTAAGGCGTTCCGCTTCGTAGAAACTTACCTTACATAAGCTGTATTCAAAATAAGGCTGTACATCAACGTAAACAATAATGGCATCAACGATAAGATGAGGCGATAAGCAATGATTATCGCACAGTGAACACTTTTTGAATGCTTTGGTAAGATGTGCCTTATGATTACAGGCATTGCTTTCATCCCCATAATATATTGCCTTCTCACATTGGCTTGCTTTTGAATAGGCGATAATTTCATCGTCGTGGTGGTGGTATAAGATAACCGGGCTATTTGCAAAAACGTACAATAGCAAAAGAAAAAAACCTTTTATATGTCTTATATCTTTTAACATCAACCGCAATTATTTTGGCTAAGAAAACAGTCCAAACCATCGGTAGCCATATGTAAAAGCAACCCCACGGCAACAACCCGTGTCGGTTTGAAAAACAACAGGATAAAGTAAATAGCAATAGCAAACCAGCTATGCAGGGGGTGGAAATTTATACTGCACCTGCAAGGGTCAAATATTGGTGTTGCCAAAAGGTGGTCTAAATCAACCAGCATAGTGAGCAACAATATTGCATAGCATCTTATCCAATTTTCCCTAAACAGAAAATAGGAAAGGATACCCGGAAAAATAAGGTGTAAAAAGTAATGGATAAATTGTTCCATATCGTTACTTTCTTATAGCCTTTAGCATTATTGTGTTATTTGTTTTTCTCACTTAATATTGATACACGGTATTTGAATTGACATACCATCTTCTTCCCCAAAAAGAAGAAGATAGTATGTTTCAACCTTCACAGATTTAATGTTGATGCCCGTGTGCTTTTTCAGCGGCAGAAACCTCATTTTTAAATTTTCCTGTCAGCGTTGTGCCATCAACCTTAATCGTAACAGTACAATTTGTATGAATTGCGTTTTTGGGCAATGCCACCTGTAATGCACCGTTTTTATCTGCTTTGAGATTTGAATTTGACTTAGTGCCATTCTCAAAAGCAAACTCTACCGAACCGGTAGCGGGCTTGTTTAATGTTTTAGCATTGGCATCCAGCACATAAAAGGTCAGCATATTGTTACCTTTTACCATTTCAATATGGTAATTGTCAACGTCTATCATTTTTCCGCCGTGAGGGGCAGAACCGTGACCCGACTGAGCCATTACAGGGCTTACGGCAAGCGTGGCTATGGCAACCACTAAAGCCATTCCGATTGATTTGATTTTTCTCATTTTTTTTGATTTTTAAAAGTGAATTAATAATTAAATTTTTACTCTAAGTAGTTTGACTGAATTAAGAAATACCAGCGTATCGGGCAACAGGTGAATGACTGCTGCTTCTACGGGTCCTAAAACCCCCAACAATACCAGTGTAATACCCAATACGTGTACCACACCAACACCCCCGATTATATTCTCTTTGATAGTTTTGAATGCTCTTTTGCTGATAGCTTTGGAACGGGCAATTTTTTCGAGTTTGTCTTCCACCAAAACAATATCAGCGGCTTCCATAGCTGCCTGTGTGCCTACAATACCCATAGAGATACCTACATTTGCCTGCACAAGAGCCGGAGCATCGTTGATGCCATCGCCTACCATTGCTACTTTTTCTCCTGTGGATTGGAGTTCCTGTATAGCTTTAATTTTGTCCTCCGGCAGCATATCCGCTTTGAACGAGGTAATGCCTAACTGACTTGACACGTGTTGTGCTGTTTGCGGATTGTCGCCCGTAAGCATTATAACATTTTGAACACCGCTTTTTTTCAGTTCATCAATCATTTCTTTTGCTCCCGGACGTATGGTGTCGGACACATAGAATACACCGGCAGCCTTATTATCAATTGCCATATAAATAGCTGTATCTGTAAGGTTTTCGCTATTTATTGTAACACTGATTTTATGGTCGTCCATCAATGTTTTGTTTCCTATCAACACTTTTCTGCTGTCTATTGAAGCTCCAAGCCCCTTTCCTTTAAATACCTCAAAGCCGGTCGGCTCTGAAAGCTCCACATCTAATTCTTCTGCACGGACAATAATCGCATTTGCCAATGGGTGGCTGGAACGGTTTTCGGCAGTAGCCGCAAAATACAGTAAGTCCTTTTCTGTATAGTTGCTATCCGATATATCTACTTTATTGAGTGTAGGTTTACCTACCGTAAGTGTTCCGGTCTTATCGAAAACAATGGTTTTTATCTTTGCGAGTTCCTCTAAATATTTACCTCCTTTTACCAAGATACCTTCACGAGCTGCCCTTGCAATGGCAGATATAGTTACTAAAGGGGTGGCTAAGCCTAATTCGGCAGGCGAGGTAAAAATCAACAGGGCGATGACCAGCTTTACATCTTTTGTTACTAAATAGACACCTATCACAAAAATGAACACGAATGGTATCAGCCACGAGGCTACCCTGTCAGTGAGTTTTTCAATGGGAGCTTTACTGCTTTCGGCTTCTTCTACCAAAGCGATAATCCTTGAAAACACCGTATCATTACCTGCTTTGGTCATTTGAACGTCCAATGCTCCCAACTCCAATATAGTTCCGGCAAAGACTTCGCTGTCGTTGACTTTTTCGACCGGTACGCTTTCTCCGGTAATAGGAGCCTGATTGACGGAACCGGAACCGGCAATGACTTTACCGTCAACGGGTATTTTTTCTCCTGCTTTTACTACGACAATATCGCCCATAGCCAGCGAGGTGATTTGGATTGTTTGCTCTTTTCCGTCTTTTTTAATGACGGCTGTTTGCGGTACAGAGCCTATCAATTCTTTGATAGATGCCCTTGCCCGTTCTCCGCTTGCACTGGCGATATATTCCGCTATCAGGATAATCATCAGTACCACGGAACCGGCAAGGTATTCTTTGCCCACAACCGATACAATTACGGCTATGGAGATAAAAAGCTCCGTGCCGACTTTACGTTCTTTGATAAGCTCGACAATAGCCGTCTTTAGCAAAGAATACAGACCGAAAGCCGTAGCTGCCAGTAATACAGGTAACGGAATGACCCCCATATAAAACAATAGGCTGGCAATACCTACTGTAATGATGCGTATGATTTCCCATAAAAACTGCCGGGAAAAAAAGGTTTTAAATGTGTTCATTTTTTATAATTTAATGTCTATGGTTATTACCTACATTAATATTGGGAAACACACCGAGCAAAATAAGAACGGATAGAAATAACAAGACTACCAATGCTATTAAACCATACTTTATCATCTTGTATCCCCATTTATTATTTGAAGATTTACCACCTCCCTGCCTTTGCGGAGGTGGTCTTTTCTTCTTTCTCTTATGCTTCGGTTTCCCGATATGGTTATTCTTCCTCTTCCGCATTTCTAATAGCTGAAAGGATAGTATAAGCGTTTTTCGTGACTACTTTTAACGATTGCTGATTGGCACTTTGAGGTAATTCAACTGCTGTATAACCTTCCTGCTCCACACCTTTGGCAATTTGCAACAACTGGAATGTATAGCTGTCATTATTCCCTGCTGTTTGGACGATGATGTAATCCAAACCATTCAACTGAACAATGGCATCGTTAGGTACGGCATTCTTTTGTTCCGTTCCTGTTTCTACCCACGCTTTTACATACATTCCCGGTAAGAGTTTTGCATCTTTGGTAAAGCGGCAAAGCACCGGTATCATTTTTTTGTCATTTGCAGCCTGACCGACCAAGTACACTTTTCCGGTATGGCGGTAATCATTTTCATTGGAAAGTGAAAACTTAACGGTCTGCCCAACCTGAATTTTGCCCAAGTCCTTTTCAAAAGCATTTAAAGCAAGATGCAGTGCATCTACACCCGTTATCTCAAACAGGACATCGGTTGGTGCGGCGTATTTCCCGATATTGGTATTACTGACTTTGATATACCCTGAAATGGGAGCATAAATACCCGCAGTTCTGGAAATTTGCTTGTTGTTTTTCAAGGCGTTACTGCTGATGCCGATAAGTGCCATCTGCTGTTCCAAACCTGCAATACGGGCTTTCATCACATTGTAATCAGAGCTTACCTGTTGGAAGGTTTTGGCTGCATTGACATCTTCATTTCTCAATTCCTGCTGTCTTTTGTATTCCTGTGACAAATATTCCAGCCTGCCGATGCTTTCCAAATACTCCTGTTGAATGGTGATGAACTCCGGATTTTCAATAGTGGCTAATTGCTGCCCCTTTTTTACAGCTTGCCCCGGCAATAACCCTGCTGTTTTGATATAACCGCCCAATGGTGCTGATACGGTGGCTATGCTGTTTGGTTCAGCTTCAATAGCTCCTGTCAGCTTGATTATATTGCTAAGGTTTCTTAATTCTATGGAGCCTGTTTGTATCTCCGACAGCTTGTACTGGTCAGCGGTAAACGTAATTTGTCTTACCGAAGGTGCTGTATCGGTCTTGCTCTCTGTTTCTGCCGGAGCCTGTTCGGCAGCATTCTCTTTTTTATCCTTACAGGACGAAACCACCAATACTGCTGACAGTAATAATGGTATATATTTTTTAAATGATGACCTATTCATTATTCTGATTTTTTGAATGATTAATTGTTGCCTAAAATTGCCTCTATGGAAATAATAACCCGGTTAAGATTATACAGGTTGTCTATATACTCTGAATGGATATTATTGGATAGCGTAAGGTTTTGCAGATATTGTGTATAGGAAATATCACCGTTTCTAAAACTCTTATCCGAATTACTGATAATCAGGTCTGCCTGTGGCAATGCCTGTGTCTGATAATAGTTTAGAGATTTCTGAAATTTCACATACTGCTGTGCCAACTCTTTAAGCTGTCCGTTCAGATTTGTAGTCGTCAGTTCTACCTGTTTTTGTGCAATCTGTTCATTGATTTTAGCCGCATTGATTTGGGATTTATAACCACCCGGAAAAAGAGGTATGCTTATACCGACTTGGAAAAAACTAAACCTGTCTTTACCCGTATAAGTTCTATCGACACCGTTAATCGTTTGCAGACCTTTGTAGGTCTGACCGTTATAACCTAAAATAATGTCCGGTAACATCTTGCTTCTCTGCAAGGATATTTCTCTTTGGCTAACATTGATTTCCTGTTGCAGATATTGAATGATAGGATTGTTGGTAGTTGATACACCATCAATAGCCAATAATTCCTCCCTTACAACCAATGCCGTATCTGCTATGCTGATGTCATCGGTTGTATTAAGCAATGTCTGTAAAAGACGTTTGGCAATTTGTATATCGGCTTCATTCTTTTCCAGCTCATTCTGAATTTGTCGGTATTGGACTGACGAAGTAGCATTTTCAAGACTTGTGCTTTCTCCTGTTCTATACCTCGCATTACTTGCTTTACTTAGCTTGCTGTAAATCGTGTCCTGTTCCAACAATAGCCGTCTTTTCTCCAATATATACTGATATTGCAGGTAAGCCAGCTTTACGTCTTCAACAAGGTCATTTTCGGTTACAGCCTTGTATTTTTCGCTGCTGCGTATCCTTTCCTGTGCCAACTTTGATTGATTGCTGTAAACGGTCGGAAAATCAAAACGCTGTGTAACATTAATCAGGTTATCATTAATAGTAGGATTACTTACTACACCCTGTGTATAGGAAATTTCCGTTTTAGGAATAGTAACGCTTCCTTTCTTTAATGCCTGCTGTACATTGATGTTATACTCCGCTATCTTGATGCTGTTGTTGTTTTTCAACGCTTCATCAATGGATTGCTGTAAGGTCAGCACTCTTGTACCGGAATTTGTAGGTACTTGTGCATTCATTACCGACGGTAAACCTAAAAATCCTAATAGTAATATTGCCGTAGGCAAGGTTTTGGGCTTCCGCATCTTGAATGATGATTTTGTGAAATAGATATACAGTACAGGAAGTACCACAAGGGTCAGTGCAGTTGCCGTTATCAGACCTCCGATAACTACCGTAGCCAACGGGCGTTGTACTTCTGCACCTGATGAAGATGAGATTGCCATCGGTAAAAATCCTAACGAAGCTACTGCGGCTGTCATCAGTACGGGTCTTAATCTTACCCGTGTACCAATCCGAACCCTTTCGTAAATATCATTAACCCCTTCCTTAGCCAAACGGTTGAACTCTGCAATCAATACAATCCCGTTCAAAACAGCAACACCGAATAACGCAATAAAACCTACACCGGCGGAGATACTGAAAGGCATATCCCTGATGAGCAAAGCAAATACACCACCTATCGCCGATAACGGAATTGCAGTAAATATCAATAGACCTTGTTTTACCGAACGGAACGTAAAGTACAGCAATAGTAAAATCAGTAAGAGTGCCACCGGCAATGCTACTGCAAGCCTCGCATTGGCTTCTTCGAGGTTTTTAAATTGTCCGCCGTAGGTGATATGATAGCCCGCAGGCATTTTTACTTTTGCTCCCACAATATCCTGAATATCGTTCACGATACTTTTTACATCCCTGTTTCTTACGTTGAAACCAAGTGTAATCCGTCTTTTGGCATTATCTCTTTGGATTTGTACCGGACCCGGTTTGTATGAAATATCTGCTACTTCACTTAGAGGAATTTGCTGACCTGTGGGCGTACTTACAAATAAATTCTGAACATCCGTAATATCTGCTCTTGAAGCATTATCCAGCCTTACCACCAAGTCAAACCGTCTTTCGCCTTCATATACCAAACCTGCTGCTTTACCTGCAAATCCTGTTTCAATGGCACTGTTTACGTCTTCGATATTCATTCCGTACTGTGCTATCTTATCCCTGTTAAACTGTATGCTGATTTGTGGCAAACCTGTTATTTCCTCTACATATAAATCTTCTACACCTTCGACATTTTTTATTTTACGACCCACATCCGAAGCAAGGTCTGATAGTACGTCCAAATCTTCTCCATAGATTTTTAGAACCACGTCCTGTTTTGCTCCTGTAAGCAACTCATTGAAACGCATCTGTATAGGTTGCTGGAAACTAAATGTAGCGTTAGGGATAACAGATAGGTCAGCCTGCATTTTTTCTATCAGTTCTTCTCTGTCTTTGGCACTTGTCCATTCCTTTTTCGGCTTTAGTTTCACTATCATATCGCCCGCTTCAATAGGCATCGGGTCTGTGGGAATTTCCCCCGAACCGATTTTATTTACTACTTCTTCTACTTCGGGATAGTTCTTCCGCAGGATAGTTTGGGCTTTCTGTGAAACATCTATCAATTGGTTGATAGAGCTACCGACCGGAACCCTTGTTTCTACCGCAAAATCACCCTCATCCAACTGAGGTATAAATTCTGCACCCATACGGTTGAATACAAAAAGTGTAATGATGAAAAGACCTACTGCAATAGAAACGACCAATAATTTCATTTTCATTGCTCCCTCGATGATAGGCGTATAAACTCTCTGAATAGCCTTCATCATTCTGTCGGAGAAGTTTTCCTTATGGGTTGTTTTCTTGCTCAACACCAAAGCCGACATCATCGGTACATAGGTAAACGAAAGCAAGAAAGCTCCTAAAATGGCAAAAGAAACAGTCTGTGCCATTGGTCCGAACATTTTACCTTCTACACCTACCAACGCTAATAATGGCAGGTATACAATCAGAATGATAATCTCACCGAATGCAGCCGCAGAGCGTATTTTACGGGACGATTGATAGACTTCTTCATCCATTTGCTCCTGTGTCAGTTTTGCCACACCTCCGTACCGGTCTTTACTTCCCGTTATTCGATGCAGCACAGCCTCGACGATGATAACTGTCCCGTCCACGATGATACCAAAGTCTATCGCTCCCAAGCTCATCAGGTTGCCTGATACGCCAAAGAGGTTCATCATAGATATGGCGAACAACATTGCCAATGGAATTACGGAAGCGACCACAAGCCCGCCACGCAGGTTTCCTAAGAAAAGTATCAGTACAAAAATCACGATTAATGCACCTTCAATCAGGTTGGTTGAAACGGTAGAAATAGCTCCGTCCACCAGCTTTTTACGGTCAAGAAAAGGCTCAATTTCCACACCTTCAGGCAAGCTGCTTTCTATTTCTGCTACCTTAGCCTTTACATTGGTAATTACTTCAGATGAATTAGCTCCTTTAAGCATCATCACTACCCCTGTTACAGTTTCGCCCTCACCATTACGGGTGGCTGCTCCGTATCTCGGTCCGTTTCCAAACCGTACTTCGGCTACATCTCTTAAAAGAATAGGTACGCCAGCTTCGTTTTTGACCACTATTTTTTTGATTTCCTCGATGTTCTTTACCAAGCCTTCGCTTCGGATAAAGTAAGCATTAGGACCTTTATCAATGTAAGCACCACCGGTATTCTGGTTGTTCTTCTCCAATGCCGTGAAAATATCGGAGATATTGATGTTCTGGCTGGCAAGCCTGTCAGGCTCGATAGCGATTTCGTATTGCTTTACAAATCCACCGAAGCCGCTTACTTCTGCAACGCCGGGCGTACCTAATAATTGCCGTTTAATAATCCAATCCTGAATAGTTCTTAATTCAGTGGCATCGTACTTGTCTTCATAACCTTTTTTGGGGTGAATGCTGTATTGATAGATTTCCCCAAGACCGGTAGTTACCGGAGCCATTTCGGGTGTACCGACACCCTCGGGAATACTTTTTTCCGCTATGGTCAATCTTTCCTGTACCTGCTGTCGTCCCCAATAGATGTCAACATTTTCTTTAAATACAATGGTTACGATTGAAAGCCCGAAACGGGAAAAGGAACGCATATCCTTAATACCGGGAATACTGACCATTGTCTGCTCCACCGGAAAGGTTACAAGCTGTTCCACCTCCTGTGCCGCCAATGTAGGCGATACAGTAATGACCATCACCTGATTATCCGTGATATCGGGTGTGGCATCAATAGGAAGTTTGGTAAGGGAGTACGTACCCCAGCAAATTAATGCCAGGGTAAATAATCCTATTATCAACTTATTCTTGATTGAAAAATGAATGATGTTATTTAACATACCATAATGTTATTAGAATAGTTATTGTTTAAGGAGATACTGTCCTTTCATTCTGATTTTGACAGTGATGTCCTCATTTGAATTGTTTTTGAAGTACCATCCTTGCGGACCTTCAAACGGAGCGAGCAATGACCCCACCATATTGTTGGAATAGGCAATGGTGTAGCTTTCAAAATAGTTGCTGTTGTTCTTAACCTCTCCGTGAAAATCAAAGTATAGTTCTCCTTTATCGGTAATCCATTCGTACTTCAACTGACCGTGCTTCAACATATTTATCTTATATTCCAATCCTTCGCCTGCCGGAATAACGACACTTACTTCGTCTGTCCGCTCTGCGAGCTGGGTAGCGGGTGGCGGATTATCTGCTGCCGCAGGTTTGGCTACATCTGCCGGAGAACCTACGTTTTCCAATTGCAATATTTTATGTGGTCCCGAAGCAAGCGTTTCCGAACCGCCGTCACCAACATATAATTTGCTAAAACCGGTTGCTTTACCGATACCCAAAGGGTCTATACCGTATTCTGCCGGTAATACGGCACTAACAAGAAGTACCGCTCCTATAATTAAAGCATAGATGACCTGCTTAATGATAGATTTCTTATCTAAGATTTGATGTGCTATTTCTGACATTTTGATAATTTTTAAGAATTAAAATAACCGACCAACTGATAGCCGAACAATAAAAAACCTGCTGCCATAAGCAACATATTGGTAACTGTCGAGAATTTGAGAAAACTCGGTGACCTTCTCCAATTAGTGATAATAAATAATACAAGGGCTAAGGCTATGAACTGACCTATTTCTACACCGATATTAAAACCAAGTAGGTTGGTCAACAATCCGGTACGGTCAAAACTCAATTCCTGTAATTTACTGGCTAAACCAAAGCCGTGAAAAAGTCCGAAGATTAAAACAGCCGCTTTGGTATTGGGCTGATACCCCAAGAACCTTTGAAAGCCACCCAAATTATCGAAGCCCTTATACACAATGGACAAGGCTATGATTGCATCAATCAGGTAAGCATTGATTGCCATATCTGCCAATACGCCCAACAAGAGGGTAATACTGTGTCCAATGGTAAAAAAGCTCACATACAGCAATACTTCTTTCGGACGGTAAAGGAAAAATATAACCCCTACGAGAAATAATAAATGGTCATATCCCGTCAACATATGTTTGGCTCCTATGTACAAAAAGGGTACAAAGGCAACGCCTGAATTTCCACTGAGGAAAGTTTGGGTATCCTCATCTACACCGTGAGCATACACCGAGCCTGTTACCAATAGCAACAGCACTATTGATAAAACTACTTTTATATACCGCATTATAATTGAATTTTTAAGTTAGGCAGTACAAGCCCGGCTGTATTGCATACAGGTGTATGCAATACATTATAGCCAAAGCCCTGACCGCAATGATTGAAAAACGTTGCTTAAAAAATTAATTAATGCTTATGTCCGTGAGCTTTATCAATACTATCCTGATTAACAGGTGCAACCTTAGAACTGTCTTGTTTTGCTGCCGGTGCGGTATGTCCGCCGTTAGGGTCGTGCGAATGACCGTGAGCCTTGTCAATGCTGTCTTGATTGACTACCGGAGCTGACTGCTCTTGTTCTGTATTGGAATTGTCGGAAGAAGATTTTCCACTGTTATTGCAAGCTACAAATGTAAGTGCAGCAAAAGCCGCTATAATGAATGATTTTTTCATCGTTAAAATAAAATTTGATAATTAATAAAGAAATAACCTGCCCATTGAATTTTGGGCATAACTCAAATTTTAACTTTCGGAGAATTGAAAGTTAAGCAACGATGAAAGAGGGAGGACCCCGAAGGGTATATGCTCCGTGGAGCGGTGGTAAGTAAATGATATGCCTATCGGGTGGAAACGTGTGTTTCTGATAGACTACGATATATTCAACAGGCTTGGTAAAATCGACAGGCAAAGCCTTTACTGATTTTACATCGTCCTTTGATATGACAACTCTTGTTTCGTCAGAATTGGTAAAAGAAACGTGTTCGCCAGCGTGTATAAAACCGGAGAAAGCAAGCTCTAATGGTGTTTCCTTACTGTCTTTATGATGGCTATTTTTACCATTATGATGCCCATCATTAACGATGTCAGCGTGGTGGTGGTGCGATACAATGCCGTGACCCAAAATTACAATTTGGGCAACAACTAAAAACAATATGGCAGAATACTTACGCAACATTATCGCAAATGTATGTAAATAAATTCATTTGGGTATCAATTCGATGCAAAAAAGTGAATTTAGATACCGGAAAAAACTAAATTATCGTATTTATTTTTTGATATGTCCAAACTATCCCTCCTGTATCAAGTGCTGTAAATTCGGGTCGTTCTTGATACGCTCCATTTCACTATCTATAATGTGAACAATATCTAATTTTATCTGACGGTAATTGTTATCAATATCCCGTTTCATATTATCCACTCCATTCTCATCAACAAAGGATAAAATTTCCGGTATCTTCTGATACGCTTTTGTTTCGGCAGCAACCTTTTCATTATCTACAACTATTTCAGCGTGAAATATCTTTTGTTCGATACGTTCGTCAAAGTTATCGGAAACAGCACCCACGAACATACCTTGTGTTAAGGTACTGATTTTTGAAGCCGGAATAAGGCTGTCTAATTGGGTTGAAATTGAAGTAGATTTATCATTACGATTAATCGTCATACTTTGGCGTTTTTGTAAAACTTTTCCGAAACGTTCGGATAAATTTTTCGCTGTTTCGCCGACAACCTGACCGCTAAAAATATTACCGACTGTGTTCTGAATTACCTTACTTTCTTTGTCGCCATAATCACGTATTAATTGACTAAAGTCCTGAAAACCAAGACATACCGATACAAAATTACTTCTCGCAGTTGCGATTAATTGGTCAAGTCCCCTAAAATAAATTGTGGGCAATTCGTCTATGATAACGGAGCTTTTAAGCTGTCCTTTTTTGTTGATTAATTTTACAATTCGGGAGTTGTATAAACCCAAAGCTGCCGAATAAATATTTTGTCGGTCGGGGTTGTTTCCGACACACAAAATTTTTGGCTCTTTGGGGTTATTAATATCTAAAGAAAAATCGTCGCCTGTCATAACCCAATACAGTTGCGGACTAATCATTCTTGACAATGGAATTTTAGCGGAAGCTATCTGCCCCTGTAATTGGTCTTGTGCTCCGCCTTGCCAAGCATCCATAAAGGGCGATAAATAGTTTTCCAATTCGGGATAAGAAGTCAAAATTGTAAATACGTCTGCATATCTTTTATTTAGTAATTCTATGGCGTGGGGAAAGGAACAATACTTACCATTGTCATAAATTTTCAGATACCAAATAATGGCTGCCAATAGAATAATTGGGCTTTCCACGAAGAAATCCCCTTGTTTCTGTATCCAGCTTTTGTTCAGGTTTAACATTATCGTATATGCCGCTTCGTAGGCATCTGATATGTCCGTCATAAATTCGGGATTGAGCGGATTGCAACGGTGGCTCTTGCGTGGGTCGTCAAAATTTATCACGTAAAATTTTGGCGGTACTTTGTATTTATGCCTGTTCTTTAATAAGTGATTGTAGGCAATCGTGGACAGGTCGTCAAACTTAAAATCGTAGATGTACATTGAGAAGCCTTTCTCAATCTGTTGCTTTATATAATTATTTACGATTGCATACGATTTTCCGGAGCCAGGGGTTCCCAGCACAATCGTTGCCCGAAATGGGTTTACAATGTTTATCCAACCGTCATTCCATTTGTTTTTGTAGTAAAACTTTGTAGGCAGATTAACAGAGTAATCATTCTGCATTAACTTGGTTTCCTGCTGAAAGCTCTCATTTTCGTTGTTGAAAACGTCGTCCATTAAATTGCTACGGAGCAAACGGCTCATCCAAACCCCTGCAACCATTAAAGCGATATAACCTAAACCCGTCGTCAGGATATAGAGAAATGTGGCGGTGTTTAGTGGTAGCTTTAGCAATGGGAAATTCAAAAAGAAAAGGACGAAACCGATACCCAAAGCCACATAAATTTTGCCCCAAGTAATCTTTTCGTCCTTAACGCCCTTTGTACCCAAACAGCTTAAAGCCAACAATACCAAAGCGAAGACTTTGGTATATAAGGTGTGTTCAAACAGTCCTGCTGTTCGGTTGAAATTCCCTAAAATCTTATTGATGATTTCCAATGTCCAGCCACGGTGTATAAAGAACCCGTAGCAAAACCAATACAAGTGCATCAATACTATAATGATGCTTACGGCTCGCATAAAAGCCATAATCTTGGCTAAGCCTCTTAAATCGTCTTCTCCCTGCATTTCTAAAGTTTTAAATGTTCGGGCGTGAATTTAAAGGCTCAAAAGAGTGGCTATAAGAATGTGGCAGTCAATGGCAGTGGGTGGCGGTGTTTGGCTAAATGTTATTGCAGACCTCTCTTGCGTTTCCGCTTTTTCTTCATTTTATTAGCAAAGTCCTGTTCTTCGTAGTCCTCGCCCTGTGCTTCAGGGATAAGCAAACCGCCAAAGGCTTCAATCAAGCCGTCGTCTTTTTTATCGGGAATGTTTAAGTCGAACAAATGATGCAGTTCTTCCGCAGGAAGATCCGCATCATTTGATGTGGATTTCTTTTCTTTTGGCTCGTCCAGTTCTTTAATGTCCGGTTTAATGTTGTTGTTCCAATAATCATTAAAGGTATTGGCTGAAAGTTCCTTTGCTAATCGTGAGCCATTCCAAACGGTTTTGGAATTGTGGTCGATGAATGTGATACCGTAAATACGTCCTGTGTCGTTCCTGCGAACCACTACATTAATACCTTGTTCGCCCAACTGCTTTTTAAAGCTCAATTCATCAGCCGTAGATTGCAGGGCAATGGTAACGGCTGCTTTTAAAGTCTGCTGGGTCGGGTGGTCTTTCAAAGCTGTTTTGCATTTCGCAAAATGCAATTCCAATGCTGGCAGTCCAGCATTCTTTCCGAACAGGGAAGCCTTAAACGGGTGTCCGGCTCTTTCGCCCTTTTCATTTAATGGAATATACAATAAACCTTTTCGCATTTTTCCCTGCAATTCGCCCTCGATTTTCTCGGTGGTAATATTGAACAGGGATAGCAAAGCATTGTATTCTCCCAAAGTCTGAAATTGATAGTAGTTCGGCAAATGTCGTACTACCGAAGCAATCTGACTTTTTATGTCGCCTGCTTTATAATCCACAGGTTTAAAAATCTTGTCGTTATGCTGGCGTTCCTTGTCCGTAGCTGGTATGAGATTGTATTGCTTTTCGAGTTCTCGGCAAATATTCATCGACCGTACTTTCTCAAACTTATCAGGGATTTTTTTGCCGTTTTCGTCCACGCAAACCGATACGATATGAATGTGAGAGCGGTCAATATCGGTGTGTTTGAATACGACAAAAGGCTGGTCGCCATAGCCTAATTCTTTCATATACTGCTGTGCCATTTCCCTGTAAGTATCATCGCTGACCTTATCTTTTGGGTCGGGATTGAGTGAAATATGCAAGGTATGTTTCTCCGTATTTTGGTTTGCCAACAGATAAGGGGCAAAAGATTGGGCTAATTGTGCAACGGAATATTGCCCGTCTGACGTTTCAATAATCTTATTGGTAAACAGAATTTGTCCGTTTTCCTTTTCAACTTTGAGATTATTGTACGCCAATGCTCCGTATAAATTTGCACTTCTTCCGATTTTCGCTATCATTTTTCAGGCTGTTTTTTGAGGTGTTTTTGGTTAAATTCCTCGGTTATCTCCACAACTTTTTTGAACAATTCGACCATTTCTGCCGTCTGTTTTTCCAACTTGTACAGGTATGCCGATGCCTTTTTCTCGGAAAAACTCTTGTACAATAGCTTTACAATCTGATTATAGTTTACCCCGATAGAGCGGAATTGACTGTGAAACGAAGTCAGTCGCATATAGAAATCAACTGTTCCTTTGTCAATATGTACCGATTTTATCGTCTTATTGAAGATGCAAGACGTTATAAAATGTGCCTTTATCTGCATACCCGATTTATCAAAGAGGGCAAGAAAACGGGCGTGTTCCTCCTCGTTAAAAGAAATCGTGTAGCGGATTTTCGCAGGGTCGTTTTTAAGCGGTCGCCCCGTCTTTTTTAACTGTTTTTTGCTGTTCTCATTCATCACTAAGCCATTTTAATTCACACAAAAACGCCGACTTCGGAGGACGTTTTCTGCTCCCTGCAAGGGCAAGTGGTTTTGAGCATCCGAAAAGTTTTCGAGATGCTCAAAACACAACTTGCCGTGTTCTGTTGAACACAAAAATCCTCCCTACGGTCGGATTGATTTTAACAGGGAAAAACGGCTCGAAGCCGTCGCTGTAAAAGTCCAATTTGTCTATTCGATTTTGCATAAATCCGTTAATAAAATTCTTTTTACAAAGTAAAGCCCTCTTTCTGAAAGGATTGTACTGTAACAGAGTGCCAAACACTGCCAATGAACGCCAAACACTGCCACATAAATAAAACTGCTTGTTTATCTCTTTTCCTTTGTACCAACAAAAGGATATAAGTGCGTAGATAGCTATGCAGGTAACAACATAAGTACCTCAATACCGAGATAGGTAAATGAGTAAACAGGTACATAGAAAAGTACCTATTCAGATACCTGCCTATGCAGTCCTGTACGGACAAATGCAGGTACATAAGTAAGTAGGTCTGCCCGTACAAACCTACTTACCCGCATACCGATATAGGTATGTATTCAGGTACATAGATAGCTTGTTGCATAGGTGCGTAGCTACCCAAGTATATCGGTACAGAGCTACCTATCTATTTGCAGAGCCACATAGGTATCTGACTACGGATATAAGCACCTACGCACATAGGTAATTAAGTATGTAAATAATTAAAACAGTTGAAATATGAATGCAAAACACAAAACAGTATTTATCGCCTTTTCTTCTCAAAAAGGCGGTGTCGGTAAGAGTACATTTACAACTCTTGCAGCGAGTATCCTGCATTATCGGTTGGGCTACAACGTAGCCGTATTTGATGCGGATTTTCCACAGCACAGCCTGATGAAAATGAAAGAACGTGATTTATCTATGGTAATGGAAAACGAGGCTTTGAAAAAGCTGGCTTACAAACAATTTACCACAATCAACAAAAAAGCCTATCCGATTATACAGCACAAAGCGGATAGCGTGTTGGAAGCGGCACACGAATTTGTAAACGCTTCAGCCGTTCCTGTTGATGCCGTGTTCTTCGACCTGCCGGGAACTGTAAATACGCCGGGTATTCTGAAAGCGTTGGCAGGAATGCACCACATTTTTACGCCTATCACGGCAGACCGTGTTGTAATGGAGAGTACCCTCGTTTTCACACAGCTATTAAAGGACGTGATTATGAAAAAGGGCGAAACCTCGATAGAAACCATTAACCTGTTTTGGAACCAAGTGGACGGCAGGGAAAGCACCCCATTGTATGAGGTCTATAACAAACTTATAGACCAATTAGGTTTAAGCCTGATGCAGAGCCAAGTCAAGAACAGCACACGCTTTCGCAAAGAAAGTGAAGTAAACAGCAAAGCCGTTTTCCGCTCAACGCTGATGCCTCCCGATGAACGACTGATGAACACCTGTCAATTGGACGAGTTTATGAGCGAATTTTTAAAAATCATTCAATTATAGGCACTATGGAAAAAGAAAACAAGAAAAAGGTTACTCCCGACATTAACGAGGAATTTATGATGAACCTTATGGTTGATGGCGTAAAGAAAGAGGGTTTACAGCCATTGCAAGAACCTCCGAGCGAAGCACCCGAAACGGAAGCCGAAAAGCCAAAGGAACTGCCACGGGAGAAACCCGTTATCAGGGAAAGAAGCCGAAGCAAACGAAGTTCCGATGCCGATTACGAAAGTATCTTTTTCAGGAAATCGGAAACCAATGCCCGTGACGGGAAAACGGTTTATATCCGTCCTGAATTTCACGAAAAGCTGACACGCATAATACAGGTAATTGGCGAAGACAAAATAACCATTTATGCTTATTTAGACAATTTGCTGGATTACCATTTTCAGGAATTTGCCGAACAGATTACCAAAAGTTATAACGAAAAATATAAACCCATTTAATTAGTAGAGATATGGAAACGAATAAAAAAACAGCCGGAGCAAAGAAGACAGGCAAAACTTATAGTGCTAAATTTCTAAAAAGAAGTAAAATGAAAGGTAGAGGCGATAAAGCTATTTATGTAAGTCCCGAATACCACGAAAAGCTAACACACATTGTAAAGGTAATCGGTAAGAGCGAAATCCCATTGTACGCCATTTTGGATAATATATTGGAACATCATTTTGAATTGTTTTCCGAAGAAATTATCAAGGAGTATAACAAAAAATTCAAACCTCTTTTTTAGCTATGGAAACGATAATCGTAATATGTCTGTTGGTAATTATTGTCCTGCTTGTACAGGACAAGATTATCATTAAAAGGAAATTGAAACAGAAACCTACGCAGGAAAAAGTCAATCCGAAACTACCCGATATTATGGGACAACCTAAGCCCGTAAGAAGCCAATCAGTGCCAAACACTGCCAATGAGAGCCAAATTGCAGAACCGGAGATTAACCCTGCTAATTTGGTCATCGAATATGACAAATACGAAGAAGTCAATATTCAAATTCCGCAGGAAGAATTGGACGAAGTATTCAGAAATGTACCTGATTTGACGGAGGAGGTAGAATTGAACAGGTATAGAGCTTCCGTAGGCGATGACGGTTTTGCCCAAGGGGTTACCTTTCAGGAACTAAACAACGTGGGGGTCTTGCTTCAGAAAGAAAAATTAGAGCCAGCCCAAAAGGAAACAGCGATTGATATAGTTCAAAGATTACAAGGAACCGAATTATTTGCTCTGCTGGAAAGTTCAATGGAGGGAGCTTCCCTAAAGATTGCCGAGCTTTTGGATAGCACTCTTACAACTGATACCAAAGACAATTCTTCCAATTTGCGGAAAAGTGATTTAAGTGATTTTGACATTGGGGAGTTTATATAGACTTCCCTTTGTCTTTTAGAAAACAAGGGAATATCTTTTAACCTCCGGTTGCCTTTACGAATTTTGGAGTGTCAAACTTTGGTGTAATTGTAGGCAAATCCACTTTGACAGATATAGGCATTGGAAAATCAACACCCATTACAATGGCTTCTCCAGACCCCAAAGACGGCAGAAATGAAAGTGTTTCTTTATTAGCTGTTGAACAAGCACTTGCTATCGCTTCTTTATCTTGGTAGTTTATCAGTCTATGAGTAATAAATGTTCCCATCTGACTTAATGTTCCCACAGGAATATCTCTTGGCATCTGTGTCGATAAACAGAGGAATAATCCATATTTTCGGCTTTCCTTAGCTATATTGTCAAAAGCATTTAACTCTGTACTTTCAAAATATTCATCTTTAACTTTTTTATTCAAGAACTGATGTGCTTCATCAACAAAAAGTATTAAAGGGTTTTCTCTAAAGGCATTGGTTCTTGCTTTGTTTAATAAATATCTTCCCAATGAGTTTGCTAAAATTTCTCGTACCTGAAAATTATATGGGACGTTTTCAAACCCAATTCTCAATACGTTTAAATCAGGATTGTCTAAAAACTCATTAATCTTCGTTATCAAGTTGTTGGTTGTTGGTGCATTAAATCCAAACATTCCTGCATAATCATTGTCAGATATGACATTATTGACACGCATTATTAGGCTGGTTGCATTTCCATAATTTCTTTCATCCCTATTTGTTGCCCAACGGTCATTAAATATTTGAAAACATTCGTTTCCAATTTGTCTATGAAGTAGGTTTATACCAAAATTATTTATTGAAAAATCTTCTACTATCGCCTTGTAAGTAAAGTAAGCATTATTATATGCGGCAGTAAAATTTCCCTGTTTTACAATCAATCCATTGTTTATCACAACTTGCTGCCCTCTAAAAGTGAAATTGTCATTTGTTCCATCATTAAGATGTCCATTATTGGGAATATTACTCATTAAACAGTGAGCAACTTTCAAAGATTTTATCGCTTCCAACAAAACAGGCTGTTGTACTTGTCCTGATGGTCTGAACAGGACAAACAAGTCATTTATAGTTAAATTTTGATAAGGAAAATAACTTTCTGAAATAAGCACGGAATGTGCGACTTTCGGATGTGCATCAAACGTGGAATATTCTCCTGTTGGGTCTAAAATAATAGCCTTTGCGCCAGTTTCAATAACACCCTCGATAAATTTACTAATTGTATAACTTTTTCCACCACCCGTTGTACCCACCACAGCACAATGCCTACTGAAGATTGCTTGCAATGAAATATCTACGGGAACATTTTTATCATAAATCAAATTACCCATTCTAAATGTCGGAGAATGCTCAATATTTTCTGGTTTTATACCGAAAGTTTTGAAATGAGTAGATAAAAATTCTGAAGAACAAATGAATACCTTAGAGCCAATAAGTGGTAAACTGTTTATGCCTTTTTCTATTTTATTGGGGTTAAATAAGTCAAATGATAGCAAAATCTCAATTCTGCCAACCGGATGAAATGCCTTAGTTGAAAAGGTTCTTTCGCTTAATTCTAATCGTTCTTTCTCGGGCAACGATATTTCCAACATTTTTCCTAAAAACCCCTTGTCTTCTCCCTCAATAACAATATAATTGCCAACAAGACCACCCCGCAACACTTCTGCGTGATGCACAAATGTTTTCATCAAAACTGATGAAGGAAAATGCACTTTGACAAAAGCAGGGGATACAAAATTTATGTACCCAAGAAAGTGGCTGTGATTAAAAGGACTATTACTCATAGTTAGGAGTTAGGAATGTTAATTACTATTTGTCTTGTATCTTCCTGATTATAAGATTTTAAGTCAGGATAATTTTTGGCGAAATCTTCAAAGGTTTCTGATACAATACTTAAATTGGAATATTTCTTTGAAGCATCAATAAATGGCTTCAGATTTTCATTAGTTTCATCTATTCCACGATTGATAATCATTAATTGGAAACTTGGATTTTGTTCAAGAGCTTCGATAATAGCAGTAACTATATGTTTATCTCCGAAGCTGAACCCTATCGTTATGAGAAAAACATTATCCTTTCGGAGATTAGATTGGAACCTCGACATCATCTCGAAATACGGCTGTTCATAAGAACTTTCGTATTTAGACTGATGCGGGTAAATCATCAATGGGTTGTCAGGGTTTTCTTTCTGTATAATTTTGTTGTCTTCTTTTTCCCAATTTACAGAACCGTGTAACTTATACAAGTGAAAAACCTTTTGAATGAAATTATCTTCCTCTTTTACCCTGCTTTGATTTCGAGAAACAATATCATAATCATAATTACGTCCGCTAAATATTCTTGGTTGAGAAAATGAAAAGCCATCAATAACCACAAAATTGCTTTCACAAGCCGCCTGTTCAAACATCATATCGTAGTTCAATGTGAACAATTTAAATCGTGGTAGCGTAACCTTTCGTTTGGTTATTTTATTTAGTAAAAGCGTATGAGGTGAATTATCAGGTAAACTCAATTGACAAGCATCTTTGATAAAATCTTTAATCTTGTTTACACAATCTTCTATGTCAATATCGCCTTTAGGTACATAAGGAATAGCAGGGGTAGCCATAGAAAGAACTTTTTCTAAATTTTTCACGATTGTACCATCTTCCCATTTCTCTTCATAGCCAATCGTTTCAAGCAACTTGTTAAAAACATCAGTAGTCAAAAGGGCTTCCGCATCATCCCATAAATTAGCCATCGACTTACCTAATTTTTCATCCTTGCCCCAACCAATGGACGAGCCAGCCCCTGTGAGGAGTAATAAATTTTCAAACTGATTATTTAAAGTTTGAGAATACTTGTTCCTCTTTGTTGCAATAGCATAATCTATCCTGTTTTCAGTGCTTTCTTTGAAATCGTGAAGTTTACCGTCGATATACACTTTGACATCGGCAGCATCACTATCATCATAAGCAACAGAACTGTTATTGTTGAGTAAAATATAATTCATACACTCATATTTTGTTTATTAAAACTCGTGTTTATAAGAAGTTTTCAAGGCACTGCCTTAACTATGTTTCAATTGATTTAATACTATTTTCAAAGCCTGTTTTCCTATTTCTTTATCGTCAATAAGACTTTTTATTTTATCAGATAACCACAAAATCAATAATTCATCTAATGGTACGTTCAGAAATTCAGCAAGATTTTCTAAATGCTTTCTTGGTAATAATCTTTCCTCATTTTCTACCTTACTGATAAAAGCATTATCCAATTCTAAAGCTGCCCCAACCTCTCTTAGGAACAACCCCTTACTTTCTCTCAATTCTTTTATATGTTTTCCAAATGCCATTTTGATTTTTTACGACTTGTCTAAAAAGTTCAAATTTACAAAAATACTTTTAATGAGTAGATAATTTAAGCCAACATTATGCCATTGAACGCCAAACACTTCCTTTGACTGCCACTTTAAAAGACCGCCTCCATTTCCATTAGACATTTGTGCCGTAAGCCCGTAAGGTACGGGATAACAGTAACAAATTAATCTTTTTCAAAAATGGAAAAACAGAGAAAAAAAGTTTTGCTGGCAGCCGTGGCGATGCTGTCAGGAATTGGTGCGTTCGCACAGGGAAACGGGTCGGCAGGTATCAACGAAGCTACCCAAATGGTAACGTCCTACTTTGACCCAGCTACCCAATTGATTTATGCGATTGGGGCGGTCGTCGGGTTAATCGGGGGCGTGAAAGTGTATAACAAATTTAGTTCGGGCGACCCTGATACGAGTAAGACGGCAGCAAGCTGGTTTGGTGCTTGTATCTTCCTGATTGTGGCGGCTACAATCCTACGTTCATTCTTCCTGTAAATCCTCTGCCTTATGAATAGTTACAACATTAACAAAGGCATTGGCAGGACGGTTGAGTTCAGGGGCTTAAAGGCACAGTATCTTTTCATCTTCGCTGGTGGTCTGTTGGGTACGCTCATCTTCGTGATGATACTGTATATGGCTGGCGTAAGTAATTACGTCTGCCTGTTCCTCGGAGCTGGCGGTGCTTCGCTCATTGTGTGGCAAACATTCTCGCTGAACAAAAAATACGGCGAACACGGATTGATGAAAGTAGGTGCAAGAAAACGACACCCTCGCTTCATCATTTGCCGCAAGCCTGTACGCAGGTATTTAAAATTCACTCCTAAACCTAAAGCCGTATGAGAAATGTAGCCAAGACAGCCACATTGGAGAATAAATTCCCTTTGCTGGCAGTAGAGAACAACTGTATCTTATCCAAAGATGCAGACATTACCGCCTGCTTTGAGGTGCGGTTGCCGGAACTGTTTACCGTAGCCTCTGCCGAGTATGAAGCCATTCATTCGGCTTGGCATAAGGCAATCAAGACCTTGCCCGATTTTACGGTAATCCACAAACAGGATTGGTATATCAAAGAGAGCTATGCTCCCGATTTGGCACAGGAAGACCAAAGTTTTTTATCAAAGTCGTATCAACGCCATTTCAACGAACGACCGTTCCTGAACCATTATTGCTATCTGTTCCTGACGAAGACGTCCAAAAACAGAATGCGTATGCAAAGTAACTTTTCATCGCTTTGCAAGGGTACGCTTATTCCAAAGGAAATCAATAAGGAAGCAATACACCGATTTATGGAAGCGGTCGCACAGTTTGAGCGTATCGTGAACGATAGCGGTTTTATAACCCTGCGACGTTTGACAGAAGATGATATAACCGGAACGGACGAGCAACAGGGATTGCTGGAACAATACCTCACGCTTTCGAGAGAAGCCGGAACACCAATGCAGGATATTGGCTTAGGTGCTGAAGAAGTCCGTGTAGGGAACAAAAGATTGTCCTTGCACACGCTGTCCGATACTGACGACTTGCCTGCAACCGTTTCGGCTGATACCCGATACGAAAAGCTATCCACTGACCGGAGCGACTGCCGTCTGTCCTTTGCTGCTCCCGTAGGATTGTTGTTGAGCTGTAACCACATTTACAATCAATACATATTCTTGGATAACAGCGAGGACAACCTACAACGGTTTGAGAAGTCTGCCCGTAATATGCACTCTTTGGCAAGGTACAGCCGTGCCAACCAAATTAACAAAGAGTGGATTGAAAAATACCTGAACGAAGCACATTCGTTCGGTCTTTCTTCTGTTAGAGCACACTTTAATATTATGGCTTGGTCGGAAGACCCTGCGGAACTCAAACAGTTGAAAAACGATTGCGGTAGTGCATTGGCACTAATGGAATGTAAGCCTCGCCACAATACTACGGACGTGGCAACCTTGTATTGGGCTGGAATGGCTGGTAATGCCGGGGACTTTCCTGCGGAAGAAAGTTTTTACACGTTTATTGAGCCTGCTCTATGTTTCTTCACGGAAGAAACCAACTACCACAATTCGCCCTCTCCGTTCGGGATAAAAATGGCTGACCGTTTGACCGGAAAGCCAATCCATTTGGATATTTCCGATTTACCAATGAAAAGGGGAATTATCACGAACCGGAACAAGTTCATTCTTGGTCCGTCAGGTTCGGGAAAATCTTTTTTTACCAATCATATGGTAAGGCAGTATTTCGAGCAAGGTGCTCACGTTCTGCTGGTAGATACGGGTAACTCTTATCAGGGATTGTGTGAACTGATTAAAGGAAAAACCAAAGGCGAAGACGGTGTTTACTTCACTTATACCGAGGATAATCCGATTGCCTTTAATCCTTTCTACACCGACGACGGTGTGTTTGATATTGAGAAAAGGGAAAGTATCAAAACTTTGATACTCACGCTTTGGAAACGGGACGATGAACCGCCTACAAGGTCTGAAGAAGTGGCACTTTCCAATGCCGTTTCGGGTTACATCGAACGTATCAAACAAGACGATACCTACCCGTCATTTAATGGTTTCTACGAGTATGTAAAAGGCGATTACCGCAAGGTTTTAGAGGAAAAACAAGTCAGGGAAAAAGACTTTGATATTGCCAATTTCCTGAACGTTTTAGAGCCTTACTATCGTGGCGGAGAGTATGATTATTTGTTGAACTCCGACAAGCAATTAGACCTGTTATCCAAGCGATTTATCGTGTTTGAAATTGATGCGATTAAAGACCACAAAATCCTGTTTCCCATTGTGACCATCATCATTATGGAGGTGTTCATCAACAAGATGCGGAGGCTGAAAGGTATTCGCAAGCTGATACTGATTGAGGAAGCGTGGAAGGCGATTGCGAAAGAGGGAATGGCGGAATACATCAAGTATTTGTTTAAGACAGTCCGCAAATTTTTCGGAGAAGCCATAGTCGTCACGCAGGAGGTCGATGATATAATCCAGTCGCCCATTGTAAAGGAAAGTATCATCAACAACAGCGATTGCAAAATTCTCTTAGACCAAAGGAAATATATGAACAAGTTCGATGACATACAGGCGATGCTCGGACTTACGGACAAAGAGAAAGGACAGGTACTATCTATCAATATGAACAACGATGCCAGTCGCTTGTACAAGGAAGTTTGGATAGGATTGGGCGGAACACACTCGGCAGTGTACGCAACGGAAGTAAGCCTCGAAGAATATTTGGCTTACACGACGGAGGAAACCGAAAAAATGGAAGTGATGCAACTCGCTTCCGAATTGGACGGTAACGTAGAACTCGCCATTAAGCATATCGCTATGCAAAGGCGTGACAATGCAAATCAATAGTAATTAACAATCAAAAATTTTAAGACAATGAAAAAGATGTTTTTAATGGCAATCACGGCATTAATGCTTGCCGTTGCCCCAAGTGCGAAAGCTCAATTTGTGGTAACTGACCCTGCAAATTTAGCATCAGGTATTCTCAACTCGGCGAACGAAATCGTACAGACTTCTTCGACCGTGAGTAACGTAGTCAAGAACTTTAACGAGGTCAAGAAAGTGTACGAACAAGGTAAGGAATATTACGACAAGCTCAAAGCCGTAAACAACCTTGTGAAAGATGCCCGTAAGGTGCAACAGACTGTTTTGCTGGTGGGCGATGTATCGGAAATGTATGTGCAAAACTTCGGCAAAATGATGAACGACCCGAATTTCTCCGCACAGGAACTGACCGCAATCTCAAATGGTTACTCGGCTTTGCTGAATGAAAGTACCGAGTTGCTAAAGGAACTGAAACAGATTGTAACCTCCACAGGCTTGTCACTAAATGACAAGGAGCGAATGGACATTATCGACCGTGTGTATAAGGAGGTCAAAGAATACCACAGCCTTGTCAGATACTACACGAATAAGAATATCTCTGTCAGTATCCTGAGAGCAAAGAAACAGAATAATACCAAACGAGTGCTTGACTTGTACGGAACTCCTAACCAAAAATATTGGTAGTTATGGAATTTCAAAATCTGCACGAAGTCCTACGCTCATTGTATGATGAGATGCTCCCACTGTCCGCCGATATGGCGGCAGTGGCTAAGGGCGTAGCCGGCTTGGGTGCTTTGTTCTATGTCGCCATAAAAGTATGGCAGGCATTGAGTAGAGCCGAACCCATAGATATGTACCCTTTGCTCCGTCCGTTCGCTTTGGGTATCTGTATTATGTTCTTTCCGACAATCGTGTTGGGAACAATCAATGCGGTACTAAGTCCGGTGGTACAGGGTACACACGCTATTCTCGAAAATCAGGTGCTTGACCTGAACGAGTTGCAACAGAAAAAAGACCTGCTCGAACGGGAAGCGATGCTCCGCAATCCTGAAACGGCATATCTCGTAGATAATGAGGAGTTCGACGCAAAGCTCGAAGAATTGGGCTGGTCGCCGGGCGACCTGATTACTATGTCAGGTATGTATATGGACAGGTTTGCCTACCAAACCGAACAAGCCATTAAGAATTGGTTTCGCAACCTGCTCGAAGTGCTGTTTCAGGCTGCTGCATTGGTCGTCGATACGATACGAACATTCTTCCTGATAGTCCTGTCCATACTCGGACCAATAGCCTTTGCTATTTCCGTGTGGGACGGCTTTCAGAGTACGCTCACGCAGTGGCTCACAAGGTATGTGAGCGTTTACCTGTGGTTGCCCGTCGCCGACCTGTTCAGCTCAATGCTTGCTAAAATCCAATCCCTGATTATCGAAAAGGATATACAGATGTTGGCTGACCCGACCTACATACCCGATACGGGTAATACCGTGTACATCATCTTTATGATTATCGGCATCGTGGGGTACTTCACTGTACCGACCGTAACAGGCTGGGTAATTCAGGCTGGTGGTGCTGGAAACTTTACCCGAAATGTAAACCAAGCTGCTATGAAAGCCGGAAATGTCGCAAGTGCCGGAGCTGGTTCTGCTGCCGGAAATATCGGAGGGCAATTGCTTAAAAAATAATGTAAAACGAATAATCATTTAACAATGGAATTTAAAACGCTTAGAAATATTGAAAACAGCTTCCGTCAGATACGTCTGTATGCGATAGTGTTTGCCGTTCTCTGTATTGGCGTGGTAGGATTTGCCGTGTGGAAATCGTACAGCTTCGCCAACGAGCAACGCCAAAAAATCTATGTGCTGGACAACGGCAAATCTTTGATGCTTGCCTTATCACAAGATGCAAGCATTAACAGACCTGTGGAAGCAAGGGAACACGTTCGGAGATTTCACGAACTGTTTTTTACGCTTGCACCTGATAAGAATGCTATCGAGAGCAATATGGCAAGGGCATTCAACCTTGCCGACAAATCAGCCTTTGACTATTACAAAGACTTATCGGAGAAAGGTTATTACTCCCGTATCATATCGGGGAATGTTCAGCAACGCATTGAGGTCGATAGTGTCGTGTGCAACTTCGACAACTATCCCTATTCGGTGCGGACGTATGCGAAGCAATTTATCATACGGTCGAGTAACGTAACACGCCGTAACCTGATTACCTCCTGCTATCTCGTAAACTCCGTAAGGTCGGATAATAACCCACAGGGATTTAATATCGAAAAGTTTGCGGTGGTTGAAAATCGGGATATCGAAGTCATTGAACGCTAAAATTTACGGATATGGATAAGCTACTTGATTTAGACACATTCGCAAAAACATTGACTGACAAAGGTTATGACGGATATTTCCATACGGAAGCTGATTATCCGGGCAAAGTCAAAGAAAGTATCAACAGGTTTTTGGAGGCTTGTAAGAACGGTACGGACAAACCGCTGTATGCTGATAGCATTTCGCTAAAAACATATCTCGAATGGAACGGAGATGACAAACCCTATACTGATTGCTATATGCGTGTACGGTATGAAGACGGCAAATTCGATGTACAGAGTTTGGAAATTGAAAGGAAAGACCGTTACGGGCATTCAATGAAAAAATCGGAACTGACCAACCTTACAACGGGGTCGGTTCCGACCGCAAAGGAAGCCCTTTCCAAAGTCCTTGATACACCTAAACAACAGTTTTCTCCCCGAAAAAGAGGGTTTAAAATGTAGTAACCCTAAATAATAAGAGTATGAAAAAATTAAGGGAAAATATCGACAGGTTTTTTGACAGGCTGGACGAAAATTGGAGGACAATGCCCGTTCGCAAACAGCACCAATACACGCTATACCTGTTTGTGGGCTACCTGCTACTGACCGTAGGGGTTGTTGCAAAAGTGTGGTACGATACAAGCCAGTCAAAAAACGATATGCACATCGACCATATCGAAAACCCTGTCCTGAAACAGAACGAAAGCCCTGCAAGATTGCAGGACACATTAAAAACAATTTTAAAAAATCAGATTTATGAAAGAAAATGAAAAAAAGGTCAGTTTTCTCGTTGAGGGGGACGACCAAAACGGAGCATCAAATCTGCCCGAAGAAAAAAAGAACAATACCGAGAAATTGAAAAAGCCATTGATTTTTGGCTTAATGGGTATTGTTTTCGTGGGCTGTATGTATTTGATATTTAAACCGTCGGAAGACAAAAAGGAAATCGAAAACATTGGTCTGAACGATGCCGTTCCGCAAGCTACGGGAGCAGGAATGCCCGACAATAAGGGCAAGGCTTACGAGCTTGAAATGCTGGAACAAAAGGAGCAAGAGAAACGCAATGCTTTAGCAACACTTTCAGATTATTGGAACACGGACGATAAGGAAGAACCGATAGACGAATTTGCCCAGGAGGAAGAAAGCTACGGCTATGGTAATGGCGGTCGAAGTTCAGGGAGAAACGGGGGCAATCCTGCATTGAACAGCTACCGCAATATGCAAAGTACATTGGGGTCTTTCTATCAGGACGACAATTCGGAAACAATGGAACTCCGCAGACAGTTGGACGAACTCAAAGAGCAATTAGCGGAGCAAAATGTACCGAAACCAACAACCGTAGATGACCAGCTTGCATTAATGGAAAAATCGTATCAAATGGCAGCGAAATATCTTCCTGCTAATACGCCTGCAAGCTCCGCAGAAAATGCACCTGCAAACGGTACGGCAACAGGAACAACGGGGACAAATCAAAAGGAGCATTTTGTGGCGTTCACTCCGGCAAGGAAGAACACCGTATCAGCCTTGTACCGTGAACCTACGGACAGTGCCTTTTTAGCCGATTGGAGCGAAACCCGAAATCGGGGATTTTATACTGCTGGTGCTAAAGAGCAAATTGTACAACCTAAAAACAGTATTAGAGCCTGCGTACACGATGCACAAACGGTAGTTGGCGAAACAGGCGTAAGGTTACGGCTGTTAGAACCTGCAAAAACGCCAATCCGTACAATCCCACAGGGAACGATTGTAACAGCTAATGCGAAATTTCAGGGAGGGCGTTTGCAACTCAAAATAACCTCTATCGAATTGGAGGGCAATATCATTCCCGTAGATATAACCATTTACGATTTGGATGGTCAGCAGGGTTTGTACGTTCCGTATTCCCCCGAAATGAATGCACTTACAGAAATGGCTGGCAATATGAGCCAGACAGGTGGAACGAGTGTAATGCTGACACAAAATGCAGGACAACAAGTCGCTGCCGATTTAAGTCGTGGCGTGGTACAAGGAATTTCGGGCTATTTCGCCAAGAAAGTACGCACACCAAAAGTCACGCTAAAGGCAGGACACCAAGTATTCCTTGTATCAAAACAATAATTGTATAACTCAAATATTTAGACAAATGAAAAATCTTTTTAAAACCTTTTGGGCGGTTGCCCTGACTATCGGCTTTGCCGTACAATCTTTTGCACAGGATAGTGTAAATATCAAAACTCCGCTTGCTTTGGGCAAGATTGAGCCTTACAAAATGGAAGTAACCTACGATAAAACTTCGCATTTGATTTTCCCGACCGCCATTCGGTACGTGGATTTGGGAAGTGAATACCTGATTGCAGGAAAGGCGGAAGATGCGGAAAATGTATTGCGTGTAAAAGCTGCCGTAAGGAGTTTTGAAACCGAAACCAATTTTTCGGTCATTACCAATGACGGGCGTTATTACTCTTTTGATGTGTATTATAGTTCCTATCCCGATGCGTTGAGCTATGACCTGCTGACGATGCAAAAGGCAGTAGATAAAGCCAACGGTAATGATGTGCTTTTCGAGGAACTCGGAAACAATTCTCCGTCTTTGGCTGGTCTGCTTTTGGAAACGATTTACAAAAACGACAAGCGTATCGTTAAGCATATCGGGGCTAAGAGCTTCGGCATTCAGTTTATCCTGAAAGGCATCTATATCCATAATGGTAAATATTATTTCCATACGGAATTAAGGAACAAAAGCAATGTACCGTTTGATATAGACTTTATCAATTTCAAAGTCGTGGATAAAAAGGTCGCTAAGCGTACCGTAGTACAGGAACGGGCATTGACACCGCTAAGAACCTACAAGCCATTAGAGGACGGTATTAACGGGAAATCTACCGAGCAAAATGTTTTTCTCTTAGACAAATTCACGATTGCCGATGATAAGGTTTTATTGATTGAGATTTTCGAGAAAAACGGCGGACGACACCAAACGCTTCAGGTGGAAAATTCGGACTTAATCAATGCCCGTGTAATCAGTGATATGCACTTGAAATTTTAATAACCTTTTAAAGCAAGAACAATGAAAAAGTATATCTATACCGTGATGCTACTCTTTGTGGCCATCACGGTTGCACAGGCACAACGAATGTTGCCAAAGCAAAAAGGATTGGAAGTGAGTACGGGCATTTTGTCCGATGATAAAATCGGTAACGATTATTATATCAATCTCGGAATGACCGTGAACGGCAAAAACGGTAATTATCAGATTTGGGCTTTGGAGTACACGCACCAATATCACGACTATAAAGACCAACGCATACCGCAGGAAACTTATACTGCTGAGGGCGGTTACAGTTTCTTCCTGCTGGGCGATGTCCGTAAGAACATTACGCTGAATGCAGGAATAACGGGCGTGGTCGGTTACGAGAGCATCAACAGAGGCGAAACGATGTTGTATGACGGTGCAAAGATAGTAAGCGAGGATAATTTTATTTACGGAGCTGGTGGTCGGCTGACCTTTGAAACGTACCTGTCTGACCGATTTGTATTGGTACTGCAAGGGCGTACAAAAGTGTTATGGGGAACTGACCTGCGACAATTCAGACCGTCCGCAGGTGTGGGAATAAGGTTTAATTTTTAAAACGTAAAACGATGATAGCAATATTTAATAAATTCAGAATAGGATTGTTGCCAATATATCTAATGCTGGCAATCCTGACAGGTTCTATTTCGCTGGTATCTTGTAGCAAAGATGACGAGCTTGAAATACAGAACGATTTTCCTTTTGAGGTCAATGTGATGCCCGTACCTAAAGAGGTCGCCAATGGGCAAACGGTAGAAATCAGAGTAACGATAAAGCGGAGCGGTAACTACCAAAATACGCAATACTATCTCCGCTACTTCCAATTTGACGGACAAGGCTCGTTGAGGTATTACGATGAACCTCCGTATCTGCCAAACGATTTGTACCCGTTACAATCGGAGCAATTCAGGTTGTATTATACTTCGGCTTCTACGGTATCACAATCCTTTGAAATTTGGATTTCCGACAGCTTTGGCAATGAGAAACAGATAAGTTTTCAGTTTAACAGTAGTGATTAAAACGACAGCAAATTAGATAAGCAAAAACCGACTTTCAACAGGTCGGTTTTTTACTTTTTAGCTTCCAATGTTAGGGGTTTTGTTTAAATTTACGGTATTATAAATCATATAGCTATGGATACGGTTACAGCTCAATTAGTGTTTGGTATTTTTGTTATCGTTGTTGCGGTTGTACTTATCTATTGGATAAACCGCAGGAGGTTTTACAGGCGTAATGCTGCTGGTGTAGAAATGTTTTCGGGATATACTAAAGCTATATCTGTGCGTTTTTTAGAACGTATCGGCAAGTTGTTTGCCTATGGTCTTATTATTCTCGGAGTGGTCTGTATATGGACGTACACCCAAATGAAAAAGGATAAGGAAAAACA
This sequence comes from Chryseobacterium sp. Marseille-Q3244, assembly GCF_940807095.1. Taxonomy (NCBI): domain Bacteria; kingdom Pseudomonadati; phylum Bacteroidota; class Flavobacteriia; order Flavobacteriales; family Weeksellaceae; genus Chryseobacterium; species Chryseobacterium sp. Marseille-Q3244. Next base: position 297,734 of record NZ_CALNWX010000002.1, on the reverse strand, counting down.
ACCGATAGAAGCCCAAAGCACACGATAGTTTTTACCTTTATTTGGAGAACATTAAAAATAGTATGAACATAACAAGTACAATCGTTTATTTACCCGTAGCGTTTCCGGAGGTATCGGTAACATTCTACAAAAACCTATTCAGTGAAACGCCCGAAATATTTCTCGAAGACGGATTAATCATTGTGGAGCTTCCGAACCTTAATTTGTACCTGATAGACAAAAACAGATATGAAGCCTATTACATCCTGAAAACAGGTCGTAACGTTAAGGTTTCAAAGGACAATGTTTCTACGATTATCAGTTGTGTTTTGCCGTCCGAAGAAGATGTAAATATTGCGTTGGCAAATGTTTCAGCGTGTGGCGGAACGGTAACGAGCAAAGCGACAACAAACGAAGCACTCGGTATATATGCAGGGTATTTTTCAGACCCTGACGGGCATATATGGGAGCTGGCTTATTATCCACCCGAATATAACAGGGTTTTGAATTTCGTAAATCCCAACTAAACAAATAGGATAGCCCAAAAGGTTATCCTATTTGTTTTTTATTACGCCAAACACTGCCTTTCAAAGCCAAAGGGTGCAATCTTCCGCAACCCTGCAACAAGCCTTAATATCTTCGACTTCCACAGAAAAAATATGCAAACTATGGAAGTTATCGCAATAGCAAAATCCGCATTGGACGGAATGACGAATGATATAAAAGAGCTTTTGGAACTGACCGAAAACGCTACCCGTAAATATGACCCGATTTTCAAAGGGGAAAAGTGGCTCGACAATCAGGAGGTTTGTTTGATGATGAACATTACCAAACGGACTTTGCAGACCTATAAAGACAAGGGTTTACTGCCTTATTCCAAACTGAACCGCAAGAATTATTATAAACTCTCGGACGTACAGGCTTTGCTCGAAGCTGGCGAACCGTACAATACAAATGACAATGGATTTACTGACGAATGACACCGAAGAAATCGTAGCCTATCAGGAAATGATAACACGGTTACGAAACCGTATTGAGGATATACTGAAAAACTACCGTCCTGTAATGAATGGCGAAATCTATTTATCGGGCGAAGATGTATGCAGGCTGTTACATATCAGCAAACGCACTCTCCAGCAATACCGTGATGACAATATCCTGCCGTTTATTCAGGTTGGCGGTAAAATAATCTACAAGGAAAGTGATATTCTGACTATATTGGAGCAAAATTATATAACCAATAAAACGCATTGATTGTAATTAATTTCATTCCGATTATGTTTCAATCGGAACTACTTTAGTATATTTGTATTTGAAAATATAGACATTATTTAAAGTGTTTTTGCTTTAAAACTCGGTACTAAAAACTGGTAATTTTTCGTAACCCCGAGGCAATAAGTAAGAACGCTCACGCAATAGGCGTGGGCGTCCGCTTATTCGGGGTTCAGGGCGTACCAGTGCCTTAGTATCGGTAAGTGTGATTGCCTACGCTCTTTTTTTGGGTAGGTTCCACTAACAAAAGAAAAATTATCAGTTATGGACACAGGAAACAAACCCCACAAAAACAGTATTGCATTTATCAATGATAAAAGCCCTCTAATTGACATTATCTGCAATGACCTTACTGCTTCAGGAATTGAGATACTGTTCCGTTCGGAGAACATTCAGGACGGTTTAACTCAATTATCTGCTTTGACCGAACTCCCCAAAGCAATTATTATTGACCTCAACTTTGAGGATAAGAATGTGCTGGCACAAGTTCGGGAACTAAAGGCTAAATATCCAAGCATCAGATTAATTGGCTACGGAGATATTGATGATACAGATGAAACGGTACAGGCTCTTACGGAAATAGGAATAAAAAGCTATCTGCCTATTGGTAGCGATGCAGACGATTTTAAAAGAGTTATCGAGAAAGTATAAAATATCTGTCCTTAATAAAGCGACGTTCTTTTGCTTCTTTTCTTTGGTCGCAACGGAAAGAAAAGAAGTCCAAACAAGCACAACCTGTTTGATGAAATGTAGGGCAATGGGGTTGTGTAGAGATACATTTTGGCAAAGTGGTTGTACCAATTTAAACGCAAAAATGCGTTTCCGACCGAAGCGAGGAATTGCATTTTTGCCCGATTTTTCGGACTTTAACCGACTTTTATCGGTTGGGTACGGTAGTCTTTCAGATTGTGGAAAAATCCCCTGTATTCCGTCATTCCGTAGCGAAATAAATCCCAAAGTAAGGAACAACCCATTTGAGCCAATGAACTATTGATAAATAAATCCTGCTTTTGCAATGCTTCGGCAAGTGAACAACTTGGCGTGTCGTCCTGTTCTTCGGATTGCTTCAGCAATTCTCCAAATTCTTCGGTAACAAATGGCAGACTTGCCACCGCTTCGTATTTTTGCGTATCGGGTTGTTTAATCTCTCCGATAGTAGATAGTAAGACTTGACCTGTGTTCCTGTTGTTCCCAAAGTCCAACCAATATTTTGGGGTATCTCGGTAATTTTTACGGTTGCCCAATACGTTCAAAATTTCAGCAACTCCAAAACGTGCCTGTACGTTATCCACGCAAGTAATGGTAATGGTTGCCTGTGCTTCTTCGGGTATCATTCCGAAATTATCCCTTTCAAATTTTCGGCTTTCGGCTTTCCAATTTGTACCGATACAACGGTTTACACGATTGATTAAAGCAACGGATTTGTACAATCCTGTTTCGCTTTCAAAAAACCGCTGTCTGCCTAAATTGGCGGTCGTGATAATATCATCGTCCCACAACCTTACGGAAAGTCCTGCGTGTTCCAAAGCCGTCAAACTTTCATTTGTCTCTAACAAGGCTGTCAGAACTTTTGAGCCTGTGCCACCTGCTCCGATAAGGTTTACCGTAATCGGGTTAGTTGGGTTTAACAGATAGTTATCTGTGAAATGTACTTTTGTTTTTTCGCTGTTCATCGGAATAGATTTTTAAGGGTTTTATTATTCTTTTTTAATGCTTCTGTGGGAAAGGGTTTATCTGTATTAACGAGGTCTTTCCAAAGGCTTACAATGTTTCGTTTTGTCAAATTACTGCATAATGAATGACTGAAATAGGAATTGAAAAAATAGTGTTCCCACGCCTGTATAAATTCCTCAACCGAAGCCGAATTTTTAATGTCAATACTGACTGTCCCCATACATACGTTGCCCTTTTCGTAGATGTTGAAAAATGGGGCGTAATGCAAAGGCGTTTTTTCGGTTGGTCGCCTGTTGTTTGCCAAAGCAAATACGGAAAGACTGCTTTTACTCGCTAACCAAAGCATTGCAGGAACTTGTGCCGTTCCGTTGGGTATGCCCAAATCGTCCACGAAATAAAGTTGCTGTTTCTTTGCTTTGGTGTGCCATAGCACTGTGCCGTTGTCGCTCGGATTGATATGCAGGATATTTGTAGGCAAAATTCCCTTTGGTTTTAAAAATGCCGTGTTCTTATCTTCATCGGTCTGTAAACACTTCGACAAAATATTGGCTTCTCTTACGGTCAAGGGGTGGGCGTTGATTGGGTTGCCGTCCTTATCCATATCGAAATGCTCTACATAGGTTTCTTTGTCCGTGCCTTTGTTTTGGTAAAAAACCAATGCCGATTTTGGAAAATAAAGCGTTCCGAAATTTGCGGTTATGTCAGTTAAATTGTTCATTCTTCTGTTGTTTTATAGTTTCGCAATAGTATTTTGAGGTCGTCCAATAGGTCAAACAAACGGTTTTCAAAATCAAGGTTTCCTGCTGTTATTTTCTTGCCGTCAAAGACTTTGGTAATACTTGGTTCTTCCAATGCTCCCAACTCGTTAAAGTCTGAATTGATGCTTTCAACAAGGCTATCAAATAACCAACCTTTGGTATCTGCCACGAATGAAATGTACCTTTCCATTCCAACGTATTCGATACTGTCGTCATCGTATGGGTCTTGTTCGGGCATTGGTGCATTTCTGAAAATACTTGCGTTCGGGTATTCCGTGTATAGGGCAAAGGCATTACACGCAATATGCCAACATTCTTTGTCGAATGTATCAAGGCTTTTAAATTGGCTCAAACGCTGTTCAAATGCTTCTAAATTAGTACGGTCAGATATTTCCAATTCTATTTTGTCGCCAATCATTTCGGATTGTTCAATCTCTTTTTTGTTGCACTCGCTTTCTTCTGCTTCTCCGTATTCTGCCCAATCCTTATACATCTCATACAACTCATACAGATAGGTGTTTTCGTCCCTGTAATATGGTATTCGGGCAAAATGGTATAAGTAACTGCATACTGATAAAAGTAGCTTTGCCGATTGCTTTCGCTGTTTGTCCTGCAACATTCTGAAAAGCGGTACAACGGGAATATAGAAAAGCGTTGTATTGGTTTTAAACCGTTCGTCAGTTACAAAATAGGTTTTCCTGCTGTCCTGTACCAATTTAAAACCGTCCCAATTTATATTTGTCCGCTTCTGTTGGGTGTTCATATCCCACATAGCCAATACAATATTGTAGGGAAAGGCGTAATCCTGTCGGGTCTGCATAGGCTCAATGCTGTAATGCTCGGCAAGTCTGGAAAGGGAATTATAAAAATCCCTTTCCGTTTTCTGACAAGCCTGTACGGATTGTGCCGTTTTCAGTTTAGGCAGAAACGTACACTTTAAAAAACCATTGGTAGCATTGCTATCGGTACGGATTTCCGTTTGTCTTTCCGGACTTGGTCTGCGTCTTTTGGTCTTTGCATCCATTGGGCGAACTCGCCTAACTGTTGGTGCAACTGTCGTTGCCGTTGCTGTTCGGGAATGCTGATTGTTCCCGCTATTTTGTTGCGTTGCATAGTTCATTGTTTTTACGGTTTTAAATTATCCTTTCGTACCCATTACGCTCTCAAAACGATATTCAACTGCATCGTCTTTTATCTTCGGTGCTGATACCTTTGCGGTAGTCAGTATCGGGTACATATTGGCGTAATAATTCATTACAGCTTCCACGCTCCACCGTGCTTCGGGGTCGGTTAGTCTGATGTCCTGTCCTTTATCTTTGAGTATAAAAACTCTCGGTAATACTGTTGCTAATAACATAACTTTTGATTTTTGGGTTAATACTGTTCTGCTTCGTCTGTTTCTTCAATGGGGTAATCTGCTGTAACTTCTTCCGCTTGTGTCGGTGCTTCTTCTGTTGCTCCCATTGTTACGAATAGGTCGGGTGTAGCGAACTTTGCAGATAGTGAAGATTTGCGTTTGCGTATCTCGTCCGCTTTTTCGGGAAACTCGGTAATGTCGGGTACTTTTATCCACGCTTCACGGAATTTGCCCTCTTTTTCCAACTCGTCCGCCTTTGCCATACCGTCTTTGTACTTCTTGTCTTTGGCTTCTTTTTCCTTTTTGAGTTTCTCGGCTTTCTGCTTTTCCGCTTCGGATTGTAGTTTGACTATTTCCATTTGCTTCATAAAGGCTTCCATATCTACCATTACGCCCGAAATAGTCTGAACAGGTTTTTTAATCTGCTCGAAAAATCCCTCGTCAAACTCCTGCGGTGTGGCGTTGAATGTCAAAGGGGGAATGAGATTTTTTGCACCATCTCTGCATTGCTCATTGTTGAGCAATACAGTTACAATTAGGTTGTTTTCCGTGCCTTTGGTTATTGTCAGTTGTAAATTGCCTGTAAAATCCAACTGTGCTATCTGATTGAAAAAATTTGTGTTCATTGTTCTGAAATTTTAATGTGTTCGTTAATTCCTTATTTCTGCTATCTCGTCTATCCTGCCATAAATGAAACTGCGTAGGCTCGTTTTGTCGGGTGCATTGTATTCGTGCCAACTTCCGTACTGCTTCACTATATAGGTTTTTAGAATATCCTCAAAACCAAACCGATAACCCATTAGCGGAATAGCTGTGCGGAAAAAACCATTGTAGTTTACTTCTCTTGCAATCCAATTTTTATCGGCTCGGCTCAACTTCTCGCCCTTGTTCAGTTTTTCCCTTAATTGGTAAACCTTTGCGGTTTTCAGCGTTTCCAATTCGGGTATCTCGTGGCTGATAAATTTTGTTGCTATTGCTTTCGTTTCCATTGTAACTGCTTTTAAATGTTATGCGTTTATTCTTTGGTATAAACTCCGTTTACATAGTAGCCAAATGACTTTTCCCAAAGGCGTACTAAACCATCTGTGTCTATATAGAAATACTCTGTACGATTGCAGTAAATAATAAATATGCTTTCGTCTTTGTGTTTCTGTTCAAGGCTCTGTGCCTTTGCCAACTTTTTCGCTTCTTCTATTGTTGTCGCTTTCATATCGCTTGTTTTTAAAAGGCTACCACCGATTAAGGCGGTAGCCTGTTGTTATTTAATTAAGGTTTAGGATTTCCGCACCGTCCAAAGCAAAGGCGGTACAGTATTCAAATGCCTTTTGCGATTTCAGTTGAGCCGTTCCACCCATTACGATACTCTGTAATTTGGCTTCGTTGTCCTTGTAATTACGAACATTCTGAAAGTAGCCTGTAACCGCATTGTACGCTCCGAACAGTGTTCCCTTTGTAGTGTCCATTTGCTGTGTGTCGCTCATCATTGCGTAGCCAAATGCGTCATCTACGGTGTTTTTGAACACGGTGGAAACTTCATCTTCCGCACCTTTTTTGAGTAAATCAAGGGTTTCTTTATTTGGGCAAAGTGCCAACTGTATCAACTTTTTAACTTCTCGGTCTGATACTCTGACCTTTGCCCAATCGTTGAAAATGCCCTGTAATTGGTCGCTCAACGTGTTGGCTAATCCCATAATCTTGTGGGCGTTCTCGATACGTTGTTTTGCTCCCGAAGTATGTTTGATACGCACTACATTTGTCATATTCCGCAAACTTGCGTTTAAGGTATTTTGGCATACGATACGGATAGGCGTAAACGCTGCGGTAATACTTCCGCTTCCGTCGTGGCTTGTGGTTAGGAAGATGTATTTTTCTGTAACATCATCGCCATTACCTACACGGATATAGTCAGGCAATTTGGCTGTGATAAAAATGCGCTCTCCCTTGCCCAATGCTCCTGCGGTTTCGTATAAAATACCGTCCCCACCGCCTACGATAGCATCAAAGAAATTGAACGCTTCACGGTTTTGTACGATATGGTAATCTTTCCCGACTACGCCCAATACTGCATTATTATCGGTGCGAATGTTGGCGAAATAGTTAGGTACTTCCAATTCGGTACTGCCTAACTCAATACCCTGTGCAGTTTCAATAAATCCCGAACCTTTGGTAAATAGTGGGGATTTTACAACTTCGTAATCTAACCCTGCGTGTTTGATTGCTTCCTCGCTTGTCGGATATTGCTCTACGAGTTGCCCCAAACCGTGCCACGCTTTTTGCTGTACTGTAAAGAAACTGTACTTTCCTGTTCTCTCGTTGAAATTTAGATTGTGTGCCATTTTGATAAAATTTTGATGTTTAAAAAATTGATTGAATACTTATTTTTAGAATGGTAGGTCGTCCTCTGTTCCCTCTGCTGTAAATCCGTTGTTTTCATATTGTGCAGTAGCCAGTACGGTTTCGGCTCTGTTTCCTCCGCCGTGCAATTTGATTTGTGAGGTATGGAAATTCAAACCTGCTCTCGCTTCTCCGTCTTTGCCTGTCCACGCTCTTGTGCTTACACGTCCTGTGAGTTCTACCAAAGTGCCTTTTGTCAGTAGCCTTGCCACGTTTGCACTAATCCAATAGGCACAATCGAAGTAAGCCGTTTGCTCTACCCATTCGCCCTGTCTGTTTTTGTAGCCGTCATTTACCGCTACGGAAAAGTTTACTACCTGTTTTTCGTTCGACAATGTGCTTACTTCCGCATTTCTTGTCAGTCTGCCTGTGATGTTCATTTTTTCTGATTTTTAGTGATTGATATTTGATTTAATTTTTTTTGATTTATTCGGTAATGAGAGGAGGTGCTGTTTCGTTTCATTACCATTTTCAATGCTTATAATTTTCATAACTGACATTTTTTTTATTCGTCCAAAGAGCCGGAGTATGCTATGTTTCGTTTCACGAGCATTAAAGGTTCGTGTTTAGGCGACACAAGGTTTTGGAAAACAAATACTACCCAACGGGTGGAGATTTTTTTCCAAACTTGCTTGACCTTTTGGCGGCGTTAAGAACACGGAAATACCTTTGCTCTTGAAATGGGACAATAGTGCATACAGGCTTCTTTGAATAAAAAAAATGTGGAAGCCGAGAAAATTGCATTAGAAGATGGTCTGTCTTGAATTGAAATAACACTTCTATTTCCCTTAATTGATAAATGTTTTTTTTAGTTAGGTGGCTTCCAAAGCCACGCTGATAGGGATTTTAAAAATGTCGAAAAGTGGAATGAGCGGAGGGACGTTTTTCAAATTTCTGTTTCAGATATAGCCGAAAGCTCTTTTACTGCGAGGGGATTAGAAAGGGTGGTAAATGTGCTTTGGGTATAAAAAATTGAGGCAAAAAAAAACAGAGCCGTTAAGCTCTGTTCAAAAAAATGTTTATGAATTTAATTAGATAGCCATTAAAAATGCTTCTTCCATTGCTTTAAATTTCGGAGTTACCAAATCCATATCCTTACTGATTTTTTGGCTGGTAATCTTCGCATAAATTTGTGTAGTAGATATATTTTTATGCCCCATCATTTTGCTAAGACTTTCGAGAGGTACGCCCTCGGTCAAAAACATTGTTCCGAAAGTATGCCTTGCCGTGTGGAAAGTTACTTTTTGCTCCGTAATAATTTCTGCATTTTCAATCAACTTAGCGACGTGCTTATTACAAGTCGCATTGGTTGGGATAGGGAATATAAACTCATTACGGGTAGTGCCGATATACTTTTCAATGATACGTTTTGGAATATCCATTAGACGAACATTGGAAGCAACGTCTGATTTCTTTCTACGGCTGATAATCCATTGATGCCCGTCAAAGAATGATTGTATATTGCTCCTTTTTAATTTCTTAATATCTGCATACGCAAGCCCTGTAAAACAACTGAAAATAAACAGGTCTTTTACAACTTCATACCGTTTGTGCGGAGGCTTACTAAGCATTAGTTTCTCAACGTCCTCTTTCAATATGTAACCTCGGTCGGTTTCCTCCATACTGATTTCGTAATCCTCAAAAGGATAATCACGTATCAGCCCTTTTTTAATCGCTAACTCCGCCAAAGCCAAAACAGGCATTGTGTACACCCAAATAGTATTATGGCTTAACTGTAAATCATAGCGGAGGTAAAAATCAAACTCACGGATAAAATCGTTATTCAATTCACGAAAAGCCATATCGTCACGATGATACCGTAACTCTATGAAGTTGGAAAGATGATTGTAAACTGTGATGTACTTATTGTAAGTACCCTCTGAACGTTCTTCCTTTTCGACCAATTTTTTAAATTGTTCGTTTTGGTCGTTGAAAACTTTTAGGATAGCATCGTCCATTACACCAACACCCAAAAAGGAGAGCTTCACTTTCTGCGAAGTGGCAAAGCCCTCGTGTTTGAGCATATCTTCATAAATCGTATCAATACGACCTCGAATGTTGTCTAATTTCTTGTTTACTTTTAATGCTTCTGCACTTTTGCCTAAAACTCTACCGAATTTTAAATCCCAATTATCAGCGTTAATTTCTAACTTTGTTCCGAAAGTTTTAGGCACTCCGTCAATGGTAATACGTGCCATAATCGGAGCATTACCATTCTTTTTTGGTTCGTTCTTTTTCAGGTAGAAAAGCAATTTAAACGTTGACCTTTTTGTCTGTTCCATAACCACAATGTTTAATGTTTAAAATTAAATTACATTGAGTTACAAGGAAACGTAAAAAGGGGTGCAAAAGACTGAAATATAATCAGTTAGATTTGGGTAGTTACCGACTGAATTGGTAACGATTTAGGAACCTAACTTTGTATTTTCCAGCCCAAAACCTATCGGACAGAGAGTTCTCAAAAAAGACTACACTTTTATAAAGCATTGTATAATAACGGGGTTAACCGTTTTGCCTATCTTTGCTTTTTATTAATCTTTTTTAGATAAAAAAATGAGTACAAATACTTTCAAAACCAAGTACGAGTAATTACAAGACACTAATAAACAACACATTAAAAATTAAAAAAAATGTATTTTCCGTATTTTTTTAAAGGCAGTATTAAAGAAAAGCTTTGAATTAAAACCTACTTCATAGAGAAATTCAAGAATTGTTACTTTGCTTTTTATAGCATCTTTTAAAATAACCATAGCATACTCGATTCAATATATATTTACAAAACTGTAAAAATAACCGACTTTAATTGTTGGTTGATAAGAACGGATCATCTCATACGCTTCACAGCAAAAAAATTCCGTTTCACTGATCTATTTTGCGGAGTCAACTTAACTTTTCCACTGATGAACTTCAATTCGTAGTATTTTTACAGGGTAAGCTTTTACCGGGAAGCTGGTATAAAAGTTAGTTTTAATTATTATTTAAGGAAACATTGGTTAAGTATCAATAAAAATCTTTTTGTGCAAATATTCCTTATAGCCATTTATGGCTAAACTATACACTTAATCATGTTTGGGTAGGGCTGGGTATTCCAGCCCTATTTTATTTTGTAATATCTACAAGCAAAACAAAGCCCTTACATTAGGTAAAGGCTCAATTATTTTTAAAATTTAAATTCATCTATCATTGGATCATTCAGTAGCATTTTCGTGCAAACGTCATGGTTCCTTGAAGCTCCCTGTACCCGCCAGATCGCTGTATATTTTTCTCCACTCCTCACCTGCTTTCCTCTGATTGATTTTAAGCCATATTCTTTAAAGAGATTTTCATATTTCTCCATTATGCCATCTTCATAGGAAAGTGTAATCTGATAAGTATACCGGGTACTGATCCTATCAATTACATTCTGAATATATTTGAACATGATTAGCAATAAAAATACAACCAGCGAACCAATTGTTGCTTCCTGATAATATCCTGCTCCTATTGTCATTCCCAGAGCCGCACATATCCATATGGTAACAGCCGTTGTAAGCCCCGAAACTCGGTTATCTTCCTTAAAAATCACTCCTGCTCCCACAAAACCTATTCCGGTGATAATATTGGCAGCAATACGATCCGGACTCCCCGTCTCACCAAGGTTCATAGAAAGCATTGTAAAGATACAGGACCCCAAGGTTACCAATATCATGGTACGAAGCCCTGCCGACTTCAATTGATATTCTCTTTCAATCCCGATAATACCTCCTACAATTACAGAGAAAAGAATGGGAAGTACATCATCCAGTATATTCATTGTTCAGTTTTTTTTATCATTAAATGTATTTTATTTTTTTCAATTGAGAAAGGAATATTCTGAACAAAAAAACCGTTGTACAACGACAACGGTTTCATTTATTTTAAATAAAAGAATCTATTTAAGCTTATAAGAACTTCCGTTCCAAAGATAAGTTTTAGAAGAACGTTTTTTCTTCTCCCGATCCTTATCATCAGTTTCCATATCTTCTATTTTCAGGATAAATGCATTAGGTATTCCTCCTTTATCATTAGGAAAAACATATTCTTCACTATGATAGTAAGCTCCGGCATCTCCTATATTCATCAACTGTGGAAGGGCAATAAGTTTCTTATCTTTATAAAGAACGTATTGGTCATAAGTTCCTATGCCACATGCTTCTCCTGACACCATTGCCTTTAATGTAAATTCTACCTCATGCAACTTATGATTGCTTTCAATACTAAAAGAAGCTGTACTCAACTCTTCCCCTTTTCCCGTATCAAAATACACCTCATCAATCAGCGTATTGCCTTCCATTACTTTTATTCCTGCAATATTCTGCTTATTGGGTTCATTCAAGTCCTTAATTTTCCTATCTACAGTCTTGGAAAGACCAAAAAGGAAGTCATAGCCGTTTTTATTACGGTACCCTATGCATAAATTACCTCCCCAAACATACCCTTCAGAAGTAACATCTCCTTTTTGGTAAGAAATCTTATACCAATTAGCTCTTCTTTCTCCGAGTTGTAAAACCGGTACCGCTTCTTCTTTTTTAAGGATCATAACCTGCTGATTGCTCTGCAATGAATCCAACATCTGAGCATTAACATCTGGTTCTTTTCTGACTCTTGTCCAATCTGTAAAGATCTTGTGATTCTTGTTTTCAGTAAAATTAAAAACACCATCTGCATATACTCCATTTTCCTGAGCTACAAAAAGTTGTATCATCAGTAAAAATAAAGCGGTCCATAAAGTTTTCATGTTTGTTATTTCGTTTTTTTATTTTTCAAGCAGTAAGCTTACCCATTCTTCTCTCTGTAGCTGTTTTTTTAAGGTAAGACTACTTTCTTTGCACACTTCAAGAATATCATCTACATCAAAGAAACAAAGTCCTGAAAGCAATAATTTTCCACCTTCATTCAACACAGACACATATGTTGGAATATGTGAGATCAGAATATTTCTGTTGATGTTGGCTAAAATGATGTCGAAATTTTCGTTTCCTAGATTATCTGCTGTTCCCTGCTCAATTTCCAATTCAACGTTATTTCTTGTTGCATTTTCTTTTGAATTTTCTACAGACCATTCATCAATATCGATGGCTTTTGTATCTCCGGCTCCTTGTTGTTTAGCGTAAATAGCCAATACAGAAGTTCCACATCCCATATCCAACACTTTCTTTCCATTGAAATCAATATCCATCATTTGCTGGATCATCAGGTGGGTAGTAGGATGATGCCCTGTTCCGAATGACATTTTAGGCTGAATAATGATCTCGTGCATTCCCGGTACAGACTCATGGAATTCTGCTCTGATGAGTACTTTATCATCAATATTGATGGGTGAAAAGTTCTTTTCCCACTCTTCATTCCAGTTGATGTTCGGCATTTCTTCAAAAGAGTACTCGATTTTTACATTTTCATTTTCAAAGATCGGAAGTGCTTTAAGCTGATCTTCATTAAATAAATCGGTCTGGATATATCCTAAAATTCCGTGAATTTCTTCTGTAAAGCTGTCAAAACCTATTTCAATAAGCTCTGCCATTAATATCTCGTTCCAAGGTTGCAATGGAGAAATCTTGAAATTGAATTCTAAATAATTTTGCATGTGAATAATTTGCTGCAAAAATACTAATGTTATTACGGTTAAAAAAATGGAAAGGGTAAGTTTTGGGTAAAGCTGAAAGATTTTGGGTTACGTTTATTGGAATAAGGCTTTCTTCTCTTGATTTTTTATCTCTTGCAGATTGTGCTGATGACGAAGATAAAAAGGGGCATGTTTTTATTTAGGTTTTGGCTAAAGCCATTGGAATTTGACATTATAAAGAAAGCGGACTTAAGTCCGCTTCTATTGAATTTCTTTGTGTATAATTTAAAATTGGATAGAATTGTTTTATGACAACTTTAACCCCTTGAATTTTAAACTTTACTTCTTATGGATTGGTAGAGAAAATAGAACCATTAGCAATTAGCGCTCTTCTGTTCATTTTCAGGATATCTCTTACCCATTCTGCGAAATCTTCAGGCTGTAATACTTTGTCAGGATTTCCGTCTGTAAGTCCGCCCTGGATACTCATGTCAGAAGCAATCGTACTTGGCGTCAATGTGATTACACGGATGTTTTGTTTTCTCCATTCTGCCATCATTGATTGAGATAAAGAAACAACAGCTGCTTTTGAAGCGGCATAGGCAGACATATTTGGACCTCCTTTTAATCCTGCAGTAGAAGCAACATTCACGATATCTCCTTCTCCTTTAGCTTTCATAAATGGATGAACTGCTTTAGCAGCATAGTACACTCCAAATAAATTAGTTTTAATCACCTGCTCCCAAGTTTCAGACGGCATCTCTTCAATAGTTCCGAAATCTCCGATTCCCGCATTGTTCACAAGGATATCTACTCCGCCTAGTTTTTCAGCTAAAGTTTCAATTCCTGCTTTTACCGCTGCTTCATCATCAATAGAGAATATTGCATATGCAGAGTTTACTCCTAGTTTTTGGATTTCGTCAACTGTATTTTTAAGATTTTCTTCATTTCTTCCTGTAATGGCAACGTTCACTCCTTCATTCGCCAAAGCCAGTGCTACAGCTTTTCCTAGTCCTCTTCCACCACCTGTTACGATGGCATTTTTTCCATTTATATTCATAGTGTAATACTTTTCGTAAGACAAAGTTACGAAAGAACATTTTTATGGAATGGAAAGAAAGGAGATTTAATAGTTTTTTAATGGTTTTCAGAGGAATATTGAAAACTTAGGTTTTACTAAAGGCAAAAAAGTCTAAAACACATAAGCAAAATAGAAGTTATTATGACACTTAAGTTTTATAAAATCATAGATTTTATCTTATGTGAACTTTTATCCAAAATTGTACAAATCTTTACTATTCTAAAACAGCAAAATAATCTTTTGGGACTTTTGTGGTTTAAACTCTTCAACATAAACCCAAAATAAAACCGGCTCATAGAGAACCGGTTTATAAATCTAAAAAAATTATAGTAAAAAAATGAAAAGGCTTAAGGAATCTGGATGGCATTCTGTACTTCAAATTCTTCTGAAGCTGAGAATTGATTTCCATACATGTCTACGGCTCTCACCTCAACTTTATGTTTTCCTAAGGCTAATTTTTTAGGAAAATCTGCTTCCCAGATATGTTTTGACATTTCAGGATTGGAAGGTCTTCTTCCCTGTAGAATTTTCTCTGTAGTATCCCATTTAAAAACGGAAAGAGCAAAATTTGGATCTATAGTTTCATCATATTCCATTTCTTCCCATTTGCCATTGTCTATTCTGTATTCCACTTTGTCTTTTTTGCTTCCCATGAAAAAGTTAGCCAACACTTTTGCAGAAGTTTTTGACGGGAACGGAATTACTTTCGGAACATACAATTTGATCTGATAATCATCCGGTTTTCCGGCGGTCTTATATTTTACTTTGTATTGATTATCACTGAAACTGATAAATGAATAGCCTTTTGCAGTTCCGTCTCTCATGGTTGAAGTAGGAAGCCCAGCTTCATCAGCCGTTCCGGAATACCAATCTCCGCAAGTGGTTCCTACGTTATACTCATGCAGTTCTTTGGTCCCGTTCCAACCTGCTTTTTTTCCGTAGAAAATTTGTTGCTGAATATGAGTATGAGCTGACAAAAGCAATACATTCTGAAAAGGATTCAGGAAATCGAATAATTTCTGACGGTCTGCATTTCTGAAACTATCTTCGTTATTATGCTCCAGCGGAATATGGAAAGACACTACGATCAATTTGTTTTTATCTACCAATTTTAAATCGTTTTCGATGAACTGAAGCTGATCTTCACGGAAGCCACCCCAATATCCTTTTCCGTCTCTTGGATCAGGATACAGAATATCATCTAAAATAATGAAGTGTACATTTCCGTAGTTGAATGAGTAATTGGCAGGGCCAAAATTGGATTCAAAAGTTTCATCTGAAAATTGATCTTCTTTAGCATCATAGTTCATGTCATGGTTCCCCATTACATTATACCAAGGCAATCCTACTTCCTTCATTACATCAGCATAAGGTTTCTGCAGGCTAAGGTTATCTCCTACCAAATCTCCTAAACTGATTCCTAATACCGCATTCTTTTTGGTATTTTTCACCTCGTTTACGATTCCTCTTTTAAAATAATCCAATTCTTTTTCTGTATAAGGCTGTGGATCTCCAAAAACCAGAATATCAAAGTTTTTGTTTTCATTCTGTTTGTAAAGTGGGAAATTCAATTCTTTAGGAAGTTCACCTGTTGGAGCAACACCTTTATATTTAAAATCTGCCGGAGAACCTTTGGGTTTGTGATGGTAATAGAACTGTGGCAGATTATTGCTGTTTAAAGCAGTTTGATATCCTGATGGTTTGATAACAAAAATTGTCTGATCTTCCTGAACTGGCAGACTGTAACGTCCATTTTTATCGGTTAATACCACCTGAATACCATTGGAAACTGCTACTCCTTCAATTCCTTTTTCGCGGTTTTCTTTCTTTTGGTTCTTGTTACTGTCTTCATATACATATCCTGAAACAGAAGACTGGGAAAAAGCCATTGCTGATACCAGCATGCATGGCATTAAAAGTTTTATATTGATACTCATTTTTTATTTTTTTATTGGTTATACTTATTTACTCCACCAAACTTTTACATTGATATCATCGCCTCCCATCTGCTGAACTGCAGCCTGGTAGTTATCTTTATTCAGTACTCTGGTATTCGTTGGGTACATTAATCGCTGAGGAAGATTTCCACCATTAAGAAGACCTCCGTTATTAGGAAGCTCTGGGAAACCTGTTCTCCTTTTTTCAAACCATTGCTGCTGATCTACAAAGAATAAAGCGACATATTTCTGAAGCATAATTTTCTTCATATCTCCAGTTCCAAATGCTACCACCGGATTATCAAAGTAGTTGGCCGGAACTACAGCTCCCCATTGTTCAATAGCCGCTTTTACTCCGTTTTCATAATAGGTTTTTGCACTTCCTTGTATCACTCCTTTGAATGCTAATTCAGATAATGTAAACTGAAGTTCTGCATAAGGATACACTAAAATTTTCAATGGTGCTTTTGCCAGGTTTTGATTAAGATTGGATGGCTGGTAATTAAATACAGTTCCAAATTTATATCCTGATGGTGCTCCTAAATATCCTATATTATTATTGTTTGGATCTTTTGCCTGCGAAAAGAACATAGCCATACGAGGATCATTATTAGCTTTCAGCGTTTCTACAAAAAATTCTGAAGCAGCTCTACCTGTAGTAAAATCCTGAGGTCTTGCAATAGGCGTCATTAAAGGAAAAATCCCTGTTATATCTACTTTTACCCCATCTGCATTACTTTGAAAAATAGGATATGTTGTTGGATTGCTAATAATCTCCTGAATTCTTGCCTTCACGTTCACTTCTCCATCCTTACTCAAGATTCTGATCAACAATCTCAAAGAAAGAGAATTACAGAATTTTTTCCAGCCTAGAATTCCGTTGGCAGCATCTGTATCTGCTTTAAAGAACAAATCTCCCCCGGTAAGTGCTTTATTAGCAACAAAAAGAGAGTTTGCTGTTTTTAAATCATCCAATAACTTGATATAAATATCCTTTTGTCTGTCAAATTTCGGATACATGATTTTGTCATCCAGCTGTGAAGCTTCAGAAAAGGGAATATCTCCATAGGTATCCGTAAGATTAGAGTAAATCCAGGCATTCAGTACCATCGAAATAGCCTGGTAGTTTTTATCACCTTCAGAAATGGCTGCCTTCTTAAGATCATCCACCTGTTTAAGCCATCGGTAAGAATTGTCCCAGAAACCGTTTCCAGTTTTTTCTGTTAAATAGTAACGGCTCAATGAATTTCCTTCATTGGGAAAATCTAAAGAAACCTGCATAAGATCAAAGGTTAGATCATTAGCTCTATTGTACCCTACTGCAGACATATTGTACTGAATAGGAACCAGCAAGGCACTGGCAACCGGTACATTAATTCTACTTGTATCTTTATTGATCTCATCAAGACTTCTGTCACACGAAACAGTACTGCCCATAAGAGCAAGAAATGAAGATATATAGATTAACTTTTTCATTTTTTTTGATTTTAAAATTTAACATTTAACTGGAAACCAATAGTTCTTGCCTGAGGTAACTGCCCCATCTCAACTCCCGGGGTAATGGTAGAATCATCCAAAGTAGCCGCTTCCGGATCGAATAAAGGGAACTTTGTCCACATCCAAAGATTTCTTCCGAATACAGCAAGGGTAATATCTGTAAGCTTTAAAGGCTCAACAATTGATTTCGGGAAAGAATAAGAGATTCTTGCATCTCTCAACTTAAGGAATGAAGTATCAAATGAATTGGTTTCCACGTTTGCTCTTCTGTAGTAATCTCCATAATAAGTAGCAACAGGAATCCCTTTTGTATTAGGTGAAAAGCTTCCATCAGGATTCTGAACCACTCCCTGGCCAACGATTAAACCACCCGGGTTATCTCTTCCCACAAGGGTATGGGTAAGTTTCCCCTGTTCAGACATCTTGTGATGGGAGTGAGAGTAAGCAATTCCTTTGTACTGACCGTCAAAAGAGAAACTCACTGTAATATTTTTGTATTTGAATTCATTCTGAAGACCTGCCCTCCACTTCGGATAAGCATTTCCTATTTTTTTCATTTCGGTAGACTTCGCGGTTAAACCATCTTTTGCATCATAGATAACCTGACCGTCCGGTGAATACAATAACCCTGCACCATACATATCTCCCAGAGAACCGCCCACTATAGCATCATAGAACACTACACCTCCTATACTTCCCATGGTATAAGGTTTTCCGTTATATTCTTCCGGAAGGGAAAGGATCTTGTTTCGGTTCATAGACCAGTTTGCACTTACATTCCATGAGAAGTTTTTGTTCTTGATTGGATAAGCATTTAAAGTCATTTCAATTCCTCTGTTTCTCAATTCACCAGCATTGATAATTCTTTTATTATATCCTGTTTCATACAACATTGGAATAATGATAGACTGATCTTTAGAGTTATTCTGATACGCTGTAAAATTGAAAGTCAACCTGTTTTTAAGAAGAGTAAAGTCCATACCTCCTTCAATATTGGTAATCATTTCCGGTTTCAGGTTTGGATTTGGATATAGCAGCGGAGATTCTACAGACCCAACGAAACCGCTATTTTCATAATACTTGTCCAGCATATAAGTATAAGTATCGTTCCCTACTTTAGACCATGATAATCTTAGTTTCCAGAAGTTTAAATTATCTGATTTTAGCTTAAAAATATCAGATAATATAAAAGATGATGATACAGAAGGATAAAAATATGATCTGTTATGAGCAGGAAGTGTACTGCTCCAATCATTTCTGGCTGTAACATCCAGGAAAATCATGTCTTTATAGCTGAAGTTAGCCAATGCATATGCACTGTTTACCTGATTATCATTAGGCTTTGGCAATTTGTATTCTACCTGTAGAGCATTAGAAAGCTGGTAAAGCCCTGCTTTGTTAAGTCCGTTTCCTCTGTAATCATTCATGGTATATTCATGATACCTGATATTTCCTCCAGCTGAAGCTGTTATCCCAATGTTACCGAATTTATTTTTATAGGTGAATAAAACATCATTATTCAGATCCATGTATCGGATGTACTGTTCCCTGTAATATCCTTTCGCATAGTTGGCAGAGCTCCATGGTCTTCTTTGGGTACGGAGTTCATTATTCCATTCCAAACCTGTTTTATAGGCTACATCCAGGTTTTTTGCCAATTGATAGCTGACATTAATATTCCCGGTAATTGTTTTCTTATTGGTTCCGTTCAGGTTTTCATAGGCAATCAGATAAGGATTGTCGATATAAGAGCTGAAAGGGTGAATCTGATCTACCTGATCCTGTCCTTTCTTCCAGATAGGTCTGTACCAGGCAAGATCTACGTTTGGATTCTGGAAAATCATGAAATAAGAAATCGACTGGTTGTTATATCCCGTTGCAGGAAGGTTATCACTTTTCGTCTGGCTAAAGTTAATCTTAGTTCCTATTTTCAGTCTGCTGCTTAGTTTATGGTCTAAGGATAAAGCCACGTTGAATCTGTCCATGCCTGTATTAGGCATCATCCATTCATTTTTCAGATAACTGAGTGATGTCCTGAAAGCTGTAGTTTCATTGGAATGTTCTACAGATAAGCTATTTGAATAATTAGATCCTACCTGCCAAAAATCTTTAATATTATTTTTATAAGGTCTCCAAAGCTGTCTTTCTAAACTTTGACCTTCTCGGTTGGGATCATATTGAAAATAATATTGTCCGTCAAACTTCGGTCCGAAAGCACTACTGGTAGAACCTGTATTCACCCCATCAGGAGATGGATTATAAGAGTAATAATAATTCCCGTTTTTATCTCTCTGCTGAGTTCCCTGCCCGTATTCATATTGATAATCCGGCCATTTCAATACGGAATCATAACTTGAATAAGAATTGAAGGCAACCTGAACCCTTCCTTTTTTACTTTTTCCGGATTTGGTCGTAATCATAATGGCTCCTCTTGAGCCTCTTGAACCGTATAAGGCTGATGCTGTAGGTCCTTTAAGGATAGAGATAGATTCAATATCATCAGGATTAATGCTATTAAAACTGTCTCCGTAATCAATAGGTAAATCCCCTCCTGAACCTGCTCCATAAGCCGCTGTGCCGGTTCCTGTTTTTTTTCCACTCAAAGGAACGCCGTCCACCACAATTAAAGCATCATTATTCCCCATATTCATAGAAATATCTCCACGAAGGGTGATACGGCTTGTACCCAAAGGTCCGGCTCCGGCGGTCTGAATCTTTAATCCAGCTACTTTCCCTTCTAACGCCTGTGCCCAGTTATTATTTTGGGTTCTTAGAATTTCTTCTGAGGTAACTGTCTGGGTAGAATACCCTAAAGACTTATCATGCCTTTTAATTCCCAAAGCGGTCACAACTACTTCGTCAAGTCCTTTAATAGTGTCTTTTTTAGCTTTTTGCTGAGCGGTCAGATTGGCGCTGAATAATCCTAACAGCGACAAAACCAACAACTTTTGTGTCTCTTTACGCATTTCCTTTTTGTTTGCGCAAAATTAAAACGACATTATGAGTATGATTTTAACAACATTTTAACGTTTATTAAATGTTCATTGAATAATATATTAAGTATTTCTTAACAATATTAGGCAAAACCCTAACTCACAACCACTTAATAAATTAAGAATTTTTAACACTATTTTCAATTTCCGCTTATTTGTGTATCTTTATTGTCTTGCCCTGAGATAATATAAGATCAAACAATTGAATACATTGATTTTATGATCCTTACAAATAAGAACTTTTATACAACAAAAGCCTGCCCTTGAAAGGACAGACTTTAGAAAATTATGGGTTGTTATTTTGCTTACTGTTATTTATTTTTCAGCTGCTCAGGAATGTTTGTTGTTACAAAACCGATTCCCTGCTTTTTCAATTCATCATATACAGCAATATCGTTTACTGTCCATGAATTGGTGATAAGTCCTAACGTTTTTGCTTCAGCAATCCATGTTGGATTTTTCTGGAAAACACTGTAGTGATAATCCATCCCGTCAAGACCTTCTTTTTTGATCTGCTCCGGTGACAATTCTCCATTCAGATACTGAACTTTAAATGATGGTGCCAGTTTTTTGATCTCTTTACAGATATTCAGACTGAAAGAAATAAATTCACTTTGAGATTCCAGCTTCATATCCTTAATCATCTTGATTGTCTTTTGTGTGATCTCATTTTCAATCTCAGGCGTTTTAGCCGGTTTGATCTCTACAATCAGTTTTACGGAAGTATCTTTTTTCCCTTGCTTTAAATAATCCTTTAAAGTTGGAAACTTCTCCCCGTTTGATAATTTTAAAGCTTCTAATTCTTTGAATGATGTTTCAGAGATTTCCATTTTACCGTGATGCTCATCATGATTGATGACCAATACTCCGTCTTTTGTCATTCTCACATCAAATTCGGAACCGTAAACTTTTAATTTCTGTGCATTTTCTAACGATGTAATAGAATTTTCCGTTGTAGAAGGCTGAGCCTGGAAATATCCTCTATGGGCAATGATCTGGGTTTGTGCTTTCATTAAAACTGTACTTAAAACTGCTAACCCTAAGATAAAATTTTTCATAATATAATTTAGATAATTAAAACAAAGTCCTGAAACTTTTGATAAAGGTAATTATTATAGGACTTATTGAGAAATATAAAACCACAAAAGAAAGGTCTTAATCTTGTATTTTTAGAATACCTTTCTTAAAAATCCTGTCTTTTGTGGCAACCAACTATTATTTTATAATTTCTTAAAAACTATACTTCGCTCCAATCTGAATCTGATATGGATTTCCTGACAAAGGTGCTAATCCGTTACCACTCACATTTTTTGTATATTCAAATCTTTTGGTAACCGGATCAAAGCTTTTAATTTTGTACATAGAGGTATTTCCATAGGATTCATTGACACCCCATTCTTTATTAAGCAGGTTGGCAACATTGAAAATGTCTACAGAAAGTTCAAATGCACCAATTTTATCAAATTTTATTTTCTTGGCTATACGCAGATCCCAAACTCCATAGAATCCGTTCTTACCGCCGTTACGTTCTGCAATTTTACCATTGTATTCACTCACATAATCTTTCAATGCTTTTCCTACATTAGGATCATCAATAATAGATTGGGCAATATTCGGGAAGATATAAGCAAGATCATTGCTATCTACAAAATCTCCATTAATATTTCCTCCTGCTGTCATAGAGAAACGTGTTCCTCCAATTCCTGAATACCTGATTCCTAGTGTAAATCCTGCAACAGTAGGTGAGTTACCATAAATAACCACTTTATTACGGAACTGGTTATCTGAATATGTCATTCTCAAATCTCTAGGATCTCCCTGAACCATTGTAGATAGCGTTGCAGAATTCGCTACGTTTCCGTTGTATGATGTATTGTCTTTAATATCAGACCAGGTATAACTTGCTGTAATTTCCCCATCTTTCCAATAACGATAACTGGTATCTACTACAAATGAAAACTGATTGACTTTACCATCACTCACCAGCTCCAATACTCTACCGAAATTATTGTTGATTCTTCCTTTTTTCCAGTCAATTTTTGCGCCGTCTATTGCAGAGGTAGGAACATACACTCCTCTTCCTCCTTCATTATCCAATGTAAAGAATGGATTAGCTACCATGTTTCTGTCGTAGTAATAGTAGTTATTTCTACCCAAAGCCATATAGGCTGCCAATCCTGCTCTGAATCTATCATTAAAGAAGTGGGTATAAGAGATGTTCGCTTTGTAAACAATTGGGATTTTAGCATCTTTCCCGGTATAGTTGATGGTTGGAACCTGATCCTTAGCAAGCGTAGGAACAGAGGCGTAATTATTTCTATAACTGTTAAAATCCGGTGTCAGTCCAGCCGTTGCAGGATCTACATCTACTGTAGCCAGATGTTTTCCGTCAAATACCAGATTATTGATAATCATATAATTGTTGATATCTGAAGAGAATACCCCTGCTCCGAATTTTAAGAAGTCTTTATTCTGCTCATTGATATTCCATTCAAACTGAAATCTTGGCTGAATGACGAAAGATTTGATTTTATTATCCGTTCTGATCCCCATTTCATCAAGCAATTTTTGATTGAGTTCTGCTTTTGGATACCCTCCATAATCTAATCTCAAACCAGCCATCAAATCTAAACCTTTTGCAATTTTAGTCTGGAATTGTCCGTAAACACCGATATTCCAGATATTAGACCTTACTGACGGATCATCCATTAAAGGGACTTCTCTATAAAATCTGTAAGGTTTAAGATTATCAAAATTATCAAGACTGCTTATTTTTTTATCCGGATCATCCTTAAAATGGAATCTTCCGTTGACCTCACTTCCGTAAACAGATTTTGAAGTGGTATACATTAAATCAGCACCGAAAGTATATTTTACTTTATCCGTATTGTAGTATAAGTTATCTACAATCTGAAACACATTATTTCTGAAGCTTTCCTGGGCAAAACGATGTCCACCGATCTGGATATTCGTAGATCCTGCACTTGATGCTACTCCTTCAACAATCGCTCTTGGTACAGGTCTTCCTAATTCATCATTCTGATAACTATCCTGGAAAGTATATAAATACTGAGCCTTTAATTCATTAGTTAAATTAGGCTTTAAATTTGATCTTAAAGTCAATAATAAACTGTTGTCAAGGTTTTTATCATTCCCATAAGATTCAAAGAAATTGATACTGGTATTATCACCAAGTCCATTTTTATTCAGGTCGTAAGTAAAATTGTTTCTTAAAGTCAACAAATGCTTCTCATTAATCTGCCAGTCTAAACGTAGAAACGCAGCATCAGAGTTTCTTACTTTGTCAAAGCTTCCGAACTGTGGAGTATTTCCCACTCCATATTTAGCCCTTGCAATGTCTAAAAATTTATTAAGCGTTTCTGTTGTGGTGTTGAATCTCTTTTCATCATCTTTAGACCTGATATCTGCAATAATCAAAGGTCTTGAATCCAGCTGGTGATCCCATGCTGCAAAGAAGTGAAGTTTATTTTTGATAATCGGTCCCCCTAAAGAGAATCCGAACTGAGAAGTAGAAAAATCATTCTGTCTTTTATTTCCTCTGATGTCATAGGGACTAGAAAGCCAGTTAGTTCTTAGGTATTCCCAGGCACTTCCGGAAAATTTATTCGTACCGGATTTGGTAACGGCACTTACCGTTCCACCACCACTTCTCCCCAAGGTCACATCGTATTGGTTGGTGGTAATTTTAAATTCACGTACAGCTTCAATGGAGATAGAGAAAGGGGCACCACTTCGGCTGGTAGTAGATCCTGCAGAAGTTGGGTTTTTAGCTGTCATTCCATCAATGGTAAAGTTGGTAGAAGATCCCAGCTGCCCGGAAAGGTTTCCTCCTTTTCCACTTAAAGGAGATAACTCTGTAAGATTGGTAAAGTTTCGTCCGTTTACTGGCAAGATACCGATGTTCTTCGCAGAAATAGCTGTAGCAGCTCCCAGGTTTCCGATTTTGTTTTTCAGGTTTCCGGTAATCTTTACTTCTTCAATATGTTTTTCATTACCCAAATCCATGTTCACCGTTACCTGATCTCCGAAGTTGACATTGTAACCTTCTCTTTTATCATCATTTACGATCACCGTATAAGGCCCTCCCAAAGGAATTTCTTTAA
The DNA here is from genome assembly GCF_940807095.1 of Chryseobacterium sp. Marseille-Q3244. Classification (NCBI taxonomy): domain Bacteria; kingdom Pseudomonadati; phylum Bacteroidota; class Flavobacteriia; order Flavobacteriales; family Weeksellaceae; genus Chryseobacterium; species Chryseobacterium sp. Marseille-Q3244. The sequence continues at coordinate 273,087 of NZ_CALNWX010000002.1, read as the reverse complement.
AGATATACTCTCCTTTTGAGTTCGTTTCCGTTTCCGTCCTGAAACCTGTGGATTCATTAACGATGGTTACTTTCACTTTTTCCTGAGCCGCACTTCCCGGCCCGGTCACTTTTCCTACGATGGATGCCTGCGTAGTCTGTGCATACGCTATAGTTCCAAGTCCTAAAAACAATAACCCCAGTACAATCTTTACTTTTCTCATGTCTTCAAATTAGATGTGCAAAGGTATTTTTACTTTGAGAGGCATCTGTTTAAGGGAGTTTTAACATTTTTTTAATTAAACTGAAACGATATGTTAAATTACTTTAAACATCTGTTTTATTTTCTACAGAGCCAGTTGGTTAAAGCATGTTACAGATTATTAATTTTCCTGTAATATTTAATTCTCTTATTTTTTAAATGAGATTACTTTAGTTATTTTTGCTCAAAAGATATAAACCCGATGTCTGAAAACATTCAACAAAAAATAGAACAGCTCCGCAAAGAGCTGCACCAGCATAACGAAAGCTACTACCTTCTGGATACTCCTACCGTTACAGATTACGAATTTGATATGTTATTGGAGGAACTTCAGGATCTGGAAGCCAAGCACCCTGAGTTTTATGATGAAAACTCTCCTACCATGCGTGTAGGTGGTGGTATTACAAAGGTATTCCCAACGATTCAGCATAAATTCAGAATGTATTCTTTGGATAATTCTTATGACTTTGATGATCTTGAAGACTGGGAGAAAAGAATTATCAAAACTATAGATGGGCCTGTAGAATTTGTGGCCGAATTGAAGTATGACGGAGCCTCGATCTCTATTCTTTATGAAAACGGAAAACTTACTCAGGCGGTAACCCGTGGTGATGGTTTCCAGGGAGACGAAATTACGCCGAATGTCCGTACCATTTCTGATATTCCCTTAACGTTAAAAGGTGATTTCCCTTCGCAATTCTTTATGCGTGGTGAAATTTATTTAACGAGAAAGAACTTTGACAAGCTTAATAAACTTCGCGAAGAAGAGGGACTGGACCCATTCATGAACCCTAGAAATACGGCAAGTGGAAGTTTGAAAATGCAAGACAGTGCAGAGGTAAGAAAACGTTCACTTTCTTCCGTATTATACCAATTCATTTCTGAAGATATTCCTGCTGAAACACACTGGGAATTGCTACAAAAGGCACAAGGCTGGGGATTCAAGACCTCCCAACAGGCAAAGCTTTGTAAAACATTGGATGAGGTAAAAGAGTTTATCACATTCTGGGATACGGAACGTCACAACCTGCCATTCGAAATTGATGGAATTGTACTAAAAGTAAATTCTGTACAGCAGCAAAGACAGCTTGGATACACGGCTAAATCTCCACGTTGGGCTATGGCTTATAAATTTAAGGCTGAAAAGGTAGAAACTGAACTTCAAAGTGTCTCTTACCAGGTAGGAAGAACCGGAGCTATTACTCCTGTTGCCAACTTAAAACCGGTTTTATTGGCCGGAACTATTGTAAAAAGAGCATCCTTACATAATGAAGATATCATCAAAAAGCTTGATCTTCATGAGAATGATTTTGTCTATGTAGAAAAAGGAGGTGAAATTATTCCAAAGATTGTTGGAGTAAATACAGACAAAAGAACCGAAGAGAGCAGAGAAATAGAATATATCAAACATTGTCCGGAATGTGGAACTGAGCTGATAAAAATTGAAGACCAGGCGATCCATTTCTGTCCGAATGAACTTCACTGCCCACCACAGGTAGTAGGAAGAATGATTCATTATGTTTCAAGAAAAGCTTTGAACATTGATAATCTTGGAAGTGAAACGATCGAACAGCTTTACAGGGAAAAATTGATTGAAAATCCTGCTGATTTTTATGTGTTAACCAAAGAACAGCTTCTTCCACTGGAAAGAATGGCGGAGAAATCTGCTCAGAATATCATCACAGGAATTGAAAAGTCAAAAGAGATTTCATTTGAAAAAGTATTGTATGGAATCGGGATCAAGCATGTAGGAGAAACAGTTGCAAAAAAACTGGTAAAAAACTTCCCAACCATTGAAGAATTAAAGAATGCTTCTGTAGAAGAACTTTGCCAGGTAGAAGATATCGGGGCTAAAATTGCAGTAAGCATCGTTGAGTTTTTCCAGAATTCCGAAAACATACTGATGATTGAGCGGTTAAAATCTTACGGGGTACAGCTTGAAAAAGGAGAAAGTACGAATGAAGTTTTATCCAACGTTCTGGAAGGAAAAGCATTTCTTTTCACTGGGAAATTATCTCTATTCACCAGAGAAGCTGCTGAGGAAATGGTAGAGAAACACGGTGGAAAGAATATTTCTGCAGTTTCTAAAAACCTCAACTATCTTGTAGTAGGAGAAAAGGCAGGAAGTAAACTGAAGAAAGCTCAGGATATCGGAACGATTGAAATTCTGGATGAGCAACAGTTTTTGGATCTGATTGAGAAACAATAAAGGAATAAAAGCATTTTTAAATAATTATTAAATAAACCATTAAGATATTATCTTAATGGTTTATTTTTGTAATATATTCTATATAAAGAATAAAAAACTAATACTAAAACTAAACCATGAAAAAAATTTACTTAGTCCTTCTGATGACTATGTTCTCTGCCCTACAGGCACAAATCGTTACGATTCCTGATGTTAAATTAAAAAACAAACTTTTATCTTCAACGGCTACAAATAATATTGCAATGAATTCCACAGGAAGCAGTATTAAGATAGATGCCAATAATGATGGTGAAATTCAGCTGTCTGAAGCTCTCGCCGTTGAGAAACTTAACGTTGAGAGTTCTGCAATCGTTAATATAAGTGGTCTTGAAGCATTTTCAAATGTGAAAGAATTAAATTTAATGAGTAATAATCTAATCTCAGCATCTCTCAGTTTTCCTGAACTTAAATCTCTGAACATCTCTTCTAACTATCTGACTTCTATAAATATTACTAATTGCCCGCTTCTCCAATCAATTGACATCACAAGCAACAATCTTTCAACGCAGGCCCTTACCAATAACTCTTTAGTCAATTTATATACCGGAGGTAATCAACTGCAACATTTAAATCTACAAGGAATTCCAGCAGTAAAAAAAGTATTGATAAGCTATTCTAATCTTGAAACAATTAATGCAGCAAATATGCCTTTTTTGGAGGAATTGGAAATAAGTAATGCATCTAAGCTATCACAACTCAATTTGAGCGGTTCCTTACAACTTAAGAGTTTAGCAATGCAATACACGGGTTTAATTAATCTTGACCTGACCAATCTTACAGGCCTTAAAACACTAGAAGGTAACAATAATAAATTTCAGACGGCAATTCTTGACGGCTGCACTGCTCTTTCTTTGGTAAGATTGGAAAACTGCTTTCTTACAAGCATGAGTATTAATAATCTTCCTTTGCTCAGCATGATGTATCTTTCGAATAATAAACTTACTTCTGTAGTTTTAAACAACCTTTATGGTCTGCAGCATTTTGAATGTTATAGTAACCAACTTACCAATCTTACCATCAATAACGCACCTCATCTTATAACTCTGTATGCCAGCAACAATAAGCTTACTGCTCTTAATTTGTCTACAGCTACCAATATCGAAACTTTATGGTGCAGTTCTAATAATCTGCTAAGTCTGGATGTCAGCATGCTGACCAATCTTACTTCCCTTCAATGTACTGAGAATCTATTTACAGAACTTGATTTTTCCAAAAATAAAGCAATGCAATATGTAGCTTGTAGTTATAATCATAATTTACAAAAAATCTTTTTAAAGAACGGAACCTCTCAGGCTTTTATTCTTACTCATTTATTTCCTAATCCAAGCCTTGCTTATATTTGTTGTGATGAAAACGAAATTAATTATTTTAATGCTAATAATGTTTCTGTCAATAATGGTAAGACAGAAATCAATTCATACTGTTCATTTAACCCTGGAGGTACATTTTATACCATTCAGGGAAATGTAAAAGTAGATGGCAATAACAATGGCTGTGATACCAATGATGCCAACAAGGCTTTGCAAAAGTTCATCATAACAGGAGGCAGCAATACAGGAACTGCGATTGCCAATACTTCCGGCAATTTTTCTATTCCGGTTCAGGCAGGCACCCATACGGTGACTCCGGTTCTTGAAAACCCAACATATTTCAATATTTCACCTACAAACTTTACAGCAAGCTTCCCTCAACAAGCAAGTCCATTTACTCAAAATTTCTGCATAACTCCCAACGGGATTCATAATGACTTGGAAACAGTAATTATACCGGTAACAGACGCTTCTCCGGGCTTCGAATCAACCTATAAAATCATTTATAAAAACAAAGGGACTACCACACAATCAGGCAATCTGATATTTACTTACAATGATAATTTAATGGATTATATGAGTGCGACATTGTCTCCATCTTCTCAATCTTCCGGAACATTGAACTGGAATTTCACAAATCTTCAACCCTTTGAAACCAAAGAAATTATCGTTACAGTTAAGCTAAATACTCCCACACAAACTCCAGCTTTAAATGGGGGTGATATTCTGCATTACACTGCACAGATTAACGGAGCTACTGATGACACTCCTGCAGATAATAATTTTGTACTGAACCAAACAGTTGTGAACTCTTTTGATCCTAATGATAAAACCTGTCTTGAAGGAGCTGCTATCTCAAAAACCCAGGTTGGAGACTATGTCCATTACTTAATCCGATTTGAAAATACAGGAACAGCCAATGCCAGAAACATTGTGGTAAAAGATGAGATTGATACCTCAAAATTTGATATTTCTTCTTTAGTTCCTTTGAATGGAAGCCACAGCTACGTAACAAGAATAACTGATCCTAATGTGATAGAATTTATTTTCGAAAATATTCAGCTACCTTTTGATGATGCTAACAATGACGGATATATATCATTTAAGATTAAAACAAAATCTACTTTAGCGGTAGGTAATAGTTTCAGCAATACGGCCAAAATCTACTTTGATTACAATTTTCCTATTGTTACCAATACTTATACAACATCGGTGATGGGTACATTGGCTACTTCAGAGATCAAAAACGATAAGAATACAATAAGCATTTATCCTAATCCTGTAAAAGACATTCTGTATATTCAATCTGCAAATGAAGTAAGTAAGGCTGTAATTTATGATACAACCGGAAGAGTCATTACTTCTATGGGTATAAAAGGAAATTCTGTTCCAGTTTCAGATCTTCCGAAAGGAAATTATCTGATTAAACTATTCTTACAAGATAAAGTTTCTGTACAGAAATTCATTAAAGAATAAACTTATAAAACAACTCTATAATAAAGGCTGCGAATAGTTTTTCGCAGCCTTTTGTATTTTAAAACAAATTATTATAAAGGATTCACTTACCAGAGAACAAGCTGAATAAATGCCAGGTTATATTTCTATTTAAATTTGTGGTCTTCCAAAAATTCTTCATACTCTTTTGCCTCTTTACCTAAAAAATCAATTTTTCTTTGGGAAATTATGGTTATACAGTTATTATAAAGATCTTTATCATTCAGTATTTCAATCCCTTTTATCATAAAGCGTAAATCATTTATTTTTTTATTGACTTTCACACTTTCAATCAAAATATCCTTATTATTGAGTATAACTGAATTATCTTTTAATTCCGAAATAAAAGAATCCAGATACAGACCATCAATATTCTCAAGTGAATTTCTAACGGCTTTATCATATAGAGTATCCGAAATTTTTCTCGTTTTCTCAAGGAGCTTAATTAATCTCAAAGTGGGATCAAATGTAAGTTCACCGGTTAGATTATCCAGATTATCATCCAGATTATATTCATTAAAAGCCATAATTTCTGCTTCACCAGGTTTTAGAAATCCTTCTGACAGAAATTTTTCAACTTCCTTTTTTGTATGTGTCTTTTCATAATATTCAAGGATATCAAAAGAGATTATCTTGTCTGTAAGCCATAGGTTTGCCAGCAATGGATAATACAATGTACATTTCTCTTTATATACCTGTTGATATATAGTAGAAAGGCATGCATTTCCACAATCGTTTTTCAAATTCTCTTTTTTATTATGTTCAATAGCTTTTATTACAATTTCCTTTGCCTCCTCACTACAGAAGTTTGATAAAGCAAACATAAAAGGAAAATCCTTAGAGTCTTTTACATTTTCTTTCATAAATGGCAGAAATTGTTGATCTGGAAAAGCTTCTATGGCGAAATAAGCATCTTTTCCAAAGCTTTTTATAAGTTCAATATCCTGTGGTTTTTTATATTCTGCAATAATAGCCAGCAGTACATCTGATCTCATCTCAACAACAAGTTTTCTAAGCCTAGAATACATTTCTTCACTTTTTGGAGCTTCTAGACTTATAACTTCCAGTAATTCTCTATTTACAGGCTTATGATCCATAACCTCAAAAAGCATTCTTTGCTTAAGATTTTCTTTGTCATCTTCGGAAAGCTTACTTCTGTTTAATATAGCTTCAAAAATATGAGTACTTAAAAGATAATCGCTGGAGAGACAAGATGTCGTTCTAACAATCTTTTCTTTCGAAAATATATGTTTATTAAAAATATCTAAAAGCTTACTGTTATCTTTTTCAGAAAGAACATTAATTGCTGTAGCTTTTATATAGGCATTAGATCCTTTTTCAGCTAAAAAATAAAGTTCCTTGGTATCAGCTTTTTTATAGAGTTGTTTTTCAATATCTCTTATCTTTTCTTCATCAAGTATGGAAAAAGATTTTAATTTTTTAAGGGGCTTAATAAGAGAAGCAGTTTGATCTGAAACCTGTGCACAGACCAAAAAAACGATTAGCAATGCTATAAGGCTGAAAGTTCTTTTCATGATAGTTTTTAGATGTATAAATGTAAAGAAATTTCATTATTTAATTTTGATAAATCATAATGCCAATCACGTTATTTAAAAACAAGAATCGCATATCGATTATTCTTAAGACTTTTCATTTCCTTTTTAAAATCAGCCATTCCCAATTTGTTGAGCGTGGTAAATTGTTCTAAGGTAAAAGTTTGAGCAGAAAAACTCACACTCAGAATGATACAGAATAATATGCCTAATAAGTTTATATCGTTCTTCATTTCGTTAATTGGGACAAATATAGAATAATAATAATTTTTGCCTACCATTTGTCTTCTTTACCCAGCAAGCTATAAGGTCTGATCCTGCTATTCAAAAGCTCCAGCAAAACCTTTGCCTTTACATTTAATATATCGGTCTGAATACTGTAACGGATTCCTTTTAAATGAGGCAATATTGTTGTAGATACCTTGTCTATGACATTAGGATTCTCTTTTGGCTTCTTCGTGATAACACAGATATAGGATGAGGTCTTAATCCCATAATGCCGCATATCTACTATAAAAAATAAAGTGACTTCGTCAAACTTGATGAATGTGGGCTTTCTCAATACATTATAAACAATAATCTGCTGATCTGTTACAGTCAGTAAAGGCTCTGTTCGTACTAGCAGCAGTATTGAGTACAGTATTCCAAATGAAAAAAGCGTAATTCCAAGAGAAAGAATTCCTATTATAAAAATATTCTCATCCTTGAAATCCGTGTAGGAAAGACCAAAAGTAAAAACACATGAAATGATAAGCAGTACCAGGCTTTTAATTTTACTGGAATAAAAATGATGCTCTTTCATAGTCTCTATTTGATAGGATTCAAATATATAAAACTTTAAGCAATGGGAAGTCTGAAATAAAAAGTACTTCCATTATTCAAAGCACTACTGACTCCAATTTCTCCATTCTGTTTCTCAATGAAATTTTTGGAGATCGCCAGCCCAAGACCTGTTCCATTCTGATGTTCACCTGGAACCTGGAAATAGCGGTCAAAGATCTGTCTGTGATACTTTTCATCAATACCACTTCCTGTATCTATGATATTAAACTGGATAAAAGCATCTATTTTTTCCACTACAATCCGGATTTCTTCATCCTGAAAAGAATGTTTGACTGCATTGGTAAGAAAATTATTCATTACCCAAACCGTTTTGTCAAAATCAGCAGTTACAAAATCAGTATCTTCCAACTGATATGATGTATGTATTGAGATATTTTTTTGCTCTGCCAGTTTTTCAACATTTTTCACAGCTGCCAGTACAATCTCCTTAGGGGAACATTTTTCAACCGTTAACCTGATATTTCCGGATTCCACCTGCGAAAGATTAAGGAGTTCACCGGTAATATCCAACAACCGCTGCCCATCTTCATTAATGCTTTTCAATAATTCCTGTTGCTGCTCATTCAGCTCTCCGAATTTCTGATTTCCCAACAGCTGTACTCCCATTTTAATAGCAGAAATCGGAGTTTTCAACTCATGAGAAATGGTTGCAATAAAATTGGTCTTAGCAAAATCCAGTTCTTTGAAAGGTGTAATATTTCGCAGCAAAATCACTTTTCCAATATATTTCTTCTCCTTTTCCCCTGTTTTGACAATATTGATGGGAACAATATCCTGTTCAAAGTAGTTTTCTTTGTTTTCCCGGACAATTTTGATAGGTTCTTTCACCGGATGATCGATATTCTTCAATAATTCACGCATCAAATCATTATTAACGGCAACTTCATGGGCTGTTTTTCCAATGATATCTTCTTTGTGGAGATTGGTAATCTTTAAAGCTTCATCATTAATCATATAGATAAAATGATTTTCATCCAGGCCAATCACAGCATCATGCATATTATTGACCAAAGTTTCGATCCTTTTTTTCTCCATCAGTTGTTTAGAAAGATTACTGCTTTCATATTCCTGAAGTTTTTCTGCCATCACATTAAAAGAATCTGCAAGACTGTTGAATTCTTCACTCCCTTTAAAATGTACCCTTTCATTATAATTTTTATCTGCAATCTGTCTAATACTGAATGTCAGCTGATTGATAGGTTCAGCAATGGTCTGAGGCAGATTGAAAAGTAAAATAAAAGCAATCAGGAAGCAGACTGTTCCGAGGCTGACAATCCAAAAAGTGGCATTTCCGGCTGTAATAATCGCGATATCACTTTTACGCTCAATCCCTTTCATATTCAAAGACATAATTTTAGCGAGATCTTCCCGGATCAGTTTCTCCTTATTTGAAGATGGTTCTTTTAAATAGCTGCTGAAATGCAGATTCAGATTCTGGGTAGCCTCTTTTTCTCCAAATTCTGTAAGGTTTTTCTCCTGGAGCCTGTTATTTTTCTGAAAATCAGCTACTGCAACAGCACTGTCTGTATCAATATGATCCAGGGCAAGAAGCATATTTTTAGAGAACTCGAGACTGTTGTAATTGGCTGTAAGAATTTTTTCAGTATCCGATTTCAGCTTATTAATATATACAGAACCTATCACTGAAAGCAGGACGATCAGTAAAAATAAAAGGCCAACGCCTAAGGTAAGTTTTGTTTTAAGTTTCATATGAGAATACTTATTGTTTTTTAAAAGACATATGCAATCGCGTCATCTTTATCGGTGTTTGTGTTTCCAAATCATCGCGATTTCATTACTTTTAAGATAAAATAATAATGTCTACCTGTCTTTCATTCAGCCTGTTCATCAAAGTATAGATCCAGCTATAACCGAACAAACGCTGCCAGAGTTTTGCATGAGGTTTTCCAATACAAACTGTGGTGATATTATGGGCAATTACATATTCCAGAATTCCGTTATGAACGCTGCTTTCCTTGATTCGGACAACCTTGGCTCCTAATTCCTGTGCTAAATTAAAATTATTAATCAAATACCGCTGCTTGTCCAGGGCTATTTTTTCAGGATTCTCAGAAGGTTTCTGGATATAGAGAACCGTCCATGGACTGTTATAATAACTCGCCAATCTGGCTGTTTTCCTAATGATCGTTTTAGCAATTTTCTCATTGCTGCTGATACAAGCAAGGAATTTTATAGGTTTAAAATTCTCTGTCTTAATTTCAGCTTCCACCTTTCTTTCTACATGCGTTGCCACTTCTTTTAACGAAAGCTCACGAAGCTGGAGAATGTGTCCGCTTTGAAAGAAATTACTGAGAGCAGTCTGAATTTTCTCTTTCTTATAGATTTTTCCTTCCTTCAATCGCGTGAGCAGCTCATCAGCAGTAAGATCGATATTGACCACTTCATCCGCCAGCGCTAAAATTTTATCCGGAACTCTTTCAGCAACTTCAACCCCTGTAATTTTTTTAACTTCTTCATTAAGACTTTCAATATGCTGGATATTCATGGCACTGATGACATTGATTCCGTTATCCAGAATTTCCAGTACATCCTGCCATCTCTTTTTATTTTTAGAGCCTTCCACATTGGTATGGGCCAGCTCATCTACAAGAACTACCTCCGGATGTTCATTGATAATAGCCTGGAGGTCCATTTCCTCCAGGTTTTTACCTTTATAAAAGACTGATTTTCTTTCAATTTCCGGAATTCCTTCCACCAAAGCTACCGTTTCTTCCCGGTCATGGGTTTCTATATAACCAATCTTTACATCAATGCCATTCCGTACAAGAGCATGAGCCTCCTGCAGCATCCGGAAAGTTTTCCCAACACCTGCGCTCATCCCAATATAGATCTTGAATTTTCCTTTCCGGGATTTCTGGATCAATTCTAAAAAATGTTTTGCTGATGACATTGATTTTATTCTTTTTAGTTTTATTTTAAACACTCTTTCCTTTGGTTAAAACCATACCGCTAAACTTGTTGTAACAAAGAAATTTCCTTTTCTGAAATCATCATTTTTCGCAAAAATAGCATCCTTGGAAGTAAATCCTCTTGCTTCAGTACGAAAAACAACATTTTTAAACACAGCATAATCCACATTCAGCGAATACCCGAAAGTTTGAAAACCATTAGGAGTTCCTGTGCTGATAATAACTCCATTTTTATCATTATAATATTCCAGTCTTCCGGCCAGTGCCCATTTACTGTCAACCTGATATTTCATTTGTACATTCGGGCTGTACCATATATTATACTGCTCACTTCCTTTGGTCTTTTGCTCTGCTCCGATATCAAATCCTAGCAAAGCTGAAAACTGATCCGTCAATTGGACACTTCCATACAAATCATGGAAATAACGCATTCTTTTCTCATCTTTAGCTTTATCATTTCCAATAAATGAACTGCTATTCAAAGTTACTTTATCATTTGGTTTGTAGGTCACCTGATGCCCAAAAGAAATACTCTGATTTCCTTTCACTTTTGCAATACGTTGCCAGCCATTCAGGACCAATCCACTTAAAAACCATTTTCCATTATCTGAAGTATATGAAATTTTAGCTCCAGTTTCAAAATAAGGTGAATTCTCAGCGGCAAAACTTCTGGTCAGATTAATATTATCTCTTCCTATCGCACTTTCCCAACCAATATGAGAGGGCATAATTCCCGCATCAATCCATAGGTTTTTATTTTTGGATATTTTGATTCCTACATTCGCTTCATTAATATATCGTAAAGCATTCTGTTCCGCAGCCATATTGTCCTGTGCGTAAGTTCCGCCCATTAATGCAAGATTGGCTCGAACATTTTCGCTCTGATAGTTAGCTTTTATCAATCCCAGATTAAGGTTTAGCTCATTATGCCTGTTGTATGAATATAAAAAATTCTGACGGAGATGATCTCCCGGTTCATTAAAATCGTAAGTATAGAAGAGTTCTGCATATGCAGAAAATGTCACTTTATTTCCTGTTTTTAATGAATCTGATGATTGTGCTTTGGAAAAAAATGTTCCCAATACTGCACCTATAAATAGATATTTTTTCACGTTAACTTTAGGGGATGTTAACCATATCAAGGTTAAAACCCTGACATGGTTAATGGTTAGTTATTTTAACTGGTCCAAAGCAATATTAAGCTTTAAGACATTCACTTTTGAGGGCCCGAAAAGTCCTAAAAATGGCTTTTCAGTTTGATTTTTAATTAAATTGTTGATCTGTTCAACAGAAAGACTTCTCATGTGGGCAATCCTTTTAGCCTGGTACAATGCTCCATCTTCTGAAATATCAGGATCTAACCCACTTCCACTTGCTGTAACAAGCTCAACAGGAACATTAGTACTTCCCATTTCCGGGTTTTGCAATTTCAGGGTATCTATTCTTTTCTGTACAGTTTCCAGATACTCTTCATTGCTGGGACCTTTATTGCTTCCTCCGCTTCCTGCAGCATTATAGTTTACTGAGGACGGACGGCCATGGAAGTATTTTTCAGATTTAAATTCCTGCCCGATATTGGCATAGAATTTTTGCCCTTTATAATTAATAATCTCTGCATTTCCCTGGGTAGGCAATATTTTTGATCCTCCATATACAATGATCAGATAAATTCCTACAACTGCCAGCATTACCAAAGTGAGTCTGAATGCTGAAACGATATGATTTTTCATTTTTTAAATTTTAATAGAATAAACTAATCAGTACATCAATAATTTTGATTCCAATGAAAGGAACGATGACACCGCCTAACCCATAGATCAAAAGATTTCTTCTCAATAATGCACTGGCTCCAATTGGCTTATACGCCACTCCTTTCAATGCTAATGGAATCAGGAAAGGAATAATCACTGCATTGAAAATAACCGCTGATAAAATGGCTGTTTCCGGACTGTGAAGATTCATGATATTAAGCTTCTGAAGCGATGGGATAAACGTGATAAACAGTGCTGGAATAATAGCAAAATACTTAGCAACATCATTGGCAATACTGAAAGTGGTTAAGGTTCCACGGGTCATCAGTAACTGTTTCCCAATCTCTACGATTTCGATCAGTTTGGTAGGGTCATTATCAAGATCTACCATGTTTCCCGCTTCCTTCGCGGCCTGAGTTCCACTGTTCATCGCTACGCCCACATCAGCCTGGGCCAAAGCCGGAGCATCATTCGTTCCATCTCCCATCATCGCAACCAGTTTTCCTTCCTGCTGTTCCTTTTTAATATAGTTCATCTTATCTTCCGGTTTGGCTTCGGCAATAAAATCATCTACTCCTGCTTTTTCTGCGATAAATTTTGCGGTTAAAGGGTTGTCTCCGGTGACCATTACCGTTTTTACCCCCATTTTTCTCAATCTCTGGAAACGTTCCTGGATACCGGTTTTAATAATATCCTGCAGTTCAATCACTCCCCATACTTTTTCATTGACAGCCACTACCAAAGGAGTTCCTCCATTTTCAGAGATTTTGGTTACCGCATCCTGGGTTTCCTGTGGGAAAAGATTCCCGGCTTTTTCAGTCAGTTTTTTAATTGTGTCATAAGCTCCTTTTCTGATTCTTGTTTCCTCAAAATCAATCCCTGAAGTTCTCGTTTCAGCAGTAAAATCAATGTATGTTGGATTAGGAACCAGCAGGTCTTCTGATTTCAGCTGGCTAAGTTCTATAATCGATTTACCCTCAGGTGTTTCATCTGCGACCGAACTCAGAGCAGAAGCTTTAATAAAATCTTCAATCTTAATTCCGTTGGCCGGATGAAATTGAGTCGCTTTACGGTTTCCGATAGTAATGGTACCTGTTTTATCAAGTAGTAAAACATCAATATCACCCGCTGTTTCTACTGCTTTCCCACTTTTTGTAATAACATTCGCTCTTAAAGCTCTATCCATTCCTGCAATTCCGATGGCAGAAAGCAGACCTCCAATAGTTGTCGGAATAAGGCATACGAAAAGTGAAATAAATGCTGCGATGGTAATCGGAGTCTGCGCATAGTCTGCAAAAGGCTTTAAAGTCAGGGTAACAATAATAAAAGTAAGAGTAAACCCTGCTAACAATATGGTTAATGCGATTTCGTTTGGTGTTTTCTGTCTTGAAGCTCCTTCTACAAGAGCAATCATTTTATCCAAAAAGGATTCTCCCGGTTTGGTAGTTACTTTTACTTTAATTCTGTCTGAAAGTACTTTTGTACCTCCAGTCACCGAGCTCTTATCTCCACCTGCCTCCCGAATAACCGGGGCACTTTCTCCGGTAATGGCAGACTCATCAATGGTAGCGAGACCTTCAATGATTTCTCCGTCCATCGGGATCTGATCTCCAGCTTCACAAAGAAAAATATCGCCTAGCTTCATTTCAGCCGACATTTTTAAGGCTGTTTCCACCTGAAAGCCTGGCTTATTTTCAAGAACCAGCTTAGCAGGAGTTTCTTCACGGGTTTTTCTCAGGGTATCAGCCTGTGCTTTTCCTCTGGCTTCAGCAATCGCTTCAGCAAAATTGGCAAATAATACCGTAAAAAACAGGATGATGAAGACCAGGAAATTATAAGAAAAACTTCCCTGGGTTTTATCACCAGTCAGGCTGAACATGCTTACTATAAACATGACCACTGTTCCGATCTCCACCAGGAACATAACTGGATTTTTAAACATAATTTTCGGATTCAGTTTCACGAAAGACTGTTTAATCGCTTCGTTTACCAAATCTTTTTGAAACAATGTTTGTGATTGATTTTTCATTTTTTTGAAAGAGTTTATATCATTATAAATCAATAATAACCATCAAGGTAAACCCAATTATAGAGAGTAGAAATGGATAATATTATGAGTGAACGTTTCGGTAAGTTTTAGACTAGTTCTCTAAACTATTCGGCTTCCTTAATGGTTGAATATTGATTTTAATTTTTAATGTTCACAATTTATTTAGAGAAATACTGTATCTGTTCTGCAATAGGTCCCAGAGTCAACGCAGGGAAGAATGACAATGCAGCAATAAGTAAGATAACCGCCAGGGTCATAAAACCAAATGTTGCTGTATCTGTCTTCAATGTTCCTGAACTTTCCGGAATGAATTTTTTCTGAGCCAGTAAACCTGCAATCGCGACCGGTCCTATGATTGGGATAAATCTTGATAACAGCAATACAATTCCGGTTGAAATATTCCACCATGGGGTATTATCTCCCAACCCTTCAAATCCAGATCCATTGTTGGCCGAAGAAGAAGTAAATTCATACAGCATTTCACTGAATCCATGGAATCCCGGATTATTTAATGTTTTGGCTCCAAATTCCGGTAAGTAAGCTGTTAAAGCTGTCCCCACTAGAATTAAAAATGGGTGGAACAAGGCAACAATCATTGCAATCTTCATTTCCTTGGCCTCAATCTTTTTCCCCATAAACTCAGGAGTTCTTCCTACCATCAAACCACTGATAAATACTGCGAGAATGATGAAGATAAAGTAGTTTAGAATCCCTACACCACAACCACCGTAAAAGCAGTTAATCATCATGGCAAGAAGTTCATTCATCCCTGAAAGAGGCATCGTACTGTCGTGCATAGAGTTTACCGAACCGGTAGAAATCACTGTTGTGGCAATACTCCAATATCCTGATGCCACACTTCCGAAACGGATTTCCTTTCCTTCCATCGCTCCCAAGCTACTCTCTGCTCCCATTTTTGTAATCAAAGGATTACCACCAGTTTCATTAACGATATTCGGAACAGCAAGTGCAAGAAAACCAACGGTCATTACGGTAAAAATTACCCATGATAGCTTTCTTTTCTTTAAATAAAAACCTAACGCAAAGACCAATGCAAAAGGAATAATCATCTGAGTGACCATTTCCGTCATATTTGTTATATAGTTAGGGTTTTCAAGAGGGTGAGCAGAATTGGCTCCGAAGAATCCTCCACCATTGGTTCCCAAATGTTTAATGGCAACAAAAGCAGCCACAGGACCTCTGGAGACCTCTATTTTGTGTCCTTCCAATGTTGTAATATGATCTTTTCCTTCGAAAGTCATTGGACTTCCGTTGATAGAAAGAATTAAAGCAACCACTACGCTGATCGGAAGTAAAATCCGAATCATTGACTTAGTAAAATAATCATAGAAATTACCAAGTTCTGTAGCTGTTTTTTCTTTGAAGGCCTTAAAAAGAACAGCCATTGCAGCCATTCCTGTTGCCGCCGTTACAAACTGTAAAAACATCAGGTAAAGCTGGCTCAGATAGCTTACTCCCGTTTCTCCCGAATAATGCTGTAAATTACAGTTCACTAAAAATGAAATGGTTGTATTAAAAGCCAGATCAGGTGACATATTCGGGTTCCCATCTGGATTCAAAGGTAACCAGGCCTGAGTCATCAGGAGAATAAAGCCTATTACAAACCAAACCAGATTAATCGCCAGCATCGCATACATATTCTGTTTCCAGTTCATCTGGCGTTTGGCATTGATCCCTGATATTTTATAAATTAACTTTTCAATAGGTCCAAAAAACGGATCAAGAAAAGTTTTTTTGTATCCATAGACATTAGCTATATATTTACCTAAAAATATTCCGATAACTAATGTGATAGCAAACATGGCTATGATGCCTAAAATTTCTGTATTCATGATCTCTAAAATTTTTCAGGTTTCATTAAAACATAACAGATATACACAAAGGCAAGTACTGAAAGGAAAAATAAACTCCACATAATTTATATTCTATCAAAAAATTCAACTGATTTATATAAAAGCCAAAACAATACTGCAAAGAGCAGAATTAAACTTATCAGCATCATATCTTTATTATTAAGGTTAAAAGGGTAAACAATACGTACGATACAATCAGCAAACTAAAAGTGGAATGCTCCCGTTTTTTAAACGTTTTTTTTGAAATTGTCATTTTTAAATATTTTATTCAATGACTATATGCCAAAAGAAGGTCCAACCCTTAAATAAAACACATAACACACTATAAAACAAATAATTAAACCAAGTGTACAATCTGTATAAAAACAAAAAAGCCTATCAAAATGATAGGCTCTTTATTAAAATGATAAACGATTTATTTTAGTCCGTATTCGTCGAGTTTACGATATAACGTAGCAATTCCTATTTCAAGGAGTCTGGCCGCTTCTGCTTTATTTCCTTTTGTATATTGCAATACTTTTTGGATATGAATTTTTTCAAGTGATCTCATACTTAAAGAATCACTCTCCTGAACAGTTTTTTCAGAATAATGTGGAAGGCTTTCCATATCCAGAATATTATCATTCATTAGGATCAAGCTGCGCTCTATAGCATTCCTTAATTCTCTGATATTCCCTTTCCATTCATTTTTCTCAAGGGCTTTATAATAATCCGGCAAAACCTGAATAGAAGCCAGATGTAACTTATTTGAAAATAAATCAATAAAATTCTTAGCCAGCATTTTCAAATCCTCTTTTCTTTCTCTTAAAGCAGGAAGCGTAATCTCAAAGACATTCAGTCTGAAATAGAGATCTTCCCTGAAATTTCCCTGTCTTATTTCATTTTCCAGGTTTCTATTAGTAGCAGCAATGAGCCTGAAATCAGATTTGGAAACCTTAGTTTCCCCCATTTTGATAAACTCCCCGGTTTCAAGAACCCTAAGCAATTTTGCCTGAAGTTCTATGGGCATTTCACCAATTTCATCCAAAAATAATGTTCCGCCATTGGCTTCTTCAATCAATCCTTTCTTATCTTTTATTGCCCCGGTAAAGGCACCTTGTTTGTGTCCAAAAAGCTCACTTTCAAGAATTTCTTTACTAAAAGCAGAGCAATTAATTGCTACAAAACTATTTTTCTTTCTCTCACTTCCTTCATGAATGGCATTGGCAAAAACTTCTTTTCCAGTCCCAGTTTCACCAGTTAAAAGTACTGTTGCATCTGTTAGCGCAACTTTTTCAGCTAATTTCTTAGCATGCAAAATCAAAGGGGAGCTACCAATAATTTGCTCAAAACCCTTTAATAATGAGGATGGTTGAACTACTCTGGTTTTATTATCTTTTACTTTCTCCAGTGCTTTATACACCAAAGGAATAATTTTCTCATTATCGTCCCCTTTTACCAGGTAATCATAAGCTCCATTTTTCATAGCCTGTACAGCATCAGTAATATTTCCAAATGCAGTCATCAGAATAATTTCCAGATATGGATATTTTGTTTTAATAGACCTTATAAGGTCTACTCCAAACGCATCAGGTAAGCGGACATCGCTTAGCACAACATCAAAATCATACTGCTCCAACATCGTCATAGCCGAACGGGCTGTTGAAGCTTCTTTTACGTTAAAATTCTCTTGGGAAAGGATCATTCCTAATAACTTAAGGAGCTTGATCTCATCATCGATGATCAGAATGTTTCCTGACATTATAATTCTTTTTGGAAAACTAATACAAACTTATTGAAATTATTCGAGTAACGGCCCTTTATTGCGGAAATTAATTTCATCCAATTCTTTATTTTCAGGAGCTTAATCCTGCTATCCACTCATACTCCTCGCGCCGTTGCCTTTACCTTACCCTACGCCTAACCGAAGGGCCAGCTCATGCAGCGGGGTAACCGTTCCTATCAGGGCTAGGAAAGAGGTATGAATAATCAATAATAGGATAATCTATAATGACCAATATATTGAGTAAAACCTAAGTACTATTTGTATTGTATACAGCCAATATTCAATAGAAGTGGGGATATTACTCATTGCTTATTACCCATTACTTATCACTGATTGTTTTGCTGTGGAGTATAGAGCAAAAAAAAGTCTCATACATAATGTATGAGACTTTTAAAAATAAAATAAAAACTGGCGGCGGCCTACTCTCCCGCGTTAGCAGTACCATCGGCGCTGGTGGGCTTAACTTCTGTGTTCGGAATGGGAACAGGTGAGCCCCACCGCTAAAACCACCCTAAAGGTTGTATATAAGATGTCAGATGCAAGACATCAGATGTCAGACGAATTTGTCTGATATCTGAGATCTAATCTCTGATATCTGTTTTAAGCGATAAAAACTTTCACAAAGAGCTAACCTTGCTGCACTTTCGTGCGCCATATCAGGCTATAAATCTACGGGTAATTAGTACTACTCGGCTATGACATTACTGTCTTTACACCTATAGCCTATCAACGTGGTCATCTCCCACGACCCTTAAAAGATGTCTCATCTTGAGGCGAGTTTCGCACTTATATGCTTTCAGTGCTTATCTCTTCCAAACGTAGCTACTCAGCAGTGCACCTGGCGGTACAACTGATACACCAGAGGTTTGTTCAATTCGGTCCTCTCGTACTAGAATCAAGCCCTCTCAAACATCTAACGCCCGCAATAGATAGAGACCGAACTGTCTCACGACGTTCTGAACCCAGCTCGCGTGCCACTTTAATGGGCGAACAGCCCAACCCTTGGGACCTTCTCCAGCCCCAGGATGTGACGAGCCGACATCGAGGTGCCGAACCTCCCCGTCGATGTGAGCTCTTGGGGGAGACTAGCCTGTTATCCCCGGAGTACCTTTTATCCTATGAGCGATGGCCCTTCCATACGGAACCACCGGATCACTATGTCCTGCTTTCGCACCTGATCGACTTGTTGGTCTCACAGTCAAGCACCCTTATGCCATTACACTCTACGCACGGTTACCAAGCGTGCTGAGGGTACCTTTGAAAGCCTCCGTTACTCTTTTGGAGGCGACCACCCCAGTCAAACTACCCACCACGCAATGTCCTTCTAAAAGAAGTTAGGCTCCAAGTAAGTAAAGGGTGGTATTTCAACGTCGGCTCCACAGACACTAGCGTGCCCACTTCATAGCCTCCCACCTATCCTACACATTACTTACTCAAAGTCAATACGAAGTTATAGTAAAGGTTCACAGGGTCTTTTCGTCCCATTGCGGGTAATCGGCATCTTCACCGATACTACAATTTCACAGAGCTCATGGTTGAGACAGTGCCCAGATCGTTACACCATTCGTGCAGGTCGGAACTTACCCGACAAGGAATTTCGCTACCTTAGGACCGTTATAGTTACGGCCGCCGTTTACTGGGGCTTCAGTCAATGCCTTCGGTTTAACCCTAAGCACCTTCCTTAACCTTCCAGCACCGGGCAGGTGTCAGACCCTATACTGCATCTTTCGATTTTGCAGAGTCCTGTGTTTTTGATAAACAGTCGCCTGGGCCTCTTTACTGCGGCCACCATTGCTGATGGCGTCTCTTCTCCCGAAGTTACGAGACTATTTTGCCTAGTTCCTTAACCATGATTCACTCTAGCACCTTAGGATTCTCTCCTCGACTACCTGTGTCGGTTTTGGTACGGGTTGCTTCACTTCGGCTTTTCTTGGAAGCACTTTCCCTACAGCAGCTTCGCCCGAAGGCTAAGCCTTGACTATTCCGTCAGTCTCCAGTAAGTACGGCACTCCGTCCCCTTTTTAGTGTGAGCAAGTATGGGAATATTAACCCATTGTCCATCCACTACCCCTTTCGGGTTCGCGTTAGGTCCCGACTAACCCTCAGCTGATTAGCATGGCTGAGGAAACCTTAGTCTTTCGGTGAGCGGGTTTCTCGCCCGCTTTATCGTTACTTATGCCTACATTTTCTTTTCTATCCGCTCCACAATACCTCACAGTACTGCTTCGGCGCAAATAGAATGCTCTCCTACCAGATGTATTCTAAAAATACAAATCCATAGCTTCGGTAATATGTTTATGCCCGATTATTATCCATGCCGGACCGCTCGACTAGTGAGCTGTTACGCACTCTTTAAATGAATGGCTGCTTCCAAGCCAACATCCTAGCTGTCAATGCAGTCCAACCGCGTTGCTTCAACTTAACATATATTTGGGGACCTTAGCTGTTGGTCTGGGTTCTTTCCCTCTCGGACATGGACCTTAGCACCCATGCCCTCACTGCCGTAGAACATTTATTAGCATTCGGAGTTTGTCAGGAATTGGTAGGCGATGAAACCCCCGCATCCAATCAGTAGCTCTACCTCTAATAAACTTATATACGACGCTGCACCTAAATGCATTTCGGAGAGTACGAGCTATCTCCCAGTTTGATTGGCCTTTCACCCCTACCCACAGGTCATCCGAAGACTTTTCAACGTCAACCGGTTCGGTCCTCCACTCTGTGTTACCAGAGCTTCAACCTGCCCATGGGTAGATCACAAGGTTTCGCGTCTAATCCTACTAACTATGCGCCCTATTCAGACTCGCTTTCGCTCCGGCTCCGGTACTTAATACCTTAACCTCGCTAGTAAAATTAACTCGTAGGCTCATTATGCAAAAGGCACGCCGTCACAGCTTAATGCTGCTCCGACCGCTTGTAGGCGTACGGTTTCAGGTTCTATTTCACCCTTCTATTCGAAGTGCTTTTCACCTTTCCTTCACAGTACTTGTTCACTATCGGTCTTTCAGGAGTATTTAGCCTTGGAGGATGGTCCCCCCATATTCAGACAGGATTTCACGTGTCCCGCCCTACTCATTTATCACTTAAATATGCCTTTCATATACGGGGCTATCACCCGCTACGGCTGTTCTTTCCAGAACATTCTATTAAACATATAAAAGCTTTTGGGCTAATCCGCTTTCGCTCGCCACTACTTACGGAATCTCTTCGATTTCTTTTCCTCCGGGTACTTAGATGTTTCAGTTCTCCGGGTTTGCTCCTCCTAAGAGGTGACTGGTCTTCAACCAGCCGGGTTGCCCCATTCGGACATCTGCGGATCAATTCGTGTGTGCCAATCCCCGCAGCTTTTCGCAGCTTACCACGTCCTTCGTCGCCTCTGAAAGCCTAGGCATCCGCCATACGCCCTTAACGATTTCTTTCCTAATATTAAATTAGTTCAGTATTTTTTTGATAAACTCTCGTCTATCGATATTTTTATAAACTCGGCACTCGAAAGTGCTCGGTTATCTCTTTGTGATGTCTTTACCGTTAATGTCAATGATCTTTATCTATTTCTGATCTAATTCGCAAATATTGTTTTTGGCTCTATTTGCTTTTTTAAAATTAAACCATCGATGTGGAGAATAAGGGAGTCGAACCCTTGACCTCCTGCGTGCAAGGCAGGCGCTCTAGCCAGCTGAGCTAATTCCCCCTCTAGTAGACTTCAGATTTTAGATCTCAGATTACAGACTTTATGGTCTGACATCTGATGTCTTATATCTTCCCGTCTTATAATTAGTAGTCTCGGGCAGGCTCGAACTGCCGACCTCTACATTATCAGTGTAGCGCTCTAACCAGCTGAGCTACGAGACTCTGTTATGAGTAATTAGTGATGAGTAATAAGTAATACTTCTTGCTCCTCTTCATTCCCCAATCTCTTTCCCTAATACTAATTTCTAGTGGGTTTTGTATTTTTAATATAATCAACCAAACAAAAAACTAAAGCTTGAACTTTAAGTAAGTTCTGTATCTTGCGATACTAATTTTTTTATCGTCTTTAAGACGCTCTAAAATGAGATGTTCCAGCCGCACCTTCCGGTACGGCTACCTTGTTACGACTTAGCCCTAGTTACCTGTTTTACCCTAGGCAGCTCCTGTTACGGTCACCGACTTCAGGTACCCCAGACTTCCATGGCTTGACGGGCGGTGTGTACAAGGCCCGGGAACGTATTCACCGCGCCATGGCTGATGCGCGATTACTAGCGATTCCAGCTTCATAGAGTCGAGTTGCAGACTCCAATCCGAACTGAGACCGGCTTTCGAGATTTGCATCACATCGCTGTGTAGCTGCCCTCTGTACCGGCCATTGTATTACGTGTGTGGCCCAAGGCGTAAGGGCCGTGATGATTTGACGTCATCCCCACCTTCCTCTCTACTTGCGTAGGCAGTCTCACTAGAGTCCCCAACTTAATGATGGCAACTAGTGACAGGGGTTGCGCTCGTTGCAGGACTTAACCTAACACCTCACGGCACGAGCTGACGACAACCATGCAGCACCTTGAAAAATGTCCGAAGAAAAGTCTATTTCTAAACCTGTCATTTCCCATTTAAGCCTTGGTAAGGTTCCTCGCGTATCATCGAATTAAACCACATAATCCACCGCTTGTGCGGGCCCCCGTCAATTCCTTTGAGTTTCATTCTTGCGAACGTACTCCCCAGGTGGCTAACTTATCACTTTCGCTTAGTCTCTGAAGCTTGCGCCCCAAAAACGAGTTAGCATCGTTTACGGCGTGGACTACCAGGGTATCTAATCCTGTTCGCTCCCCACGCTTTCGTCCATCAGCGTCAGTTGTTGCTTAGTAACCTGCCTTCGCAATTGGTGTTCTAAGTAATATCTATGCATTTCACCGCTACACTACTTATTCCAGCTACTTCAATAACACTCAAGACCTGCAGTATCAATGGCAGTTTCACAGTTAAGCTGTGAGATTTCACCACTGACTTACAGATCCGCCTACGGACCCTTTAAACCCAATAAATCCGGATAACGCTTGCACCCTCCGTATTACCGCGGCTGCTGGCACGGAGTTAGCCGGTGCTTATTCGTATAGTACCTTCAGCTACTCTCACGAGAGTAGGTTTATCCCTATACAAAAGAAGTTTACAACCCATAGGGCCGTCGTCCTTCACGCGGGATGGCTGGATCAGGCGCTAACCCATTGTCCAATATTCCTCACTGCTGCCTCCCGTAGGAGTCTGGTCCGTGTCTCAGTACCAGTGTGGGGGATCACCCTCTCAGGCCCCCTAAAGATCGCAGACTTGGTGAGCCGTTACCTCACCAACTATCTAATCTTGCGCGTGCCCATCTCTATCCACCGGAGTTTTCAATAAAAAACGATGCCGTTTCTTATATTATGGGGTATTAATCTTCCTTTCGAAAGGCTATCCCCCTGATAAAGGCAGGTTGCACACGTGTTCCGCACCCGTACGCCGCTCTCAAGATCCCGAAAGATCTCTACCGCTCAGCTTGCATGTGTTAGGCCTCCCGCTAGCGTTCATCCTGAGCCAGGATCAAACTCTCCATTGTATGTTTGTCTGACTCACTCAAAGTTTTTTAACGCTTTAGTTTTTCCTTACTTGGTTGTTATATTGTATGTCAATGATCTTTATATCTTCCGCTTTTCAACGAAGCAATCTTTCTGTCAGTGTCGCTCCGTATTTGCGAGTGCAAAAGTAAAACTTTATTTTGATTCGACCAAATGTTTTGAAAGAAAATTTTAAAGTTTTTTAAGTAACCTTAATCTCTTTCCTAACCCTTAATCCCTCTACTCCTGCGCTCCCTTAATTGGGACTGCAAAGATACAAACTTTATTTTAACTCGCAACTTTTAAATCCTAAAAATTAAAAGTTTTTTTTCGTCTGTCTCTTTCGTAAAGTATAATGTTTATGCTTATTTAAAAGCTCTTCTGCGCTTACTGAATCCCTTTCGTTTTTCAGTGGGGCAAAGATAGAAACTTCATCTATTACCCGCAAGTTTATTTAACATAAAATTCATATTCAGGTAATGTTTTACCCTTAAAGTACTGGTACTATGAGAGAAAAATTTTAAACATTTGTTTGGGGATTGGAGGGAGAGGATCCAAGGGGATGAAAGTTGGGGAGAAATGGGTGTGTTTTTATATGATATACCATCTATATAATGATGAGTAATGAGTAATGGGTAATGGGTAATGGGTAATGGGTAATGGGTAATGGGTAATGGAAGGTATACATGATATATAATACATGGAGTAAGTTTCAGAGTTATTTTGAAATAGGTTTGGGCTAAAGCCAATGGCTGGGCGTTTATTTTATTTGAGTGGGCTAAAGCCCACTCCTATTGATGGATTTCTGTACGTTGGAAATTATAGATAGAGGTTTATTTTAATAATGCGGTGTTGAGATCCTTAAGGATGACAAAATTGGTGCGGAGGAAAATAGATAAATAAAGAGACTGGAGGATATGATGGTTATTCTATAAGATTGTTTTATAGAAAAACGCTGTGTTTTTTTATTTCCCACAGAGGACACGGATTTTCACAGATGATAGTGCTGGTTGTATTGTGAATAGCTTTTTATTTAATTGAAAGAGCCGCTCGATCTTCTTAAAGGAATAGGTAGCTTTTGTGGGAGTTCTTACCGGAATAGAAGATTACACGTCACTAATGACAAAGACTTCAGGAGATGTGATGTATACTTATATATAAGAAGACAGGTTTTTATAAAAAACACATTCTAGTTATTAATGATATGAATACTTACCTATGTAATAAAACCTATCATCTATTACTTATTACTCATTATTTATAATATATGTCCACTATCCTAGCCCCGATAGTAACGGTTACCCCGCAACAGGGTTTGGAGAGGTGGAGGGTTTCAGCCTTGGAGGATAAAGGCGTGAGGAGTAAGAGTGGATAGCGGGAAATAGCTCCGGAATAAACTGAATGAAGTGAACAGTGCTGTTACTATCCTAATTATATAAGTCTTCTTTTGTCTGATTCATCTGTTCAACTATAATAATAGATGCAATAGTCATAAAAGCGGATTATATTTTTTTTTGATTGCTTACATTTGTACCACATTCTTATTATATTAGGATGAAATGAATTCATATATGACAGACAGAAAATATAAAGAAACGGTTCATACAGATACAAACCACTACGAATATACTACGGTAACCCACGATAAAAATAACGTAAGAATCTACACTTTGAAGAACGGGCTGAAGGTTTTCCTTGCCCAAAACTTTGATGCCCCAAGGATACAGACTTTTATTCCGGTAAGAACAGGTAGTAATAATGATCCTGCAGATAATACCGGGCTTGCTCATTATCTTGAACACATGATGTTTAAAGGAACTTCTAGGATAGGAACTCAAAACTGGGCCAAAGAAAAGGAGCTTCTGGACCAAATCTCTGCACTTTATGAGGATCATAAAGCTGAACAGGATCCTGAAAAGAAAAAAGATATTTACAAAAAGATAGACGAAGTTTCTCAGGAAGCAAGCCAGTATGCTATTGCCAATGAATATGACAAGGCTATTTCCTCATTGGGAGCTACGGGAACGAATGCTCATACCTGGTTTGATGAGACGGTGTATAAAAACAATATTCCAAATAATGAACTGGAAAAATGGTTAAAAATAGAAAAGGAAAGATTTTCTGAGATTGTTCTCCGCCTCTTCCATACAGAACTAGAGTCTGTTTATGAGGAATTCAACAGGGCTCAGGATAATGATACTAGATTGGTTAACTATGAACTGATGTCGGCTCTATTTCCGACCCACCCTAACGGACAGCAAACTACACTGGGCAAACCTGAACATTTGAAAAATCCTTCTATGAAGGCTATTCATAAGTATTTTGATGAATACTATGTTCCTAATAATTATGCTATGGTATTGGTTGGGGATTTTGATTTCGAAGAGGCGATTCAGTTGGTAGACCAATATTTTGGGACTATTCCTTATAGAGAGCTTCCGAAAAAGACCCCGATTATTGAACAACCCATTACAGAAGTTGTTGAAAGAACGGTGAAAAGTCCTACTACTCCAAGGGTTCAGTTGGCCTGGAGAACGGATAGTTATGGAACCAGAAATGCGATGCTTGCTGATATTGTTGTGAATATTCTGAGTAACAGAGGGGAAGCCGGTTTATTGGACCTTCATATCAATCAGACTCAGAAAATGCTTTGGGCACAGGCATTTTCCGTGGGATTAAAACAATACGGTTATTTTTCTATTGTTGCTGTTCCGAAAGAGACCCAAACATTGCAAGAAGCAACGAATATGGTTCTGGAGGAAATTGAACTTATCAAGAAGGGAGATTTTCCGGACTGGATGCTTCCGGCGATCATTAATGATTTTAAGCTTCAGAGAATGAAAGGACTTGAAACGGCAGAAGGCTTAGCCACTACCCTATACGATATTTACATAAAGGGGATAAGCTGGGAGCAGGAGTTGAATGAAATGGATGAGTATGAAAGTTTCACTAAGGAAGACATTATCAGTTTTGCTAATGATTTCTTTAAAAACAATTATGTTGTTATTAATAAAGAAAAAGGAGTTAATGATAAGCTACTTAGAGTGGACAATCCAGGAATTACTCCTGTTAAGATTAACCGTGATGCACAATCTGAGTTTTTAAAGGAGATCTTAGCTGATAAAACAGAAGATATTAAACCTGAATTCGTTGATTATCAAAAAGAAATCGCAACTGACGAAATCAAAGGGAAGAAATTAAATTTTGTAAAGAATAAGTACAACGATATTGCCCAGGTTCATTTTATTTTCCCTTTTGGAAGTGATAATGATCGTGAACTGGGAATTTCCACTCAACTTCTTCAGTATTTAGGGACAGATGAGTTTTCTCCTGAGGATTTGAAAAAGGAGTTTTTCAAAATTGGAATCAGCAATGATTTTAAAACAAGCAATAATCAGTTATTAATCTCCCTGAGCGGATTGGAGGAAAATATTGAAAAAGGAATTTCACTTCTTCAGCAATGGATGTACCGTGTACAGCCGGATCAGGAGATCTACAATCAATTTGTAGGAACCGTGCTGGAAAATCGTCAGGCTGTAAAGAAAGATAAAAACCGTATCATGACAGCGCTTACTACTTATACCAAATTAGGAAGTACTTCTCGTTTTACAGACATCATTTCTAAGGAGGAGCTTGAAAGCACTAAGGCTGAAGTATTTACTGACCGAATGAAGCAATTGTTCAAATATCCTTACCAGATTTTCTTTTATGGAAAAGACTTTGAAGCATTCAAAGGATATATTGGTGAATATACAGAAACTGAAAGCCTTCAGATTCCTGAACCCAGACAATATCCTGAACCTGCTACCGGAGGAAATGTATACTTTATCGACTATGATATGGTTCAGATGGAAATGAGTAAAGTGGGTAAGGGAAATATGGTTAATCCTGCTTATTTTGGAAAGATGAATGTTTTCAATGAATATTTTGGTCGGGGATTATCTTCCATTGTTTTCCAGGAGATTCGTGAGAGTAAAAGTTTAGCCTATTCCGCCTATGTTTCTTATTCAGCCAATGCTGAATTAAATCATCCGGATTATGTTACCACTTATATCGGGACACAACCGGACAAATTGATGATTGCTGTTGACACAATGGATGAGCTGATGAATGAGCTTCCCGAGGTTACCATCCAGTTTGAAAATGCTAAAAATGCGGCTTTAAAACAGATCGCTTCTACCAGAGTTACCAGAGGCAATATCTTCTTCAACACTTTAAGATTGAAGAAGCTGGGGATTGATCATGATTTCAGAAAAGATATCTTTAATCAGATCCAGGTATTGAAATTTGAAGATATCAGAGAGTTTTATCACTCAGAAATTCAATCCGTAGATTTTAATACAGCTATTATTGGTAAAAAAGAAAACCTGAATATGGAAGCTGTAAGTAAAATGGGAACCTTTACAGAAGTAAGTCTGAAAGATATTTTCGGACATTAAAAATAAAAGAGCTGCTCCATATCTTTATCGGGCGGCTTTTTTTATGTTGTATTTACTCAGTTCATTCCTTATGTCATCATACAATCTCCATCTCCATCTTGCAAGTGAGGATTAAAATCTTTTGGAAGGCTTTGTAGTAATTCTTGACGAAAAAGATAATCGCGTTTGAAATCCTTTTCATAGATTCTGGACAATGATCTAGACTTCTTTATTTTCTCATTAAGTGTTTCATTGTAAACGGTCATCATTTTTACCTTATTTTGAATGATAAAAATGTTTAAAAACTGAATAAACTTATGAATACTTGAATTTCCGTTTGAAAAAATATAAGGAATTCTAAGATGACCATCCCGTAAAAGCAATAATGATACGGTTTCCAGATTACCTTGTTTGTCATATACCTTAACCCAAACATATTTAAAAACCTCAGCATAGCTGGAAAAGAAATAGTTATCATCTCTTTTTCTACCTTCCAAAATCCATGGATTTGTTGTAAAATAATTTATTTCATCTACCGTTCGCTGACCATGATATGAGGAGGCAAAGTTTTTGATTTCTGTATCCATCTGATTCAATACTTCAAATCTGAACTTCGACTTCCCTGTTCCCATATTTTTCATTCTAATCAGAGTATTTGCTATAGTATCTGAAAGATGCAAAAGAGGCCTAAAATTCTTTATCCATGTTTTTTTTCCTGAAAGAACTGTTGCTGAATCTAGTCTGAAATAATATCGCTTCCCGTTTTTAGGAAAAAAACTCTCAACGCTTCCTATATGATGAAAGAAAACCTCAGCTTCTTTTGTAAATTCTGCCATGATAACATGATTATTGTACTCATCCAAAGCCTTTTGCAGAAGTGCTTTTGCTACTTTCTTCCCTCTGAACTCATTGCTTACGTACAATGTACTTAACCAGGCAAACCTGATGGCTTTTCCTTCAATTTCAAAAAAATCCGGGAGACACCCCATATATCCAGCTAATCTTCCTTCATAAAAGGCAAGAATAAGGAGTGTCTGCTCTTCAGTTGCTTTTGGATTATGGATATGTGACATCGCACGATGTTCCGTAATGGGAAGAAAATCATACTGCCTGAATTCACCGGATGATACAAAATCTTCAAGTTCTTTTTTATTAAATGTCTTCAGCTGTATCATATTCTAACAATAGTATTTTTATTCATCAGCTTTTTCAACTTAAAATAAGCGATTTCTTTTTTGAGGATTATTTCTGCACTTTCACCTGTTTCCATTGGAATTCTCTGGTAATTCCTTTTTATACTGTCTAGTTTAATTCCTGCTGCCCCAAAACTACAATACATTTCTTTGTTTGTAAAAAGCGCCTCAAAGAAATCATTTTTCACTCCGAAATCGGTAAAAGGAAAGGCAAAACTTTCATACAGGAAGTCATTTTCTTTTAAATACACAAAGGTTTTATCTATTGATTCTATCTGTTGCTCCAGAGATAAATTTCCGAATTTCGGATGATCCCAGCTATGAGATGATATTCCAAAGCCTCTATTTGTAAGATTTTTTAATTCCTTCGTGTTCAGATAAGGCTTGTGTTCTTTTAAATAGGACTTAAAATCAACTTCTAACTTTTCAGCAAGCGAATCCAGAATGGCTTTTTCCTGGTAAGTGATTTTTAGAATCTCTTTTTTCAATGTTTCTGTTTCAGTATTACTGTTGAGTGAAAGAATACTGCTTATCTCAGGATGTACAGATTTCTTGTTTTCTAAAACATCGATAAGCAGACTGCTTTTACACCTGAACATGATTTCTTTATTGTCAATGAAAGCCGGATTTATAAAATTGCAGGCATAAATTCCTTTACGCTCTAATATAGGAGCAACTATTTCATAAAATTCTCTGAGACCATCATCAAAGGTAAGTAAAGCGATCTTTTTTTGAGGTTTGAAATTTCCTGAAGTAAAATCTTTGAATTCTTGCCAGTTTACCCATTGAAAATGTTTTGAAAGGCAGTCAATATCTGCTTCAAACTGTCTGGTATTCTTGTATTGAATCACATGTCTGATATGGGGAAGCTTTTCATCGGAAACACAATGATAAACAGGTAAACAGTAATCCAACGGAAAAGACTTTCCGAAATGATCTGTTTCAAAAGCAGTAAATAGATTAATGATCTGATCTTTCATCCTAAAAATAAAAAGAATCTATTCGAAATAAATTCAAATAGATTCTTTAAAGGTATAACTTTTTAAAATTATTTTATTACTTTCATTTCATCAACAAGCCATTTAGCATCTGCTAATTTCTCAACGATGAAAAGTATATATTTTGTATCTACCATGATGTTTCTGCTGAAACGTGGATCAAAGTTAATATCACTCATAGTTCCCTCCCACTGTCTGTCGAAGTTAAGACCTATCAGGTTTCCATTGGCATCAAGAGTTGGACTTCCTGAATTTCCACCTGTGGTATGATTGGTTGCTGTAAATCCTACAGGAACATCACCAGTTTTATCTTTATAGATTCCGAAGTCTTTCTTGTTGTAGAGCTCAATCAATTTCTTAGGAACATCAAATTCATAATCTCCAGGAATATATTTCTCCATTACTCCGGCAAGGTGAGTCTGATACCCGTAAGAAACGGCATCTCTTGGAGCGGAACCTTTAATCTTACCATAAGTTACACGAAGGGTAGAGTTGGCATCCGGGAAGAATTTTCTGTCTTTATCCGTTTCCATCTGCTGAGCCATAAACTTCTTCTGTAAAGCATCAATTTTTGCCTGAATTGAAGAGTATTGTGGATCTGCTGCTTTCATATAGGTCTCTTTCATAGAAACGTAAAGCTGATAGATAGGATCTTTTTTTAATGTTTTAATCAACTTATCCTGATTAGAGAATGCCTTATCGATGTCTGTAGTCAGTGTTGCTCCATTTACAGCTGTTCTTCCTGTAATAATAGAGTTTTTTGACATATCTTCAACTAAAGGAATGTTTGCATTTTCATCCTTATACTTGTTGAATCCTGCCGGTAAAAATTGTGGAGCTGTTTTATTGGTATATAAAGCCAATAGTTTTGCTGTTACTTTAGCATCAAGTTCTGCGCTATAGTCTTTATAGAAAGAAGTTAATTTTGTTTTTAGCTTCGTAAGCTCCTTCTCATCCATTCTGCCAGCTTCTACAGTACTTACAAAGTCATAATAATCTCCTGCCAGCTTCAAAGTCTCAGCATTTCTTACCACTTCTGTGTAATAAGCATTGTTTAACGCATAAGGAGCCTGTTCATTGTAAAGTTTGTTCAGTTGATCTAAAGTTGTCTTAACTTCTGGATTTTTAGAAACTAAAGAGCCTTCATACATTACTTTTTTCTCAACTGCATTGGATTTTTTCAATCCTTCTACTTCACCGATCCATTTTTTCCAGTAATTGGCTACAGATGCATATTTGGAAGCATACTTAATACGTGTTTCGTTATCTACACGCATTTTTTCGTCCAGTGTTTTTAAGGCTACATCACGTACAGCAATTCTTGCAGGATCAATTTCATTCATGATTTTTTCTACTGCTACTGCCGGGAGATATTCTGTGGTTCTTCCAGGGAATCCGAATACAAATGTGAAATCGTTTTCGTTCTTATCCTTGATGGAAACCGGTAAATAATGTTTCGGAACGTAAGGAACGTTGTCTTTTGAATATTCTGCAGGCTTGTTGTCTTTGTCTGCATAGATTCTGAACATTGAGAAATCTCCGGTGTGTCTAGGCCAAACCCAGTTATCTGTATCACTTCCGAATTTCCCGATGCTTTGAGGCGGTGCCCCAACAAGACGGATATCTTTATAGGTTTCGATTGTATAAGCATAGTACTTGTTTCCATAGTACATTGGCTTTACCATAATCGATTGGTATGATTCAATTTTCTGAGAGTTTTTATAAACTTCAATATTGTTGTTGATTTTTTTCGTAAGCTCAGGCTCTGTAAGATGATCTGTTCCTTCCAAAATCTGGAAGCTAACATCTTTTATATCTACAATAAAATCTACTTTTACTCCCGGGTTAGGAAGCTCGCCATTCATATTTTTAGCCCAGAAACCATTTGAAAGAAGGTCATTCTGAACCGTAGAATGTGCCTGAATCTGACCAAATCCACAGTGGTGGTTAGTCAGTAACAATCCCTTCGGAGAGATAATCTCCGCGGTACATCCGCCGTTAAACTGTACTACAGCATCCTTTATGCTAGGTTTCTGAGGATTGAAAATATCTTTTGCAGAGATTTTCATTCCTAAATCCTTCATTTCCTTTTCATTCAGTTCTGTAGGAATCCACATTCCACCATATTGTTGTGCAAATGCCATTGCAGCCGGCAAAAGAAATACGGATAAAAGTATCTTTTTTGTCATAATCAAAATTTTGCCCGAATTTACGAAGAAAAATAAGAATAGGACCCATAAAACAGGGGTAAAAATGTCAACAGTCAGTTTTACTCCCACATGTGAATAGTAAATTACATCTCATTTTTAAAAAATTGATAGGCTAAAAGTGAATACTTAACTTTTGTTACACGTAAAAATTGACAAGCGAAGCGAATTGACCATTCATTATTAACCTTCTCCTTCTCTCTCACCCCTTCAAATTCTAATACTCTGATACTCTACAACTCCCCTCTTGGCTTAGTTTTTGTTTATAGCTAGTCGGTTTAAAAAACATACTTAAATTGATTATTACGATGAAAAACAAAACACTTATCCTTGGAATGGGAGCTGCTTTATTCCTTGCTTCTTGTTCTAAAAAAGAAACGGTAGATACCAAAACTTCGGCTACAGATTCTGCAGCGACTGCCCAACCCACTGCTACAGACAGTACAGCTCATCCTGTAACAAGTGCACAGGGAGACACTTCTGAAAATGCTTTGGATTGGAACGGTACTTACGAAGCAGTAGTTCCGTGTGCTGACTGCCCGGGAATCAAGACTTCATTAACGCTAAACAATGATAAGACTTTCAGCATCACTGAAGAGTATCTTGAGAGAAAATCAAAGAATGAAGATAAAGGGTCTTTCACATGGGATGCTACAGGAAGTATTATCACTTTAAAAGGTAAAACGGCAAACTATAAATATAAAGTCGGTGAGAATATGCTTATCCAACTGGATATGGAAGGAAAAGAAATCGATGGACCTAACAAGGATCTGTATGTATTCAAGAAAAAATAAAAATAAAGGCTTCGGCCTTTATTTTTTTGCTTTATTCTAAAACTGATAGGCTATGATCTTTGAATCATCAACCAAGTCTATTATCAATCCCTCATGATGAGTACTCTTACCTGTCAGTCTCCAGGTCGCAGTGATATTCCCTTGTGTATATTGTTGTTTGATTAATAAATACTTTAAATGGTGTTTTCTAAAAAGTTCTTCACAATGTTTTAAGTCTGCTGAATTTGTTACACCTATTCTATATTCCCTGATCTTGTTGTAATTATCTATAAAACTTTGCAGATAGGTTAATGCACTCAGAATAATAAGTACCAAAGCTGTTCCCAAAAGGGAAAAGTAAACATATCCTGAACCTACTGCCATTCCTATGGAAGCTGTTGCCCAAATGGTAGTGGCCGTTGTAATTCCTTCAATTTTATTTTCTCCTTTAAATATAACTCCTGCTCCCAGAAAACCAATCCCAGTGATGATATTGGCTGCCAAACGATCCGGATTGGCAACACCTATTTTAATGGATAGAATGGTAAACAAACAGGCACCAAAGCAAACCAGAATAAAGGTACGGAGCCCTGCTGATTTGTTACGGTACTCCCGTTCAGCCCCAATCAGTAATCCTAAAATCACTGAAATAAAGATTAATAATAACTCATTCTTAACGACATAATGGTCCTGTAGAAATTCCATTTTTAAAATTTAACAACAGAATAAATGTACAATAAAAAATAGTACAGAACTATTTTTGATGCCCAGACTTTATGGAGTATTACTTAAAAATCGGAATGTAACGGAAAACTTTTGTAATATTACACTTCGAATTGGAAAAATAAGTCTTGCTCTTAATTTTTCAACCTAAAAAATGAGTTTGACATGTTGATAAAGTTCAATACCATGGAAAACTCATTCTAAATGATTATATTAAATAATACAACAAACAATACATTATGGACAAAGAAATTTCTCACTTCTGGCTGGGGTATTTTAAAAATGAAGAAGAATTTTATGCTTTTGTAGAAGAGGATGAAAATTATTATCTGGAAGAGGAAAATGATGATCAGTATGTTTCAAAATTTGCAGAGTCTCAGAACATCAAGTGGTTTGATGATGACTTTATAGAATATGGTTTTGAAGATGAAAGATTAGGATTGGTTGAAAAGTTCTCGGAATATTCTTTTGCAGACCAATGGCTTCCCATTCTAGAGCAAAAACTTAATGAACTAAGCCTGGATACTCCGGTAAATGCTATTATTTTTGCCAGCAGATTTATTATTCCTAATCCTGTTTCTGTGGATGGTGAAGAAAACAAATTGTATTATATTGGCGAGATTGAATTTGACGTTTAAATACGATAAGAACTAGAATACCTGGCTGTATTTCCTTTACAGCCTTGGTTTTCATTTAAGATGCTTTCAGAGATGGAATTCTTAGTTTTTCAGAAATCAAAAACACAAATTTTAAAAATATTAACTGCACTGAATATCTTATAGCCAACAGATAATCTGGCTCTAATAAGATTAATAAAACACAATTCTTCGCAATTGTAAAATCATTTTTCTTTAATTATTTTAGAATACGGGTTTCCGTAAAGGAGTTATTAAAATACATGATAGATTTGAACATATAAAATGACATCATGAAACGTATTTTTAATTTATTCTTCTTATTGATAATATGTGTAACCGCAGTATCATGTTCCACTAATTACTACACTGTTTTATTGTCTGAAGATGCTACAATTTATAGATCTTCGGATTCCACTAATATTCTAACTATAGTACCAAAAAACACTGAGGTATTCTTATCAACTCAACTCAATAAAAAGAATTATAAAAAAATAAAATGGAACAATTACTCCGGATGGGCATATAATCCGGTTTATACTTCATACAGCAGTTATACTTCAGTAAAAGCTCCAACGACCCCGTCGACATACAATTATAGTTCTAGTAGAACAAGTTCATCAGATGGTAGTGTAAGTGTGAAAGGATATCATAGAAAAGACGGAACATATGTCAGACCACATACCCGAAGCGCACCGTCAAGAAGGAGATAAGCATAAAAAAACTTCTGCTTATAAGCAGAAGTTTTTTATATATTTAAGTAAGTTTAGATTATTAATGTGCTTCCAGCCAGTTATTCCCAACTCCAATTTCCACCAATAACGGAACCTGTGTTTTCAAGGCATTTTCCATTTCAGTTTTAATTAGTTTTGAAGCGGCTTCAATTTCGTCTGCCGGAGCTTCGAATACCAATTCGTCATGTACCTGAAGCAGCATTTTAGTCTTCATTTGTTGTTCTTCCAATTCTCTATCTATTTTAATCATTGCCAACTTTACAACATCGGCTGCACTTCCTTGTACCGGAGCGTTCACAGCATTTCTTTCTGCATGCCCTCTTACTACAAAATTGTTGGAATTAATATCTTTTAAGTGGCGCTTTCTTCCCAGAATAGTTTCAACATATCCCATCTGACGGGCCTTGTTTACCTGCTCTGCCATGTATTCCTTCAGTTTTGGATAGGTTTCGAAATAGGCTTCGATCATCTGTTTGGCTTCAGTACGGGATAATCCGGTTTGTTCTGCTAATGCAAAAGCTCCCTGTCCGTAAATAATTCCAAAGTTTACTGTCTTGGCCTGGCTTCTTTGCGTTTTTGAAACTTCTTCCAAAGGAATTTTAAAGAGTTTTGCAGCAGTAGACGCGTGAATATCTTCTCCATCCTGGAATGCTTTAATCATATTGTCTTCTCCTGAAATTTCAGCAATAAGACGAAGTTCGATCTGTGAGTAATCGGCAGAAATAATCTTCTTTCCTTCTCCAGAAACAAAGGCTCCACGGATCTGCTGTCCTCTCAATGTTCTGATCGGAATATTCTGCAGGTTCGGATTCACACTTGCCAAACGACCTGTTGCAGCTGTAGTCTGAGAAAAATTGGTATGCACTCTATTATCCAATTTATCAATCTGCGACGGCAATGCATCTACATAGGTTGATTTTAATTTCTGATAGGTTCTGTATTCCAGAATATGTTTGATGATTTCATGCTTTGAAGCCAGTTTCTGAAGTACATCTTCCGAAGTAGCATATTGTCCTGTTTTCGTTTTTTTGGCTTTTGGATCAAGCTGCATTTTTTCAAACAAAATTTCTCCCAGCTGCTTTGGAGAATTCATATTGAATTCTTCTTCTGAGAGTTCAAAAATTGTTTTTTCTAAATTTCTCAGGTCATTTTCAAGATCAATACTTTCCTGTGCCAACCATTTTTCATCTAAAGAAATCCCTGCCAGCTCCATCTTCGCCAATACTTCCATCAGAGGCATTTCAATATTGAAGAAAAGATCTTCCAGGTTTTCTTTTTTTAGTTGTGGAGCAAACAACTCATACAATTGGAAGGTTACATCTGCATCTTCCGCAGCATAATCTGTTTGTGTTCTAAGGTCTGCATCTCTGAAGGTTCCTTGTTTTTTTCCCTTTTTTCCAATGATTGTTTCAATGGAAATAGGTTTATAATTCAAAAATACTTCAGAAAGATAGTCCATGCCATGTCTTCCATCAGGATTTAACAGGTAATGGGCAATCATGGTATCAAACATCGCTCCTTTAACGGTGATGTCGTACTGTTTTAATATTTTATAATCGAATTTTAAATTGTGAGCGATTTTCAGTAAATCTTCTTTCTCAAAAAACGGTCTGAAGATTTCAAGGGTTTGTAATACTTCTTCTCTACTTTCAGATAAAGGAATGTAATATGCTAATCCTTTTTTGTAAGAAAAACTCATTCCTACCAGTTCTGCTTCCAGCTCATTCAATGAAGTGGTTTCTGTGTCAAAACATACCGCTCTTTGTTTCAAAAGATTGTCTACCAGTTTTTTCTGAGCTTTTGGATTATCAACAAACTGATAAAGGTGATCGTTATGTTCAATAGAAGATTTTGTAGAAGTTGCCTGATCCAATTCTTCGAAATTGGCAAAAAGATCAAGCTGCATTGCCTGTCCTTTTATTTCTGTTCCCGTGGGAGTCTGTTTCACTTCCACTTCACTTACAACAACGGTTTCTGTTACTGCCGGAGCAAAGGCTCTGTAAAGATTTTCATACAGTCTTCGGAATTCTATCTCTTCGAAAACTTCCTTTACTTTTTCAAAATCAGGCGTTTCCAGATCGTATTGTTCCTGATGGAATTCTATCGGGGCATCACATATAATAGTTGCCAGTTTTTTAGACAAAATGCCACGTTCTGCAGAGGCTTCTACTTTTTCCTTCAGCTTTCCTTTTAGCTTATCTGTATTTGCCAATAGGTTTTCAATGCTTCCAAATTCTTTAAGGAATTTCATAGCAGTTTTCTCTCCTACGCCTTCCAATCCAGGGATGTTATCCACTGCATCTCCCATCATGGCCAGATAATCGATGACCTGTTTTGGGTCTTCAATCTCATATTTGGCTTTCACTTCTTCCACGCCAAGAATTTCGATATCCCCTCCTTTTAATCCCGGCTTATAAATTTTGATTTTATCTGTAACCAACTGAGCAAAGTCTTTATCAGGAGTTACCATGAAAGTGGTATACCCTTCTTTTTCGGCTTTGCATGCAATGGTACCTATCACATCATCTGCTTCATACCCTTCTACTCCAAGAATTGGAATGTGCATTCCTTCCAGAATCCTGTGAATATATGGAACGGCAATTTTGATGGCTTCAGGAGTTTCACTTCTGTTCGCTTTATAGTCAGCAAAATCATCAGTTCTTACGCTTGCTCTTCCTACATCAAAAACAACTGCTAAATGAGTAGGTTTTTCTCTTCTGATCAATTCGATCAAGGAGTTGGTAAAGCCAAAGATGGCAGAAGTATCCAAACCGGTGCTTGTTAATCTCGGATTCCTGATCAATGCGTAATATCCTCTGAAAATCATCGCATAAGCATCGATGAGAAACAGCCTTTTATCTTGTGTTGCGTCCATATTATCTATAATGAACAAATATAAGAAAATAGGAAGATAAGTTGCTAGTTTTGGAATGGATTCGGGATGCGTGGTTCGTGATTTGAGATAGAAGACTGAATGGTATAAAATGTTGCGGGAGCTTCTAATCTCTAATTAGCAATCGTGGTTTTCGTAGTTCAACTGTTCCATTCTTTTCTCATAGTTTTCCATATCTTTTTTGCCTATGCTTACTTTTTTCAGCTGTACCGGAATTTGTTTTTTACCGTCCGGGCTCATCCAGGTTCCATTCATGGTTTCGCCATCTTTCTTTAGAATCATCAGTCCTGTGAAGCCTTCTTCTACCATCGCAAACTGTTGGTTGATTCCTTCTGTAACATTAAGTTGCAGCCAATTGCTTACTTTTTCGTAACGGTACATGCCATTATAATAAGGATCTCCGCCACAGCCGTTTTCTACAGATTGTAAAAATAAGGTTACCGGCATTTTTCCGTTCACTGTACCTTTGTATAGAGAGGAAGTATTTTGTGCCTGTAAAGTAATGAATGAGATTGTA
Source organism: Chryseobacterium sp. Marseille-Q3244 (assembly GCF_940807095.1). Classification (NCBI taxonomy): domain Bacteria; kingdom Pseudomonadati; phylum Bacteroidota; class Flavobacteriia; order Flavobacteriales; family Weeksellaceae; genus Chryseobacterium; species Chryseobacterium sp. Marseille-Q3244. The sequence goes on along the minus strand of NZ_CALNWX010000002.1, from coordinate 234,374 downwards.
AAAGTGAGAGTTAACAGAATTTGTCTGAACATTTTTATATAATTTTTAGTCGTGTATGGAGTAAAAAACAGAACAGTATACTCTATAAGCATACTGTTCCATTAGTTTTTTTAAGTTTTGTTGTTCTGGTTTATTTACCAGCAGATGGCCAAAGCCCAGCGTACTGAGAAGTACCGTAGTCAATAGTTTCAGCACTGATTACGAAGCTGATTAGCATACTGTTGCTGTCAATAGCATCAAAGTCTACTTCGTGTTGGATAACATATCCGTTTTCCCACTTCAGGTTAATTAATGTTCCTTCTTCGTGAGATTTATTAAAGATAATCTCTCCTACCGTTGGCTTATATTTTCCGTTCAATAAGCTTTCAAGGATGTCTGATTTTTCAGTAGCTTCTACTGTAACTTTGATAAGTGCGTTAGAAGGATCTGATGCTACACGTCCTGATACATCAGTTGATCTTGATACGCTGTAGTTCATTTTTAATAATTTCTGACCTTCTCCGTTGTTGAATTTTAAGATTCCTCTTGAATTTCTTTCTGCCATGATTGTAAATTTTAATCGTTAGTAATATTTATGTTATTCGATAATTGTATGACAAAGATAGAGTCCTCAAAATTGAAAAAAAAGCTTTTGGAAGGAAATCTGAAAAATTGTAGTAGTTCTACGATTTTATGTCGTAATTCTACGACAATGGAGTTAAAATACCACACAAACTATTAATAATAAATATTTTAACTATAATCACAAAAAAACATAAATATATTAATTATTACACCATAAAGAGAAATACTATGTTACAAAACATACTTTATGACGGCTAAGAAACCATTCAAACCTCATCATTTTTAAAGGATAGAATACTAATATACATTCTGAAACTTATTATTCTTTTTATGGTCAAAATCAACAATAATAGAAATCATATTATCCGTTTCGCTAATAGAGCATCTTTTTAATAATTAATACCCTACTCCCTTCATGAATCAGGAAAAAGCTTTTTGAAATCTTCTTTATCTATAAAATATTGTAGGTAAAGCTTTACATTTTCTTCATAAACTATTTTCAGATAAGCAGGATCCGAGTCTTTATTATTTTGTCGCATAGAGCGAAGTTTAGGATCAGAACTGCGAAAATGCAGAATAGGCAAAGGCTTATCTATTCTGCCATAAGAAGGATCAGTATTTTGTTTTTTATTATAATACATATATATGTCAGGCCAAGTTGTTTTATCCTTATCTTTATCTCCAAATTGCAGAAATTCAGAATTCATTCCTCCACCTTCACTTATTACGTATGTACTCACATACTTATTAAGTTCCTTACAAAAAAAAGTATAAGTATCGGCACGTATATAAGACATATTTCGATTACTAAAATAAGTCATCTTACTAACTATATCCGTACCTAATCTTTCATCATCTTTGGACAAAATCCCTCCAACATGCGGTACAATATCTATCTTTTTTAATTCTGAGTCAGTTATAAATTGTTTAATTTCTTTATTACTAATATCTCTAGGTCTCAAAAAAATATAACTTATTATAAAAAACAATAATGCCGCGCCAAACACTGCTCCTAAAAAATACCCTATTCCTTTCATTATTTATTCTTTGCTATAATATTAACTCCTTTTGATTTCAAATTATCATCAGATAGTTGTCTAAAAAATTTGATTGTATCATCATATAAACTGTTTTCATAAACATCGAAACCAGCATCTACTACTGCTCCAGCCACGCCCCAAGCAAAACCTTTTGCCAGCCCTTTTCCTAATTCTGGATTAAAAGTCTGTCTGGCAGCCGCAAGATACAGAGAGGAATTTAAGCGAAGTGCTGCACTGGGATAAGCTGATCTTACAGAAGCACTTACTACACCAGGATAAGCTTTTATAATATCTACATTATTAAGCGCAGAATTCATCAATGCCGGATTATACCCCAATTCCAAAGCAGTTCCTATACCAGCATCTCTTCCTGCCTGTATCGTTCCGTCATATATTGATGTTCCAGCAGAGTCGCGGGTTGTTTTATAATTATCATTGTTGATACGAGCTTCTATTTCTTCTTTTCTTTTATCCTGTTTACCATTTTCTCCATTTGTATAGTTCCAAACGGTAAGAGGAAAACCAAAGGCAAGGTTTCTTGGATCTCCACCTGAAGATAATACAAACAACCCTCCCTGTATAATTTGAGAATTAAGATGAGCATTATATTCCTCCGTATTGTTAGCTGCAATTTTTTGTGCTGCGGCTCTTGCCAACACGGGATCAACGACTAATGAAAGTGCTCCACCTTTACTACAAATCAGTTTAGAGTTTTGGATAAGGGCTTTATGACCATTTAAGGTAACGGTATCATGTACATTGATCCATTTCGATTTTGTGGTAAAATCACAGTCGTGATTGGCTTCTCTATAACTTGCAAAAGAAGAAACACCTACTGCGGCTATAGCAACTCCTGCTGCTACTAAGAGTAGACCTCCTGTTGCTACTGTAGCAATAGCCAATGCTCCTATGGCTACAACTGCCGCCAGCATTTTCAATCCACCCCAAAATTTACTATTAATATTACAAACAAAAGCCAGTTGTAATTTTAAATCTTTCTCAGTAAGTAAATATACTTTTTTACTGGCCAGGAATACATCTGCTGTATCTCTGTATCTGACAATGGTGTTGTCCATAGGAGATTTCATCTCTGTACAAACCATCATGGTGCCTTCAGGTATAAATGATTGTGCCATTATTCAAATCGCTTTAGGTTAAAATCTATGAGTAGTTGAACATTATTTTTCACTTCTTCTATCACAGTGACATGAGACTCCTGTAAAACATGATCAGTTTTATTCCAGATAAAGGTTTCCCTATAGCTGAAGTTATATTCTGAAAAATTAAACTGTACCATCGGCTTAATTCTTTCATTATACAGATTCACTATCTTTTCCATATTCAAAGAAGGATACTCCATAGCACTCACCCTTCTTATTTTCAGTATTTCATCAGTTTCCTCAAGAACAGTTGATGTAAAATTAAGAATCACCGCTTCTTTATCAAATAAAGTAGAATAATAAGTACGGGAATACTTCTGAAGAAAATCACGATTTCCCTGCAAATGTTTTGTAAAAAACAATTCATAGAACATTTTATTATAATAATCTTCTATAAGTTTTTTCTCAGGTTTCAAAACAGCTTCAACTCCGGCAATAAAATCATCTATATCTTTTCTGTTCTGAGATAACTTCAAAACAGTTTTTCTGCTTTCAAGCCCTGCCTTATAGTGATCCCATTCATCAATTATTGATTTATAGTTGATAATTTTTTTAATTTTTCCTGATTCCGGATCTAATCTAAATACAGAGTTACATTTTATCTTATCTATTTCGGCGATAAGTTCCATGCCAGCTTGTAGCATCTGAGGTGAACTTGTAACATGGCTTTCCTGAAGCAGAACACTTGCCAAAGTATTGTTCTGATCCAACCCTACTTTATACTGAGATTTGTAAGTACTATTATCTACCATTACTTGCTCCAATACCGTCCCAACGATCATTTCCGTCCTGTACATCAAATTTCTTCCGAAATGAATTTCCTCAAGATCTTCAGCAGAACTTTTTTCATCAATGGTTACAATTGGATTTATAATTAAATGCCTGATATGAATCGGGATTTCTTTTCCATAAATCTGTTGAGTCATCACTGCATTTTTATTATGAAACGCCACAAGTTCTTTTACATTTATGTTAAAATGTGCAGCGATTGTTTCTAAGGAATCTCCTCCTTTTATTTTATAGTTTACCAAATTCATTTTTTAATTTATGTCTACTTCTGTATCTCCTTTTATTGTCACAATAGGTGCTTTAAGAGATACACTTTCATTACCTTCCATTCCGATTCCGTTTGCTCCAAGGGCAATAATCTTTCCTTGAATAATAATATTACCATCAGAAGTCATTGTAATAGAACTGCTTCCTGTAACCAATTTTATTTCAGAAAAACTTGTAATATTTACTTTACCGGCGTCATCCATCGTTATTGTAGATTTTCCTTTTCCAACATCAATTGTATTTTTCTTCGCAATATTGGTAGTCTGACTATTTCCAATAAATTCTTCACTATTATTACTTACTTCTGTTTTGATATTACCGGTTCCACTTAAAGTGACATGGTTTCCACTCCTATCTTTAATCTCAATTCCACATCCATCATGAAACTGAATAATATTTCCGCTCTTACTACTTAAGCTCATCACATTATTCCCGGCACCACCTCCGGCACCAATACCACCATGGAACATTCCTCCCATTACAAAAGGGCGGTCCGGGTGCTGGTGAACAAAATTGATAATCACCTGGTCTCCAACTTCAGGAATAGACATAAATCCTCGGTTTTTATTTACTTTATCACTGCTTCCTGCATCCGGAGACATCACACGGATAAATTCTGTAATGTCCGGTCCGTTCTGCCAGTCAAACTGTACCTGAACTCTTCCCTGGTTTTGAGGATCTGTATTGGAAACTACTTTGGCAAACTGAGCTTCCGCTCTCGGTGTTTCAAATTCCGGACGTGGAATATAGCCTGTATCTGCAGCAATAGCTTCAAATTTGCCATCATAATATCCTCTGGCATCTACTTCATGAGTAACTTCGATAATCATCAACTTGGTGAAATATGAGGTTTCGTTGCTTTCTGCTTTGCGCATTTCAATATCGGCAGTACATCCCGGATATAAGAAAGGTACAGTAGTAGTACCCGAGGTGATAAATACCTCAGAAGCCTTACTGCCGGCAGTCCCTTTTTGGGAAGCATCAATATCCATAAAAGAGGAAGCTTTTATAGGTGCAACTCTCAAAGATGGTGTTGTAAAGGTTCTTTCCGAAATTTCGTAAGCACGTCTTGCAATATCTGATGTATGATTGATTTTTGCACTTCCCCCTGTCATCTTTTCATTTTTACTACTGTTGTAACCATAGAAAGAAGGGCTCACATGCTGGGCTTTCATTTTGATTGCAATATCACTTACGCTACTTCCATAGGTAAGTTTGACCGGCTTTTCTTGAGGCGGAAGCTTACCAAAATGTAATACTTCTCCATCATAATAAAACTGTTCACCATAAGCTTCAGCCATTCTTGCCAGATAATTATAATGGGTTTCTTCGTATTGTGAACTGTAAGAAACGTTTCCATGTTGAGCATCAACTCTGAAATCGAATTTATTCTGTCCCAGTCCTTCACTGATTACATGATAGGCTATGCTGTTCAAACTAATGGGCTGGCTTCCGCCAAAACTCTGAATATGAGGTGCCGCATCCAAAAGTACAGTAGGACTGTAGCCTTTAAGGACAATATTCCCAAGGCTTCCTTTTTCCTGACTGAACCCAACTTCTGTAACTACACCCACGAAATTACGTTCCGCTCCTTGTATAATATCTTTATATTTGAAAACCACTGTTATCCTTTTTCCCAGGAAATTTTGTGCTTCTTGAAGGTTATGATTTTCTGCACTCCCCAATGTATCATGGGCCAGCGTCAGGCTAAATTCATGATGCTTGGCAGCACTCTGCACCAATTTAAAATGTTTAAAATGCTTAATAATCTGCCCTTCGATAACAACATCTAGCTTCACCACGCGGTTAATTCCGGCGATAATACTTTGAGGAATAGCTTCAGCATTATGTATCTTTGAGGTAGGCTGTTTCGCCCACACTTTATTTTCAACAATGGAAGGATTGTTCGGGACAAAAGTTTGGTTCATGAACATATCTGCCCCTTGTACAGCGCTTACACTCTGCTGTCCTGCTTTCACAGCTTTCTTCACTTTACTGCCCGTTTTATTCATCTTTTCTTCTGCTTTTTGGGCAACATTTTCCTTTACATTTTTCAGCTGCTCTTTACTGCCTTTGATATCATTCTTTGGGCTATCTACTTTAATTGTCTTGTCATCCTGAAACATAGTGTTTTGTGTTTAAGTTAAAATTAAATAAACTGCTGATTATACAGCAACAGAATCAAAAATATAAGGTTAGATCTACATCATTTGTTTTTTTTAAAAAAACTGATTTCTGAAATCCGTGAGTCCTTATGAAAAAACAGGACAGCATACTCTTCCGAGCGCACTGTCCTGTACCAATTTTATTTTTACTAAGATGATGAATAGGCTTATTTACCTGCCGAAGGCCACAGTCCAGCGTATTGAGAAGTACCGTAGTCGATAGTTTCAGCACTGATTACGAAGCTAATCAACATACTGTTGCTGTCGATAGCATCAAAATCTACTTCGTGCTGGATAACGTATCCGTTCTCCCATTTTAAAGTAATTAGAGTTCCTTCTTCGTGAGACTTGTTGAAAACGATTTCTCCCACAGTTGGCTTATATTTTCCGTTCAATAAGCTTTCAAGGATGTCTGATTTTTCAGTAGCTTCTACTGTAACTTTGATAAGTGCGTTAGAAGGGTCTGATGCTACACGTCCTGAAACGTCCGTAGATCTTGCTACGCTGTAGTTCAGCTTTAATAATTTCTGACCTTCTCCGTTGTTGAATTTTAAGATTCCTCTCGAATTTCTTTCTGCCATGATTTGTAAATTTTAATCGTTAATAATATTTTGTGATTCGGTGATTGTATAGCAAATATAGAGGCTCTTTTTTCGGAAAAAAAACTTTTAACTATAAATCTGAAAAATTGTAGTAATTCTACGACTTTTTGTAGTAATTCTACGATATTAGATTTAATAACTCTACTTTAACCATTGTAAACAAAGGATTTTAAAAACTTATAAAACACTGATAAAAAGGACTATTTCCCACATCTAAGAGAGATATTAATACTATTTAAGATAAAATTAACACATATTAACTTATGCTTAAAACCATAATATGAAAAGATCAAATGCTCCAATTTTTGACTGAAAAATTTAAAAACCCAGCTTTTTTTATAAAGTAATTCATTCTCTTCAATGCATATGTTGATTTTCTTATTATTTTTCTCAAAATAAATAAGGATGAAATGCATCAAAAAAAATAACCAAACCTATTACGGTTTGGTTATTATTTATATTATTGGTGGTTTTAAGGTTGTACCCCTGCACCTGCACTTTCTTTTATTGATCTGGTTAGTATTTTATTTTTTCTGAGAAGAAAATCCGGCATCAGATCAGTGGGAAGATAAAAAGAGCTTTCCCCTTTTTTCTGCAGCTCTTCTGTGATCCCAGGATTCCACGCAAGAATTTTATCTACTTCCACATCCAGCTCATCAGCGATTACACTCAGATTAAATCCGGCATTGATCTCTGTTTCGGAAAGGGCTGCATCTGTTACTTTTCTATTTCCATCTTCAAAAAACACCTTATTGATCCTTGCAGAATTATAATTGCTTAACACGCTCTGAAGCTCTCCTGTTGCATAGCAGGCATTTAGATATTTTTTCACGTGATTAATAGTTTCTGCTGGAAGATATCGATAGAATTCGTGATATTGGCTGGAGCCTGCAGCCTGCATTGCCTTGGCAACATTTCCTTCACCACAGTTGTAAGCAGCGACCACTGTTACCCAGTTATTATATTTCTTATATAAATTAGCCAGGGAAATAACCGCTGTTTTTGTGCTTTTATACACATCTGTTCGTTGATGTTCTGCAAGACCATACTGGTTGGCATGTGCTGTCATCAGCTGCCATACTCCTACGGCTCCCGCTCCGGAGGTAATATTTTTGTCAAAATGAGATTCAATAAGGGCTAAGTTTCTTAAATGCTTTGGAAGTCCCTTCTGCAGAAGTAACTGTTCAATAAATTCAACAAGGTCTTTGTTTGAATTAATGATTCCCTGATATTTTCTTACGCTGCTTTCTGAGGTATCTGATGCCGCCAGAAACTGGCCGTTTACCAAAACGACTGTTCCCAAAAGCATTACTCCTGTAAAGATATTTCTGACAATGGTTTTCATCTTAATGTTATTTATAAAGCAAAAAGGCGAATTCTATCAATTGCCTTTTTGCTATTTACTTTCTTAATTAATCTACTTTCCAGCTTGTTTTTTCTTCTTCCTTATTCCAGTCTACATGAATCGTTTGTCCGGATTTCACTTCTTCTCTTACAATCATTTTAGAAATAGGCCTCGCCAGTTGTGCTCGGATCACTCCGGAAATCTGTCTGGCTCCATATTTACTGCTGAATCCGCCAAGCGCAAGGTTTTTTACAGCCTCATCAGTAATCTTTAAGGTAATTCCCAGTCTTGTTAATGAGGTATGAAGCGACTTCAACTGAATATTAAAGATTCTTTCTGCGATGGATTCAGTAATAGGGGCAAAAGGAATAATTTCTGTAATTCTGGCTAAGAATTCCGGTCTGAATCTTCCTGAATTCGACATAATCTGCATCAGTGAAGATGATTCAGGAACTTTTCCTTCTTCAAACTGTTTTACGATTTCTTCACTTCCTATATTAGAAGTGAATAAGATCAAAGCATTACTGAAATCTCCTTCTTTTCCAAGTTTATCATGTACTTTTCCTTCGTCCATGATTTGAAGGAACACATCGAATACAGAATGGTGAGCTTTTTCAATTTCGTCAAATAAAACTACCGTATAAGGCTGTTGTCTGATTTTGTTGACTAGCATCCCTCCTTCTTCATATCCTACATATCCCGGAGGCGCTCCATATAGTAACGCTGCGGAATGCTCTTCTTTAAATTCCGACATATCAAAACGAACCATAGCCTTCTCATCGTTGAACAATAGTTCTGCCATTGATTTGGCTAGCTCTGTTTTCCCGGTTCCGGTAGGTCCTAAAAGGAAAAAAGACCCGATAGGCTGCCCTGGTTTGTTTAATCCGCTTCGGTTTTCAACAATAGCATCGGAAAGGATTTTTAATGCATGATCCTGACCTACTACCCTGTTCAATAGAAGGGATTCCATATTCAGGAGTTTTTCTTTTTCCTGAGCCTGAATCTTCCCGATTGGAATATTGGTTTTGGCAGCCATTACAGCAGCAAGTTCCAAACGGTCTACCTTTTCTCTTTTCTTGGCAGCATGCTGTAGAAGTTCTGCATAGGTATCTTCAATGATCTTTTGGATCTGATCTACTGGCATTGAGTTGTCTAAAGCCGGCTGTTCATTCAATGATCCCCATAAAATAGGGCTTATTTTATCTCTTAATAAATTATAAGTCCAGATCAATTCGTCTGCCTTATCTTTATTGTCAAGGTATTCTTCTTTTAAAATGGCATCATAGCTTTCTTTCCAACTGTCCAGTTCTTTTTCGGAAAGTTCGTCGAGCATTTTAATGGCTGCCATAGTTCTGTCTAATAAATCGATGGCTGCATCCGGTAATTTTTTTCCTTTTGCATATCTTTTTGCCAGACGTACACATTCCGGCAGGGCTGTTTTTTCCACTTCAATACCGTGGTGTTTTTTATAGCCCTCAAGAAGAACATCAATCATTTTTACACAAGTCTGCTCATCCGGTTCATTCACGGTTAATACCTCGAAACGACGGTTGAAAGCCTGTTCCGGTTCAATAATTTTTCTGTATTCTTCCTGAGTGGTAGCGCCGATAACCGTAATTTCTCCTCTTGCCAATTCTGGCTTCAGTAGATTGGCAACGTTTCCGATGCTTCCTTTTGAATCTAAAAGGGTATGAATCTCATCAATGAAAAGAATAGCTTTTTCTATTTTCTTGCATTCATTGATCACTTTTTTCAGACGGTCTTCAATTTCACCTTTGTAAGAAGTTCCTGCAAGTAATGCTCCTGTATCCAGTTCTAAAAGGGTTCCGTTTTTAAGCATTTCCGGAACGTTTCCTTTTGTAATTTCTATAGCAAATCCTTCTACTAAAGCAGTCTTACCTACTCCCGGTTCTCCGATGATGATTACATTCGGTTTACTTCTTCGGCAAAGAATCTCTACCAACATTCTCAGTTCTTTGTCTCTACCAATAATGTTTTCAAGGCTTCCGTTTCTGGCTTGTGCAGTTCTGTCTACACAATAACTTTTAATGGATGGAAAAGACGAGTCTGTAAAATCTGATCCGTTGGAAAATAATGATGCAAAATCGCCGTTTTCAGAAACTGTAAAAGGAGTATCTTTTCTATATAGGTTGAAGATTTCATGTTCTCTCAGTGGCAATGACTTCAGTTGCTGAAGTGAAAACACTATCTGAGGTTTTACAATGGCAGTAAGGATGCAGATTGGAGTAATCTCATCCAGTCCCAATTTTAAACGGATATCATCAGCCTCTTCTACAAGTGTGTCTACCGCTTCATCTTGTCCTACTTCATCGGGAAGATGACTCGTTTTAGGGTATTCTTCAATACGTACATCTGCCCATTCATAAAAATAGCCAGGATCTTTATCTATGCTTTTTAAAAATTCATTAAGACCAATATCTTTATGCATTAGAGCCTGCAAAATATGCGGACCTCCATAAGTGCCATTATAATTTTCCCTCGCTATCGACTGAGCAATATGAAATAGCTGCTTTACTGTTTCGTTGGTTACTAGTACTCCCATTTATAATTTTTCTTATATTAATATTTGCGTTCTGTTTTACTATTGTTTCCAGATGATTTGATGTTTTCTGAACCTGTACTTTTTATTGCTGATGACTCAAAAATCAAAAGCGGTTCTTTTATTTTGCTAAAATTAAATATTTTATTCTAAATATGATAAAGATAGTTAATTCTTCAATTAGAGAAGTAACAACCGTCTTTTTTTATCCTTTCGCCTTTTTCAGACAGGAAATAAAATACCACATTTCTATTACCGAAGTACCATTTTTCTTATATATTCAGAAAATATAACAGGATCAGGCTTAACCACTGAAGTCCGATATAGATATAAAAAATCATGGCTGAAGGCTCTGCCAGTTCATGTAATTTTTCAATTAGTGTGGTTTTTATGATATCATAAAAGTCTACGTTTTCATCGCCTAAATTCAATTCATCAAATTTCACTTTATTCAGGGCATATCCCAAGACCCTTTTAAGAATTTTATTTTCTGAGCTATTTTTGAATTCATTTACCAATCTTACTTTTGCCAAAGCATAATCTGTACTGTTTCGAACTAAAACCGGTTGGTTATTTTTAATTTTATTAACTACTTTATCAATAAAAGGAACCAAAATCGTTTTGGAATGATCCTGAACAAGTCTGCTGATAATTCTCGACATTCCATATTTTGTAGAGAAAATACCTATACAAAAAGGTGCAGCAATCATTAGAAGGTAAAAAAGCCCTGCAGACAAAGGTTTTGCCATCACGGTCACAGTCAGAAATGCAATAGCTCCACTATGTCCTAATGATGATCCTAAACTTTCCGCCATGATATAGATTCCCAAACAGAAAGTAATGACTGTGGACAGGATTCCAATGGCATAAATTTTAAATAGACTGAAGATAAATACAGCAGATAGTTTTGAAAAATATTTAAGGTGATCTGTGATTTTGTTCATTAGTGTTTAATTTAATAACATGGTTTTGTTGGATGAAGAATGCTTTCACTTATGAGCGGTACAATATAATCAATATTTTTATTGCAAAGGAATCCGTAATAATCCCATATTTTTAATGGTTCATCCTCTGCAATAGCTATATCCTTTTAGAATTTTATTATGATTTTGAAAAGAAAATAGGAATGGTACTACCAGCTATATTTAATTTTTCCATTCTTTATACAATTATCTACCTCTGTTTTTATGGGACATTTGTAACAATCCCCAGGAATAAATTTAAATGAACCACTAAAGGAAATTTCTTCGTTGATTATTTCTGATGTATTTTGAACACAAACTTCTGTTGCCGGTAAATAATCAAAATCGTTTTTCTTTATTTCTTTTTTATAAACAGTATTGTTATAACTTAGTTTGCGGATAATAAGAGTCTTATTTCTTTTGTAAGCCAGATAGATCCAACTGCTGCTTCCATCTGAAATTGAATTGAACTTTAAAATTTTAATATTCCCTTTGTTTGTTATTTCTAATATTCTTCCTGCCTGTAATTTCCCATTTTCAATAGTCACAGGAATCTTAATTTTTATCTTTTTATTTATCCCAAGAATATCTTCCTGATAATAACAGTATTCACATGCTGTTCTTTCAGTTTCTTCATGCAGTTTTCCAATAATTGAATCATTTTTGTATACTGAAATCTGAGCTTTACTGTTAAAAACTGATATCCATAATAACAGGAAAAAAAATATTTTTTGAGCCGGCTTCATAAAATATGAATTATTGAAAGGTAAGACGCTCCAGTCGCTTACCGAAATAAATACAAACACAGATTAGACCAGAAGTTCTAAAACTTTTCCAAATCAGAAAAACTTAAATCCTGTATTTTTGGCAAAGCATTGATTTTTAGCTCTTTTTTTCTTTTGTTGAAGAGTTTCTCAGAACCAGTTACCTGTTCATACTCAATTTTCGTTTTGGCTATTAAGTCAATTCTCGTTTCAAAAGTGGTATCTTTTCCATCCCATATTACCCGTGATATTTTTACCAATTCAAAATTATTTTTATTCAGTCTGAATTCATAGCTGCTTTTCCGATTATTAATATCAGTAAGCATTTTTAATATACCATCCTCAATAAAAAAATCAGGAATTACATTACCATTATGTTTCCCCTTTTTATCTGTCGGATATTCGTTTTCAATAAGTTTTGTAGAAGAAACAACCAGTTGAAGCTTTTTATCAGGCTGGGAGAGGAATATCTGTACTCTTACGGGTCTGGTATCATCTATCACATCCATTTCTACCATAATCCTGTCATTGCGTTTATCATTATTCAGATCCCCCACTTCTTCTTGTACCAGAGATGTATAATTGTTTTTATTAGCAGTTTTCTGTGAATATAAATTAACATTGGCCAAGAGAAGAAATATAACAATGGATGATGATATTTTTTTCATAATTATTTTTAACGGATTAATAAAACATGGCAGTTAAAATGCTTCTAATAATGATTGTAAAAAAGATTTAGAATCATCTATATGATAGAATACCATATTTACGGTAAGCCAGTAGACTGAAAATAGTAAAAAAATAAACAATATAAAGATCAGAAAAGTGAGTAATAACCTATTTAATATGATTTTAGATAGATAATATATTAGAGAAAATATTATTGCAGGAATAATTGCTCCAATGAGACCAACATTTATAACGACTTTGCCAATACTTTTTGCATTTACTAATTCTTCATATCTATGCAATAAAATATACCAGCCAGACAAAATAATTGTACATAAAATAAATATCAATAAACTTATAATAATATTTTTCTTACTATTTCCCATATATTTATTTCTTGTTATATTTTGCTTTTTTTTCAGAACTGAATGCGCCTTTTAAACCTTCCTCAACTTTCCCCCACAATTGGGTATGGCTTAAGCTATGAGATGCCATAGCTAAATATGCCAGTGAACCCGGTCGTTTTTTCATATCATCCTTAAATGTTTCTTCATCTTGCTCTGTAACTAACCCCGCATAATATCTTGTGACAAAGGTATCATATCGTCTAAGGTTTCCTCTTAAAATTTTAAGTTGTGCGTCTAAATTTCCTGTTACGATATATTCAGCATCATCAATATAGCCAATAATTTTTTTCAATTCAAGGGGTTTAATAAACTGACTAAATAACCTCATCAGCAAATCTTCCAGCTCCCGGGCGTGTACTGCACCTTGTGCTCCTTTTAAAAAAGTATCAAATTCTTTTCTCTTATTTCTGGAATTATAGGGATCACTTTGAAAAATAGGTACATCTATAATGGAAAGTCCTTTGGTTTGCTTTTTGGGAGTCCAGGATGTTTCGTCAATACTATCAGTGATTCCTTTATTTTCTCCAAATACACCCGCTAATAAACTTAAGAGATAGCTATCCTTTGGACTGCTTTTAATGTCAAACAAAATATTTAAAACCCTCAGCCCCTGTGTCAGATTTAAATTTTGTGCCCATGTCACTTTATCATACCCTTTTGTTATGCCGGCATTATAATTATTATAGACATCATAGGTCCATCGTAAGAGATTATTTAAAAGGCTAATAAACGAATCTTTTTCTTTTTGCAGGTTAGAATTTTCAATTTTTAGAGAATCAATATATTGGATAAACTCTTTCGTCATCATATTTATTCCTAAAAAAGCTTTTGCCATTTCTTTCCATGCCGGAATTGCTCTTTTCTTATGGCTATTGGGAAGACCTATCCCCTTAAGATAAGTTAAAATAGTATCGTTATTTACACTTTTCAATGTCTCTATACCCGTTTTAAATTTCTCTACCTGAAAAGACTTCAATAAGCCTTCTAAATTGGTCAAACTGAAGTCTGCAATCAATTGTTGGGTCAGATCATACTCATTATGAACGTTAATGATCTTACAGTCTTTATGTAATTTTCCATGATTCAACTGATGTTTCTTCTGGAAAAAAGGAGTTGATAAATACGTTATACTTTTAACTTTCCATTCTTTAGGAAATTCTGTAATCTTACGAGGCTTCAAAATACTGGATTTTGCAATCATATCCTTACTGGAGATAAGCTCTGTAAACTGATTAATAACGTTACCACCATGTGAATGACCAATGAGATGCAAATGTACCTCCTGATTTTTCCAGCCGGGATATACCCTTAACAGCAGATCAAATAATCTCTCGGAAGCTTTGATTCTTTCCTTAGTATCATTGTCACCAGACCAACTGAAAAAATCCCCTTCAATATGCAAATCAGTAAACTGAGGTCTAAGTTCCTTGATTTTATTCCATAAATTATTTAAACTTTCCTTTGTTTCTTCTTTGGTCTTTTCATCAATATATTTCCAATAGCTTGTATTGGCCTTATGTTTCGTTCCTTCAGTATTTCCAGGATCTGTAGTTCCAGCGACAAACATAAGAATATCAATAATTCTCCCTTTTCTTTTAGGAGAATCTTCGGGGTCTCCATATTTTACCCCTTGTTCTACACCAGTTTCTGTTACAGATTCTCCAGCAGAGGTAATAATATTTCCTTTGGAATACATACTGTGTCCCTCCTGAGATATTTTGGTATAAGTTCCTTTTACAATTCTCGTCCTACTCATAGCTTACTGGTATTAAAATTTCCGTAATGTCTCAACTATTATTTTTCACTGATGATTTTACCGGTATTGGCATCCATCTGATAAACAACAGGCTTCCAGGCAGCAGGTTCACCGGGAGATGTTTTCATGATTTCCATGAGTTCTTTTTCTGAAAGTTTTTTTCCCTGCATGATCATAATATTCCAGACAGGAATATCCTGATCATATACAATATCATATTTATGGGTTCCGTCATCATTTAATCTTCCAGCTCCTGTTTTAAGGTTAATATACCCTTTTTTATCCAGAAAATTCAATACATCCTGATACTTTATCTTACCGTAATTTTGATCTTCATCTACCGTTTTCTCAAGCTTTCCGCTTTTATCATAGTATTCGGATTTTTCTACTTTCACTGTTTCACTTACTCTGGTTTCTTTTTTCTTCAAGTTTCCGTTAGGATAAAATTCTTTGTAAACATAGAGGAACGATGGTTTAGGAAGTAATTCTTCCAAAGTTCCTGCTTCATCTTTTTCCGGAGCAGACATTGATAAAATGGTGTATCCGTTTTTCAGTTCCAATATTCCGTTACTTTCCTGGTATTTTTTAAATAAATCAAAATCAAATTTTTCAACCATAGTACTCGTTTTGTGATTCTTTTGAGTTTCTTCTTTTTTAGACTGGCAGGTGCATATTACAAAACATAATATGGAAAGGTAAATTAATAATTTTTTCATTACAGCATAATTTTAGAGTTCAACACTTTCCATTGCCACTTAAAAACACTTATTCTTGGGATTTGTATATGGTGGCAATAGTCCATAAGATTGTTTGTTTTATAAGCTTCGTAAGTATACTTTGCCGGAGCATTCCCATCAAAAGTATGCGGAAGTCCCAGCGCATGCATTAATTCATGGGCAACCGTTTCTTTTGAATGGGTATAAAACTGAACGGTAAAAGTGGTATTAAAAAATGAAAAGCCATTGGTATATGAAGCAATTGCCCCATTCTTCCACCCCGGATACACATCTTCTATAAAAAAGACTTTGAAATGCGAATCATACTGGCTGCCATATTTATCCTTAAATTTCCCTTCCAGATAGCCCCTTAAGCCAGAGGAATCGTTTATATAATACTTTCCGTTAATCTTTTTACAGAACTTGAATCTGAAAGCATTATACAGAAGATTCCCTGTACAATCAATAGAAAAAGAATTCTGAATGGTTGGGGATACCAACGCCTGATTCAGGCATTCTGTAAAATACTGTTGACTGCCCGGTTTGGGCTTTCCTACTTTAATAACGTCATTAATATCGGTTTTTACGGAAATAAAAAGGGCAGAAATCTTTTTGATATGCGCTGCAGAATTGGGATGAATGATTAAGGCACCACAGATTTCTCCATCTGCTTTTACATATAACATTTGTTCTTTGTTAAACTGTTCCTTACAGGTTATTTTCAGGTAATTGGACTTATCATATTTCCCTACTTTAATCACTCCAATCTCTTTAAGGTTGAGGGACAGATATTTTTCGGCTTCTTTATCTTTGAACTCAAAAGTCAGCTTTTGAGGTTTCTCTTTAATTTCAATTTTAAGGGTTAACAATGCTGATTTTCCTTTCAGTAATGTAAGCACCGGTATTGGATACAGATAAGGTGTTTTATTAACTTTCTTCCAGGAAATGGAAAGGCTTTTGTAGCTTTTCAGCTTTTTGTCATACATATTGAGATCTTTGTGAAAATTGGTATTCCAACTGTTCCCATTTTTAAACACGGTGACATTATCAGCTTCATAATATTTTCCCATGACGGCTCCGAACCAATTATCTCCCGGTTGTCCTGAATCTCCTTCTCTTAACCAGTCAAAACCAAAATCTGGATTATCTTTGTACTTATCATGAGGCCTGAATTTCACTAAACATTTAGCCACCACTTTTCCAGCGGGTGGTTTTGAGGGGTTTCCATAGCTTACACCACCAATTGCCCCGGTTTCGGTTATTGCAGATCCGGCGGTGGTAATAATATTCTCGTTAGAATACATGCTGTGTCCTTCCTGAGATATTTTAGTATAAGTGCCTTTTACGATTCTCGTCCTACTCATAATGTATGATATTTGATTTTTCGTAATCCCTGTTTTTATTTTTACATCCCTTTATAAAAAGATACTCCTAAAATAATATTTATTGAGTAGATTATTCTTTATATATTATTTATACTCTTTCCTATACACTAACTTTCCATTATCCCATTTTTCTTTTTTTATGACTTTTTTATTTTTGTCATAGTATTTCCAGATTCCCTGATATTTTCCTTTCATAAATTCTCCTTCTGCATAAAGTCGTTCAGTTACACTTGCATTGTCACCCCTTGCTATACTGGGGCTAAACAATGTAATTTTACCATCAATTATATTACATTCATCATCATTTTTCCTACAATACAAACTATCCTTATTTTGTTTTAACTTTCCTAAAGTTAAAACATAGGTAGGTTTTGGAACAGATTCTATTTTTTTCCCTTTTTTAATTTCCGCATATTTTTTTGGAGGAAATTTTGGTGGTCTTTCTACTTTTTGCTGTGCGCAAGAGTTTAAAAAAATTATTGAACAAAAAAATAAGGAAAATAAACTCTTCATAATATTATTTATATTCTTTCCTATACATTAACTTTCCATTATCCCATTTTTCTTTTTTGATGACTTTTCCGTTTTTATCATAATACTTCCAGATTCCTTGATATCTTCCCTCTAAGAATTCTCCTTCTGCAAAATTATATGGAACAAGTTTAGGATTGTCATTTCCTGAGGTTTGATAATATGAATAAAGGGTTGTTTTTCCATCAATTATGTTGCATTTATCATTGGCATTCAAACAGAACAAACTATCAACATTTTTTTTCAATTCTGAAGAATTAAAATAATAAGATAATTTTTGGGGTAGTTTATCAATTAATTTATTTTTATCATGTTTTGGTGGTTTTTCAAATTTTTGTTGTGCACAAGAATTTAAAAAAAAAGAAAATATAAAACAAAAGCAAATATATAGTTTCATAATATTATTTATTTTCAGTTATAGAGCCATAATAACTTTTCACATCATTCTGCATGACCTGCCACTGCCATCTTATAAATATGTTTCTAGTACTAGAATAGTCCATAACATTTAGAGTCGATTTTTCTTTAAATTTATATTTGTTCTCCTTATAGACCTTTAGATTATCCTCATCTTGTTTTATTTGCTTTTCACCCTTTTCAATATTAACTTTCCCTTCATCAATTTTCTCCTGAATATCCTTATTAATTTTTCGAGTTTCAGAGTTTTCCTTTTCTAATTTATCTATCCTATCTTGAGCTTCTTTTTTATATGGATAATCTGGTTTCTTTTTTTCGTTGGTCCATTTGTCAATTTCTTGTTGCCTAATTCTGATATTTTCCTTGTTTTTCTTCAAAGCAGCTTCATTCCCTTTTGTAATTTCTTTATTTCTAGCTGTGGTTTGTTTATTTTTAAACAATCTCGATTTCAGCTTTTCTAGTTCTTGCTTATATTCTAAATCTCTCCAAAAATAATGTTCCAATCCTAGCGCATGAGCAATTTCGTGAGCATATGTAGATTTATTCTTTAAATTGGAACCAAAAACGATTGCTTCCCGAAAGTTTACTGGTTGAGTTCTGCTCACACCACCTTCGTTATCAATTGGGTCTTTATCGATATTTGTAATAAAAAGTAAAATACCTTTAAATTTCTTACCATCAGTTTCAAAAGCTGTTTTGTATTCCCTTAAAAACTTATCTAAAATATGTTCATATTCTGCATCTGTATGTTCCTCTCCATCATCATCAATATAGGATACTTTCCCTCCGGCAGTATCTTTCCTGTTAGTAAAATAATTTCCTGTTTTATTATAAAATGTGCCATTCCAGGCTGTTTCATCAAAAGCAATACGATATTTACTATCTATTTCTACCGTTGTCTTTATCAATGCCTGATTAAGAGAATTTTGATTTAAATACTCTTCTATTTTATCCGTTTTAAAATCTGAAATCAATTGGGAAATCTCAGCTTCCTTATTTGGAGAATCTTTTACTACACAGACTAATCTAACTGGTAAATCATAAATTCTTGTATTGTCGATTGCTGTAATTTTACCAATTTCTTTTTTATCCTTGTCTACTGCAACAATCCCCACTTCTTTAGAAGCTTTTATACATTTTATGATAATTTCCTTTGGTTTTCCGTCTGGTATGTATTTTATATTTTCGTTCTTTTTACCATCAATATCCACTTCATAATACTCATTTTTCCCAAAGGAAATTTCAGCTTTACTTATATCATCACCTGCTTTTATTGGCTTACATACCATGTTAAGCTTTATTTCTTGATTAAGCTTCATTAAGCTCAGCCAAGGAATATAGTAAGGTACTTTTAGAGGGAATTTATTATAATCTTTCTTAATCCCATTTTTTAAATCAGGACTAGAGCTTATAGAAACATATTCTTGTTTAGACCCATCAAAAACAAATTCCAAATTCGCTATATCATCGGTCTGTATTTTCAATATGTTATCAGAACTATCTGTATTAAGCCAGTCAAAGCCAAACTCGCCATTGTAAGCAGGTAAAGGTTCAAATTCAATATATAATTCAACACCTGTTTCAAATTCAATAAAAGGGGGGCTCTTCGGGTCACCATAGCTTACTCCGTTCTCTACCCCTGTTTCTGTTATTGCTGCTCCGGCATTTGTTATAATATTGGCATTGGAATACATGCTATGGCCTTCCTGAGAAATCTTGGTATAAATACCTTTAACGATTCTCGTTCTGCTCATGGCTTAATGTGCTTTTGATTTCTCTCCGCTATTGTTCTGTACTTCTGCCTGAGCGTGTTTATTAACAAATTTTCCGGATTGGATATTCATATCTTTTTCACTCACCTCATGTCGCTCTTTTTTGGTTTCGCTCAGCACATCTCCATCGATCATTTCAGTTAATTTTCCGGTAATAAACATACTTGCATCACCAACGACGGAAGTAAGCTTCATGGCTCCTACGTTTTCAGTATGGTTCAATCCAATACTGTTAGATTTATTCATTCCCACCGTTGTCGTCATATTTTCACCTACATTGATGTTCATATTCTTACAGTTCAGGGTCATGGTTTCCGGTGCAGTGATATTGATATTGCTTCCTGTAGTATCCAGGTGGATTTCGTTGCCACTTTTATCTGTGATAATGATGCTTTCATCTTCAGTAAAAACAATTCTGTGCCCACTTCTTGTCTGGATAGATTTGACACGGTTGTCTGCACCTCCTCCAAGACCAATTCCTCCATGGAACATTCCTCCCATTACAAATGGACGGTCCGGATGGCTATGTACAAAGTTGACCATTACCTGGTCTCCTACTTCAGGAATCGCAACATATCCGCGGTTTTGAGTAATTTTGTCAGTTCCTCCTGCATCAGGGGTCATTACTCTCACAAAATGAGTGGTATCATTCATCTGCCAGTCGAATCTTACCTGTACTCTTCCCTGTCCTTCCGGATCTGCATTAGCAATTACCGTTGCGATCTGAGGTTGTGCAATAGGAACATTAAATTCAGGTTTTGGTAAAAATCCTGTATCTGCTGCAATTGATTCAAAGGACCCTTTATAATGTCCAATAGTATCAATTTCATGAACAACTTCTGTAACCATAACTTTGGTAAAATAAGAAGTCTCGTTACTATCCGGCTTTCTCATGTGAATATCTGCCACACATCCCGGATGAAGGAATGGTACTGTAGTAGAGCCGGAAACTGAAAATACACTCACTGCTTCACTTCCTGCAGTACTCCTCTGAGAATTTTCTACATCTAAGTGAGTGGATGCTTTAATTGGGGCCACTTGAAGTGCCGGTGTTTTATAGATTTTATCGTTATGACTATATGCTGTTTTTGCAAGATCTCCCAAATGATTAACCGGAGTGTCACCCGATGTTAATTTCTCATTTTTACTGCTGTTATAGCCGTAGTATTGTGGTTTTGTATGAACAGCCTTTAATTCTACCCTTATGTCGTCAGCATTGCTGCCATAAGTTAGTTTTATAGGCTTATTCTGTGGTGGAAGTTTTCCAAAGTGAAGAACTTCTCCGTCATAGTAAAATTGTTCACCATAGGCTTCTGCCATTCTTGCAAGGTAGTTATAATGAGTCTCGTTGTATTGGCTGCTGTAAATAATCTGAGAATAGTCATTGGTATCTACTCTGATATCAAAACGTCCTTTATCAATTCCCTGTTTAATTACTTCTTCAGCAATGATTCCCATATTAACAGGCTGTCCGCCTCCAAAACTTTGAATATGGGGAGCACCATCCAATAGGATCGTTGGGCTGTATCCTGAAAGTACAATATTTCCAAGACTCATCTTTTCCTGACTGAATCCTACTTTGGTAATTAATCCTACGAAATTTCTTTCAGGACTATTATCAATATCTTTATAGGAAATAATAGCAGTAAGACGTTTTCCCAAAAACTTATTTGCCTCCTCAAGGGTATGGCTTTGCCTGTCTCCCAATGCATCATGGGCAAGGGTAAGGCTGAATTCGTGATGGTGACTCGCTTTTTGCTTAAGCGTGAAGTGTTTGTAATACTTAATAATTTTCCCCTCCACAACCAGTGAAAGTTTTACCAACCGGTTGATCCCTGCATGATGGTTTTCTGATATCCCATCAGCATTCTGTGAAGGACGGAAAGAAGAACCCTTTGTCTTTGTTTCGGTTTTCATATGCTTTGTGTTTAGTTTAGTATTAAAGATAGCAATATTTTACAAAATAGTCATCATATCAATGAGATATGAAATAATTAATCAATATAAAATTTGATGTCAGGCAAAAAAAGACCGTCTTTAAAAGGGACAGTCTTTTTTTTGTATGAATGTTGATAATGTGTAACAATGTTAGCTTGTTGGCCAAAGTCCAGCATACTCAGAATTACCATAGCTGATGGTTTCAGCACTGATTACGAAGCTAATGAACATACTGTTGCTGTCTACAGCATCAAATTCTACCTGATGCTGGATCACATAACCATTCTGCCAGTTCAAAGTGATTAATGTTCCTTCTTCGTGAGATTTATTGAAAGTAATTTCTCCTACAGTTGGCTTATATTTTCCGTTCAATAAACTTTCTAAGATATCTGATTTTTCAGTAGCTTCTACTGTAACTTTGATAAGTGCGTTAGAAGGGTCAGATGCTACACGTCCTGATACGTCAGTTGATCTTGATACGCTGTAGTTCATTTTTAATAATTTCTGACCTTCTCCGTTGTTAAATTTTAAGATTCCTCTCGAATTTCTTTCTGCCATGATTTGTAAATTTTAATCGTTAGTAATATTTTGTGATTCAGTGATTGTTTAGCAAATATAAAAGGTCTTTTTCGCTAAAAAAAACTTTTCACTATAAATTTGAAAAATTGTAGTAGTTCTACGACTTTTTGTAGTAATTCTACTATACTGGATTTATAAATCAATCCATAACAGCCACCAATAAAGCATTTTAAATTTTATCCCCAATTAAGGAGAAAACACACTTTTACACTCAAATGAGAAATAAATGGCTTCATCTCTTCAAAAATTCAAGATTTTCACTTCAAAATTCCACAACAAAAATCAGAAGAAAAGTTATTGTTTAAAATAATATGAAAATTTTTCATCTCGGACTACTTTGCATAAAAAAAAGCAGAAGTACAATTACTTCTGCTTTTTTATTATCTTATATGATAAAACTAACCATTAATGTTTAGTATATTCCGGAGCTTCTGTTTGGATCATGGTAGGAGTAAAGAACTCATTAAGCCAATAGAATGTTTGTCCGTTTTGCTGGATCTTCACCGCCGGATTGTTTCTGTGATTCAGCATTCTTTCTGCTAACTCTTTATAGTTATGGAAATAGGTTCTTACCGTTTCATTACGAACTATTTTTGATTTTCTCCAGCCTTTAAGCTTGAACTTAGCCAATATTTCTTCTTCAGAAAGGTCAAATCCTGTACTCATTCCAATAGCATAAGACATTGGCAATTCATAAAGGTCTCCTTTATCTAAGAACTTGATTGTTGGATTGTATTTCTTCAACAGTCTTACATATTCCTTAATGGCTTTTGACTGGCTGAAACCTGGTTTATCAGGCTCTGTATTTCTATACACTTCAGAATAGAAAGCTTTAAGATTATCATATTCCGATTCAGAAATAAGGATTCCTTTTTCTATACTTGGAGTAATTTCTTTCAGTTCTTTTGGCAAATATCCTTTTACAAGGAAAGGATTTCCGTAGTTAATCAGCTGCGCTGCAATTCCAGCAGAAACAGGGTTCGTAAGTCCTGGATATAGATATTTGTACTTCAGATCCACATCTGTTTTCCCAGCTCCTACAGAGGAATGGAAATATTCATTTAATGACTTATCAACATTCTGATTATCTAAAGTAACCTGAGCAATAAGACTGTCTACTGATTTTTTCAGGAATCCCGGAGTAGCTATATCTCCTTTTTTAGGGAAGATTACAAATCCCTGAGACATACTCTGCTTAGGATACGCTAACGAGAAAAATCCTGCATCTCCTTCTACCAGACTGAAGTTATTTTTGGTAAGAACATCAGATTGGTTAATGATCTTTTGCTTTTTAAGTTCTGCAATATTTTTAGCGGTATTGGTTACCACATTTTCAGCCATTAATACAAAGTCATTATACGTATCTGAAGACCTTGCACTAGTCTGGAACATAATCAATCTTGCCTGAGCCTGAGTAAGGGAACCTATTACACTGTACATATTTCCACTTTGATTAGCAGAGGTACCTACAGTTACAACAATATTGGTTTCATCAGGAACATTCGAAAGAAGGTTTCCTGCTGCCGTAAGAGCTTCTCCTACCGGCTGGTAGCCATTATTGCTGCTACAGTTCATTTCGTTCGTTTTCTGATCGATAAATGTTGTGATTTTACTGTAATCTGTGCTTAGGTTGGAAACTGCGGTATTGTTACCACAAGGATTATTTTTATATAAAACCACTCCATATTTTACATTATTGAAATACGAAGGTTTCTCAAATCTTAGCTGAAGATCCTGTAACAATGATTTTACAATAGGTGCATAAGGTGCATTTCCCGCACTTATATCCAAAGCAAAAACGATATTGATGTTTTTATCTCGGTCTGTAATTTCTCTATATCGGTCGAAATAGATAGGTTCTCCCAAAACATTAAAGACATAGTTTTTACTGTAATCAAGAATATTGGTAAAATACTTGGTTTTGGAATCCGGAGTTGGAGCTTCATTTAAAGCCAGGGTTACCGGGAAAATATTTTCTAGAGGTTTTCTCTTATTGACATCTGTCAGAAGAATAGCAGTCCTGTTTTCTGCATCTGAACCTGATGCACCTGGGTAACCTTCTCGTACTCCGAGTTCGGTATCATTAATTCCTGTTGTATTTTTAAGTTTGATGGCTGAACGCTCACCCCATGTAGAAATTACGTTGGAGCTCACCCATCCGTACAGGCCTTTTCCGATACTATCGATATCAATAGATGGTTTTTTACCTACCAGGAATCTTTTGTTATTTTCAGCCTGCTTGTAAACATATACCATCTGCCCGTTAGGGATCTTTACATTGGCTGCTTCAATAAGACTTGGTGAATTGAACACCATGATAGAGTCATTCTTGTAGTATCTTTCAGCGCTTTTAATTACTTCACTGTTATTAGGTACTACTGCTACCCTTACAGGGTATCCTGTTCTTTCGCTTTTCAGGGAATGATTCCATAAAAGCAGGTCAGATTCATGAATCCAACCATAGGTTTTAATAGATTTTGATGAGACTTTTTTCATTAAGGCATCCGGAACATATTCCGCTACCTTTACCATTCCGTCTCTATGCTTCAGAACCATTAAAGGTTCCAAAAACTTTACTTCTTTATATGATTTTTCGTCATCTTTATCCAAATAAGCCGTATTTCTTGATCTGTCTGAAATAACGATCCATGGAACGGATTTTTTAGGATAACCGTTGACAACTGTTGAATTATCTACCTTTCCGTATTGAGAAGGT
Organism: Chryseobacterium sp. Marseille-Q3244; assembly: GCF_940807095.1. Taxonomy (NCBI): domain Bacteria; kingdom Pseudomonadati; phylum Bacteroidota; class Flavobacteriia; order Flavobacteriales; family Weeksellaceae; genus Chryseobacterium; species Chryseobacterium sp. Marseille-Q3244. The sequence continues at coordinate 209,270 of NZ_CALNWX010000002.1, read as the reverse complement.
TCAGGAGTCTTCTTTGAAGGAAGCTTAACCTGACAACTCGTTAATAATACTGATAATCCTATGTAATATGCTGCTAGAGGAAATTTATTTTTCATCCTATTTATCTTTTTATGATTGGTACATCCGGAAAACCGAATGGTATTATTTGCTTTGGTTTATATCTACTTTCGTTACACAGTTCTGTGTATCATCTAAATTAACCTTTACGGTCTGGATCACAGTATTCTTATCAAACTGAAGACCTGCACAATACATGTAGAAGTTGTTTACTTTACTGTCATTTACTTTTACCACTGTGTTTTCATTGTTACACAAATAAGTTTTCAACAGGTAATTGTAGTGCATATTAAAACTGTTACCATTAGCAATTTGTTGTAAATGATATTTGAAATCATTATCCACTTTCGCGTAAGAGTCTTCTACAGATACTTCTTCTTGTTCCAGAGAGTTGTAAGCAGGAATGATTTTGATATGATGGTAGATAGGTTCCTGGCTTTGCTCAGTGTAAAGAGTAACTACATAATCTCCCGGCTTTTTATAAGCATAGATGGCCATTTTTTCTTTAGCATCTGTATTTCCTGTTTCTCCAAATTTCCATGCAAAATCTTTCGCATCAGATACAGCACGGAATTGTACATTCTCATTCTGCATTGCCTGAGCCTGAGCTTCAATAGTTGTTTTGGATTTCGTACTGTCTTTCGGTTGTTTGATTCCTCTTGCAGAAACCATTACTGGGAATGATTTTGTGTACTTGTTGTCAACAATCAAACTTACCTGATAATATCCAGGCTTATTATAAAAGTGAATTCCACTGTTTTTATCAGAAGTTGTTCCGTCTCCAAAATTCCATCTTTTGGTTTTTGCAAACTGGGTTTTATCTTCAAATAAAAGGGTATCTCCTACCGACAATGTAGATGGATAGACTACTCCAACAATATCATCAGCAGAATGGATCACTTTTTTCTGCAACCAAAGAGCAACCAGGGCTGCTATGAGCAATGTTGCAATAACACCGATAATAATGTTCTTTTTGTTCTTTTGAAAATAATTCATAGTTAATAATTGTGATGTGTTTTATTTATAGTTCCTAAATTCATTGTTCGTTTATTGGGAACGAGCCTTCAACTCACTCTGACGTTTATAAATCTTATCCTGTTTATCCTTAAATCCTATTCTGCATTCTTCCACTTGTTTTTCAAATCTTTTAATATCTTCTGAAGTGGTTGAGATTACTTTTTTATCATCAAAGTACATCTTATAGAATTTGGCAATCTGCGGATAAGCATCTTTTCGGATATCAACAATATTATCATGACGTTTAAAATAGTCATTCAAATCATTGACTCCTACAAAGATATTGTTTTCCACAAAAGGCTGTGGCGCTTCATCGGTAAGTTTGGTAATCATGGTATATGTACTGTCCATGATAGGGATAATAATTTTTTGGTGTTGTTCAAATTCAGACTTCTGTTCAAGATTCTGAATTCCTCTTACGTCTTCATCAGAAAACGGAGATTCAAATCCTTTTAAAAAGATAACTCCCAAAAATATCATGGCAGTTACAAGCATCAGTATTAAATAAAAAAACTGATAATGCCTTTCCTTTTTAGATAGTGTAATTTGTCCTTGCATATCTTTATCTTTTTATCTTCTTCTACCTCCTGTGAAATTTCTTGTAGGATCTTTTCTAAGTTCATTATTGGCTCTGCTCACTTTGCCCATACATTCATCCAGATCTCTGAGAACTGTTTTCTTTTTGTATTCTACACCACTAATCTTGGTCTTCAAAGTAAGCATAGGTCCTATCTGTTTCATCAATGCAGTATAATGTTTAAAGCTTGTGATACTGTCTCTTCCCATAATACTTTTGACATTTCCTACGTTATCCATGATATTGGTTCTTAGAAAGGCCTCATTTTCCACCTTGTTCATATCAAGCTGGGTCATCTTATCATAAATATCATCTACATTCTCTTTCAGCATATCACTTCGACGCATTAATTCTTTGTAAGCTTCAGCTTCACGACTTATCCCCTCACGCTGTATATCATAGCTCTTAAAAAAGAGATACAAACAGCTAAAGGATACCATAGACAAAACGACAAAAGAAAGAATAAACTTCCAAATGCCCGTTCTGACGTCAGATTTGTTCAATTTTTTTTCCCTGTTCGAAGACATATATTTGCGATTTGTTTGGCCTGTGAAAATATAAAAAAAAAATTTTATGCACAATACGTATTTTCCCTGTCACGCATTCGTGAAATCCCGGTTTAAATTAATATTAATTTTCTCTTTAATAAGTTTTTCATAAATTAGGCCTCTGAATTTTGAATATCATTTGCCAAATCGATATTAAGAATGAGTAAAATATTATCTAATACCGTGCGTTTTTCTATAGCAGACAGTGATTTTTATTTTAAAAAAATAATGATCAAAACTCTGATGGAAAATCCTTTCTATATGCTGTTGAACGACTGTAACAATGGCCACGAGCTGGTGAACAGAATTTACAGAAGACAGGAAGATGTATTTATCATAGAGCTGTTTATGCCGGTATTAAGCGGAATTGAGGCCATTAAATACATAAGGAAAAACAACGCAGAAACGCCTATTATCACTTATTCTGGTACTTATCAGGAGGATATGGCTGAAATTCTGTCGAGAATACCCAATATATATTATTGCCAGAAGAACAGTACCATTATTAAAGACATCATTAAGGGAAGTATTGCTTCTGATGAGTTTGATTATGAGAGCTATTCGAAGGAATGGGAACAGCAGCCGCTTGCCGTACAGGAATATATGGACAGGCAGAAGAAAGGGCAGGAAGAGCTTTCTCCAGCTGAAATACAGCTTATGAGATTTTGTTATGAAGGTTTCAGTAATAAGGAAATTGCAGAAAAGCTGAATCTGAGTACAAGAACGATTGATACCTATATCAACCGTCTTACGGAGAAATTAGGATTAAAGACTAAACTTCACCTGATTCGTTTCTGTGTAGAAAATGGATACTACAATTCCAGTATGTAGTGATTATGGGATATTAGTGTGTGTAGCAGAAAGCTCTTGTAAGTTCATTGTTATACGCTCTATTTTTTACCATTATTGATGATTATTCATCATTATACTATAATATTATTTTATTGTTAAATTATCTCGAACCTGCGTTAATATAGCATATACATTAATAGTTCAACTATTTGAACAAAAATATTTTGCCACTAATTTGCTAGTATTCAATTTTTTTAACTAAATTTGCACACCTAAAATTTAAAATTAAAATAAGGAAATGACAAAGGCAGAATTGGTAAACACCATCTCAAATAAGTTGGGAACAGAAAAGAATGAAACACAGAAAGTTGTAGAAGCTTTTATGCAGGAGATCAGAACTTCTATGTATAATGGGGATAACGTTTATCTGAGAGGTTTTGGATCTTTTATCATTAAAACAAGAGCTGCTAAAACAGGAAGAAATATTTCTAAAAACACTGCGATTGAGATTCCTGCTCATAACATTCCTGCTTTCAAACCTTCAAAATCTTTTGTTGAGAAAGTAAAAACGAAAGTTGCAGTAAAATAAGAACATTAACTGAATATTAACTAGTTACTAAAAAATTAAAATTATGCCAAGCGGAAAGAAAAGAAAAAGACACAAGGTTGCGACTCACAAAAGAAAGAAAAGAAGAAGAGCAAACAGACATAAGAAAAAATAATCTCTTTTTCTCGAGATTTACAATATAATGATATAGTTGGTGGTTTTAAATTTTTAAAGTTCACCGACTATATTTTTGTTTGCAACTATAAGATTCCGCGGAAAACGGATGGTTTCAAATATTATTTTAATAAAAATATAATGGTTTTCATTCTAAATCCTTATATTTAATAGATGAATTAATCTAGAACAATACCAATTTCCTAAAATCTTAACAATTTTATCTTATAACAAAATGAAGAAAGAACTAATAGTTTCGCATGAAGATGATCTTACAAAGATTGCACTGCTGGAAGACGGAAGACTATGTGAACTTCATGAGCAAGAGGACAAAAGCGATTTTATAGTTGGAGATCTGTTTATAGGAAGAGTAAAAAAGCTGGCCCCCAACCTTAATGCAGCATTCGTAAATATAGGATATGACAAGGATGCATTCCTGCATTATCAGGATCTGGGACCACAATACCTTACATACAGAAAGTTTTTAAAAGATACAATCTCTAAAAAACAAAACACTTCAAGCTTAAAAAATTTCGAGATACAGCCCGAAATAGATAAAAATGGAACGGTAGACAAAGTCATTGCAAAAGACGATCTGGTTCTTTTGCAAATTACCAAGGAGCCTATTTCTACAAAAGGCCCCAGAATTTCTACCCAAGTTTCACTGACAGGACGTTTTTTGGTTTTAATTCCATTCGACAATAAGGTTTCCATTTCCAAAAAGATCAAGAGTTTTGAGGAAAAGGAAAGATTAAGAACTCTGATCGACAGCATTAAGCCTGAAGGTTTTGGAGTAATTATCAGAACTGTAGCCGAAGGAAAAAAGGTTGCCGACCTTCATAATGATATGAATCAGCTGATTCAGAAATGGGAAAGCACCTTTAAAAATATCCAGAGAAATAAAGTTCCGTCTAAAGTTTTAAGTGAAGAAGACAAAGCTTCAGCTATTTTAAGAGACAATTTTAATCAGGATTTCGTGAATATCATCTGTGATGACGAGCAAATGGTAAACGAAATGACGAATTACGTTGAAGTAATTGCGCCTGAAAAGAAAAATATTGTCCAGTTTTATGATTCTCATATTCCACTTCTGGAATATTACAATGTTGAAAAACAGCTTAAACAGAGCTTCGGAAAACATGTAAACATCCCAAGCTCCAAAGGCGCTTATCTTGTTATTGAACACACCGAAGCCCTTCACGTCGTAGACGTTAACTCCGGAAATAATATTACTACCGGAACTGCTGTCAATAAAGAACACGCTCTTAAAGTAAACAAAATGGCAGCCACTGAGATTGCCAGACAGCTTCGCCTCCGCGATATGGGAGGTATCATTGTGATCGATTTTATCGACATGCCTAACTCAGAGCACAGAAGAGAGCTCTACGAACACCTTAAAGAGGAAATGAAGCGCGACAAAGCTCGCCACAAAATCCTTCCTCCAAGTAAATTCGGTCTGATCCAGATTACCAGACAAAGAAACCGTCCGGAAAAACAGATCGAAACCAAAGAAGAAAACCCGAACAAAGACGGAGAAATTGTAGCTCCAATTGTAATCGTGGAAAGAATGGGTGAAACCCTAAGAAATATCCTGCAGAAAGAAAAAGGAAAAGTCTACCTGCACGTACACCCGTTTGTGGAAGCCTACTTAACAAAAGGCTTTCTTAAAAGTATCCAAATGAAATGGTTCATGAAGTATAAAAAATGGGTAACCATTGTACCAAGGGATTCTTTTAAATATTTAGAATACAGAATTTACAATTCCAAAAAAGAAGAATTGATAGAATTCTCTAATTAAGACAAAATTTAAAACCTTCAGTTTTCACTGGAGGTTTTTTTTATACCTTAGCCTAATGAGTTAAGCCACATTATACTTTTTTGAGTTTTGAATAAGGCCCATTCTATTGAATTTAATAACAGTATTTTTATCTTTTAATTTATGAAAAACCACCATTACAAAATCACCACTCAATGGACAGGAAACAAGGGAACCGGAACCAGCGGTTACAGAGACTATGAAAGAAGCCATACCATTTCAGCAGACAATAAAGTTGTTATTGAAGGCTCCTCTGATCCTGCATTCCGGGGAGATAGAACCAAGCATAATCCTGAAGAAATGTTTTTATCTTCACTTTCCTCCTGTCACATGCTATGGTATCTTCATTTTTGCTCCGAGGCGGGTGTTATTGTAACAGACTATATTGATGAAGCCACCGGAATTATGGAAGAAACCGCTAATGGCAGTGGGCATTTCACAGAAGTAACGCTCCACCCTACCATTACTGTTTCGGAGGAGTCTATGATACAAAAAGCAAAAGAGCTGCATCATAAAGCCAGTGAATTTTGCTTTATTGCCAACTCAGTTAATTTTCCTGTAAAACATATCCCTACTCTGTTAGTTAAATAAAAAAATATTTTCTAATAAAACTTCGGAAAACAGCAGTAATATTAAACATTTAGCTACAATAACTCTAAATTTCACACTCAAAACTCAACAAAAAGAGATTTATTTAGCAAATAATCAATAAAAATAACATTTTATTACAATAATAATCATATAAAATTAAAATTATTTATCAATATCATTCATTATATTAAGTTTTTTTTATATTTTTACATAAACAAAACCAACCATGATGAAACCAAGATTAACTATTTTTGATGAACCCATGTTGTATACAGAGGGTTTATCAAAATTACTAATGCAGAGTAAAATTTTCAATACAATAGACATCTGTAATTCTTTAGAAACTCTCTCCGAACAACTAAAAGACGAGCCGCCTGAAATGCTTGTCATGAGTTCCAATATTCTTATGCTTACTGAAATATGCAAATCTGTAGAAAGTATCGTATCAAAACATAATCATATTAAAATTATTATCATTGGAAGCTGTTATGATGTAATAGATATCAGAAAGCTATTCAATAAAGGCATTAAAAGCTATTTGGATAAAAACTGCAAATATGATGAATTTCTAAAAGCTATTAATGCTTTATTACTGAACGAAATTTATATTTGTGACCATGCGAAGGAAAGGATGCTGAGCTTCATCAGTAATGAACAGGAGAAGCGTAATTTCCACATCAGAGATCCCCTTACCCGTCGTGAAATGGAAATTCTAAAACTGATTTGCGATGGCTTTAGCAGCAAAGATATCTCTGAAAAGCTCTTTATAAGTATCAATACGGTAGAAACACATCGAAAAAAAATTCTTTTGAAACTCAACGTAAAAAACACTGCGGGAGTCGTAAAATATGCTATTGAAAATCATATTGTAGACTGATTGACAATTCCAGATCATTAACCTAAAAAATTCCAAACCTTCCGGCCTGGAATTTTTTTTGCCTCGTTCTAAATTTCCTTTGATAAAAAACTTGGCAAACCAAAAATTATTAATTAATATTTTATAATAAAAGTCAATGGTGAATGTCCAATTCGCTGTGCCTTTCAATTTTTTCTTGAGGCAAAAGTTCATTACTTACGAAACACAATTCACTATTGACTTTTATATCAACTAACCTTAAATCTCTCCTCTCCTACTCATAGTCCGGCATTTCACCATTACTGAAAAGTGTGGCTCGTGAAAGATCTGTCATACTGCTGTTAAGATTTATTACCATTACATTTCTTTGTGAAATATTATCATTGGAAGTATTCATAAAGATCACCTGGGCATTATTGGGTGAAAATCTTGGGTCCAGATCATTAGTTCCTAATGCTTTTTCGCTTTCAGAAGAAATATCGCTTATCGCATTACTCGTTAAGTTATAAATGAAAATATGAGAATCCAATTGGCGATAATTTCCACTTCCATCCTGGTATCCTGATAGATCACGGGTAAAGAGAAGAAGCTGTCCGTCTACAGAGAAATTCAATCCTCCACTAGCCCCAGCAGATCCGGACAATACTGTTTTAAGAACATTTCCCATCATATCTATAACATAAATACTTGTATTATAACCGTTATAGTCATTCGTTTTTATGGCAATTTTGCTTCCGTCATAGCTCCAGTCACATTCCGAAATCATGCTTCCATCCGGAGTGGTATATACCAGAGTCAGTCCGCTTCCATCTTTGTTGATTCTATATAATTTATTAAAATTTGAATAAATAATTTCTTTACCGTTGGTACTCCAGGCAAAATCCACTTCGTAAGCATTAAAGCCGGCTACAGGAACAGTGGTTACTTTAAAAGGATTGGAACCATCCGGATTTGCGGTGTAAATATGGGTACTTCCCCCTTCAGTTCGGAGAAAAGCAATGAGACCTGCGTTATTATTTTTCCGTGGCCTCCAGCTGTTATAGGAAGAGTCTGTAAACTGAAAACTATTTCCCTGTTCATCACTTGACATGATAACAAAGTTACCATTCAGTTTTCTCACGTAATGATATCGGTTAGCCGGAACCGTATTGGTCGTAAACTTACCCGTCTGACTTAAAACTGGCTGGTGAATGCCGTCCGAAACAGACACCTGCCAGAAGTAACTTACACCAAACTTCAGATTTGAAAGTGTATAGTGATTCACTTTCAACTCATTAACCTGTATCACATTAGTGTCAAGATTATTTTTAATTGTTAAACTATATTTTAAAACGTCTGCTGTATCCGGATCGGTTGCACTCCAGGTCAGCTCAACACTCAATGGCTGATTGACCGCATTGTCTATCGGACTTAGAAGCTGCGGTGTGGTAGGTGGAGAATTCAGTGAAGTATCATCATCCATTTCAAATACCACTGTTACCACCTGATTTTGATTCTGCATATTGACAGACTGAAAGCTTGTAATATATCCTGAAAGCTCTGCTTTTACTGAATAATTACCTATCGGCATTGCCGCAATTTCAAAAGAACCATCTGTACCACTGAAAACGGTTTGTGTGGTAGGATTGGTAAATATTTTCACATTCGCAAGGGGCACATTACTGCCTCTTTTCACTACTTTTCCTCTTAGAATTCCTGTTTGAGCCTGTTCTACAAGGTCTTCATTGCATGAAAACAGACAAAAAATCAGGATGAATATGCTTAGTATTTTGATTAAAGTTTTCATAATTTGTGTTTTTATTTGTTTCCAAGGTAAAAATTGATCCCCAGTGCAAAACGTAAGGCCTGATCTTTTCTTTTTCCATTGGCAAGCCCTTCCCAATCATCTTTAAATCCTAGATCATATTGAGCTGAGACTCTCAGCGAAAAGTTGTGATCGATCATGTATTCAAGTCCGCCTCCAACCTGTCCTTTGTATTGAGGTTTATATTTAGAGTACAGTGCTCCTGCCCCTCCATAAATATAGGGACTGAATCTGTATTTTGGAAAAAGAAGGTATTCCAGATTCACTTCAGGACCGAAGTAGTTTCTTTTGACTATATTTTCATTTTCAAGGGTAAAATAGTTTCCATTTACCTCAACATTAAAGTTAGGAGTGAGGAAATATTTCATTCCCACTTTCCCACCAATATTCATTTTAGGATTTACATAATCATCTTTAACTTTCTGAGCTTCTACATTGGCAAATACGGAAATCTTTTGTCTATAATTCTCCGGATATCGGTTTCCTACTACCCGTCCATTATTATTTTCCTGTTCTTTATTATATTCATTGAGCAATGCCTGATAACTTGTAGTACTGTCAATCGCTTTTCCCCATATTTTATCTTGAATACCTTCTACGATAAGCGATTTAACGGCTTTTTCAATAGCTTCGGTTACGGCTAACTGAACGGGTTCGTTTTGAGTTAATCCTACCTCAGCTTCCAGAAGTCTTTCAGTATCTATATATCTGAAAAAGCTTCCATTGATGCTGGTTGAAAGAATGGTTTTGGAAGTGTAAACTGTTTTAAGAATTTCTCCGTTAAGGGTGGAAACAGCACGCAGATAAATGGTAATTCTATCCTGACGGTATTGTGTGGAAGCTCCAATGCCAAAGTAACGGGCACCAAGACCTCCTGTCAGGATATTACTGTCATAGGAAATGACCCCTCCTTCCAGAAGAATTCCGGCATATAGAAGTGGAGGAAGTGACTGAGTATTTTTATCTGCATCTTTAATATATTCCTGACGTGTGGACCGGATAATTTGTCTTTCATTGAGCAGGTTGGCAATATTTTCTCTTTCGATAGGAATGAACCAACGGCTGTCTTCAAGTGCTTTGATCAGAATGGTAGTGGTCCCCTGTGGCACGGCAGTGCTCCAATTGTTACCATTTTCAGAAGGTTTATACTGGCCGGTCTGGTCTCTGAATTTATAAACTCCGATCACTATTTTCTCTTTAGGCAGAGGGAGTTTCTTAAGTTCTTCTGTGGAAGAAGTTACCTCTCCCATTGTTGGCTTTTCAGGATCTGAAGGTAGACCAAAGATTGAGCTACAGGCCTGTAAAACACATAGCAGAAAACTACAGAAAAAAATTCTGGTGTAAGTGTAAGTTCTCATGATAAGTTTGGTTTTAAGTTTTTATTTTATTTTGGAATTACGATCTCGGACTGATCGCCTGTACTGGTATCCAAAATATTAATCAAAAGTCCCTGATTGGTATTGGTAATCTGAAGGTAAAGTGAACCAAAAAGATAATTACCCGGTTTTATATTTCCACTCCCAAACTGCTCGTCAAATAGTTTTCTTGAAAGTTCACTGAGGATTTGTCTATTGAGACTCTGAGTAAAACTATCAAGGGAATTCACTTTATCAAGCAGATTGCTGTAATCGTTTTTTTGGTCAAACTGATTCTGTGCATTAGCTGAGCTTAAAAGCCACTGATAATTAAAAGTATCACCTCCAAATGCAGGATTAATCGGCTTATAAACAAGTTGCTGAGATTTTCCTTGGAAAATACCCGCAACAAAAAGTAAAAGAATAACAAAAGTTTTCATAGCGGACGTTTTTAATAGATAAATTCATTTTTTATAAGGTTTTTCTTTGCTGTAAATTCCTTGATATATTTTAAGCTAAAAGCTAATTGTTCTTTTAAATAATCTTCTCCCGGATTGGTCATAAAGCTGTAGATTATTTTATCTTCCATCTGAATATTGATTTGACCGCTTGTTCCCCGAAGAGGAAGTTCAGCAATAGTGATGGCGCTGCTGCTTTTGTCCGGAAGCTGACTATATTGGATATAAAACATATCATAAAAGTCTTTTCCAACCTTAGTTTTGGTTTCATCAATGGTGAGTCCTTTAAGTTCATAAACAGCATCATCTTCTGCCTTGGCTATCTTCTTTCTAAAAAGATCACTATTGAGTTCAAGACTGTCTTTTGCTACCAAAACTTTAGATTCCTCATCTCTGATATAAAGGAAAGCTTTCAACGCGTCTTTTGATTCAAGATTGACACTCATCTCAGATAATACCTTTACTTCGTTAGGATTGACAGAAAACTTACCACTTTGCTGATTATTGGAAAGGTTTCCTCCGTTTCCTTTTTTTATAGATATTAAAAGATAATTCAGTTCTTTGTACACCGCTGTATTATTAACAACTATAGCTTTTATTTTGATTTGGTTCTCCAACGTGCTGCTTTCAATTCTTGCGGTTACTTTTTTATCCTCCTGCCCATAACCCAATATAAACAGGAAGACAAAAAAAATATTCAAACTCAGGATGGATAAAGGTTTCATCATTTGTGATTTAATAATTTCTCATGAAGACGGTTCTGTTATCTCCTTTGACATTGATCTGAATTCCGTCTGAAATGCTATTGCTTCCCGTAACGTCAACGATATTATTACTTCCTTGCGTAATAATGGCAGCCTTGGTTTCCTTATCTGTGAATGAATTGATAAAATAAAGAGCGTTATAGTCTCCAAGCTGCTTTACAGTAATAATGGTTTTGTTATTAAGAGAAAGTTCTGCATTATTATAGTCACCCATCTGAATGATATTAGAGTAACCGGCATTCATTTCAATATTCTGTTTGGTGATAAGATTTAAGATTGTATTGCTGTTGATCTTATCCCAGTCGATTTCCTGAGCCTGCAATGGCAACACCATATAAAGAGCTAAAACACTCCATCTCAAATTAAACATGGCATTGATATTTAAATTAAACATACATTCATAGAGAATGGAAGAAAACCCACCCAGTAAATATTGATATACAATCATAATTTCCTGGCAATTTTAAGCTTTAAGCAAAAAAGGAGAACCCCACACCTGTAGTTTCTCCTTTCAATGTTAAAGATTACAGTATTAAAAAGGGCTTAGTTCGATTGATTTACAACCATAGAGTTTCCATTACCTACCTGAGTTCCAATATGAAGGTGAGCATCACCAGTTTGAGTTACCCAAGTAAAGTTACCGTTACCAGCTTGAAGGTCAATAGCCATATTGGAATCTCCTAATTGTGCTTGATATAATTGGTTTCCATTACCCACTTGTATTCCTACAGCAGTGTTATCATTACCTACCTGAGCAGAAGCAGCAATATTATTACTACCTAGCTGTGTATGGTTTGCTGTATTATCATTACCATCCTGATACTGAACAAGCAGGTTATTAGCTCCTATCTGAAGTCCATCGGCTTCATTTCGTCTTCCTAACTGAACCTGATAAGCCATATTACCGCTTCCTAACTGAATCGCTGAAGCGTCGTTTCTTCGTCCATCCTGATATTGATACACAGAGTTACCAATACCTACTTGCACGGATGAAGCATCATTTCTTCTTCCAATCTGAGTTTGTTGAGTAGAATTCAATAAACCAATCTGCCAGGTTGATGCATCGTTTCTATTTCCTGTCTGGCTTACAGTATTTGAGTTCCCGATACCTATTTGATCTACATCTATTGAATTTCTATTTCCATTACTTACTGCAGTATTCATATTTAAGATACCTACCTGGTCAATATCTGCAGTATTACGGTTTCCATTCTGTGTTAAAGAATTCATGTTCAAAAGACCTGTCTGGTCTACAGTAGCTACGTTCAAGTTTCCTGTTTGGGTAGTCACATCAATATTAGATTGAGCGAAACTGAAACTCATGGCGATTAGTGTTAGCACACCTGAAAGTAAATTTTTCATCTTAGTAAAAATTAATTGGTTAATAGTATGACAAAGGTATATGCTCCATCTCAATGAGAAACCACCATCAAAGTGTAAATTATAAAAGTCACCATTTATGGTTTCTAAGCTCACTATTTCTGGTATTTACCGAATCACGGATTTCAGTTACGTAGAAATACGGTATACAGAATGTCAATGGTGAATAGTCAATTTGCTTAGTATGTCAATTTTTTAGGGAATAGCCAGTAACCATTCACGATTCACTTGTGAAACACACCCCTACCATTGGTTAATTAATGTTAAGGCCTTTATTTCTTCAGGAATATATTGTTAAATTTGAGCTATGGAAAATTTTGGAAAAGATTTATTAAGAAAAATAAAAAGTGTAGAGCTTCCCGGCGAACCCGCCCATGGAGTGTTCTCACCTCCCTACCGTCCCGTTTTTACGTACGATGAAGTACTTGCAAAAAATCCTAAGTTTGCAGCCGTAAATATTGTGTTGTATCTAAAAGATAACGAGTGGTATTTTCCGTTAATCCAAAGAACCGTTAATGAACATGACAGACATAGCGGACAGATCTCGTTACCTGGCGGAAAGCGTGAAGAAATGGATCAGGATTTTGCTGAAACTGCCATTAGGGAAACCTCTGAAGAAATTGGGATAGATAAACATTATGTGAGAATTATCAGAGAAATGTCTCCCATTTATATTCCACCAAGTAATTTTTACGTATATCCGTATATTTCATATACTAAAAAGAATCCGCTCTTCGTTCTTCAGCAGAGTGAAGCTGTAGAGACCATTGAGTTTCCGATCACTTCTTTTTTAAACCTGTCGGATACTCCAGAAATTATGGCACTTCCGAGTGCCGGCGGAAGTGAAGTTCCTGTCATTAATTTCAATGGATATATTATCTGGGGTGCTACGGCAATGATATTAAGTGAATTCAGCCAGTTGCTGAAAAAAATGTAACTTTGCACTACCGTGTTTAATTAAAAAATGGCGAAGAAAAATATTTTCACCGATGCATTCGGAACACCTTATTTTTTAAAAAGGTTTATTATTTTTATTTTAGGAGTTGTATCCTACAGAAGGTTCAACGGCTTTAATAAGTTAAAAATAACCGGAACAGAGCACCTGGTGGATCTTCCGGATTCTAATGTATTATTTGTATCTAACCACCAGACTTATTTTGCTGATGTAGCTGCAATGTATCACGCTTTCTGTGCCGTAAATAATGGATATTTAAATACGATTAAGAATCCGATCTATCTGTTAAATCCAAAAATCGATTTTTACTATGTAGCAGCAGAAGAAACCATGAATAAGGGTATTCTTCCTAAAATCTTTAAGATTGCAGGAGCCGTAACAGTAAAAAGGACCTGGAGGGCAGAAGGAAAAAATGTCAACAGAATGGTAGACATGAGCGAGGTAGACAATATTATGAAAGCACTGGACAACGGCTGGGTAGCAACCTTCCCTCAAGGAACAACATCTGCCTTTGCCCAGGGACGAAGAGGGACTGCCAAATTGGTAAAAAACCAACGCCCAATTGTAATCCCGATTAAGATTAACGGATTCAGAAGAGCATTTGATAAAAAAGGACTTCGTGTAAAGGTTACCGGTGTAAAACCTACCATGGAATTCAAGGCTCCTCTGGATATCGATTATGATAATGAAAAAGCACCGGAAATTTTATTGAAGATTATGACTGCTATTGAGCAGACTGAAGACTTCAATGTATTACACAATTATGATGAAGAACTTAAAGCTAAAAAATTAGAACAAAAGGACTCAAATAATTAAAGTAAATTAAAATTATGAACAGAATAATCGGAATTTTATTCGCCATCATAGTATTTGTTTCATGCAACAGCCAAAAAGTATATTCGGATTTCGACATCAGCTATTCGAAAAGTGGTGGCTATGCTCCCGTATATGAAAATCTGCTTATCAAAGGGAATAATGTACATTACTCATTTGAAGGTCAGGGAAAAAAATACAAACAGGATTTTAAAATTTCCAATGAAGATCTGAAAAAACTGGATCAGGTTCTTTCACAGAATAATTTCAGAAGAATACAGGAAGATCGTAAAAAATTATACGACAATATTGCTACTTCGATCAATATTAAGAAAGGTCCTAATGAAGGCAGTAAGTCGGATGCCAGTATGATTATTCCTAATTATCAGACTAACTGGAATAATATTCTTGAGGCTTTCCAGCAGATCATTAATACTAATGTTAAAAAACAGTAAATACAATTGAAAACCCACTTCATTGCCATTGGCGGAAGCGCCATGCACAATCTTGCCATTGCATTAAAAGATAAAGGATATCAGGTTACCGGCTCAGATGATGCTATTTTTGAACCGTCAAAATCCAGATTGGAGAAAAAGGGAATATTACCTCAGGAAATGGGTTGGTTCCCGGAAAAAATCACTCCGGATATTGATGCTGTGATCCTTGGAATGCATGCTCATCAGGATAATCCTGAACTGGCTAAGGCAAAAGAATTAGGGTTAAAAATATATTCTTACCCGGAATTTCTATACGAACAGTCTAAGAATAAAACCAGAGTAGTTATTGCCGGATCACACGGAAAAACAACCATTACTTCCATGATCCTTCATGTGCTGAATTTCCATCAGAAAGAGGTAGATTTTATGGTGGGTGCTCAGCTGGAAGGCTTCGACTGTATGGTAAAACTAACTCAGGATAACGATTTTATGGTGTTGGAAGGTGATGAATACCTTTCTTCTCCTATTGACCTGCGTTCCAAATTTTTATTGTACCAACCGAATATCGCCCTGATGAGTGGTATTGCATGGGACCATATCAATGTTTTCAAAACATTTGATGATTATATTGAACAGTTCAGAAAATTTGTAGCAAGCATTACTCCAGGTGGTGTTTTAGTGTACAATGAAGAAGATCTGGAAGTAGTGAAAGTAGTGGAAAATGCTGAAAATTATTTCAGAAAGATCCCTTACAAAACTCCTGAATATGAGATCAGCAACGGAAAAGTATACCTAAAAACGGAAATGGGAGATGTTCCTCTTTCTGTTTTTGGTGCACACAACCTGTTGAATATGGAAGGGGCAAGGCATATTTGCCAACAGCTGGGTATTATGGACGAAGATTTCTATGAAGCAATTATGAGCTTCAAAGGAGCTTCTAAACGCCTTGAAAAGGTAGAAAGAGAAGATAAAGGAATATTGTATAAAGACTTTGCCCACGCTCCCAGTAAAGTAAAGGCTGCTGTAAAAGCATTCAAAGAGCAGTTTAAGAATGAAAAGAAATATGGCTTCCTTGAACTTCATACCTACTCTAGCTTAAATCCTGCCTTTTTAGAGCAGTATGACCACGCTATGGACGGATTGGAGGAAGCGGTCGTTTTCTATTCTGAAGATGCTTTAAAAATTAAAAGAATGGAGCCTATTTCTCCGGAATTTATTAAAGAAAAATTCAAGAATGAGAATCTAAGGGTTTTCACAAATGCTGAAGATCTTCACGCTTACTGGAATACATTGGACAAAACCAATGGAGTTTATCTGATGATGAGTTCAGGAAACTTTGGCGGACTGGATCTGACGAAATAAATTCAATTTGAGAATGAGTTAATTTGAGAATTTGATAATAATACCTCAAATTTCCAAATAAAATAAATTCCTTTCAGTTTTGAAAGGAATTTATTATTTTATTTGATTCTTTTAAAATAAAATTTAATAATATCTTTTATTCCGTCGCCATCAACATCCGCAAGATGATCTTCAAACACCATATCTGTTTGCGTTAATTGAGAAATAGTATAAGGAAAATCTTTATCATCGTCATACCAAAACTTTTTAGATACCAGATCAAAAGTATATCTTCTGGTAACAACGTCTGTCTGCACACAATTATTATTTTCAGGAGCAAAAGTTGTGGAAGTCATATCTTTTTCTCTAAATTCATGAGTCCCTTTTTTCTCACATTCGCTGAAGACATGGACTTCTGTTTGTTTATTTGCTGATGTATATTTTTCAGCTTTATTTATATACCATTTTCCAACAATAGAAGCATTATTCGTTTGTGGTTCATCATCATTACTGCTGCTGCATGCTACAATTGTTGAAAATGCAGCTAATGATAGAAATAATTTTTTCATGAAATAATTTAAAATTGTATTTAAACCCCGAAGATACTACAATTTCATTTACTTCTCCTGAGCTTGAAATATGAGATTTTTCAGAATTTGTTCAGTAGAGAGTTCGCTGTAATCATGAATAGATTGTCCTGTCCAAATCCCCACAAAGTCTGTATTCTGTTTAGCTTTAGCAGCTTTCCGTAATGCGTTTGTCAGTTTATTTTGATAAGGATAAGGCAGAATATATTCAGAGTTTTCAACCGTATCAATAAATTTATTTTTAACTCCTCTGGCATATCTGCCTGAAAAGCTTTTTGTTAACATGATCTCATCTTCTCTTACTCTTTTAAGCCTTTCTTTTTCAAAAGGCTGCAAAGCGCTTTCCTGGGAAGCCAATAAAAGATTGCCTACCTGGAATCCTTGTGCTCCCAAATCTTTTACTGCCCGTAAAGTTTTCCCGTTGTAAATTCCACCTGCATAGACCAGCGGAACCTTTACGTGATCGTATACCTGTGATAATAAAGACAAACCTCCGATCTGTGGAACATGTTCCGGATCAAAAGTTCCTCTGTGACCACCAGCTTCTGTTCCCTGCACACAGATGATATCAATCCCTGATTTTTCTAAAATTAAAGCCTCACTTACAGAAGTACAGGTACCAATAAGTGTGATTCCATTTTCTTTAAACTTCTGAATGCTTTGATGATCCAGATTCCCGAAAGTAAAACTTAAAATTTTACAATTTTCTTCAATTACCGCATCCACCAGTTCATGATAAGATCTCACTTTAAGATCTTCCAGATCAGGAAAACTGACTTCAATATTATTGTCTTTTGCAAGTTGCTCTAAAAACGTTCTGGTTTTACCAAATTGATCTTTTAAAACCTCTGTTATTTCGGGAATATGATGTACAAAAATATTAGCTGCAAAAGGTTGATCTGTTAACTTTTTTGTCTCCCTGATCAATTCAATAGATTCATCTGCTGAAAGATCAGCTAATGCCAACGATCCCAGACACCCTGCACGAGTTGCAGCAGCAACCATTGGTACAGTACTCACTCCAAACATCGGAGCCTGAATAACAGGGTATTTTACTCCTAATTTTTTACTGATTGTTTCCGGCCAAAACATAGAAATTATTTTAAATAAAAAGGTACAAAAAATAAGAACACCTCATTTTCAACAGGATATGATATTCCTCACGCTGAGCAGAAAATAAAAATCCCGCAGATCTCACAAACTTCACAGATCAAAATCTGCTTTATCTGTGAAATCTGCGGGAGATATGTTATTGTAATTAAATATCCGCTACAGAATTCAGCATCTTTTGCTCCCATTCCGGGTCTTTTGGATCAAAGAATAATCTTTTCCCTGTATCTAAAGAACGGACAACATTCATTTCATCTGCCGTCAGTTCAAAATCAAATACATTAAAATTCTCTTCAATTCTTGATGGGGTCACAGATTTCGGAATGACTACAAAACCTTCCTGTAAATGCCATCTCAGGATTACCTGGGCCACTGTTTTTCCATATTTCTCAGCAATTGCCTTCAGATCAGGATTATTTAAAAGGCTAGCATTTCCATTACCAAGCGGGCTCCAAGGCTGTGTTATAATATTATTTTCCCTGTCATACACCTGTAATTCTTTTTGTTGGAAAACCGGGTGGAGTTCAATTTGGTTGATGACCGGAAGAATCGTTGAGTTCGATTTTAACTCTTCAAGCTTTTCAACAGTAAAATTACAAACTCCAATTGCTTTAATCTTTCCTTCCTGATACAGCTCCTCCAAAGCCTTCCATGTTCCCAGAAAATCACCATAAGGCCAGTGAATAAGATACATATCCAGGTAATCCATCTGTAGTCTGTCTAACGTTCTCTGAAATGCACGCTTTGCTTTTTCATACCCATGATCCTGAACCCAGACTTTAGAGGTTATAAATAATTCATTTCGATCAATCCCACTGTTTTTTACGGCATCTCCTACAGCCGTTTCATTTTGATAAATAGCAGCAGTGTCAATCATTCTATACCCTGTCTGAATAGCTTTAATGACAGCATTTTCGCATTCTTTCAGGTCCTCCATCTGCCATACTCCAAAGCCTAAAGCAGGAATATCCACTCCGTTATTTAAGGTTACTACAGGTTGTCCTGTGTAAGTTTTCTTTTGCATAAATCTTTATTTTTATCATTAATATAAAGTGATGAAACAAATTTGCGATAAAAAAACGGAATTCTGGCTTACCAATTTTACTGTTTATTGTTAAAAAATGTTATTTGATGAATGTTTGAGATAGGTTGAAAAATGCGGAGGTACAAAGATTTTATCTGCGATAAAATGAATTCTGCATATTTAATAGCCACGGATGCACGAATAAAATTGTATATGAACCGTTTTATCTATAAAATCTATGTTGCTATGTGGTTTATTTTTTTTGAACCACATAGCAACATAGATGATAAATGCAAATAAAATTATTCGTGCATTGGTGGCGAAATATCATCAACATCACACTCCCGAAAATCTTCGATTTTCTTGCGCCTTTGCTATTTCCAACCTCCAAATATTTGTCACTCTATCTATGACTGGGTTCAAATCTCTATTTTCCTTATTTTTGTGGAAGTGATGATTCTTAAATCCTTCATATAAGCCTGTAAATGGAACAGTATACTTTTAATAAAATTGCCAAAGATTCGGAGATCCCTTATGAATTACTATTGTTAGCTGACGAAACCGTTGAAGCTATTAATCAATACATCTTCAAATGTGATATCTATCTGTTACATGACGGAACAGAAAATATTGCTGTGATGGCTTTATATAAAAACAGTGATACTGAACTGGAGATTAAAAATATTGCTGTGATTGAAAGCTACAGAAGCAACGGGATCGGTAGTATTTTAATTAACAAAGCCAAAGAAATTGCCCGTGAAAGCCGTTATGAAATTCTGAGTGTAGGAACTTCAGATACAGGATTTCAGCAGATCCGTTTTTATGAGAGAAACGGATTCAAGAAAGCAGGGATACGTAAAGATTTCTTTATTAAAAATTACCCATTCCCGATTTATGAAAACGGGTTACAGATGCGGGATATGATTATTTTAGAATATACCCTGATCTAATTTTTCAATACTGTATATTACTCCTTTGTTCCCATTACTTTACGGAATAATCCTTTAATATGTTCTATTTCCGTTTGATAATTGGTCTTTTTTCGGCATCCGAAATACAAAATATTTTCCAGCTTTTTCTTTCCCTCCCAGATCAGCTTCACCTCTCCACTGTCAATTGCATTCTTGCACAAGAAATCCGGTACAACGGCTAATCCTGTACCTCCTTTCAGGCAACGGATGATAGAATTGAGATTAGGAACAATATAATTGGGGCGGAAATTCGGTTTGTGACCAAAATTTAAAGTCCAGAACTGGAAAAGATGTTCCATATCTCCGGTAGTTCCATACCATTTCTCATTCTTCAGCCATGCTTCGATCTGTTCAGCATCTTTTGTTTTTAAAACTTTTTTAAAAGCCTCCGTATCTACCTCTTTTCCTCCTACCAATATAATCTGTTCCGAAGAAAATGCTTCATGCTGTATATTAGGTGAAGATCCCTTTTTGGGCGTGATGATGAGATCAAGGATTCCTTTATCCAGCTGATCCAGCATTTCAGGATATTCTCCAAAACTGATAATCAAGTTAAAAGGTAATGAAGAAACATATTGCTCCAAGGTGGTCTGAAAAGTTTCAAAACACATTCCAACACTAATTGTTGGGGTATGCTTTTCTATAGATTTCTGAAAATTTTTCTCTACATCTTCCAGCTTGGTAAGAGGTTCTGCTACAGCATTGAATAATACTTTTCCTCTTTCTGTAGGAATCATTTTTCGCCCAGTCCTGTCAAATAATTTATACCCAACATAGGCTTCGAGTGAACTTAAATGCAAACTTACCCCAGGTTGTGAAATGAATAATGCATCTGCCGCGCCTGTTAATGTCCCGGTTTTATAGATCGCTTTAAAAGTACGATACCATTCTAAATTGACCATGACTTAATTATTAATATTCTGATACAAAATTACAAAATAATTACAATACTAATATATCTCCATTTCTTAAAAAGGAAGCATAATAATCCGGAATCCCGCTTTCCTCGATCTGACAGGCGGTTTCTTCCAACGGATAACTCAGCTGTACAATTTCAGGAATGATCTTTTCATCATCTAAAGTCAATATTAAATAGGAAGCCAACCTGTTTTCTTCTTTGGAACGTCCTACAGAACCACAATTGACAGCCCATTTTTTATTTTCAAGCTGTTTTATAAATGATAAATGAGTATGTCCCATCACGATAAGATCAGATTGTGATTCTTTCAGCATGTCAGAAAAAACTTCATTATTCTCAGATTCATACCAATAAGTATCATTGCTTGTAAGACCAGAATGTACCAACTGAATATTCCAATGTTTATTCCCTATTTTATAATTTAATTTCAAATGAAAAGGAAGTTCGGAAAGAAACTGTTTATGGTCTTCCGTAATATTTTTTTTAGAATGATCTATCGCAATAAATCTTGCCTCTGTTTCTGCTTCGGAATGTTTAGGCAAAGGAAAAACAGGTAGATCAAAAGCAATTCTTTCATCATGATTCCCCAGAAGACAGGGAATATTTAAACTTTTAATCTTTTCTATTACTTCATTTCCCCAAGGGGCAAAATCAACCAAATCTCCCAAACAGAATTTCTGATGAATTCCCCTCTGTTCAATATCCTTCAACACCACTTCCAATGCCGGAAGATTCCCATGTACATCACTGAAAACTGCTATCTGTATCATTCTCTGTCAATTTGTTAATCAAATTTACAAGACGAAAGGGAAATTCCCGTTCAGATACGGCATGACTTTTTACCATGAAAAAGAATTAATAAGGGTGAATCTTTGCTTAGTAAATACATTTTTGGGAGTGGCTGAAAAAAAACTCAAATTTTGAACTCTTCTATTTTATTAATATAAGCACCAATTCCAATGTATAAATATTCTGATACTTTGATATAATTTATATTATTTTTATTATACGTAATCTCATTCTAACTTTGCAGAGTAAAATTTAAACAATCATAAAAAAATGAAAAAAGTACTAATCATTAACGGAGGACAAAATTTCGGACATTCCGGAGGAAAATATAATCAAACAATCGCAGAAAATACAATCGCCGTTCTTAAAGAATTTGATAATGTTGAAGTAAAAATCACTAATGTAAGTGAAGGTTATGACAAACATGAAGAAGTAGAAAAATTCGTTTGGGCAGATTATATCATTTACCACACTCCCATCTGGTGGTTTCAACTTCCGAACGGGTTGAAAAAGTATATTGATGAAGTTTTCACAGCCGGCCACGCCAAAGGTATTTATATGAGTGACGGTAGAAATGCAGCAAATCCAGAGATCAACTATGGTACTGGCGGAATGCTTGGTGGAAGAAAATATATGTTAACAACTAGTTGGAATGCTCCTAAAACAGCTTTTACCCTTCCCGGAGAATTCTTTAATGAGAAAAGTGTAGATGAAGGACCGTTATTTGGGTTCCATAGAATGAATGCCTTCGTCTCATTAGAAAAAATGGACAGTTTCCACTTCCATGATGTGGAAAAAAATGCCAATATAGAGCGCGATATGGAGCTTTACAGAAACCATGTGAAAACCGTTTTTGAAAAAGAATTAAAAGCAGAATTAGTATCATGAAAAAAATATTGATCACAGGGATTACCGGCTATATAGGCGGCAGTATCGCTCAAAAATTATTAGACAGGAATTATGAGGTGATCGGGCTGGTTCGTAATGAAGCCCACGTGCAGGAACTGGAATCGATGGGAATCAAGACCATTATTGGGAATATCCATCATGAAGATCTTATAAAAGAAGTCGTTACCGGCGTTGATGCTGTTATTCACAATGCTGATTCCGCAGATGATGCCTATGCTGCTGATAGCTTTATCAAAGCATTGGAAGGAAGCCATAAAACATTCATATTCACTTCTGGATCTGCTATTTTCGGCGGCAAAGAAAATGGTAAAAAAAGTGATTTTGTTTTCAGAGAAGATTATCCTTTGACTCCAAGACTGGAAATGGCATCAAGGGTCCTTATCAATAATTATGTTCTGCAGTCAGCTCAGAAGGAAATAAGAAGTATTGTGATTGTTCCCACAATGGTGTATGGACAAGGTCTTGGCTTAAAAAAAGACAGCATCCAAATCCCTGCCCTGATTCATTTTTCTGAGAAAAAAGGACACGGTGTTTATTTTGGAGAGGGTGAAAATATATGGTCAAATTTACATATTGAAGATTTGGCAGACCTTTATGTACTGGCACTGGAAAAAGCAAAAAGCGGTTCCATCTATTATGCAGAAAACGGTTCTTCATCTTTAAGAAACATTGCTGAAATTATCAGCAAAAAATATAATCTGGAGCCCGCCAGATCTTTAAGCGTACAGGAAGCCGTTGACAATTTTGGTCCGGCAGGCGGCTATTTCGGTTTTGTCTCCAATAGTATATGCAGCGCAGACAAAGCAAGAACAGAACTGGAATGGAAACCCATCTATACCTCCATTGAAAATTATATCTAATTATGAAAATTCATCTTACAGCTATTATAAAAATCAAAGAAGAATATCAGGCAGAAGTATTGGCAGTTCTTCAGAATATGGTAAAGGAAACAAGAAAAGAAGAAGCCTGTGAGCTTTACAACCTACATCAGGGAATTGAAGACAAAAACGAATTTGTTTTCTATGAGATCTGGAAAAGCCAAGAAGGGCTAGATCGCCACAATCAACAGCCTTACATTCAGGCTTTCGGAGGCTTAGTGGATGAAAAGCTTAAGGAAAAACCACAAATATATTTAACTCATATCATTTAAATATGAAAAAAATAGCGTTTTTAATACTGGCCATTTTCACGATAGGATTTATACAGGCACAGACCAAGAAATCAAAAAGTATGAAAAAGAAAATATTATTCGTTGTCACCAGCCATGATAAAAAGGGCAGTACCGGTGAAGATACAGGATATTATCTGGGAGAAGTTTCTCACCCATGGGAAGTTCTTCACAAGGCAGGCTATGAAATTGATTTTGTAAGCCCGAAAGGAGGAACGCCACCAGTAGACGGATTTGATTTAAAAGATCCTGTAAACAAAGAGTTCTGGGAAAACACAGACTATAAAAACAAAATCGATCATTCTTTAACACCATCACAGGTAAATCCCAAAGAGTATTCAACTATTTTTTATGCAGGGGGCCATGGAGCCATGTGGGATTTTGCAGACAATACAGAACTGGCAGACATTGCTTCAACAATTTATGAAAACGGAGGCATTGTAGCAGGCGTTTGCCACGGCCCGGCAGGTTTGGTTAATATCAAACTGAATAATGGAAAATATCTGGTAGATGGAAAAAAGATCAATGCTTTTACCAATGAAGAAGAATCTGCTGTACAATTAACGGATGTTGTTCCTTTTTTACTGGAGAATAAATTAAAAGAAAGAGGGGCAAAATTTGAAAAATCAGGACTTTGGCAAAACCATGTGGTAACGGATCAAAGAGTGATTACGGGACAGAATCCACAATCTGCCAAGAGTGTTGGAGAAGCAATTTTAAAAGAATTAAATAATAAATAAAAAATGGAATACAGAAAATTAGGAAACACTGATCTCGAGCTATCTGTAATTACGCATGGAGCTTTTGCCATCGGTGGAAATATGTGGGGTGGTAATGAAAAACAGGATTCTATTAACTCTATTCATGCATCATTGGATCATGGAGTCACCTCTATTGATACAGCCCCTTTTTACGGTTTTGGATTAAGTGAAGAAATGATAAGTGAAGCTATTAAAGGAAAAGATCGTTCAAAAATCCAGCTGTTAACTAAATTCGGTTTAGTTTGGGATGGAAGCAACAATGGAAAAGGAGAATTTTTCTTTGATGCCGAAGAGGATGGAAAAACAATTCCGGTTTATAAGTTCGCTTCCAAAGAAAACATTATCAAAGAAGTTGAAGAAAGTTTAAAAAGACTGGGTACAGATTATATAGACCTTTTACAACTTCACTGGCCAGATAGCACAACAGCCATCAGTGAAACGATGGAAGCTATGGAACTATTAATTCAGCAAGGAAAAATTCGTGCTGCTGGAGTAAGTAATTATAGTGTTGCTCAAATGGAAGAAGCTAACAAAACATTGAAATTAGCGAGCAACCAGGTTTCTTACAGTATGCTGAACCGTGCCATTGAAAACGATCTGGTTCCTTATTCTTTAGAGCAAAATTCAGGAATTATCGTATATAGTCCAATGGAAAGAGGTCTTTTAACAGGTAAATATTTTAAGGATAATACATTAAAAGACAACGACCACAGAAACGGTTATTTTTCTCAGTTTGACTTAAATAAAGTAAAAACTTTCTTAGAAAAAATTGAACCTATTGCTCAGGAAAAAGGAGCCAGCCTTTCTCAATTGGTATTAAAATGGACTACCCTACAACTGGCAATTACAGTCGTATTGGCAGGAGCAAGAAATGCACAGCAGGCTATTGAAAACGCTAAAGCAATGTCTATTGATCTTGCTCAGGAAGAATTGAATTTCATCAATTCTGCTTTGAAAGAGCTTTAATAAAAGGAAGCTGGAAGTACTATTGTCTATTAGAATTGCTACTAGTAGCTTAATTTAAATTAATAATTAAATTGAGCTTTAGTAAATCATATAGACTTCATTAACTTCCAGCTTCCTTACTTTATTACTTTGCTATCGGCATGTGGGTACTAACTGCAATTCTGTTCCATGCATTGATCGTCACAATCGCAATGATAATCTGAGCAATCTGAGCATCATCAAAAAATGCTTTAGCTTTTTGGTAAGTCTCATCAGTTAATCCTTGTTGACTGATCAGTGTAATTTCCTCTGTCATAGCCAAAAGCACCTGTTCTTCTTCTGTAAAAAACTCTTTAGCTTCTGTCCATCCATTCAGAATAAAGATTCTTTGAGGCGTTTCACCATACTTGATGGCATCTTTTGTATGCATATCAAGGCAGAAAGCACATTTATTGATCTGTGAAGCTCTGATTTTGATTAATTCCTTTTGAATATGGGTTAAAGAAGTTGTCTGTAAATACCCTTCTAATCCCATCATCGCTTTATACGCTGCTGAATCTACTGTTGCAATATTTAATCTTGCGCTCATTATATAATTATTTTTTGGTTAATTGATCTATACTAAAAGAATATTCCTGCTGAACAGCCAATAAAAGAGCTGCCGCACTTCCCACCCAGACGGAGTAATTGAGCGGAGCTTTAGAACCTAATGCAATAGTCATTGATATAGCAAAAACTAATAATAAAATACTGCTTCCATAGGCTGCAATTCTGGTTTTAAAACCTAAGATCAGCATCAATGGGAAAAGTATTTCCAAAAATGTGGCTGCATAAGCGGAAAAAGTACTCAACGCTTCCGGAAGAAAAAAGGTCAGTGATCTTGTATATTCTTCAAAACTTTTCATGTTTCCCCATGATGAATTTTCTGCACTCCATAACCCGAATCGGTCAGCTACTGCAGAAAGCATGGTTACAGAAAGAGCAAGTCTTAAAAATAGCTGCGGAAATTGTTTTTGTGTATTTGTCATTGCATTAGCTTTTAATCACATGGCAAATTTCCGATATCTGATCCGTAAAAAACTTAAACTGGTTTAAGAACGTAATTTTGCTTTGATTTCACTTAAATATTCCGGAGTAAAACCAAGAAACGAAGCGATAAGATATTGGGGAATCCGTTGAATAAACCAAGGATATAATGTACTGAAATGAACGTACAACTCTTCTCGTGAATATTCAGTCAGATACCGAAGTTTCCTTTCGGAAGCCGCATAGGCTCTCTGATAAATAATTCTGAAATATTTTTCCATCACAGGATGTTTTTCCAGTAATAGTTCCTGGCTTTTAAAATCAATAACAAGAATAATAGACTTTTCCACAGACTGAATATTAAAATCTGTCTGCAACTGTCTTTCATAAGCAAACGTATCTGTGATCCACCAGTTTTCAATAGCAAACTGAGTGGTATGCTCTACTCCTTTTTCATTAATAAAATACTTTCTCAGACAACCTTCCACCACAAAATACATGTTTCGACAAATCTCACCTTCCAACATCAGACTTTGCTTCTTCTTCACCTTCAATACTTCGAAGAATGAAAAAATTGAAAGATACTCTTCGTCTGTTACCGTAATGAATTTATTTAAATGTGCCTTGAAATTATCCATCTTTAGAATTGAATACTCAAACTTAACTTTATTTTTTTAGTTTTACAATGACAAAATATGAAATCATGGAACTCGTTGCTAAAATCCTTATCGCAGTCGTTGCACTGGAACATCTCTATATTCTTTGGATGGAAATGTTTGCATGGGAAACCAAAGGAAAAGAAGTTTTCAAGGCTGCTCTTCCTCCGGAAATGTTTAAGCCCACTAAAGGATTGGCTGCCAACCAGGGATTGTATAATGGTTTTCTGGCTGCCGGGCTGATCTGGTCTTTTCTGATTAAAGATCCGCAATGGCAGGATAATATTGCATTATTCTTTTTAATTTGTGTGGCTGTAGCAGGTATTTATGGTGCTATTTCTGCTACGAAGAAAATATTTTTTGTTCAAGCATTGCCTGCAATATTGGCAATTCTTGCTGTTTTACTGAAGTAATTCTACTCATCATAGGGTACAGATTTTTCTACAAAAAATCTGCACAATCAAAACTCTCTAATCTTTAGTGACAGGGGTAAAACTCCTATGAATATATCATTCTATAATCACACTCAAAACCAGCTTTTTAGACTCCAAAAAATCCATTTAAAATAAAATTCGTAAATTTGCAACGTCGTAAAAAACTGATATACAGGTTTTTTATAATGATCCGCATTTTGATGAAATGTAGGAATTCAAGTTGTTCTGTACACATATCTTTTATTACCTCATCAGTAATTTAATTGTAGAATCCATGTAAAAGATTTACCTCTTTTTACACATGACACTCTTTTTCTAGAGTAAAATCTATTGAAATATTTAAAATAAACATAAGGCCACGGGGCTTTATGCTATTATTTTTTTGCTAAAAGCTTTTATCATTATAAGCTCAGCAGATTATTTTGTACGCTCATCACAAAAGAACAACATCAAAGTTAAATGTTTAATCATGTAATTATATACAATATTGTGTATCAATTATTAATTAAAAAATTCTGAATATGGAAAAAAATGAAAACGGTAGAAAAGTAAAACTTAAAGTTGAAGATCTGACGATTATTTTTGGTAAAAACAAAGAAAAAGCACAGGAACTTTTAGACAAAGGTTTTTCCAAAAAGGAAATTCTAGAAAAAACAGGTTGCACTGTAGGAATCAACAAAGCGAGTTTTGAGATCTATGAGGGTGAATTCTTTGTCATCATGGGGCTGTCCGGAAGCGGAAAATCTACCTTACTGCGTTGTCTTAACAGACTGAATGAACCTACTTCAGGTAAAGTATATATCAATGATGATAATATTACCGGTAAAAACAATAAAGAACTTCTGGAAGTAAGAAGAACGGAAATGAGTATGGTATTTCAAAAATTTGGTTTACTGCCTCATCACAATATCTTAGATAATGCAGGTTTCGGACTTGAAATCAGAGGAGAAAGTAAAGCTTCCCGCGATGAAAAAGCACAGAAAGCTCTGGATATTGTTGGATTAAACGGTTTCGAAAATCAGTATCCTTCCCAACTTTCGGGAGGAATGCAACAGAGAGTAGGATTAGCAAGAGCTTTGGCCAACGATCCGGAAGTATTGCTTATGGATGAAGCTTTCTCCGCGCTGGATCCTTTGATAAAATCTGAAATGCAGGACCAAATGCTGGAGTTGCAAAACACTTTACAAAAAACCATTGTATTTATTACCCATGACCTCGACGAAGCCATTAAAATTGGAGACCGTATCGTCATTATGAAAGATGGAGTCATAGAACAAATAGGAACTGCCGAAGATATTTTAACCAACCCTGCAAGCGATTATGTAAAAGCATTTGTAGAGAAAGTAGACCGTAAAACAATTATTACCGCCAGATCTTTGATGTTCGATAAAGCTACAGTGGTGCGTTTTAGAAAAGATGGCCCGGAAGGAGCCTTACGAAAAATGAGAGCAACAGGATTAGAAAACCTGCCCGTTGTAGATTTTCAAAATAAATTTCTTGGTTTTGTAACGCTTAATGATGTTGTCAGAATTGCCAAAAAGAAAGAACCTACAGTAGAATCTATTATCAACAATAATGTACCTTCAGTTTATCCCGAGGTTACGGTAGAAGAAATGTTACCATTAATTTCAGGAAGTAAATCGGCCATTGCTGTTGTAGATGAAAACAATAAATTTTTAGGCCTTGTTACCCAACTTTCTCTTGTCATAGAAGCTACCAAATTTAACGAAGAAGAAATCATTGAATTAAAAGAAATCGCAAACAATCAATAAGATGAATAAAATTATAGATATAGGTCAATATGTAGAAACTGCAATCAATTGGCTCACAGAAAATGGAAAACCTGTATTTGATGTCATAAAACATGGAGGAAACGCCTCTATCATGGGGATTGAATGGGTACTTATAAATACTCCATTTTATGTAATCATCCTCTTCATTACACTTTTAGCATTGTGGAAAGCCGGGAAAGGTATCGCCATTGTTACGGCAGCAGGATTAAGCCTGATATTTTTGATGGGATTATGGAAAGAAACCATGGAAACGCTGGCACTTATCTTCGTAGCAACCATTACTGCCCTTATCCTTTCTATCCCTCTGGGAATTTTAGCTGCCAAAAACAAGATTGCCGCAAAAATTATTCGTCCTTTATTGGATTTAATGCAAACCATGCCTGCATTCGTTTACCTGATTCCTGCGGTACTGTTTTTCAGCATCGGAAAAGTGCCCGGCGCTTTTGCAACAATCATTTTTGCAATGCCTCCAGCGGTACGTTTAACAACATTGGGAATAGAATCTGTACCGAAAGATATTGTAGAAGCAGCACGTGCTTTTGGAGCAACCAACCGTCAGATCCTATTTAAAGTGGAACTTCCTCTGGCCATGAAAACTATTTTAACAGGGATCAATCAAACCATCCTGTTATCTCTTTCTATGGTTGTGATTGCCGGAATGATCGCCGCAGGTGGTCTGGGTGAGAAAGTACTGGAAGGAATTAATAATCTGGATATCGGATTAGGATTTGAAAGCGGATTATCCGTTGTCATTTTAGCCATTATCCTCGAC
This sequence comes from Chryseobacterium sp. Marseille-Q3244, assembly GCF_940807095.1. Taxonomy (NCBI): domain Bacteria; kingdom Pseudomonadati; phylum Bacteroidota; class Flavobacteriia; order Flavobacteriales; family Weeksellaceae; genus Chryseobacterium; species Chryseobacterium sp. Marseille-Q3244. The sequence goes on along the minus strand of NZ_CALNWX010000002.1, from coordinate 179,124 downwards.
AGGATTACCCAAGGATTTGTAAAGAAAAAACAATAAGATGAAACAATTAAAATATCTATTTTTTCCCATTTTAATGATCCTATTTGGTTCATTAAATTCATGTGGAAATATAAAAAACTCCAAATATATTACCATAGGAATGGTAGATGGCTGGGCAGAAGATGTGGCGATGACGCATGTAGCTAAAGCAATTTTGGATCAACAAGGCTATCATGTCATTATTCAAAAAGCCTCTACAGATATGATTCTGGCTTCCATGAACAATGAAGACACAGACCTTTTCATGGGAGTTTGGCTTCCTTACACCCATGCTAAAAAACTGGCCAAATTTCCGGGATTAACACATCTTGGAACCAATTATAACAATGGTCGTATAGGATTGGTAGTTCCCGAATATGTTTCCATTCAGTCTATTGAAGAACTTAACCAGCATCAGGAACAGTTCAGTCACAGAATCATTGGGATTGAAAAGGGCGCAGGATTGACAACAGGAACAGATAAAGCTATTGTTGATTATAAACTGGATTATCAACAGATCAACTCCTCTACCATTGCCATGATCACCGAATTACAGAACGCCATACAGCGTAAACAATGGATTGTGGTAACAGGATGGCAGCCTCACTGGATGTTTGGTAAAATGAAGCTTAAGTTTCTTGACGATTCCAAAAAGATATTTGGTGAAGCGGAACAGATTAAAACCTATTCAAGAAAAAGCTTTGGTACAGATCATCCGGAACTGGCAACATTCTTTTCTAACCTCCATTTTGATGATGAAACGATGTCTGATCTTTTAATCCAAATGGAACAGAGTAAAAATAAAGAAGCCACTGCACAAAAATGGGTGGAAGAACATGCTGAACTGGTCAATACATGGTTAGATAAAAAGTAATTTAGAAAATCATGTATGATAACTAAAAATCCTCAACTCTACTGAGTCTGAGGATTTTTTATTGCTCTTTTACGATCCTGAAGTAGTCATGGACTCCTTAATCTTCTCTCTATGAAGTATTCCCCAGTTTACCAGTGTCTCCGTTACCGGAAATACTGATTTTCCATATTCCGTCACTGCATAAGTCACTGTAATCGGTTTTGTATCCTGTATTGTTCTTGTAATCAGAAGATTCGTTTCCAGTTCTTTCAGTTCTTTGCTCAGCATTTTAGCAGAAATTCCATCAATGCCACGCTCAAGTTTTTTAAAATGAATCTGCTGATCGGTTCTGTTGGTCAGATATCTGAGAATCATCAATTTCCATTTTCCACCCAGAACATCCAAACTATCACGCATGGCGAATAATTCCTCCGTACAGGTCGCTTCTCTTTCGGTTCCGTTTTCAATAATTTTTGCCATAATAGTTTCATCAAGGTAACTAGTTACCATTTGTTAACTACTAGCAAATATAAACTATTCCCGTTTTACATTTGTACATCAAATTAACAATATGAAAGCAGTTATTTTAAATAAAGATTTTAAACTTGAAGAGGGTTTTACAGAAAAACCTCAACCCCAAAACAATGAAGTATTGATTCAGATCAAGGCAAGTGGCTTCAATCCTATCGATTATCAGATGCTGGAAAATGAATTGGAAAGAAAGTTAATCAGTTCACCTATATTAGGAAGGGAATTATCTGGAATTATTGTAGAAAAAGGAGCTGATGTTACTCAATTCAACATTGGAGATGAAGTATTCTGTGGCAGTGGCTCTATGGGAAGCAATGGGACTTATGCAGAATACATTTCTGTTCCGGAAGCCATTGTTTCGCTCAAACCTAAAAATATTTCCTTCGAACAGGCAGCTTCTATTCCATCCGCAGGTTTAACTTCTTTACAAATTTTTAAACGATTAAAATTACAGCCGCAACAAACGATTCTTATCACAGGTGCTGCCGGAGGAGTAGGTTCTTTTTTACTTAAGATTTTATTAGCTCATCATATTGAGAACTTTATTGCAACGGTTGGAAGTGAAGAAAATAGACAAATGCTTTTGAGCCTGGGGGTAAAAGACCATCAAATCGTTAATTATAAAGAAGAAAACCTTATAGACAATATTTTAAAGGCCAATCACCATCAAACTTTTGATATCGGAATTGATCTGGTAGGAAATTATATGGCTGAAGTCACAGCTGAAGTATTAAAAATCAATGGTACTTATGTAGATGTCACTGCTCTTGTCACCAAGGAAGCTCATGAACTTCTTTTCAACAAAGGAACTGTAATAATGAATATCTCCAATTACACCTACGGCATGGCTAAACAATATGATTATTATAAAAACAGTTTAGAGGAAATTACAAAACTTATTGAAAATGGTTCCATCGTTCCATCACAACATAAAATAATAGGTAATCTTTCTTTGGAAACTGTTCTAGAGGCACACTCCATTCTTAAAAATAACCAGACTCAAGGTCATAAACTTATCATGAAAAACTCGTAATCAATGAACCAAATACCAAGACGCATCGTAACAGGAATTAAAGACGGAAAATCCATCATTGCAGAAGATCAACAGGTAGAAAATGCCATAGAACATTTCCCTGGACTCATTATTTCAGATATCTGGAATACTCAAACAACTCCTGCAAGCCTGGATCATGAAACAAGAATTCCCAATACCGGATTTCCACAAACACCCAAAAACGTCCTATTTCCGATATGTAGTAATCCCTCCTGATAAAGATCTCGGCGTCGAATTCAAAAAAGGAGAACCTCATCCTATGATGCACCAGACACCAACATTAGATTATATTATCATCCTTTCCGGTGAACTTTATTTGATGATGGAAGAAGGAGAAACCCTACTCAAACCTGGAGATATTGTCATACAAAGAGGAACAAACCATGCATGGAGTAACCGTTCTGATGAACCTTGTATACAACTGGCTGTTCTGATAGATGCGAGTGAAAATATTGATTAAAGATTATTTTTCCCACGGATCACACAGATTTTCACAGATGAAAAAGGTCTGCGTAATCTGTGAGAGCCTTAATTCTTGTTGGAAATCGCAAAGAGACAAGAAAATCTAAAATTTTAGGCAATATATTTGGCCACGAATGCACGAATAAATAATTCTAATATATTTCAAAAAACTATGTGCCTATGGGGTAAAAATTATTAAACCACATAAGCACATAGATCTTATTCGTGAAGTTCTGCAAGTATCATTTTATTCGTGCATTCGTGGCATTTAAATAAGCAGCATGCAAATTTTATCGCAGATAAAACCCTGACGCCTTAAATACAACGCTTCAGAACTTTACATCTTAGCAATTTTCAACATACTACAAAGCCGAAATCTCCTTCAATTTTTGTTTCATTTTTTCAGGAGACAATAATCCTTCCTGATAATACACCAAATTCTGATTCTTATCCAGGAAAATCCACAGCGGATAAACTGGCTGTTCCTTGTTTTTTGACAATGCCAACGCCAGTTCATGAATCCCGGAATTACCATTGGATAAATATTCAAATTCCTGTCCTTGAAAATTGATCTTTTCTTTTGTTTTTTCAGCCTCAAAATGGATCAGATAAAAATTGTTATTCATCATTTCGACTAACTCTTTATCCTTATTCAAACGAAAAGATTCGATTTTACAGACCGAACACCAATCCGTATATAGATGAATTACAACAGGTTTTGGAGAATCTTTTTGTAAACGTTCTAGTTCAGAAAAAGTCCCTGTCTTCATCTGAGACAAATAAAGACAGGGCACAAACATTAAAAATAAAATAAAAGGTCTCATTTTAGGGTATATTTCACTCCCAGGAACCCTCTGATACGTTGCATTGGAGCATATCCATAAGCGGTATCGAAAGTATAATGATTGGGATTGCTGACCGGATCATCAACATGTTTATCAAAGGGGTCAAAAGGCCTCATCAGAGGGTCTTTAGGAGTAAAGTTGAATAAGTTTTTAATGCCACAATAAACTTCAAATCCGGATTTAAAGCTCTTTGAAACCTGAATATTAGCCAACGAATAAAATGGTGAATATTCAGGACGGAAGTCATTAGGCAAAACCGGAAGTCTCATAGGCCCATAAAACTGTCCTGTGAAATCTACCGTCAGATTACTAGGAAATTTATAGGTCAGGTTATAGGTTCCACTCCATTTTGGAGCATGCAGTTGCTGTGTTTTTTGATTTTCATCATCATATTTCTGATAAACATCAAGATAGGTTACTCCTACATTGACACTTAAAGGAAATGAAAAACTGAAATCTACATTCAATGAAGCACCTCTGGAAATTCCATATCCATGAAGATTATCATAAATGATTTTATTCGGATCAGAATCGAAATCACCAACAATTTTATTACTGAAATAGGTATAGAAAGCCGAAGCATCAAGATTCACCATTCGGGTTCCCACAGGAATTTTCCAGATATAGTTCAAATTTCCGTTCACAGATCTTTCAGGTTGCAGATCTGATTTCACTACCACTTCTCTGGAACCGGTCAGCGCAGCATGATCCTCTGTAAAAAGATTCACAACTCTGAACCCTGTTCCGAAGTTGAATCTCAATGTATGATACGGATTCGGCGAGAATTTCCATGCAAATCTTGGAGAATGTATGGAGTGATGCACTTTATCGTAATCATAACGGTATCCTAATAACAAAGTATTTTTATCATTAATCTCCCATTGGTCCTGAACAAATGCCCCCCAGATCGGGGACTTCATGGGTGCATTGGTTATGCCATCTGATGCCAGAGTTCCCGGAGTATTATCATCATAAAAAGTTCTTTTAAAAGTTATCCCGGCTGTAATATCATGTTTTCCAAAACTTCTATCCCAATACGTTTGTACAAAAGCTACTTTCTGAAGAGCATTGAACGGATTAGATCCGTAAAAAGAATTCTGGTCATGATAATTATAGGAAAACTGAGTCACGATATGCTCCTTCATCGGCCATTCATACAACCCGAAAATTTCCGCTCTGTTGGTATAAATACTTTCTCCATACACTTCATCACTACCACGGAAAGATTTATTCCACTGCATTTCACCTCCAAAACGGTCTTCATAAAGATATCTCATCGCAAGACTCGCCTGTCGGTTATCTTTTCTTTTAAAATTCCATTTGTTAAAAATAGAAATTCTGTCCTGTAAAGTAGAATCTGTAAAATTGTCTTTATTCTGATCTATCCTTTCCTTAAAACTGAAATAATTTAAACTTAATAAGGAAGCTACATTCTTTCCAAGATTAAATTTTGTAGAAAGGTCAAGGTTATTTTCAGCCCATGTACTGGTCATCATATCTACACTTAGCTTTGGAGCCGTTAAAGCATTTTTAGTAATAATATTAATCACTCCCCCCATTGCTTCAGAGCCATAAATAGAAGATGCCGGACCTTTTACCACTTCTATTCTGTCTACCAAACTGTTGGGAATTCCACTCAATCCATATACGGTAGAAAGTGAACTTACGATGGGCATTCCATCAATCAGGATCATGGTATAAGGCCCTTCCAAACCATTGATATGAATATCTCCGGTGTTACATACAGAACAGTTCAACTGTGGTTTTACTCCATTTACCATACTGATGGCTTCAAAAATACTTGGAGTAGGATTTTTCTGAAAAAATTTCTGACTGTAGATCTCAACCGCCACCGGGCTTTTGGATCTGCTCATTGGTTTTATAGTTCCGGTTACCACTACATCCTCAATAGTACTTGTTTTGATCTCTTTTTTGAAAACCCTTGCAGAATCTGTGTTTTTATGTTGATTTAAATTTAAACTGTCTGTCTCCTGGGCAAAACAATAAGAGGATAAAAAAGTAATAGAAAATAATATTCGCTTCATGAAATTAAAATTGTTAGACAAATCTAACAATTATTTTTGAATTACAAAACTTGCCAGTAAATATTTGATTGAGCCAATTCATGAAAAATGATTAAATTTGAGAAACTACATATGAAAGTAAAATGAGATATCATCTATCGGGAAACATCCCACAAAAAAGGCATACCGTCTTTAAATCTCCGGAAGATAAATTTTACTATGAACAGCTTTTCGGAACCGAAGGTTTTCATGGGATCTCTTCTCTATTGTACCATATTCACCGCCCTACACAGATCAAATCAATCGGGGAACCGAAGGATGTAACTCCAAAAATTGCGGTGGAGAAAAACATTACGCCAAGAATGTTCAAAGGAATGAATGTCACTCCTGAAGACGATTTCATGGACAGCCGTAAGATCCTTTTGATGAATAACGATCTGAAAATGGGATTGGCAAAGCCAAGAAAATCGATGGATTATTTCTACAAAAATGCAGAATGCGACGAGCTTTTATTCGTCCATGAAGGAACCGGAATTTTGAAAACATTTGTGGGAGATCTTGAATTTGGTGTTGGTGACTATCTTATTATTCCAAGAGGAACCATTTATCAGGTAGAATTACAGTCTGAAAACACCGTATTCTTCGTATTGGAAAGCCACTCTCCTATTTACACACCCAAGAGATACAGAAATGAATTCGGGCAGCTTTTAGAACATTCTCCGTTTTGTGAAAGAGACATTATTGCTCCTTCTTTTAAAGAACCTAAAGATGAAAAAGGAGAATTTTTAATTAAAGTAAAAAAGGAAAACCAGATCACAGACTTTATTTATGCTACTCATCCATTTGATGTGGTAGGCTGGGACGGATATTTCTATCCTTATAAGTTTAATATCAAAAATTTTGAACCTATTACAGGAAGAATCCATCAACCGCCACCGGTTCATCAGAATTTTGAAGCGCATAATTTTGTAGTATGCTCTTTCTGTGCAAGAATGTATGATTACCATCCAATGGCTATTCCTGCACCTTATAACCACTCCAATATTGATTCCGATGAGGTATTATTCTATACGGAAGGTGATTTTATGAGCCGTAATCATATCGATTTAATGGACTTCACTCTTCATCCGGGAGGAATCGTTCATGGTCCTCACCCGGGAGCTATGGAAAGAAGTATCGGGAAAAAATTTACGGAGGAATACGCGGTAATGGTTGACCCTTTCCGTCCTTTAAAAATTACGGAAGAAGCTTTAAAAGTGGAAGATCCGTCTTACAAAACTTCATGGTTGGAATAAAACAGTAGAAGATCTTTTCTCTTATTAAGAAAAACTATTACTGAATACATATAAAAGCTGCTTTAAATCCTTTATTTAAAGCAGCTTTTTTCGTAAATTTGTGAGGTATGGTTCACATATGGCCATCATTATTTTTCATATCGCATCCTAAGTAATGGTGGTTTAATAAAAATCAATATTACATGTTAGAAAGAATCAGATTAGAAAGTCTACACGAAAAGGTAACTACGGCTGAAAATGCTGTAAAAATGATTAAAGACGGTATGACCATAGGGTCCAGCGGCTTTACAAAAGCAGGTGACAGCAAAGCCATTTTGCCGGCACTTGCGGAAAGAGGAAAAACAGAAGATCTTAAAGTCACTTTAATGACCGGAGCTTCATTGGGACACGGCACAGACGGAAAGCTGGCAGAAGCCAATGTCTTAAAAAAAAGAATGCCCTTCCAGGTAGACCCTACTTTAAGAAATAAAATCAATAAAGGTGAAATTCTTTTCATCGATCAGCATTTAAGTGAAAGTGCCGAACTTCTACACACCAAAAATCTTCAAAGCATTGATGTAGCCATTATTGAGGCTGCTTATATCGAAAGAGACGGAAGTATTGTCCCTACCACTTCAGTAGGAAATTCAGTGACCTTTGCTGCTTTGGCTAAAAAAGTGATTATTGAAATCAATACGGAAGTTCCGGAAGAAGTATACGGAATCCACGATATTTACCAGGCTGAAGATTATCCTTACAGAAATGTAATTCCTATCGTAGCTCCATGGAATAAAATCGGAAGAAAAAGTATTCCTGTAGATCCCAATAAAATTGAAGCAATTGTTTTCACCAATCTTAAAGACAGTCCTGCAGATATTGCAGAACCGGATGAGAAAACGACAGCCATCGCCAAACACCTTCTCGCCTTCTTTGAAAATGAAGTCCAGCTAGGACGTCTCACAGACAGATTACTTCCTCTTCAGGCAGGCATCGGAAAAGTAGCTAATGCTGTACTTACAGGATTTAAGGATAGTAATTTTTATGACTTAACAATGTTTTCCGAAGTACTTCAGGACAGCACCTTTGACCTGATAGATTCTGGTAAATTAAGTTTTGCTTCTGCATCATCTATTACGGTTTCCAAAGAATGTTATGAAAGAGTTTTAGGAAACCTTTCAAAATATAAAGATAAGTTTGTTTTAAGACCTCAGAATATTTCCAATACTCCAGGATTGATCAGAAGATTAGGAGTAATTGCCATCAACACTGCTATTGAATTTGACATCTACGGAAATGTAAACTCTACCCATATTGGCGGCACAAAAATCATGAATGGAATCGGAGGTTCCGGAGACTTTGCAAGAAATGCTTACTTAAGTATTTTTGTAACCCAGGCAGCATCCAAAGGCAACAATATTTCCCACGTGCTTCCAATGGTTTCTCACACAGACCATACAGAACATGATGTTGATATTCTGGTTACTGATGTAGGACTGGCTGATTTAAGAGGATTAGCCCCAAGAGAAAGAGCTCAGAAAATTATTGATAACTGTGTTCATCCTGATTACAGAGAAGAACTGCAATCTTATTTTGACAGAGCCTGTGAACGTGGAGGACATACGCCTCATCTTCTGGAAGAAGCCTTCAGCTGGCATTTACGGTTCTCAGAAACCGGAAGTATGAAGCAGGAAGTAGCAGCCGAAGTTTCCAATTAAGAATTTTATATTTCAATTGAACCTTATAAAAGGACCAGATGTTATTCATTTGGTCCTTTATTTTTTATTAAATTTATAAGATCCATTAATATGATAAAAGTCTTTTAATCTCCTTTATAAGATTTGAAATAAATAGGGATATAAAGACTATCTTTGAGAGAGGTTAGGCATTTTATGAAATAGAAATTAGTCAGGAATTTTATAATAAAAAAGATAAAATATGAATAATTACATCAGCGCAGAAGAAGCGATATATACGATAAAAAGCGGTAACCGTGTATTTTTCCACGGCAGCGCATGTACTCCCAATTATCTGATTGATGAACTGGCAAGACAAGCTCACAGGTTAGACAAGGTAGAAATGGTTTCTATTACCCAACAAGGAAATATAGAAATTGCAAAACCTGAGTATAAAGACAAATTCTTTGTCAATTCCTTATTCGTATCTACGCCGGTTCGTGATGCTGTAAATTCAGACAGAGGAGACTTTGTTCCTGTATTTTTAAGTGAAATTCCTATTTTATTCAGAAAGAATATACTCCCACTGGATGTGGCTTTAGTAACCGTTTCACCACCAGATAAACATGGTTTCTGTACATTGGGAACATCTGTAGACATTGCAAGAGCTGCTGTAGATACCGCGAAAATTATTGTTGCATTGGTTAATCCAAGAATGCCCAGAACTCATGGGGACGGAATGATTCACATCAGTAGAATCCATAAACTGGTTTGGCATGAAGAAGAACTTCACACCGTGGATTATAGTTCAAAAGTTGGCCCTGAAGAAATGCTGGTAGGGAAAAATGTAGCGGAACTTATTGAAGACCGTTCTACCCTACAAATGGGTATAGGAACGATTCCTGATGCTGTTTTACAATGTTTGCATAACCATAAAGACCTTGGTATCCACACCGAAATGCTAAGTGATGGAGTCATAGACCTGATTCAGGATGATGTAATCAATAATAAATATAAAGGCTACAACGACAATAAAACCATTACCAGCTTCTGTTTTGGAACCAGAAAATTGTATGATTATGTGGATGACAACACTGTTTTTGCTTTCAGAGATGTGAGTGAGGTCAACTTCCCGATCAATATCATGAAGAATAAAAAACTGGTAGCCATCAACTCTGCCATTGAAATTGACCTTACCGGACAGGTATGCGCAGACTCTATCGGAACATTGCAATATAGTGGTATTGGTGGTCAAATGGATTTCATGCGTGGGGCTGCATTAAGTGAAGATGGAAAGCCTATCATTGCCATCACTGCAAGAACGAAAAAAGGAGTCTCAAGGATTGTTCCTTTTTTGAAACAAGGGGCAGGTGTAGTCACTACAAGAGGCCATATCCATTATGTTGTTACAGAATACGGTACTGCTTATCTATATGGGAAAAACCTTCGCCAGAGAGCGCAGGAGCTGATTAGCATTGCCCATCCTGATGACAGAGAGATGCTTGAAAAAGCGGCTTTCGAAAGGTTTAAACACTGATAATCAATTAATAATATATTTTAACTTCAATTTTTATTTAGAGTTTTAAAAAATATCTTTAACTTATACCAATAAAACATAAAAAAGCCTTAATATTTTGGCAATGTTTTTGATAAAAATCTTTTTAAAACAAGGAAATTGAAGACTATATATAATTCGATACGAGAAGAAGTTGTAAAGCATTCGAAGGTAAGGAATTCTGTTTTGGGGAATGTGAGTGAATGGAAGAGAAGCCATTATATTATTCTTTCCGAAATCATTAAAGATGAGCTATCTGAAGCTGAAGAACTTAAAGGAGGTAAAAAATTTGAAATCGGAAGCACGATCTCACACGTTACGCTGCAGCGTTTTTTTGAAAATGATTACCAGGACAAAACCCACAGTGATTTAAGATTCTTAAAAACACTAGATAAAATATGCATTTTTCTGGGCTATAAAGACCTTAATGATTATATCCTTTCCATAAGACATAAGAAAAAGGATCAGACCGAAACCGACGACTTGTCGTTCATGACCAGCTTGGTATATGACTACTGTGCCATCGCTTTCGAATTCTGCAAACAGTTTCCCAATCATAATACTGAGCTTTTTAAAGATTTGGTATTTGATGATTCTCCATTCCTGGAAAGAGTTTCACAATTCAGTAAAGAGCTCTGCGACAAAGACTTTCAGTTGGTAACCAAAAACAATCGTTCTAACTATGAAGTTTTTGATATTCATGTGGTTACAGATGAACCGAATAAAAAAATTCTGGAATCTCAAGAATTCTGGAATCTGCTATTTAAAGTTGGAGAAAGCGGAGAAGAACATTTTGTAAACCAGCTCAGTACACAGATTTATTTTTTCAAGAAAATAGATAATACCTGGAAGATCTGGGACAACTATAATCCGGATGCAGGAATGCTCAACAGAAAGATAGAAACGATATAACATAAGAAAGCCGCAGATGATCTCTGCGGCTTTCATGTTCGAAATATTTTTTTCTCACTTGTTTTTTGTTCTACAAATGTACTCAGCTTATTTCGAACTTAAGAAACTTAAATATACTTAAGTGAACACTTCTTACACTTTATGTTAAATATATTCAATGAATCAGCCGTAATATTTTCGCTATATCCAAGAATTTTGTAATTTGCATACCAATAAAATAAAAGTAAAAGAGAAAATATGTCAACACTTACATTTGCCGAGAAAATTGCTCAAGCAGAGAATTTCTTACCAATTAATGGTACAGATTATATTGAGTTTTATGTAGGAAATGCAAAACAGGCTGCCCATTATTACAAAACCGCTTTCGGTTTTCAGTCTGTAGCATATGCGGGTCCTGAAACAGGAGTAAGAGACCGCGCATCTTATGTGCTTCAACAGGGAAAAATCAGATTGGTACTTACAACAGGGCTTACCTCTGAATCTCCTATCAGCGAACACGTAAAAAAACATGGTGACGGAGTAAAAATTTTGGCACTTTGGGTAGATGATGCATATGCAGCTTTCGAAGAAACAACTAAAAGAGGAGGAAAACCTTATTTAGAGCCTGTAACTTTAACTGATGAGCATGGTGAAGTAAGAATGTCCGGTATCTATACGTACGGAGAAACTGTTCACATGTTTGTGGAAAGAAAAAATTACAATGGAGCTTTCATGCCTGGATATGAAAAATGGGAAAGTGACTACCGACCTGAGGAAGCTGGTTTATTGTATGTAGACCACTGTGTAGGAAACGTAGACTGGAACAGAATGATCCCTACTGTGGAATGGTATGAAAAAGTAATGGGATTTGTGAACATCCTTTCTTTTGATGACAAGCAGATCAACACAGAATATTCTGCATTGATGTCTAAAGTAATGTCAAACGGAAATGGATTTGCAAAATTCCCGATCAACGAACCTGCAGAAGGTAAAAAGAAGTCTCAGGTAGAAGAATACCTTGATTTCTACGAGGGAGAAGGAGTACAACACATTGCTGTTGCTACCAAAGACATTATTCATACGGTAACTGAACTTAAAAAACGTGGTGTAGAGTTTCTTTCTGCTCCACCAGAGGCTTATTACGATATGGTTCCTCAAAGAGTAGGTCATATTGATGAAGATCTTAAGAAACTTCAAGACTTAGGTATACTTATTGATCATGATGAAGAAGGATATCTGTTACAGATTTTTACTAAGCCTGTAGAAGACCGTCCTACTCTATTCTTCGAAATCATTGAAAGACATGGTGCACAGAGTTTTGGTGCCGGAAATTTCAAAGCATTGTTCGAAGCATTAGAAAGAGAACAGGAGAGAAGAGGAAATCTTTAATTTTACAACCAGAAATAGTAAGTTTTGTCAGGATGCAAAGTTCTGACAAAACTTTTTTATAAAACACAGCATAATGAGAAAACTTTTAATTGGAATTTTATTCTTTGGAACCTTAGGTGTAAAAGCACAATATGGATCACTGAATGCAATTCTGGACAGACTTGAAGCAAGAAGAGGTATCAATCAAAATCTTGAAAAGGTAGATATCAACAACAAAAAGTTTGTTTTCATTAAAGATGAAGCAGACCACACAGAAAGAGATTTTATTGTTATTAAAGGAAGTAATGCAACCTATGTAGAGGTTTTTGATGATAAATCTACGGGGGAAAGCAGTTCTAATGTCTTTACCGGTGATATTATCCGAAAAAAGAACATCGTTTCTTTACGAGCGGATATGCTTGAGGGCAAAAAGGTCCCGATGCCTGTCACAAAAACACTTTTGCTTACCCAACAGGACAATATTCTCTATCTTATCGATATCAATACCAGAGACCGATGGATTGATGAAGCTTCTTACTCAAAAAAGGCAAAATAAACATCTTGGGGAAAGTTTCTCGGGATGATATTTTAATCTAACTAAAATCTAAACTTATGAAATCATTTGTAGACTATTCCTCAAATTCGGATTTTTCTATATATAATATTCCTTTTGGAGTCGCAGTATTCAATAAAGAATATATCGGATGCTGTACAAGAATCGGAGATCAGGTTATTGATCTTGCTACCCTTTATGATCTTGGCTATTTTGAAGATATCGAAGGATTGGATGACAATGTTTTTGAAGCCTATACCATCAACGAATTTATCGAATTGGGTAAACCTGTTACCAATGCTGTTCGTACAAAGATTCAGGCATTATTACAGGAAGGTTCGGCATTGTCAAAAGACCAGAAAACAATTGAAGAGGCTTTCTATGATCTTGATAAAGTAAAAATGATGATGCCGGTTCATATTCCAAACTATACAGACTTCTACAGCAGCATTGAACATGCTACCAACGTAGGAAAAATGTTCCGTGATCCTGCCAATGCCTTACTTCCTAACTGGAAACATTTACCGGTAGGTTACCACGGAAGAGCTTCATCTATTGTTGTTTCCGGAACAGACATTAACCGTCCTAAAGGTCAGACAAAACCAGCTGATGCAGATAAACCTGTTTTTGGGCCTAGTAAACAATTGGATTTTGAATTGGAAATGGCTTTCATCATCAACAAAAATACGGAGATGGGAGAAAGTATTTCTACTAAAGATGCTGAAGATGCTATCTTCGGAATGGTAGTATTTAACGACTGGTCTGCGAGAGACATCCAATCATGGGAATATGTTCCACTTGGGCCATTCCTAGCGAAAAACTTCGGTTCATCTATTTCTCCATGGGTAGTTACCCTTGAAGCTTTGGAACCATTCAGAACCGCTTCTCCTACACAGGATCCTGAAGTTTTAGATTATTTAAAATTTGAAGGAGACAAAAACTACGATATCAACCTTGAAGTCTATATCCAGCCTGAAAATGGGGAACAAAATCTGATCTGCGAAAGTAACTACAAACATATGTACTGGAACATGACCCAACAATTGGCTCACCATACCGTAAATGGATGTAATGTAGAAGTTGGCGATATGTATGCAAGTGGAACAATTTCAGGAAGTGATCCAAAATCTTTTGGTTCTATGCTTGAATTAACATGGAGAGGTCAAAATCCTTTATCATTAAGCAACGGTGAAGAAAGAAAATTCATTGAAGATCGTGATACCGTTACCATGAAGGCATGGGCTGAGAAAGATGGTGTGAGAGTAGGTTTCGGTGAAGTTTCCGGTAAAATTATCCCAACACATTAATTAATTTAACCACAAAAGTCACAAAAGGATTTATAATTACACAGTCATATTTAACTGATTTGACCTTAAAATAAACGGCGCCTGCATAGAAGTTCACAAAATTCTAGGCGCTGGTTTATTGGAAAGTGTGTATCATAAATGCCTGGAAGATGAATTAAGATTAAGAAATATTAGTTTTAAATCTGAACTGAAGGTTCCTGTAAATTATAAAGGAAAAGAAATAGATTGTGATTTCTTTTGCGATTTTTTAGTTGAAGATTTAATTGTTATTGAGCTCAAATCAGTTGTTCAATTAAATGATATTCATAGGGCTCAGCTTCTAAATTACATCAACTTAATGAAGAAACCTAAAGGCATCTTAGTTAATTTTAATGTAAAAAATCTTTATCATGACGGACAGGAAACCTTTGTAAATAAATACTACGACATGCTTTTTTGATCTTTAAAGATCAAAGCTATTTACTTAAAAACTTTTGTGACTTTTGTGGTTTTATCATTTTTATAGTTAACTAAAAATATGAAAACAGTAACCCCCTCTGAGATAACCGCCGTACAGCTTCAGACCATCATGCAAACCGCCGTTTCACCTCGTCCTATTGCATTGGCTTCTACGGTGGATAGAGACGGCAATCATAACTTATCTCCATTCAGTTTTTTCAATATGTTCAGTACGGTTCCTCCAATTCTGATCTTTTCACCATCGAGGAGAGTACGTGACAATACTACAAAACATACGCTTGAAAATGTATTAGAAGTACCGGAAGTTGTTATTGGAACAGTAAACTTTCCAATCGTACAGCAGATTTCTTTGGCCTCTACGGAGTATGAAACAGGAGTCAATGAATTTGTAAAGTCTGGTCTTACGATGAAAAACGCTGACTTGATAAAACCCAAACTGATTGAAGAATGCCCTGTAAACTTTGAATGTAAAGTTTTAGAAATAAAACATTTAGGAGACCAAGGGGGAGCAGGAAATCTTGTGATCTGCGAGGTTCAGAAGATTCATATCAGGGAAGAATACCTGAATGAAGCAGGAAATTTAGATCAGCAAAAACTGGATATGGTCGCCCGTTTAGGGAGCAACTGGTATTCCAGAAGTAATGAAAACAGCCTTTTTGAAGTTCCTAAACCTTTGGTAACAAAAGGAATTGGCTTTGATCTTTTGCCGGATGCCATCAAATACAGTAAAGTATTTACAGGAAATGATTTGGGAATGCTGGCGAACGTTGAAGTTTTACCTTCCGGAGAATATTATTCTGATGAAAATATTCATGAAGATGCCCAAAAGCTATTGCTGGAAAGCAAAATTGATGAAGCCTGGAAGATTTTAATTAAATAGTATAAACACCATTACGCACATGAAGAAAAAGATTTTATTCCTTGTTCTATTAATCACTTTACAGTCTTGTTATATTATTCATGTCAAAAAAGATTACGGGATTTACAGTAAATCATTGGTGTTTTCAAAAGACAAAAAATGGCTGATTAACAACATCAAAACGGGTGTAGATTCGCACCACAGAGAAATGATGAGTAAAGAAGCCATGCAGCTATTTCAAGATTTAAGTAATGGCAATGCTTTTGATTTAAAAATGGCCAAAGCTGAACATATAATTCAAAACAGTATTCCGTTTGAACCTGAAGTGGAAGATCTTGAGACCTTGAAAAACAGTTCTGATTTTAATTTTCTGGTTAACATTTATACCATGAAGGTTCGTAGCTCTTTAGACCGTTCCATTGGTGAACTGGATGACTATAAGAAAAATGAAACCTTTGCGATGATGGATGTTTATGATATTAAAACCATGAAAAAAATATATTCATTGAAAGCGTCTTCTGAAGTTTCACTGGAAAAAGGTGAAAAGGCAACCATTTTCACTCCGACAAGTGAAATGATGACGATGAAAAACTTCAGAAGCCTTTTAAAATCAATAAAAAAGAATGCGGTAAAAACCGAAGAGTAAATTCATAAAAAAGGAGTGAAAATATCACTCCTTTTTTATTTAAAAACAACATTTATTTTTTCATAATACATACTTTTATATTAGTTTATCGTTAGCTTATGAAAAATAAATGCTGCGAGAATACACAAAAATGATTATTTGGATTCCAGCGCTTTTGAAACTGAGATCTTTCCTTTCTCAGAAAAGTCTATTATTTTACCGTTTTTATCAATCGAAACATTCAGATTGTCATTTTTAGAGTCATAATAAATAGAAGTAGCATATCCTGGACAATCATGCTGTTTACATCCATGAAGTTTATAGATTCCACCTTCAGATACAATAGGACTTTCTACGTCGAAATTTTTTATCATTTCATCATAATCTTTTCCTACCAATTTTTTCAATCTTTCAGTTAGGCCTTTGTCTTCAAATAATTTGACATCATGAGGATACTTTCCATCATTTTTGGTAATAATTTCAACTGGAACTGCTGCTGAAGAAGCAGTAGCCGTTACTGAATCCGTCTTTGGACTAACAGTAGAATCTTTTGGCATTACGGTAGCCAGCGTATCCGTACTTACAGAAGATTGAGTTTTGGTTTCTTTTTTACAGGAAATAACAGTTCCTAATAATAGCAGCGCGAATGCGCTCATAATAGCTTTTTTCATAATAATATTTAATATAGTGTAATTTATTACAACGTAATTATAATAGCTTTATTTTAAATTATTTACATTTTAAATACTGTTTCTGGAGACGTTCTTATTTTAAATTTTTAACTAAAAAATCAATACACTTTTCTGTTACAATATTCAGATCTTCCGGCAACGTAGAGTCTGTCCAGGGTTCTTTCGCTCCAAAGGTATGATTTCCATTTTCAATAAGAAAAAGTTCTGAATTCGGGTTAAGAATATGAAGATGCTCTGCGTGCTTTACGTCTACGGCTTCATCCTGCGTCCCATGGATAATCAGCATATAAGCTTTAGCCATTTCTGCAGCCCGTTCTACATCAAAACGGTGTATATTCTGCTCATAATCTTCATAAAACTGATAGTAATGAGGCATTTCTTGTTGAGTACGTCCATTCAAAGCATAATAAACACCTTCTTTCTTCCATTTTTCAAAAAAATCACCTGTGGGAAAACGATCCAAGGTATCTACGCTGGCGAGAGTAATCAATCCGTTGATTCTTTCATCCTCAAAAGTCTTAATAACGGAAATACCTCCTCCTCTACTGTGCCCCATCAGAATGATCTTTTCGGAATCTACATGCGGATCCAGGATAAAATGGTCAATAACAATCCCTAAATCAGACAATTCTTTGGTATAATTATTATTTCCAAAGGCTTCAAGATCGCCAAAATGATGAGGGTCATCTACAGTGGTTCCATTGTGAGAAAAATTAAACTTTACAAAGAAAAAACCTTCTCCTGCAAACTTCTCTCCCATTAAATCCCATGCTCCCCAATCTTTATAGCCTTTATACCCATGAACAAAAATGACCAAAGGCTGTTTTTCTTGAGTATCACTATAAAAAGCATCAGCAAGAAACCCTTTTGTTTCTTTATTTTCTAAATAAATATTCTTTTCCCTAATCAGATTCATAAAACAACAGGTTTTAATTCAATATTCTCAATATTTAAAACACTAATTTAATTTGAAATTTATGAAAAAAATTATTAAAAAATAACCTTATTTTTGCTACATGCAGAATTTAAGAACAGTAACGGTAATGCGTTACATTCTGCCATTGAGAGAGGGAGGCTCCCTTCCCGCCCTGGCAGAAGCTGATGATGACTTTAAGTATGTCTTAAAGTTCCGTGGCGCGGGTCATGGAGTTAAAATGCTGATCTCAGAATTTATAGGTGGAAAGATTACAGAAGCTTTGGGACTCAAAATTCCCGAATTGGTCTTTGTTAACCTTGATGCGGATTTCGGAAGAACAGAAGCCGATGAGGAAATACAGGATCTGCTAAAGTTTTCTGAGGGTTTAAATCTAGGATTGCACTATCTGTCCGGCTCCATCACCTATGATCCGGGAGTAAGTGTTGATCCGCTTCTTGCCTCAAAAGTAGTATGGCTGGATGCCTTTATTACCAATATTGACCGTACATTTAAGAATGCCAATATGCTGATGTGGAATAAAGAGCTTTGGATCATTGATAACGGTGCTTCATTTTATTTTCATCATTCATGGCAGAATTTTGATGCAGCGGCTAAAACTCCGTTCAAATATGTGAAAGATCATGTTCTTCTTCCTAAGGCTAAAATGCTGGATGAAGCAGATAAGTTTGCACATGAAGTACTGAACGAAACTCTTTTCAGGGATATTGTGAATGCTATTCCTGAAGATTGGCTGCACTGGAACGATGCGGATGAAACTCCCGAAGAGATCCGTGACATTTATTTTCAGTTCCTGAAAACCCGATTAGAAAATTCTCAAATCTTTGTAAACGAAGCTAAAAATGCAAGAGGATAAAATATACGAATACGCGGTAATACGCTTGGTACCCAAAGTTGAGAGAGAAGAATTTTTCAATATAGGACTGGTTATGTTTTCCAAAAAAGAAAAATTTATCCGGGTGGAATTTTATTTATGTCCTGATAAATTCAAGCTGATGCACAGCAAACTGGATTATGATGATATCATCCAAAACCTGGAGAGCTTTCAGAAAATTGCCAATGGAGATAAGGATGGCGGGCCTATTGCTCAGTTTGATATTCCTGAACGATTCCGCTGGCTTACTGCTGTAAGAAGTGCTGTTGTACAAACTTCAAGACCTCATCCCGGAAAATCTAAGGACCTGAATATTACTTTTGGTAAACTTTTTGAGGAGTTAGTAAAGTAATACTTCCCTCTAAAAAAAATCTTATGAAATCATCTATTAACAACATATCAATTGACAGGTTTTTCACAAACCTGTTTTTTATTTTATCTTTAAGTTTCTCAGGTTTATTTTTTTCTCAATCATTTTCTCAATCACCGGAAAAAGCTAAACGGGTAAAAAGTACACTTCTACCGGAAATAGCAATGGTTTCTGAAAATATCATTTATAAAACCAGTAAAAAAGGAGATTCTCTGATGCTGGATCTGTATACTCCCAAAAACTTTTCAGGTAAACTCCCTGTACTAATTTATGTTCACGGAGGCGGATGGATAGAAGGCAGTAAAGCCGTTTATGCTGACAATTATCTTGAAACAACGATTGCCAAACTGATGGAAAAGCAATATGCCGTGATCAGTATCAATTATACCCTTCTGAATGACAACACCTACTTTCCTCTCCCATTACAAGATACTAAGGATGCCGTACGATGGGTAAGAAAGAATGCTGAAAAATATAACTTCGACACTAATAATATAGGGCTGTTTGGGGCATCAGCAGGAGCCCATCTGTCTCTTGTAGCAGCCTACACCCCAGATGATGCATTTAAAGGAAGCCCTGACCTTTCATCTTATTCGGCAAAAGTAAATTATGTAGTTGACCATTACGGACCTGTTGATCTGAACAAACTTTTCCATACCAGACTGGGAACAATTCCGGTAGCCATGATTGGAATGGTCTCAAAAAAGATTGTTAATTTACAGCAAGGCCTGGTAAAAGGAATCTCAGGATATGATTTAACAAAAGATCAGGATAGAGCCATCGATTATCTAAAAACTATATCTCCTGCAACCTATACAGAAACGGGAGTTCCGACTTTAATTGTTCAGGGGAATAAAGATAAAATAGTTCCTTTAAGCCAGTCTAAAAAATTATATAGAAAACTTAAACGGGCAAAAATAGAAACTTCTTTAATCGTCATCGATAATGGAGTGCATAGTTTTTCTACAACAGATAAAGCAGCTCTTGATAAAATGACAGATCAAACGGTGAACTTTATCGTTTCTCAGAAAAAATAAAACTATACATCAGATCTACCAAAATAGTTAACAATCCCCATCATCAGAAATATAATCAAAAAATAAAACAACAAATCTGCTAGATTGATATACATATCACGTTTTTTTATTAAAAAAATAATTACCTTGGCTAATATTTGATTCATTCTCAATAAAAAAGCCGATACTTTATATTATTCACTTAAAAAAAACTAAAGGATATGGATTTCTTGAACAATATCAATGCACTTACCCTTATATTTACATCGGTACTTATTTTTGCCATAGCTTACCGGTTTTATGGTATTTTCATTGCCAACAAAGTACTTAAACTTAATGATCATCACACCACTCCCGCAGTAGAATTTGCAGATGGAAAAGATTATGTAGCAACGAATAAAAATGTACTTTTCGGACATCATTTTGCTGCTATTGCGGCCGCTGGACCTCTTGTGGGACCTGTTTTGGCAGCTCAATTCGGGTATTTACCCGGCGCTCTTTGGATTTTAATTGGCTGTGTATTGGGCGGAGGAGTGCATGACATGGTTGTTTTATTTGCTTCGGTTCGGCATAAGGGGCAAAGTCTTGCTACCATCGCTTCAAAAGAAATTGGTAAAACAACCGGAACAGTAGCCGGTTTTGCCATTTTATTCATATTAATTCTCACATTGGCAGGATTGTCACTTGCCTGTATCAATGCGATGCACGAAGCCTCATGGTCATTATTTACGGTAATCATTACAATGCCTATTGCCATCATTATGGGGCTGATTATGCGTTATAAAAAAAATAGTGTTCTTTTTGCAAGTATTCTGGGAGGAATCCTATTAATTGCCGGAATTATCGGTGGGCATAGTCTTATGCAAAATCCTACCCTGAATAATTTATTTTCATGGGATATTAAAACCATTTCTATTGCTATACCTCTTTATGGTTTCCTGGCATCGGTATTACCTGTTTGGCTGCTTCTCGTTCCGAGAGATTACCTTTCAACTTATCTTAAAATCGGGACGATCATTATGCTAGCCATTGGCGTTATTGTCATCCACCCTACTGTACAGATGCCAGCTATTACAGCATTTGTAAATGGTGGTGGCCCTGTCATTGGAGGTCCTGTACTTCCCTTTATTTTTATTGTGATTGCCTGTGGAGCAATTTCAGGATTTCATGCCGTGATTGCTACAGGAACAACACCGAAAATGCTCAACAAAGAAAGAGAAATTCTTTTCGTGGGATATGGTGCCATGCTGGTAGAAGGCTTTGTCGCACTCATGGCTTTAATTGCTGCCTGCACCCTGATGCCAGGCGACTATTTCGCGATCAATACCCCGAAAGAGGCTTATGATTCATTCCTTGCAACGCACCCTTCATTACATGGAGTAGACATCGATTATTATTCTCAAAAAATAGGTATTGACCTTTATGGAAGAACGGGCGGTGCCGTATCTCTGGCGGTAGGAATGGCTCATATTTTTAACAAAATCCCTTATATGGATCAACTAACCGCCTACTGGTATAATTTTGCCATTATGTTTGAAGCTGTTTTTATTCTTACAGCTATTGATGCCGGCACCAGAGTAGGACGTTTCTTTTTACAGGAAATGCTAGGATCTGTTGTTCCAAAATTTAATGATAAAAACTGGGTTCCCGGAATTATCATCAGTAGTTTACTCTTTACTTTTGCCTGGGGATATTTGGTATATACCGGAAATGTAAGCAGTATCTGGCCATTATTTGGAATCAGTAATCAACTGTTGGCTGCTTGTGGCTTAATTGTCTGTACTACGATGCTCATCAGAATGAACAGGGGAAAATATGCACTATGTTCTGCCATTCCCGGTGTTTTTATGGCAATCATTACTTTCTGGGCAGGATACATTCAGGTGACCAGCATTTATATTCCCAAAGAACAATATCTACTGGCTGCTTTAGCTGTAACAGCAATGATACTGATGCTGATTGTTTTCATAGGGGCTTTCAGGAAATGGTACCAGCTTCTTCAGATCAATACAACAGAAATTGATTATTACGGAGAACCGGTAAAAGAGCTGGTAGAGAGATAATATGCTTTCTACAAAATCTGTTAAAGCCTTTTGCTTCCTCTGATAATTTTTATACATTTGTTTTGCTTTAGGGGTATTCTGAAAAGAATTGAGAGAGTCCCTTTGAACCTGATACGGCTTACACCGACGTAGGAAAAAGCAAAATGACGTGATTTCTTGATGTCTTTTGTTTCGGATTTTTTCCTAAAGCTATTTTTATTTTAATGATAACAATGGAAAAAAATCTTTGGCAAGAAGTTCAACTTGTACGACAAAAGTCTCCTCTTGTTCATAACATAACCAACTATGTAGTGATGAACAATACTGCCAATGCTCTTTTGGCTGCAGGAGCTTCTCCGATTATGGCACATGCCCACTCTGAAATCAAAGAAATGATCAATATAGCCCATTCGGTGGTTATTAATATTGGTACTCTTGATGAATATTGGGCAGAATCTATGCTTATAGCTGCTGAAACTGCTGATACACTCCATAAACCCTGGGTGTTGGATCCGGTTGGTGCAGGAGCTACCTCTTTTCGTGATCAGGTATTACATCAGCTGTTACAATTCCATCCTACAGTAATCAGGGGTAATGCTTCTGAGATTATCGCACTCGCCAAAACCAATACAACAGTCACCAAAGGGGTAGACAGTACAGCAGAAAGTAATGACGCTGTTGAAGCTGCACACATCCTGGTTAACCAATACAACGCTATCGTATGTATTTCGGGTGAAACGGATATTATCCTGAGCCAAAATCAATCTATACAAATCAAAAACGGACATGCTCTCATGACCAAAGTAACGGGTCTGGGATGTTCTGCAACAGCATTAATCGGAGCATTTATAGGTGTTACGGAAGATACAATATCTGGAACTGCCGCTGCAATGTCATTATTGGGAATAGCAGGCGAAATGGCTGTTCGTGAAAGCAAAGGCCCAGGCAGTCTTCAAGTCAACTTGATTGATAAACTATACAACATTACAGAAGAAGAATTTAACGGTCATTTAAAAATTGAAAGATCATGAGTATAAATACTTTCCCTTACTCATTATACCTGGTAATTTCTGAAGCAGATTGTATGGGAAAAAACTTCCTGGAAGTTGCTGAACAGTCCATATTAGGAGGTGTGGATATTATACAGCTTCGTGAAAAAAATGACAACAATGAAATATTCCTTCAAAAAGCCACACAGCTTATTGAAATTACAGATAAATATGGTATTCCTCTTATCATCAACGATAATATCACTGTTACTGAAAAAGTAAATTCAGCTGGAATACACGTTGGCAACAGCGATGCAACTCCTCGGGATCTAAGGCAGAGACCTTTGATCGGGAATAAAATGATTGGTTATTCTATAGAACACCTGGCTCAGCTTGGCAACGAACAAACTGCAGTAGCCGACTATCTGGGAATAAGCCCTGTTTTTAAAACAAAAACCAAAACAGATACTATTATAGAATGGGGATTGGAAGGAATTACTCAAATCAGGCAGCTTACAGAAAAGCCTTTGGTTGCAATAGGCAATATTCATCTGAAAAATGCAAGAGCAGTAATCAATGCCGGAGCAGATTGTCTCGCAGTAGTTTCCGCAATATGCAGTGCTGCTGATCCTCAAAAAGTAGCTTATGAATTAAAAAATGAAATTGTAAAATGAAAAAATACAAATATTCTTCCGTATTAACTATTGCAGGTTTCGACGGAAGCGGCGGTGCTGGTATTCAGGCTGACATTAAAACAACTTCTGCTCTAGGTTGCTTTTCCACATCTGTATTAACGGCTTTGCCTGTACAAAATACACAGGGAGTACGAAAAATATATCCTATTCCCGTAGAGGCAGTTGCTGACCAGATCAAAGCCATTTTGGACGACATTGTTCCCGATGCTATAAAAATTGGAATGGTTCATACGTCTCAACTGGTAGAAACTATTGTTTCCACATTAGCAGAATATCCTAAAATACCTATTGTCTTTGACCCTGTAATGGTTGCCACCAGCGGACATCGTTTAATTGAAGAAGAAACCATCACAGCACTCACTGAAATGCTTTTCCCCATTGCTGATGTTATCACTCCCAATATGGATGAAGCTGCAATTTTAGCAGATATGAAAGTAGAAACTTTAGAAGATTTATACACAGCCGGAAAGAAAATCAAAAAGCTGGGGTGTAAAACAATTCTTCTTAAAGGTGGTCATCAGGAAACCTCAACGATTACGTCACTGTTTTATGATGAACATGAGAATTTTCATTCTTTCGAAACAATAAAATTTGACACGAACAATACTCATGGTTCCGGTTGTACACTTTCTTCAGCAATAGCAGCATATATTGCTCAGGGAAAATCCTTATATAATGCTGTTTCACTGGGACAAGAATATATTTATCAAGCCATAAAAAACGGCATAGATGTGCAAACAGGGCTAGGAAATGGTCCTCTTAATCACTTTTTTAATCCACAAAAACTTATCAAAAATGAAATGGTCTGAACAAACCTGGAACGCTATAGAAAAACATTATCAGTCTATCCTTGATATGCCTTTTATCAAAGAACTTTCTGATGGTACCCTACCACAGAAAAAATTCCGTTTTTATATGGCTCAGGACTCTTTATATCTGGAGCACTTTGGAAGAACACTCTCAATCATTGCTGCAAAGATTACTGACCTTCAGGATGTACTCACTTTTATACGTTTCGCTGAAAATGCCATTGTAGTAGAAAATGCCCTGCATGAATCTTACTTCAAAGATTTTGGTTTGAGTGATAAGGGGGTTTTAGAACCTGCTTGCCATCATTATATTCACTTTCTGAGAAGCACGGCAGCTCTGGAATCTGTGGAAATTGCAGTAGCTGCAGTTCTCCCCTGCTTCTGGATCTATCGCGAGGTTGGAAATTATATTTACGAGATTCAAAACACGGTTAACAATCCCTATGAAAAATGGATCGCCACCTATGCTGGAGAAGAGTTTTCAGCGGCAGTGGATCAGGCTATTGCTATAGGTGATAAAATAGCAGAAAATAGTACTGAAGAAACCAGAAAAAAAATGACCGAAGCTTTTATTATGGCATCCAGAATGGAATTCCACTTTTGGGAAGCTGCTTACGAATTGAAAAGATGGAAGTAAAGAAGAGACACAATACCTCAATCATCCATTATGTTATCAACTTCTACAACAAAAAAACGGAACCAACTTTTGATTCCGTTTTTTTATAGATATAAAATTTGATTAAAAATTGAAATTAAGTCTTGTGAAAACATACCGCCCGTTCTGCCCAAACTGTGAAGTGGAGCGCGAGTAAATAAACTGATCGTTATTACTTGAAGCCGGTAAATTTTTAGTAGGATAAATATCAAACAGGTTATTAACACCTACCGTCAACCCGATATTTTTGGTAAACTGATACGCTGCAGAAATATCGGTGATAATCTTATCTCCTATTGTTTGATGCTCATTAAATCCTATAATTCCATCTCCGTTAGCATCAAGAACATCGGCACCGGTTACTTTTCCGAAATAAGTATTTCTAAGATAGAAACTTGCTCCTTTCCATGTTAATGTGTGAGAAAGGCTTGCTTTTACTCTTGGTACGGCCTCTTCCAGATAGATTCTTGATTTTTCAGAGAAATAGACCTTTTCAAGAGCCGGAGATTTCAACAGCCCTGCTGAATGAATTTCACCCACCTGCTTAGTCTGGTTCAAGTTGATCGCAAAATTATTATCCAGTTTTATGCCTGAAAATCTTGCGTTATGGGAAATCACAATATCCAACCCTTTGGTTTCCGTATCGATGGCATTGGTGAAAAACTGAGCTGCATTTACATTTAATTTATCAAATTCTATTTGAGCATCGGTAGGTACATCTTTTCTTAAAAACTGATCGGTAAGAATAATTCTGTTATCAATCTTAGTAAAATAACCGTCCGCTGTGAATGTCAAATTCACTGATGGAATTTTATACGTAAATCCTACACTCGCTGACTTTGAGGTTTCCTGTTTAAGTTTCGGGATATTCAACTGTCCTGCCAATCGGGAATCATTACTGTATGTTCCCACTTCCAGAAGCTGTCCTCCTGTAAATAAGGTAGAAGTTACATTATAGTAAATCTGGTGTATAGACGGAGCCCTGAATCCGGTAGACCCTGCAAATCTCACATTAAAATTAGGAGCTACTTTGATTCTTGAAGCTAATTTATAATTAAATGTAGATCCAAAATCCGAATAATTCTCATATCTCGCTGCTGCATCCACTAAAAGCCAGCTGGTAAAGTTTAACTCTACATCTGCATACGCTGCCAACGACTGTCTATTCTTATTCACCGCATTTTCAGGTTTGAAACCACTGAATACCTGTGAACCTCCTGGCAAAGAAGCTCCAAAAAAGTCTGTAGGCCTTGATGTAGTATTATTCCATGGATTTCCTAAAACATCATAGGTAGTATATGATGCTTCTTCACCAGCAGTCATTTTAAAATTCTCAAAACGGTGCTCTCCTCCAAATGCTACATTCAATCCCTCCAGAACATCATATTTTTTAGAGAAATCTAAATTGATAGTATTTTGGGTAAACCTTAATCCTCCTGCATCAAACTCATTAGGAGAAGCAAACCTTAAAGAAGTGTTTCCGGTATTTCTGATATTGTAGGTAAAGGAGTTTTGCCCAAAGGTATTGCTGAAATCAATATTCCATCCTTCCCATTTTCCTTTAATTCCTGCTGCTAATGAAATATCCTGAATATCGGTTCCTATCTGTGGCAGGTAACCGCTAGGATATAAGCCTGTAAAGGTTCTGCTTTCCCTCGGTCTTCTGTAAAATCCTCCGGAAACTCCATGTCTTAAACTGTATCCTCCAAAAGTATACACCTTCCAGTTATCACTTACAGGTACCTCAGCATTGATAAAAAGCTGGTGATTATTAAGTTTAGACTGCCCTACCTGCATGTTGAAATCTTTTCTCGTCTGCCCTCTGTAAGCAAGTTCCTGATCGGTGATATAATTCAAATAATTGGTAGTAAACCTGGTAGGATCCGACAAAACTTTCTGTAAAGCAGAAATAGAATTAGCTCCCTGTATAGCAGTTTGTAAATCCTGAGAAAAATAACTTACTTCTGGTGCATATTGGTGAATATAGTTTACAATTTGCTGAGAATTTGGAGTATTTCCAATATCAGTAAAAAGAGAAGAAAGATTGACTCCATTTTTCAGGGCACGTTGCTCAATAGCATTATAAGCATTATAAATAGGAGCATTTTCTGTTCCTGCCCTGTACGTAGGGTTTCTAAACTGTGAAGACCAGGTAATATTGAAAAAACCACCTTTGGTTCCTATTTTATTTCCATAATTCAGGTCAAGCTGAATATTCTGTCCGTCAAAATTCCCGGTATGATCGTTCGCTGCAGGCGTTAAGTTTCCACCATAGCTGATCTGACCGGTTAGTTTTCCGGTATCTCTTTTTAATTCAAGGTTCATCACTCCGGCAATTGCATCAGAACCATATTGCGCGGCAGCTCCATCTCTTAAGACTTCTATTCTGTTTAAAGCAAAAGAAGGAATAGCATTTAAGTCAGTTCCTACAGTTCCTCTTCCCGGTGTTCCGTTTACATTAACCAGTGCAGAAGTGTGTCTTCTTTTTCCGTTGACCAATACCAATACCTGATCCGGTCCCAATCCTCTCAACTGGGCAGGATCCAAATGATCTGTTCCATCCGAATTGGTTTGAACAGTAGAGGTAAAAGAGGGTGCAATGGCATTTAGAATTTGCCCGATACTTGACTGGGGAAGTACAACTGAAGCTTCCTTAAGGTTGAATACATCTACAGGTACCGGACTGTCTGCTTTTGATCTTGCTCCGGCTCTGGATCCAAGGATAACAACTTCTTCTACTTTATTGGTTGTGACACTGTCTTTTTTTGTTTTAATGCTGTCTTTCTCCTGTCCATAGGTAAAAACTCCTAAAAAGAATAGAACAGAAGCGGAAAGAATAGTTTTTTTATTTCTCATATCATTTCATCAATTTGATTAAACATTTATGTTTTTTGCAGGTGCAAATGTAAAGTATATTTATTAGTCTACAAAATCAATAGACTTTGTTTTTATAAAAAATGATAATCGTTTCTTTCTATCCCTTATTTAAAATTACTACTTTTTCCAATAAGGTAAAGGTATTTAATAAAAAAAAACGGACTCAAAAATGAATCCGTTTATCGTATTTAAAAGCTATTTTAAAGCATTAAATCTTAATAAGTTTAGCATATTTCAGAATCAGGTTTTTCTCTCCTTCATGCATGAATACAACTTTTGCTTTGATATTCTGAGGATCTGTCCCATCCAGGAAAGTAACTTCCCCAACGCCGAAACGATCGTGTCTCACTTTATCTCCCACTTCAATATCCTGAGAGGAAGCTCCACTTGGATTGATGATTTTGGCAGTGCTTACCGGTTTCAATTTTCTTACTTCCTGAGCAGGTTTTGAATTATCTTCACTTCTATTAAGTGTCTTTTTCTCTACCTTTTTGAAAGATTTTAATTCAGATGGATGTTCATCAAAAATATTGGATTTTACTCCAGAATTATTGATAAACCTTTTTTCCATAGCCGGATTAAGGAATTCTATATACTCATCATCAATTTCACTTAAGAATCTTGATGGTTCTGCATCTGTAATTTTCCCCCATTGGAAGCGGGAAATTGCATAAGAGAAGAATACTTGTTTTTCAGCTCTGGTTAATGCTACATAGAACAATCTTCTTTCCTCTTCAAGATCTTCTCGGGTGGCTGAACTCATGAAACTTGGGAAAAGGTTCTCTTCAAGACCCACCAAGTGTACAACAGGGAACTCTAGACCTTTGGAAAGGTGAATGGTCATTAATGATACCATATCATCTTCTGATTCCTTATCCTGAGTATCTGCAGAAAGGGCAATATTCTCAAGGAAATTGGAAAGACTCGGATCTCCGTCTTCCAGCTGTATTTGTTCTTCAATAAACCCTTGCATTGAGTTCATCAATTCCTGAACGTTTTCTACTCTTGATATTCCTTCAGGGGTTTGGTCATCTTTTAAAAACTTAATCAACCCACTTCGTTTAGCCACTTCCATAGCTACACTGTAGGCAGTTTCGGTTTTCAACAATACCTGGAATGCTTTAATCATTGACCAGAAATCATTCAGCTTGTTTAAAACACCATTATTAAGTCCTAATTGAGGAGCATACATGGGCAGGTTATCCAACACTTTTGAAACAGAAAGATTCTGGGCATCTGCAAAAACAATTAATTTGTTCTGTGTAGTTTCTCCAATTCCTCTGGCCGGATAGTTAATGATTCTCATTAATGCCTCCGAATCATTTTCATTGATTAAAAGACGCAGATAACCGATTAAATCTTTAACTTCTTTCCTTTGGTAGAATGAAAGTCCTCCATACACCTTGTATGGAATATTTTTACGTCTCAGCGCATCTTCAAATGCTCTGGTCTGAGAATTGGTTCTGTATAAAATAGCAAAGTCGCTATACTTTCTCTGGTCACGGTTTCGCAGTTCCCAGATATTTCCGGCTACAAAGTTCGCTTCATCAGCATCAGAAAGGGAACGGTATATTTTTATTTTATCTCCTTCTTCGTTATCACTGAAAACATTTTTCTTAAACTGCTGTAAGTTTTTAGCAATAACAACATTCGCTGCATTTACAATGTTTTGTGTGGAACGGTAGTTTTGTTCCAAAGATACAGTGATGGCATCCGGGTAGTCCTTTTTAAAATTCAGGATATTATAAATATTAGCTCCACGGAAAGAGTAAATAGATTGGGCATCATCCCCTACCACACAGATATTTTCAAATTTAGAAGCCAGTGCTTTTACAATAAGATACTGGGAATGGTTGGTATCCTGGTACTCATCTACCATGATATATCTGAATCTATCCTGATATTTGGCCAATACCTCCGGAAAACGGGTCAATAACTCATTGGTTTTCAATAACAGGTCATCAAAATCCATAGATCCGTTTCTAAAACATGCTTCTACATACTTTTGATAGATTTGTCCAATGAATTTCATATTTGCTTTTTCATCAGCTTCCATCAGTTCCGGATTGTTGAAATAAGCTTTTACTGTAATCAGGTTGTTTTTGTAAGTAGAAATTCTCGCCTGAACTTTTTTAGGTTTATAAAGATCAGCATCGATATTCATATCCTTCAATACTTTTTTAATCACATTCAATGCGTCCTGCTGATCGTAAATGGTAAAATTGGAAGGATACCCAAGATTATGCCCTTCAATCCGTAAAATTCTGGCAAAAACGGAGTGAAAAGTTCCCATCCAAAGACTTCTTGCATTGCTGTCTCCTACTACCTTTGCGATACGTTCTTTCATTTCACGGGCCGCTTTATTCGTAAAGGTAAGGGCAAGGATGTTGAAAGGATCTATTCCGTTATAGATAAGGTGAGCAATACGCATCGTAAGCACACGTGTTTTACCAGAACCTGCCCCTGCAAGCACCATCAAAGGTCCTTGTAAAGAGGTAACGGCTTCATATTGTGATTCATTGAGTCCTTTCAGATAATCCATACAGCAAAAAAATTTTTGGAATGACAAAATTAAGATATTCAGAGGAGAATTCAAATTATGAAATGTCAATAGTCGATTTTGCTTTACAAGTGAATCGTGAATTCTGCTTCGCAGGTGAATCGTGAATGATTGCAGTCACAAAAAATTGACAAGCGCATCGAATTGGCTATTCACTATTGACTTATCAGCTTTCAAAATTTCTGTAACATTTAATTCACTTTTCCTACTCATTGATAAACAATTTCTAACTTTATGAAAAAGCGACTTCTTTCTGCTGCTGCCGTAGCTTTCTTCGGGCTCATGCTGAATGCACAGCAAATCAAATTCGAAGAGTATGACCTTCCCAATGGTCTTCATGTAATTCTTCACCAGGATAATTCAGCTCCGGTAGTCACTACAGGTGTGATGTATCATGTAGGAGCTAAAGATGAAGTAAAAGGAAGAACTGGTTTTGCCCACTTCTTTGAACACCTTTTATTCGAAGGAACTCCAAACATTAAAAGAGGAGATTGGTTTAAGATCGTTTCCTCAAACGGAGGCCAGAACAACGCCAATACCACCAACGACAGAACCTATTACTATGAAACTTTCCCTTCCAATAACGAACAGCTTGGGCTTTGGATGGAAGCTGAAAGAATGCGTCACGCTGTTATCAATCAGATTGGAGTAGATACCCAAAGAGAAGTAGTAAAAGAGGAAAAAAGATTAAGAATGGATAACCAGCCTTATGGAAACCTTTTCTCCACAATTCAGAAGAATCTTTTTACCAATCACCCATACAATTGGCCAACCATTGGCTCCATGGAAGATCTTAACGCGGCAAAACTGGAAGAGTTCCAGGCTTTTTATAAGAAATTCTATATACCAAACAATGCTACTTTAGTGGTTGCAGGAGACATTAAACCTGAACAGACTAAAAAATGGATTGAAGAATATTACGGCGGTATTCCAAAAGGGACAGTTACTCCAAAAGATTTCCCTAAAGATGCTCCAATTACTCAGGAAAAAGAAGTGACTGCTACTGATCCGAATATTCAGCTTCCGGCTTATGTTTTTGCTTACAGAACACCAGCTAATAAAGAAAAAGATGCTTATGTTTTAGACATGCTTTCTTCTTATTTAAGCAATGGAAAATCTTCTGTTTTATACAAAAAATTAGTTGACCAGGAGAAAAAAGCACTTCAGGTAGCTGCTTTTAATCAAGGGCTTGAAGATTACAGTATTTTTGCCTTCTTTGCCATTCCGATGGGACAAACTTCTAAGCAGACTTTACAGACTGATATTGATGCGGAGATTAAAAAACTTCAGACTACTTTAATTTCTGATGAGGATTATCAAAAAATTCAGAATCAGTTTGAAAATCAATTTGTGAATCAGAATTCAAGCATTCAGGGAATCGCGGCATCTTTAGCAACAAACCATGTATTAATGGGAAATACTAACCTTATTAATAAGGAAATTGATATCTACAGATCTATCACTAAACAGGATATCCAGAATGCAGCTAAAAAATATCTGAATTCCAACCAAAGAATCATCATCAATTACGTTCCTGAGAAAAAATAATTTACCCATGAAAAAGCAATTCACTTATATAGCAGCGGCATTTTTATTTGCAGGAATGCTTTCTGCCCAAAAAATTGACCTTAATGCAATGCCAAAACCGGGACCTACTCCTGCAATCAACATTGCCAAACCAAAAACATTTCAGCTCAGCAACGGATTAACCGTAATGGTTGTTGAAAACAATAAACTGCCAAGAGTAAATACTACGCTCTCTATGGACAGACCTCCTTATTATGAAGGAAACATAACAGGAGTAAGCATGCTTATGGCAGAGCAACTTGATAATGGAACAACTCATCTTAGCAAGGATGAGTTTAATAAAAAAGTAGACTTTCTGGGAGCTAATATCAACTTCTCTTCTAACGGAGCTGCTTCAAACTCTCTTTCAAAATATTTTCCAGAAGTGTTGGGACTCATGGCTGATGCCATCGTAAATCCAAAATTCTCTGCTGAAGAAGTTCAAAATGCAAAAGAAAGAATTGTTGAAGGATTAAAAGCTGATGAAAAAAATGCTTCCTCTATTGCTGAAAGAGTATCCAATGCTTTGATGTATGGAAAGAATACATCAAGAGGAGAATTTGAAACTATTGAATCTATCAATAAAATTCAACTGGCGGACATTCAGAATATTTACAATAAATACTACGCTCCGGATAATGCTTACTTAGTCATTGTAGGAGATGTAAAATTTGACCAGATCAAACCTCTGGTTGAGAAAGCTTTTGGAAACTGGAAAAAATCAAATACAAAATTTGCAGCTTTAGAACCGGCTTCGAATGTTGCCAAAACAGAGATCAATGTGGTTGATGTACCTTCTGCTGTACAATCTGTATTATCTGTAAGCAACCTGAACAATCTTAAGATGAAAGACCCTAATTACTTCCCTGCTACGATGGCCAATTATATTCTCGGTGGCGGTGGCGAAGCAAGGCTTTTCATGAATCTTAGAGAAAAGAACGGATTTACTTACGGGGCCTATTCAAGTATGAATGCAAGCAAGTATTCTCCTGATTTTTCAGCGGAAACCAGCGTAAGAAATGATGTTACAGATAAGGCTGTGAAAGAAATGATGAATGAACTTAACGCCATTTCTACGGTTAAGCCAGAAGAATTAGAAAATGCTAAAGCTAAACTGAAAGGTTCTTTCATTATGTCTTTGGAAAAACCTGAAACCATTGCCAAATTTGCTTTAAACCAAAAAGTACAGGACCTTCCTTCAGATTTTTATACTAATTATTTAAAATCTATTGACAAAGTTACCGCAGCGGATGTCTCTAATGCTGTAAAAGCAACTATTCTTCCGAATCAAAGCAGAATTTTCATTGCAGGGAAAGCTTCTGATATTGCTGAAGGGCTTGAAAAACTAGGCTATCCTGTAAAATATTTTGATAAAGAAGCCAATCCGGTAACAAAACCATCAGCACAGAAAGTTGATGCTAGTGTAACCATTGGATCTGTAGCGGATAAATACATCAATGCAATTGGAGGCTTAGCAGCTGTTCAAAAAGTAACTTCCATTACTGCCGATGCAACAACTAAAGTTCAGGGAATGGATATGAACATGAAGCTGATCCAAGGGAAAGGTGGAAAAATGATGATGGAAATGAAAATGATGGGCAATACCCTTCAGAAAATCGTTTTTGATGGTAAAGAGGGATATGCTGAAGCACAGGGACAAAAAATTCCTTTGAATGATAAACAAAAAGCTTCTATGGCAGAACCGGAACTTTTCCCGGAACTTACTTTTGCTAAATCAACAGAATTGAAATTAGCAGGAATTGAAAAGTATAACAATGAAGATTCTTATGTGGTAAAAGGACCGAAGCAAACCTATTATTACAGTGTAAAAACCGGTTTAAAAACGGGTGAGATAAAAGTTGGAGAAGGAGGCTCTATGCCAACAAACTTCGCTGATTATAGAGACGTATCAGGTGTGAAACTTCCGTTCACTATTATCCAGAATATGGGTGGAATGGAGATCAACCTGGCTGTACAGTCTTACCAGCTTAACCAGGCTAAGGATTCTGACTTTAAATAATAAACAAACAATGATAGAAAAGGTTATCTCAATGTTGGGATAGCCTTTTTTTATTGTTGATTTTACTGGACATTCAACTTGTGAGAAAAATTAACAACAACGCATACATTTGAACGCGGTTATTCTTATCTTCACATTTGTTTCCCTCTATTCTAAGCATGTAATCATTGTTTGATTTCTAATTTTTTTGTTGTTGTGCCATATTTACCGATATCTTTTTTTGTCATTCAGTAAAAAAAGATTAAATTTGCCCATTCAAAAAGATATCAGAATTAATGGATACTATATTTACACTATTGATGGTTCTTATTATGATTGCTAGTATTTTATTAGTGATTGTTGTTATGGCTCAAAACCCAAAAGGTGGAGGTCTTTCCAGTACGTTCGGAGGGGCATCTTCTGCTCAGTTTGGAGTACAGAGAACCAATGATTTCATGGAAAAAGCAACATGGACTCTAGGCGGAACTATCATCGTTCTTATCCTTATAAGCGTTGTTGTTACTGGTAAACCGTCACAAGTGGCTCCAGCTCAGCAGCAACCAGTTAAAAAAGAAGCTCCGGCAAAACAATCTGCTCCTGCTTCTTCTACAACTACTACTCCGGCTCCAGCACCAGTTGCACCGGCTAAATAAGAAGATAATTTTTCTACATATAATAAAAGCAACTCAGATTGAGTTGCTTTTTTATTATCCTGTATTTTCAATATTTAGTCTTGAGTGATTGTCAGTATATCCATTGTCATTCTGACGAAGGAAGAAGCTCATATATTCCATTACATCCTAGAATAACACAAATAAATGTATATCATTCATCAATAACCTCCAGATTCTCTCTTCCAGCTTCCTTCCAACCTAAAATTACTTCAGCTTAATCTTCTCAATCTGGTAACGAAGCTTTAGACCTGCTTTTAAGAAAGAATACTGCATTGGTTTTGATTCTTTATAATATTTATCAATAAAGATCTGCATAGCACCATAAAAGCGCTGCAAATAAATATCATTCTTTATTGTACTTTCTCCTTTGTGATGAAGAAGAGAAGCCTGACCATAATAATAGTTTTTATATCCGTTTCTTATTAAAGTATAGCAAAGATCAATATCTTCCCCATACATAAAATAGGCTTCATCCAATCCTCCTATCTTTTCATACACCTCTTTTTTTACCAATAAAAATGCACCCGTCATCACTTCTATTTCAGCCACAGCATCCTCTTCTAAGTCATTCCTGTAGTAAGATTTGGAATTATTTTTTTTAAAATTGGTAAACAGCTTTTCAAAGGAATTAAACATATCCGGAACCGAACGTTTGCTTTCCGGCAGAAAATTTCCTTCTGCATCATGCATCCGTATTCCAAGGCACCCAAAATTCGGTTGGCTATCCGAAAAGTCTAAAAGATTCTTCATATAAAAACCTTCGAATTCCGTATCGGGATTTAAAAGCAGTATATATTCTCCTTTTGCATAATGTATAGCCTGATTATTAGCTTTTGAAAAACCACCATTCATTTCCGAAGCAATAAACTGTACTTCGGGAAATTCTGAGATGAGATCCCGCCATGAACTGTCTGTAGAAGCATTATCGATTACAATTACCTCATATTCCACCTCTTTTACATATTTCTGAATAGACCAAAGGCAATTTCTGAGTAATTGGGTAACATTGTAATTAACAATAATGATAGACAGCTTCATATTAATCCTTTTCGTTGTATGGTAATCTGTTGATAATAGATCTTCCGAGTGAAATTTCATCAGCATATTCCAGTTCATCTCCTACTGAAATTCCCCTTGCAATACTTGAAAAATTCACATTAAAGTTTTTAAACTTTTTATAAATATAATAGGCTGTGGTATCTCCTTCCATCGTAGCACTCAGCGCAAAGATAAACTCCTTTACCTTGCCTTCATTCAGTTTTCTTTCAATACTTGGAATATTCAGCTGGCTTGGCCCTACGCCTTCCATCGGAGAGATTTTCCCACCCAAAATCAGATATTTTCCACCGTACTTCCCTGTATTTTCAATGGCAATTACGTCCCGAACATCTTCAACAATACAAATCAACTCACCGCTTCTTTTCTCATTACTGCAAATCTCACAGATGTCAAAATCGGAAAAATTATGACACTCTTTACAGTATTTTATCTCGTTGACAAGATTAATCAGGGAATTTCCAAGGCTCACTGCTCTGGAACTGGGTTGCTTTAATAAATGTAATGCTAATCTCAAAGCCGTTTTCTTTCCAATCCCAGGTAACCCTGAAATTTCATCAACCGCCTTTGCTAACACTTTACTTGGGTAATCCATAGGTACAAAAATAAGGATTATTTGAGGAAAATGATCTATCCTGTAGAGGAGTTTTTGAGGTATTAAAAAGGAATGGTCAACCTTCAATCCGGCACGCTTTTTAATTCCTATCTTCAGTGATTATTCAATTGCGAAACAAAAATTCACTTTTCATGTTTAAAGCTTAAGATTTAGGAGTACCGATTAATCAACTTTTGCCCTATAAAGTTCAGGATAATTTTTTCTCATTTTCACAGTCCACCGTGTATTATCCATCATTTCCAAACCTCATCTCTACAACTTTCACCTCCCTAATGTCCCATTCTGACATTTTAAATACCTATTCTATCCTTATTTCCCATAACTCTAAAAAAACCGTTATATTTGCGGCTTAAATTAAATATGAAAAAAATTAACTAACACATGGTACTTAACAACCTAAATTATCCACTGGATTTCAAGTTTAAAATTTCGACACTAGCCAGTGACTTCAACATTACTGACAAAAATGGGAACTACGTAGCTTACGTACGTCAAAAAATGTTCAAACTGAAAGAAGACGTTATCGTTTTCAATGACGAAAGCAAATCAAAAGAACTTTTCAGAATCAGAGCCAATCAATGGATTGATTTCAATGCTTCTTATTCTTTAAATGATATTGTAGATAACAAAAGCTACGGTAGACTGGCAAGAAAAGGAATGCGTTCTATCTGGAAAGCAAGCTATGATATCCTTGATGCTAAAGACCAGCCTAAGTTCAAAGTACAGGAAGACAGTGCATGGGTAAGATTCTGGGACAGTTTTGTAGGTGAGCTTCCTATCATCGGAATGTTTACAGGATACTTCCTTAACCCATCTTATACGGTTACCGGTATTGACGGAAAAGCATACTTCAAACTTAAAAAAATGCCTTCATTCTTTGGAAGAAGATTCCAATTAGACAGATTGATTGACATTGATGATGAGGAAGAAAGTTTAGTAATCCTTTCATTATTAATGATGACCCTTCTTGAAAGAGCAAGAGGCTAACATTTCAAAACCATAAACACATGAAATATCTAATCATTTTATTTTCTGCATTTCTTTTAGTAGCCTGTAAAAAGGACAAAGAAACAGTTTCTGCAAATGCTGCAGCCGATTCTTCAAATATTGCTAAGGATTCTGCTACAGCAAGTATTCCTTCTGGAAAAATCCAGATTGAAACCATTTCATTTCCTGAGGAAATCAAAGAATGTTCATGCTATTTTGCAAGAAATAAGTCTGATTTTGAAGCTGAAAAATACATCTATGCAGACGATGCCGGAAAAACAGCTTACATGAAACTGGATGGTAAAAGACTCTCTATGAACCTTATCTCTTCAAGTGATATGGAAGTAGATGAAGAACTGACCAAAGAAATCGAAAATAATGATTACAAAATCTCCGTAAAAGGCAAAAAGATCAAAGGTGAAGAAGCCTTACTCTTCGAAGGTACCCTTACGATTGAAAAACCGGATGGCAGCGTTATTACAACACCCATCTACGGAGAATGTGGATGTTAACAATTAAAAACGAATAAGCTCATCCAACAATTTGCTTATTCGTTCTTTTATAATTCATAAAAATGCTTCTGTATCCCACGGAAGCATTTTTTATTTTGTAAATTTGAGAAAAATAAATTTCAATGGAATTATCTACTATAGAACCGCAAATAATCTGGAAAAATTTTTCCAAATTAAATGCAGTTCCAAGACCATCTAAAAAAGAGGAAAAAGTAATTGCTTTCATCAAAGGATTTGGTGAAAATTTAGGGTTAGAAACTACTGTAGACGAAGTAGGAAACGTAATTATTAAAAAACCTGCTACTGCAGGAATGGAAAACCGTAAATCGATTGTGCTTCAGTCGCATTTGGATATGGTTTGTCAGAAAAACAATGACGTTAATTTCGATTTCGAAACAGAAGGAATCAAAATGGAAATTGATGGTGATTGGGTAAAAGCAAAAGGAACCACTTTAGGAGCTGATAACGGTTTAGGAGTGGCTACCATTATGTCTATCCTTGAGAGCTCAGATATTCCTCACCCTGCACTAGAAGCTTTATTTACCATTGATGAAGAGACAGGGATGACTGGAGCTATCGGTTTAAAACCAGGACAGCTTACAGGAGAAATCCTATTAAACCTTGATACGGAAGAAGATGATGAAATTGACATCGGCTGTGCAGGAGGTGTTGATGTGACCATCACTCAAAACTATGCAACAGAAGCTGCGAAAGGACAAGTGGTAAGAATTGAAGTGAAAGGTTTACAGGGAGGTCACTCAGGAATGGATATCCATAAAGGTTTCGGAAACGCAAACATAATCTTGGGAAGACTTCTTTACAAAGGGTTGGAAAAGCAAAATCTGGAATTAATCTCTATTGATGGTGGTGGATTAAGAAATGCAATTCCAAGAGAAGGGGTTGCCATCATCTCTGTAAGAAATGCACAGGAATTCATTGAAGATGCCACTGCTCTTAAAAAAGAAATTTTAGAAGAATTTGCATCTGTAGAAGCAGGTCTTCAAATCAATATTGAAAACTCTACGTCTTCTGATAAAGCGATTTCCGAAGGTGATTCTAAAAAAGTAATACTTACTTTAAAAGCTCTTCACAACGGAGTATACAGAATGAGCCCGGATGTAGCGGACCTTGTAGAAGCATCCAACAACGTAGCTAGAGTTGAATTGAAAGGTGGGGAATTAAAGATTCTTAACCTTACAAGATCTTCTGTAGACTCTTCTAAATATTCTACTGCAGAACAATTGAAATCTGTAGCAGAATTAGCGGGAATGAATGTAGTATTCAGCGGTTCATACCCAGGATGGAAACCTAGACCAGGATCTGAAATCGTAAAGATCATGGAAAAGATCTATACAGAGAAGTTCAATGAGAAACCTCATGTAGTAGCTTGTCACGCAGGTTTAGAATGTGGTATCATTGGTGCTAATTATCCTGAAATGGAAATGGTAAGTTTCGGACCTACCATCAGAGGAGCGCACTCTCCTGATGAGAAAGCAAATATCCCATCTGCTCAGAAATTCTGGAGCTTCCTGAAAGATATTTTAGCGAATATTCCTCAGAAATAGAATAGGAAAATAACTATATTGAATATCCAAAGTCTTATGATTTTGGATATTTTTAATTTAACCCAATCATTAAGCTATATTAAGATATTAAGAATAATAAGAATCTGTAAATTAAAATTTAGAATTTCAATGAATATTTTCTTACCTTTTTTAGCTTTAATAAAAAGACATTCAAATATGAAAAGTATTACGGTATTCTGTGGTTCAAGTTTCGGCACAGATAAAATCTATGAAGAGCAGGCATTTTTACTTGGACAAACGTTAGCAAAACAAAATATACAACTCATTTACGGCGGTTCGGAAACCGGTTTAATGGGAACGATAGCCAATGGAGCATTAAGTGAAAACGGAAAGGTAACGGGTATTCTTCCTCATTTTTTACAGGCTAAGGAAATTGCTCATAAAAGCCTTACTGAACTAGTTCTCGTGGAAACAATGCATGAAAGAAAAACGAAAATGAGTGAGCTTTGTGATGGCGTAATCGTGCTTCCCGGAGGATATGGAACACTGGAATAATTCTTCGAAATGATTACCTGGGCACAGCTTGGTCTTCATAAAAAACCTATTGCTATTCTGAATATTGACGGTTTCTACAATGACCTCATCAATTTGGTTGAAAATATGGTGAACAAAGGTTTTTTAAAGGCTGTAAATCGAGATATGCTTTTAGTAAGTGATAATATAGACGAGCTATTAGAAAAAATGAAAAACTATCAGGCTCCCACCGTTGGAAAATGGATTTCTAAGGAAGAAATATAATCTCTTCTTAATTAAATAAAAAACAAAACCCGTTCGAAAAACTCGAACGGGTTTATTATTAAGATTAAAAAATATTTTCTAAGGATAAGGAGCAATTTCCACTTCAAGCCCTTCCATGGCGTCTGCAATATGCAGCTGGCAGCCTAATCGGCTGTTATCTTTCACATGGAAAGCTTCAGCAAGCATAGCATCTTCTTCATCTCCCATTGGTTCCAGACCAGGATCATTGATTACATAAACCTGGCATGAAGCACACATCGCCATTCCGCCGCATACACCAATAGTACCTTCTTCAGCCAATTCATAGGAACGGATAATCTCCATTAAGTTCATGGACATATCCGTTGGAGCAATAACATCGTGGGTTACACCTTCTCTGTCGGTGATTTTAATATTAATATCTGACATAATTCTGCAAAATTAGTCAATTTTTTTCACAACAGCCTTCTCTGCTTCTTTACGGCTTCCGTCAAACCCATCTACTCCACTTACAGTAGTATATTTTAGTACGAATTTCTTACCAGGATTCAATCTGTTGTAAACACTTTGACACATTAAAGTTGCTTCGTGGAAACCACAAAGAATCAACTTCAGCTTTCCAGGATATGTGTTGATATCTCCGATTGCATAGATACCATCAATGTTAGTCTGATAATCCAGAGCATTGTTTACAACAATGGCATTCTTCTCGATATTCAGTCCCCAATTTCCGATCTCACCCAATTTTGGAGTTAATCCGAATAATGGAATAAAGTAATCTGTTTCAATTTCAAAAGCATCCTCACCATCTTTTTGTACAGTAATTGCTTCTACTTTTCCATCTCCTCTGATACCAGTTACTTCAGCAG
Organism: Chryseobacterium sp. Marseille-Q3244; assembly: GCF_940807095.1. Taxonomy (NCBI): domain Bacteria; kingdom Pseudomonadati; phylum Bacteroidota; class Flavobacteriia; order Flavobacteriales; family Weeksellaceae; genus Chryseobacterium; species Chryseobacterium sp. Marseille-Q3244. The sequence continues at coordinate 137,678 of NZ_CALNWX010000002.1, read as the reverse complement.
GAGTAATCAACTTGATTTTTCCCTCGTTTTTCAGATCCTGAACTTTTTCTACAGAATCCAAAGCTCCTCTGAACTCATTTCTTCTGTGGATCAAAGTAACTTCGCTGGCTACATTAGAAAGGAAAATACTCCAGTCAAGGGCAGAATCTCCGCCTCCGGCAATCACTACTTTTTTATTTCTGAAGTGCTCAGGTTCTTTAACGAAATACTCCAACCCTTTCTCTTCATAATCAGCTACATTTTCGAACGTAGGTTTTCTAGGCTCAAAAGTTCCCAATCCACCTGCAATAGCAATCGCCTTACATCTGTGAACAGTTCCTTTGTTAGTAACCACTTCAAACCACTCATCATCTACTTTTGTGTAAGAAACGGCTGTTTCTCCCAATGTAAATCCAGGTTGAAACTGCTTGATCTGCTCCATCAAATTATCCACTAATTCTCCAGCGTTTACTGAAGGATACCCCGGAATATCAAAAATAGGTTTCTTCGGATAAAGTTCAGCCAATTGCCCTCCCGGTTGTGGAAGTGCGTCAATAATGTGGCACTTCATTTTTAAAAGACCTGCTTCAAAAACGGCAAAAAGCCCTGTAGGCCCTGCACCTATGATCAATATATCAGTGGTTATCATAATTTAAGATAATTTAATTATACATGTAACTGCAAATTTACTAATTTTAATGCGAAGCATATTTAATTGATTCTAAATAAAAACCTGAGATTTGTCAAATATCTATTATTTAAGATATTAAATTTGGCAATGTTTTTGTAAATGTCTTATCATGAAGAAAATTTTAAACCTTTTTGCAGTATTTATATTCTTTTTAGGCTCTGCCCAGATTGATAACATCGCAGACGGCGAATCCATCACCCTTAGAATCCACTATGGCTTCTTAAATGCCGGAACCGCCAATCTTACTACTAAAAAGACTACTTATAAAGGTGCTCCTCATCTTTATGTAAAAGGTACCGGGCAAACTACAGGTGCAGTAAAGGCTTTCTTCAAAGTAGAAGATCTCTATGAAAGTTTTATTGATAGCGCAAGCGGGTTACCTAGCTACTATGTTCGAAATGTACGTGAAGGAAGCTACCGTCAGCATTTTGAAACCGCTTTTAATCACGATAATAATACTTTAATTTTAACGGATAAGAAAACGCCGGCCAATGGCTCAAAGGTTATCAAATCTGTGAAAGGTGTTCAGGATATGCTTTCCTGTTTTTATTATCTGCGAAGCAAAAGCCCGGATGAATTAAAAGTAGGAACAGTAATCAATATGAATGTATGGATTGATGATGAAATGTTCCCTTTTCAGCTTAAAGTGACAGGAACTGAGAATTTAAAGACAAAATTCGGTACGATCAATTGTTTAAAAATTATTCCGTCTGTAAAAAGCGGAAGGGTTTTCAAAGAAAAAGAAGGGGTAACAATGTGGGTTTCCAATGATGCCAACCACCTGCCAATGCTTTTGAAAGCTGAATTAGCGGTAGGGTCTCTTAAAGCAAGTATTGATGATTACAAAAACGTAAAATATCCTTTAAAATTTACTAAGTAAACGTATACCAATTTTTTAAAGAATCAATGTCTGTAATTTTTACAGACATTTTTTATTTTGAATGTAATAGATTCCAAATACAGATTGTCTTACTAATAGAAGCAGCAATGAGGCTGCCATGTCAATACTTCGTTTGGATCCCTAGCGTACCCGAAGTATGGATATAAGAAACAGACACGTGTAAATTTTTCAATAAGATCAGTTTTTAATTACGTTTTGTTTCTTAGGTCAGTAATTAAAAACAAAAACCTCCGGAGCTCCGGAGGTTTATTTTTATAATGTCTTGAATTGTTCCAAGGTTCTTATATCATTTTCAAAGAACATTCTGATGTCGCTCATTTGGTAAAGAAGCATGGTAATTCTTTCAATACCCATTCCGAATGCATATCCTGAATATTTCTCAGAATCAATATTAACATTCTTCAATACCGCAGGATCTACCATACCACAACCCATGATTTCTAACCAACCTGTTCCTTTTGTGATTCTGTAATCAGTTTCAGAGTTTAATCCCCAATACACATCAATCTCAGCACTTGGCTCCGTGAACGGGAAATAAGAAGGTCTCATTCTGATTTTAGACTTTCCGAAAAGTTCAGTGGTAAAGAACTGAATCGTTTGCTTTAAATCCGCAAAACTTACATTCTCATCAATATATAATCCTTCAATCTGATGGAAGATACAGTGAGAACGTGAAGAAATGGCTTCATTTCTGAATACTCTTCCAGGAGATAAAATTCTGATAGGCGGCTGATTTTCTTCCATAAAACGAGTCTGTACAGAAGAAGTATGCGTTCTTAAAAGAATATCCGGATTCTGCTCAATAAAGAACGTATCCTGCATATCTCTTGCCGGGTGATATTCCGGAAGGTTCAATGCCGTGAAGTTATGCCAGTCATCTTCAATCTCAGGACCATCAGCAACAGCAAATCCAATGGATTTAAAGATGTCAATAATTCTGTTTTTAACCAGGTTGATCGGGTGTCTTGATCCCAGATCTAATGGAAATGCAGGTCTTGTAAGATCTTCTTTTTCTACTACAACAGAAGATGCAGAAGTACTTTTCAAGTCTTCCAGTTTCACAGCAACAGCCTGCTTCAAAGTATTGATCTTCTGTCCGAATTCTTTCTTCTGGTCGTTAGGAACTTCTTTAAATTTTTCAAAAAAATCATTCAGAACTCCTTTTTTACCGTTGTACTTGATACGGAAGTTTTCTATCTCTTCCTTAGAGGTAGCATTGAAGCCGTTTACTTCGATCAGTAGTTCTTCTATCTTTTCTATCATTATTTTACCCTTTCAAAATGTTTTGCAAAAATACGACTTTTAAGTTGAATAATAGGTCCGTCATAAAAAAATCTGCCTCTTTTTCGGGAGGCAGACTTCAATCACTTATTTCACTTAAATAAAAAAATTATTTCTTTTCTAAGGCTTTAACGTTGATCTGAAGAGTTACCTCATCTTTAATCACTCCGTTTTCAGCAGGAGCCTGGAACTTCACGCCAAACTCTTCTCTTTTGATATCCTTAGGCTCAGTAGCTACACTTACTTCTCCGTTTTTCACGGAAACATTAGCTTTAAACTGAACCGGCTTAGTAATTCCTTTAATGGTTAAATTACCATCCAAAAGAGTATTATAATCACCTTCTGTAACAGGAGTAACTTTTGTAATTTCATAAGAAGCCGTTGGGAATTTTTCTACTTCAAAGAAATCACCACTCTTAAGATGACCGTTTAATTTACCCATATCATCAGGACTGTCTTTCAAGTCTACAGAGGTCAGGGAATTCATATCAGCAACAAATTTACCGCTTTCCAGTTTTCCTTCCTTCACTGTTACATCACCGCTTTCAAACCTGATGGTTCCGAAGTGACTCGTATTCTCAGATTTAAATACTTTGTATCCTTTCCATTCAACCTTACTGTTTAGCGTATCCAAAGTGTACTGGTTACCATCCTTGGTTGTAGTCACTTCATTACCTTCACTGGTAAGCGGTTTATCTTTTTTACAAGAAACCATTACAGCAGCAACGAATAAAGCAGGAATAGCTAACGAAAACAGTTTTTTTCTCATTTTTGATTTATTTTTATTACTCCCGCTAATATAATAAAAAAAATTATGTTTTCATAAAAACCTTACATTTGTAATATGCTTTTAGAAATAAACAATTTATTCTTCTCCCACACCAAAGAAAAACCGTTGTTTCAAAACCTTAATTTAAGATTTGAGGCTAATAAAATCATTGCCCTGGCAGGAGAAAGTGGATGTGGAAAATCTACCCTTTTAAACCTGATATATGGCCTGCTTGATTGGGAAAGCGGAGATATCTTTTTTAATGGAGCCAAACTATTGGGTCCCAAGGGAAACCTTGTTCCCGGAGAAGCTGAAATGAAGTTTGTAGCACAGAATTTTGACCTTATGCCTTATGCCACTGTTGCTGAAAATGTGGGTAAATTTATTTCGAATATCAATTTAACCAAGAAAAGAGAAACCGTCATGGAACTTCTTGAAGTAGTAGGACTTCAGGAGTTTGCTGATGTACTTCCTAAATATTTAAGTGGCGGGCAGCAACAAAGGGTTGCTATTGCAAGAGCACTGTCCGTTTTACCTAAACTGCTTATCCTTGATGAACCTTTCAGTAATCTTGATTTTCCAAGAAAGATTGAGCTTAGAGAAAGACTTTTCCGATATGTAAAGGAACATCAGATCTCTCTGATTATTTCTACCCACGAACTCCAGGACATTATGCCATGGCTGGATCAGATTGTTATCCTTCAGAATGGAAGGTTAATTCAGAATGACAGTCCGGAAGAAACCTACAAAAATCCATACAATTCTTATGTTGCCAAATTATTTGGTGAAGTGAATATCTTCAGTGAATCTGAAGCAGCAGATTTCCGGCTTTCAAAATTTTTCTATTATCCAAAAGGAATAAAAGTTTCTGAAAATGGTCTTGAAGCCGAGGTTTTGGAAAGCAGATTTGCAGGAAATTACCATTGGAATAAAATTAAAGCAAAGAATAAGGAATTGGTAATGTACACTGATGAAAAACTACATGATTCTGTGAATATTTCATTTACTTAATCGAAGAGAATTGAGATCGCCAACGGGGAATATTCAAGCCTAAGCATTCCTAGATCCGCAAGCCCTTTCCATCTTCTAAAAAAGTATATAACTCATACATTTCCTTATATTTATCAACAAAAAAAATACAAACATAAGAATCTGTTATTAAACTTTTTCTTACATTTGTATTTCCACAGCATAAGGAAATTATTGGTTATTTCTCTTTCTGCCTTTTAGACGGACATTAGCAATCTTGCAATTAAGTCTATTGAAAGATTACTCTGTCCAATTTTTTCCTTTTTTTATGGCCTTTAGCCCATAGTAAAAGGCAATTGTATTATGCTTTCTTTACAAATTCTGATTTTAAAGCCATTGCTCCGAACCCATCAATTTTGCAGTCGATATTATGATCGCTTCCTGGTCTTAAGCGGATATTTTTCACTTTAGTTCCAGCTTTTACCGGTTTTGGTGCTCCTTTTACAGGAAGATCTTTTACAACCACTACAGAATCCCCATCCTGAAGCTCATTTCCGTTAGAGTCTAATATTTTTCCCTCGTTTGCTGCTTCAGAAGCTGCTTCTTCAGGATTCCATTCGTAGAAACACTGAGAACAAACCATCATGTTATCGCTCGGATAGGTAAACTCGGAGCTACATTTCGGACAAAGTACTGTATCACTCATATTTTAATTTTTTGCAAAGGTAGGGCTTTTTCAAGGTTAAAGTCAAGAGATAAAGGCCAGTATAGTAGACAATAAACACTTATTTGTTTTGCACCAACAAGTGAATTACTACACTTTAGATAAGGTAACTGTAAAGAAAATAAAGTATATTGATGAACCCTATACATTTTGTTCTTAAAGACATTTCATTTAAGCAAATATTTGAGTTCAACCACCCCTGAATGAAAAACTGTTGTAACTGAGTAAAAATATATAAATCTTCAGAAAAAACATTTACAGATTCAGTACTAAGATTTATTTCTATCATTTCATCTCAACCTTGTAAGTCTCAAACTCTCCAACTCAAACCTCAACTCTCAACTTTAATTCGTATTTTTGCAGATTCAAACAGCGAAGCAAACTTATGGAACTTATTCACAGAAACTTGGCAATCGGAATTCACGATGCCTTACAGGAGACATTTTTTGAGAAAAACAAATATGCCGATAAAGTTATTGAAAGACTTTTAAAAGCAAACAAAAAATGGGGAAGCCAGGACAGAGCCGTTGTTTCTGAGATTTTCTACAATATTATCCGTTGGAAAAAACGCCTTGAATATTATATGGGCGAAGGGGTAAAACCTAACAATATTTATAAACTTATCATTGCTTACCTTCTTTGGAGCAAGACCAATTATAAAAAGTTTGAAGAGTTTGACGGAATTAAAATTGCGGACATTCTTACCAAGCTTAAAAAGAATACAGTTCCAACCAAAGCTATTGAACATTCTATCCCAGACTGGTTGGCGGAAACGTTGGAAAAAGAATTGGGAGCTAAATGGGAAAGAGAAATGATTGCGTTGAATGAACAGGCTCCTACTGTTTTAAGAACAAATTCATTAAAGACAACAACAAAGGAACTTATTTCTGACCTTTCAGATGAAGGTGTTGCGTCTTTTCCTATTAAAAACTATCCAGATGCAGTACAACTGGAGGAGAAAAAGAATGTTTTCCTTACCACAGCATTTAAAGAAGGTTTGTTTGAAGTTCAGGACGCTTCTTCTCAGAAGATCGGATATTTCCTGGATGTAAAAGAGGGACAAAGAGTGGTAGATGCCTGTGCAGGTGCTGGAGGAAAAACACTTCACCTGGCAGCACTGATGGGAAATAAAGGTCAGATTATAGCTTTAGATATTTTCGAGTGGAAATTGACCGAGTTAAAGCGTCGTGCTAAAAGAGCCGGAGCTCACAATATTGAAACCCGTATGATCTCTGACAACAAAGTAATCAAACGCCTTCATGATAAAGCAGACAGATTATTGATTGACGCCCCATGTTCAGGTCTTGGAGTATTGAAAAGAAATCCGGACAGCAAATGGAAAATCGATCAGGACTTTATTGATAGAATCAAAAAAGAGCAACAGCAGATTCTTCAGGATTATTCTAAAATTCTTAAAAAAGGTGGAAAGATGGTATATGCAACATGTTCTATTCTACCTTCTGAAAATAACCTTCAGGTAGAAGAATTCCTTAAAAATAACCCTGGATTCAAAATGATTAAGGATGAAAAGGTAATGCCTAGCGAAGGATACGATGGATTCTATATGGCATTGATTGAAAGAGTTTCTTAATTGATTTTACCATTATAAATTAAAAACTACTCCACGGGGTAGTTTTTTTGTTTTTTTAGACAAATATGTAACATTTATATTCTGTTCTCTACTAACCCTATAGATTAACCGTTTTGATGCTGTAAGGATATTTATTAACATAAATTACCTACAGTAGATTATAATATGAATACAAGAACTGAACTTACCTTTTTACTTTACCTGTTTTCTATATAGTTTAATGGAAACCAGTATATCGGTTCTTATCATTGAAAACCATTCACAAAACGATTACTCATTTAAATAGCCGGCTGATAATGTTCGTTCCTCTTATTTTAAAGCAGGAAAATCATTTTAAAGCCTGAATAATATAGTTAGTAAGAAAATTTTATTTTCTTACTAGCAAGAGCGTATTACAAGCCTATAAAAACAAAACCTTCTTGCATGAGAATTGCAAGAAGGTAAAAACACAAATGATGAAAAAAAATTATTTCGAGCCACAAAGTAAGGGCTAAAGTTTGCATAATAAATTATCATATATTAAGAAATATGTCATTTTTATTTCGTATAGAGATTAGATTAACTTTAGCCTAACGAAAAAAATCAATCAAAAACATACAAATTCTTATGAATAGTTAATTTTTTTCTTTAAAATAAATTATTTAATTAAAAAATTAAACTTATACATATTTTTCATTGTTATTTATAAACATCCCTTTTACTTTTGTCTCATAAATAATAAAAATATGTGTGGAATTGTATGTTTATTCGATGCCAAGCAAAAAACTGAGATATTAAGGCCTCAGGTTTTGGAAATGTCAAAAAAGATCCGTCACAGAGGACCAGATTGGAGTGGGGTCTTTCAGGATGAGAAAGTAGTTTTCTCTCACGAAAGATTAGCCATTGTAGATCCAACATCCGGAAAGCAACCTTTATTTACTAAAGACGGGAAAGTAGTATTAGCTGTAAACGGTGAAATCTACAACCATAGAGAATTAAAAGAAGAATTTCCTGATTATGAATTTCAGACTCAATCTGATTGTGAGGTTATTCTGGCACTATACAGAAAATACGGAAAAGATTTTGTTGAAAAACTGAACGGTATTTTCGCATTTGCATTGTATGATACGGAACATGAAGTTTATCTGATTGCCCGCGATCATATGGGAATCTGCCCTCTTTATCAGGGATGGGATAAGAACGGAAACTATTATGTAGCTTCTGAACTAAAAGCATTGGAAGGTATATGCAAAAAGATTGAAACCTTCTTACCAGGACATTTGGTATATAGCAAAGACGGAGCTGAACTTCAGCAATGGTACACCAGAGAATGGGAAAGTTTTGACCATGTGAAAAAGAACGAAACCGATATTGACAAACTAAGAAAAGGGCTTGAAGACGCTGTTCACAGACAACTGATGAGTGATGTTCCTTATGGTGTATTGCTTTCAGGAGGACTAGATTCTTCTGTTATTTCTGCTATCACAGCCAAGTTTGCAAGACAAAGAATTGAAAGCGGAGACACTCAGGAAGCATGGTATCCAAGACTTCACAGTTTTGCAGTAGGACTTGTAGGGTCTCCTGATTTAGCTGCAGCACAAAAAGCAGCGGAACATATCGGATCTGTTCACCATGAAGTCAACTTTACAGTCCAGGAGGGATTGGATGCGATACGTGATGTAATTTATCATCTGGAAACTTATGATGTAACAACCATCAGAGCATCTACCCCGATGTATCTTTTAGCAAGGGTCATCAAATCAATGGGAATTAAAATGGTATTATCCGGAGAAGGTTCAGATGAACTATTTGGGGGATATCTGTACTTCCATAAAGCTCCTAATGCTAAAGAATTCCATGATGAAACAGTAAGAAAACTCGGAAAGCTTCATTTGTATGACTGTCTGAGAGCGAACAAAGCTTTAATGAGCTGGGGAATAGAAGGAAGAGTTCCTTTCCTTGACAAAGAATTTATGGATATTGCCATGACCCTCAACCCACAAGATAAAATGATACAGGTAGCTGAAGGGAAAATTGAAAAATGGGTACTAAGAAAAGCTTTTGAAGATATTCTTCCCGCCTCTATTGCATGGAGACAAAAAGAACAGTTTTCAGATGGTGTAGGATATTCATGGATTGATACTCTAAAAGAAGTTGCTGAAAAAGAGGTTACTGATGAGATGATGGTTAACGCAAGGTTCAGATTCCCGTTAAACACTCCACAAAATAAGGAGGAATATCGATACAGAACTATTTTTGAAGAACATTTCCCTAGTGAAACTGCTGCAGCAACTGTTCCATCAGTTCCGTCAGTAGCCTGCTCCACTCCTATCGCTCTGGAATGGGATGAAGCTTTCAAAAAGATGAATGATCCAAGCGGAAGAGCAGTGAAAGTGCACGAAACTTCTTATTAGAGTTTGAGAGTGGGAATGTTATAGAGTCAATGGTGATCTTTAAGGGTTAAAGTTATCGTGATACCAGATGAATTCACGATTCACTTGCGAAGCAAAATTCACTATTAAAATTTAATATTTAAATCATACACTTACACCCCTTCTTTGTAACTACTACCACAATAATTTATTAATCCTGTAGCAATACAGGATTATTTTTTGAATTAACAATAACAATATGGCACAATTTAACTGACAATCAAAAATAATATCTAATAAATAATTATATTTGGAAAACGAAAATATCAATTATAAAAAAATGAGAAGAAACCTTACTGTTTTGTTTGCCTTATTATCTATCAGTTTTGCTTTTGGACAGGGAAAATATGGCAAATATCTGAACTCAAAAAAGCTTGCTTTAGCATATAAAAGCGTGAAAGATGCTGATAAGGACGATTATTATCAACAGTTTTACTGGCTGGTAAAAGCTGAGCAGCTTAAAACCTATCCTCACCTTAAGGATATAAAGCCTGTAGTATTATATGAATTCGTAAAAAAAGTAAATCCTCAGAATCCAACAAAAAAACTGGATAAAAGAGATAAAGAGCTTAGAGCTACTGCAGAATTATCTTTAAATCAATACTTCAAGAACAAGAATTTTGAGAACAATTCTGTATTAATGTACAACCTTGAAACTTACGTTGACCCTTCAAAAGGACAATTCTATACAAAGGTTGATCCTGAAAAAATCAAAGAATTGGTTCCAAAAGAATTGTTTGCCTTCAATTCATACAACAGAAATTTAGGAGAAGAAAAAACCTACTATCTTTGGGTAGATAAGAAAAAAGATGATTTGAATATTGTAGATATTATTCCTAGTGAAAAAGATGACAAATCATTCTACACCAGATTAAGACAATATCTTCCAAGCTATAAGTTTTCAAAATATGTTCCGACTGTAAAAAAAGGAAACAAGACCGATAAAACAGATATAGAATATTATTATATCATGCCTTTTGAGCAGAATACCGATAATATTGAATACAAAACCAAGGATTTCAAAAATTTCACTTTAAGCCAGTATAGAAAAGCCGGTGATGAATGGAAAGGAGTAGAAAAGCCTAAAAAATAAATCAAAAAGTCCTGTGATATTTCGCAGGACTTTTTTAATTTTATATGGATTTCTTGATCTAAGAATCAAACTGCTTAAAGCAAGCACTTTCTTCAAATAAAATAAGCCTGGAAGTTTATTGAATATTCCAGCCTATACGAAATGACAGAAACAAGCCCTCAACAGGTATCCATAAAGAAAATTCTCCCATTGATTCTGGCCACTGCTATTTTCATGCAAATGCTGGATTCAACCATCCTGAATACTTCTTTACCCTCCATTGCAAAAGATCTTCACGAATCTCCGCTGAACATGCAAAATGCCATCATCAGTTATGTATTGACCTTAGCGGTTTTCATGCCTGCAAGTGGATTTTTGGCAGACCGCTTCGGAACTAAAAAAGTATTCATTTTCTCGTTGGTATTATTCAGTTTGGGTTCTTTGTTTTGTTCTTTATCCCAAAATCTCACTCATCTTGTTATTTCAAGGGTTATTCAGGGAGTCGGAGGAAGTCTGATGACTCCGGTTGGAAAGCTAGCGCTCATTAAAACCTTTGATAAGAGTGAATTACTTAAGGCAATGAACTTTGCAATTATCCCTGCACTTATCGGGCCTGTTCTTGGACCATTAGTAGGAGGTTACATGGTTGATTACCTGTCCTGGCACTGGATATTCCTCATCAATATTCCGATTGGTTTTTTAGGAATTATTTTAGGATTAAAATTTATGCCTGATTATAAATCTGATGATGTTGATTTTGACTTTAAAGGATTCTTAATCTTTGCAGCCGCCTCTCTCCTGCTTTCCATTTCATTAGAACTTTTTGGGAATATGCAGAATATTACCCCGGTCCTCATTGTATTTATCCTTGGATTCCTGTTTCTTTATTATTACTATAAACATGCAAAAAAAGAAGGGCATCCTATTTTTCCTCTCAACCTGTTTCAGGTCAGAACTTTCAGGGTGGGAATTGTAGGAAATCTGGCTACAAGACTAGGAATCAGTTCAGTTCCATTATTGCTTCCGCTTATGATTCAGATTGCTTATAAACAATCTGCTGTAACTTCAGGATGGATCATTGCTCCGATGGCGCTGACGGCTATATTCGGGAAATCATCTGTTATTAAAATTCTGGATAAATATGGTTACCGACAAACATTAATGGTCAATACTTTTATCATTGGAACCCTGATCTGTATGCTGGCTATTCCGAATATTCACACTTCGTTATATTGGTTTGTTCCTATTATTGCAGTATTGGGATTTTTCAACTCTATTCAGTTCACTTCTATGAATACAATTTCCATTGCTGATCTCCGGAATTTTCAGACCAGTAGTGGCAACTCTTTAATATCTGTTAATCAGCAGCTCGCCATCGGTTTCGGAATTGCCTTTGGATTGATTGTTTTAAAAATATTTGAAAACTCTGACCTCATCAAAGGGGAAACGCATAATGCTTTCCGGTATACTTTTCTTACTGTAGGAATATTAACAATTCTATCAGGTTTTGTGTTTAGAAGGTTACACATTTCGGATGGAAAGAATATGAAATCTAAGGAAGACTAATTAAGGTTTTATTAGCTTTATCAACCTTTTTACAATCTCCCTTTTTCCTACTATACGAACTTATCACAGGTCAATGCATTTGCTTTATAAGTATGGTATTTTTGTTTACATAAAATCAACAATATTATGACAACTAAAAAAGTAGAAATAGTAGTATCTCCAAGACCTGCACACTTTGTAGGTGACGGTTTTAGAGTTCATAATTTTATTCCTGGTGTACAAGGATTAGATATGAAAAGAATGGATCCGTTCATTATGCTTGATTATAATTCAAAATTTCATTTCAATGGTTCTGAAAGACCAAGAGGTGTAGGAGTTCATCCGCACAGAGGTTTTGAAACCGTAACCATAGCTTATAGCGGCAAAGTAGAACATCATGACAGTGCTGGAGGCGGTGGTATTATCGGAGAAGGTGATGTACAATGGATGACAGCTGCCAAAGGAGTTCTTCATAAAGAATATCACGAAACAGAATGGGCAAAAGAAGGTGGAATCTTTCAAATGGTTCAGCTTTGGGTAAACCTTCCGGCAAAAGATAAGATGAGTACCCCAAAATACCAAGCGATTGAAAACTCTAAGATGGAAAGAGTTGACCTTGCCGAAAATGGTTTTATAGAAGTGATTGCAGGAGAATATAACGGAAATAAAGGTCCAGCCTTCACCTTCACTCCTATTCACATGATGAATGCAAAGCTTAAGGCTGGTGGTAAAGCAGAATTTAATTTTCCTGCCCACTTTAATACAGCAGCTTTGGTGATTGAAGGAAGTATAACCATCAATGGAGAAGAACAGGTTAAAGCAGATCATTTTGCACTGTTTAAAAATGAGGGAGAAAACTTTACTATAGAGGCACAGGAAGATTCTATTGTTTTAATTATCAGTGGAGAGCCTATTAATGAACCCATCTTTCCTCACGGACCTTTTGTTATGAACACGAGAGAGGAAATTATGCAGGCTTTTGAGGATTTCAATACCGGAAAATTCGGTTACCTTGAAGAGTAAAAGGATAGAATTAAATTTTCCTTAATCTTAAATAAGTTCTTTTTTACTAACTTTATATATCATTATATCAGGTAAAAATTAAAGATTAATGGTATGCAGAGAGATAAACCTTATAGGTTGTATAAACTTATAAGGTTTGTTTTCTCAGCAAGATTTCTCATATATAAAAACAAAAGATATTGATCGCTTTAAACACGAAGCCCATTCATCAACCTTAATACAAAAATTATGAAACCAGAATTTGAAAACATACCCCTTGTAAAGACCGATAAAAGATTTGAAATAGAGCTTAACGGGCACTATGCTTTTATTGATTATCGTGAAACGTCTCACCAAATTTCATTGATACACACTGAGGCAGAACCTGAACTGGCAGGCACAGGTGCAGCTGCTGCCGTAGTGGAAAAGACGCTGAACTATATTGAAGAAAGCGGTAAAAAGCTCCTTCCGTTCTGTCCGTATGTTTTTGCCTTTATCAAAAAACATCCTGAATGGAAACGTATCGTAGATGAAAAATTTAACGGATACGATAAACTGTAAATCTTCATCAACATTTATTTAAACAAACATTAAAAGCATTACATCATTATGTCAAATATTGGACTTATTATCGAAGAAAAAGCCGCCGACATCGGAAACTTTCTGGTAGGAAGGCTGCTCCCATTTCGTGAAAAAAGAGCCGTAGGGCCATTTGTTTTTATTGACCACATGGGACCTTCTGAGCTAAAGGATTATCAAAATCTTGATGTTCCTCCCCATCCACATATCGGACTCTCTACGTTAACTTACTTGCTTGAAGGCTCTATTTTCCACAGAGACAGTATTGGAAGCGCCTTTGAAATTAAACCTGGAGCTGTTAACTGGATGACTGCTGGTAAAGGAGTAGTACATTCTGAAAGAACTCCGGAATATTTAAGACACAGCGATAAAAGACTTCACGGTTTCCAGATCTGGGTAGGTTTACCCAAACACCTTGAACAGTCTGAGCCTACTTTCCATCATATTGAAGCGGATGAAATTCCGGTTTGGGAAGAGGATGGAATTCAATATAAATTAATTGCGGGTGAAGCATTTGGAAAAACCTCTCCTGTTCCGGTACATAGTAAATTATTTTTCATCGAAATAAAAACCAAAGAGCCTAAGAAAATAAGTATAGGTAAAGATCTTTATGGGGAAGCGGCGATGTATGTTCTGGACGGAACAGTCACTACTGAAGGGAATACTTATGGTTCAAAGCAGCTGATGATTGCAAAGGATACTAAACTTTGTGAGTTTGATATGAGTGAAAATGGTACAGTATACCTTTTCGGAGGCGAACCTTTCGATGAAGAACGTTTTATTTTCTGGAATTTTGTGAACTCTGATAAAGAGATAATCGATCAGGCTAAAGTAAACTGGAACGATCAGAATCATGATGCATTTCCTTTGGTTCCAGGTGATGAGCAGGAATATGTTCCACTACCCAAGTCAATTTTAAACAGAAAGTAATTCCATTTCATAGAAAAGCCATGAAAATATTTGCATTTGCAGGGAGTACTTCATCTACTTCCATCAACAGAGAGCTGGTAAAGTTTGTTTTAAAAGATTTCCAGGAGGAAGAGATCAACCTTATTGACCTCAATGATTTCACTATGCCTGTTTTTTCCGTAGACCTCGAAAAGAAAGGTTTTCCGGATGAAGCGCACCAATTTTTAAAGAATATCGGGGAATGTGATGTCATTATTTGTTCCCTGGCAGAGCATAACAGATCGTACAGTGCTGCTTTCAAAAATGTTTTCGATTGGGCTTCAAGGATTAATGTAAAGGTATTTCAAAATAAGCCAATGCTTCTGATGAGTACTTCTCCCGGTGGTTATGGTGGCGGAAATGTGATGAATACGGCAAAAACATTCTTTCCACAGTTCGCTGCAGATATCAAAGATACTTTTTCACTGCCAAAGTTCTATGAGAATTTTGATCTTGAAAGTGGAATTATCAATCCTGATATGCTGAGCGAGCTAAAAACAAAAATTGAGAACTTTAAAAATAGCGTTAAGACCAATGACTAAGGGAAGACTGGAAGCATTCAGTGATGGTGTTTTAGCCATCATCATTACCATCATGGTTCTTGAGCTGAAAGTACCGGAAGGAAGCAGCTGGGCAAGTCTCAAACCTCTTCTCCCTAAATTTTTAGCATATATTTTCAGTTTTATCTATGTTGGAATTTACTGGAATAATCATCATCACTTATTTCAGACGGTAAAAAAAGTAAACGGAGGTATTCTTTGGGCCAATCTTCATTTGTTATTCTGGCTTTCCATGATGCCTATTGCTACAGAATGGATCGGAACTACCGGTTTTGCAGAAAACCCTGTAGCAACCTATGGTATCATACTTGTTCTATGTGCCATAGCCTATAGCATTCTGGAGAATGTTATTATCCGATGTGAAGGTGAAAATTCACCATTGAAAGAGGCCATACATTCAAAGTATAAAGAGAATATATCCATTATATTTTATATTCTGGGAATCGCTACTTCATTTTTTTATCCTTATATTGCCATAGGTTTTTATTACATTGTGGCTCTTATATGGCTGATTCCGGACAGAAGAATCGAAAAATCATTAAAAGACAATTAATATGGAAACACACGAATATCCCAACGGCGACATTACTGTCATCTGGCAGCCTCAGAAGTGTATCCACTCGGCTGTATGTGTAAAACTGCTTCCTCAGGTATACAATCCGAAAGAAAGACCTTGGATAAAAGCAACCAATGCAACCCCTGAAGAACTGAAAAAACAGATAGATCAATGCCCATCAGGAGCATTAAGTTATAAATTCAATACTGAAAAATAATGGCAGTAACGGTAAAAGCAAGTTTAGGAAAAACAAAATATTATACGCAGGTAACAGCCGGTGAAAATACAATCATTACTGATGAACCTTTAGATAAAGGTGGACAAAATAAAGGGTTCAATCCGATGGAAATTCTGGCTACTTCTTTAGCAAGCTGTACGGCAGCTACTTTAAGAATGTACATTGAAAGAAAAGAATGGGATGTAGAAAACATCAATGTAGAAGTGGAACTTGAAAATTATCCATTGACCAAAAGAGCGATCTTCAAAAGAGATATTACTTTTGAAGGGGTTTTGGATCCTGAACAAATGAAAAGACTTCACACGATTGCTGATGCATGTCCTGTACACAAAATATTAACCAACGATATAGAAATATTAACTAAATTCTCATAAAACATGATCGAAGTAAAACAAAACAACGACGAAAAACACGGAAGTTTTGAAGCTTTCATAGATGGAAGACGCGCAGGAATGATGACGTACACCTGGGCAGGAGAAGAAAGATTTATTATTGACCACACCGAGGTAGAAGAAGCCTACAACGGAAAAGGGGTAGGTAAGGAAATGCTTTTGGCTGCTGTAGATTTTGCAAGAAAAAACGGAAAAAAAATTATTCCGCTTTGCCCTTTTGCTAAAGCCAGTTTCCAAAAGAGCGAGGAGCTACAGGATGTTTTGGTGAATTAGTCAAAATTTCTACCCTTACAATACAAACCTTTCAGAGCTGATCTGGAAGGTTTTTTCATGAAGTGAACAAAGAATGAATCGATTTTCAATCGATCTGATGAAGCGAACTGTTATCATTAGTTTAGAAAAAACTGTACCAGATTTAAAACAGAATCGTGAAGTTACTTCCTGGAGTAATTATATAAAAATTGTCTCTAAACTAAATTCACGATTCACGATGGTTCTTTTTTATATATTTGCTAAAATTTAAAATCTAAGCATGAATTCAGGAACTGTTCTTTTGCTGTTTGTCTTTATCTACTTTATCGGCCTTTTGGTGATCTCTTATTTTACCAGCCGAAATTCTGACAACCAGTCTTTCTTTATCGGTAATAAAAAAAGTAAATGGTGGCTCGTTGCATTTGGGATGATAGGGACCAGCTTAAGTGGGGTTACTTTTATCTCAGTTCCGGGAACCGTCGGGAAAATGACCGGTTCCGAATATATTTATGGAGGTTTTGAATATTATATGATGGTAATCGGCTTTTTCATCGGGTATTTTATTGTTGCAGCCATCCTCCTGCCTCTGTATTATAAGATGAACCTTACTTCCATTTATACATATTTGGGAAAAAGATTCAATGTGGAAGCCCATAAGATCGGATCGATATTCTTTATTATATCAAGAGCCATTGGAGCTACTGCAAGATTGTATCTGGTAGTCAATGTATTGCAACTTTTCCTCCTTGAAGGATTAGGGGTTCCGTTTTGGGTTACTTCCATGGTTCTTTTACTGATGGTTCTACTCTATACTTTTGAAGGTGGTGTAAAAACCATTGTCATTACAGATACTTTACAGACCTCTTTCATGATTATCAGTTTGGTAGCTTGTATTGTTTATATTTTATCTAACCTGAACCTGTCTTTTGGTGAAGCCTATACAATTTTAGAACAGAAAAATTACACTCACTTTATCAATTTTGATCCTAATTCCAAGACATTTTTCCTTAAAACCATCCTGGGTGGAATTTTCATCACCATTGCCATGACCGGTTTGGATCAGGAGATGATGCAGAAAAATATCTCTGTAGACAATCTTAAAAACTCAAAGAAGAACATGTTAACTTTCGCAGGAACTCTTCTGTTTGTTAATCTTGCATTTTTATTTTTGGGTGGTCTTCTCTACCTTTTTGCGTTACAACATGGAGCAGAATATGGAACTACCGGAACAGATCCTGTGAGCAATATTTTCGGTTTCAAAGATACTGCAGGAAACATCAAAAATATTATGGGAGATGACCTGTTCCCAGCGTTATCTCTTAACGGATATTTCCCAATGGCTATTTCTGTGATTTTCATTATTGGATTAATTTCAGCTTTATTCCCTTCTGCGGATGGGGCATTAACTGCAGTAACAAGTTCGTATTGTGTAGATTTATTAAACCTTAATGAAGATAAAACCAAAACTGAAAAAGAGAAAAAAAGCCTTCGTATGAAAGTGCATTTGACATTCACCGTCCTATTTTTCATATTAATTATGGTGTTCAAAGCGTTGAATGACAAATCTATCGTATATCTGATTATGGAAATTGCAGGATATACTTACGGACCGTTACTGGGACTTTTTGCTTTTGGAATTTTTACGAAATTTCAGATTTCAAAAAAGTATTCGATTCTTACCGTAACGATTCTGGCTCCTATCATCACTTATTTAATCAATTTCGCAGTCACCACTTATACAGACTACAGAATTGGTGTAGAACTTATCGTTCTTAATGGGCTGCTAACATTTATCGGCTTATGGATGGTAAAAAACAAGCAACATTTGAGAGTTGTTTAATCAAAAGTAACCACAAATTATAAGTAATGAAATTATTTGTTTTTCTGGCTTTTAGTCTGTTTGCCGGTACATTTGTAAAAGCTCAGAGTGCTGTTGATTTTGCCAATCTTACAAAGTACAAAGATGAAAATACAAGCATTTTAAGTTCAAAGAAGAAAGTGGACGTTGTCTTTATGGGCAATTCTATTACAGAAGGCTGGGTAAAGAGTCATCCTGAATTTTTCTCTGAAAACAATTATACAGGCAGAGGAATCAGCGGACAAACTACTTCACAGATGCTGCTGCGTTTTCAGAATGATGTTGTTGCTTTAAAACCAAAACTGGTGATCATTAATGCAGGAACCAATGATATTGCACAGAATACAGGCATTTATGATCCCGATTTCACTTTTAATAATATCAAAGCTATGGCTGATATTGCTCAAAATAACGCAATTAAAGTAATCATTACCTCCATATTGCCCGCAGCAGAGTTCCCATGGCGTAAAGAAATAACGGATGTTCCTCAAAAAGTAGACGCCTTGAATCACAGATTAAAGCAGTATGCAAGCAGCAAAAAACTCATTTTTGTAGATTATAATTCTGCAATGCGGGATGCACAGGGCGGGATGCGTGAAGGACTCTCAAAGGATGGCATCCATCCGGTTCCTGCAGGATATACAATCATGGAACCAATGATTAAAAATGCAATCCATAAAGCATTAGGAAAAAAATAAAAATTCAAAAAATATATTCTATTAACTATGAAAAAAATTATTTCACTTTTCATCTTTGTATTAACTTTCGGATCTGTAGCAGCTCAGGAGAATTTTGAAGTGTCTACTTTAAGAATTGGGCCTTACAAAATCTTTATGGAAAAAAGTGAAGCAGAAAAAATATCAGGAGCTAAAATTAAAATTTCTGATGGACAACAAAAGAATACTGTAAAATACAACGGAGAGGCTATTAATATTGAAGTCTTCCAGGGTTATGGTGGAGAAGCCAAACCTGATGCAGTTACCATTGCCGGAATGACAACTACCAGTAAAAAATTCAGAACCAAAAGCGGAATGGGTGTCGGAAGCACCAGAGATGAGCTTATCAATACATATAAAAACTATCCTATATTCAGTGTTCGACCGGAGGTAGATGATCATGGCAAACGTATTAAAGATGCAGGATACTTTAATATTGAAGACTATGATGCCGGAACCCAGTTAACATTTAAATTTGTTAATAATATTGTTACAGAAATTACAGTTTACATCAACGAAGGCTGTTAAAAGCTTAAAAATATTCAAATCAATCAAAATCCGGGTTTTCATATCCGGATTTTTGCATTTCCATAAGCCGGTAAAAAATTGTAAATTCGCGTGCAAATAAATCAGATATAATGAGTAAAAGTATCGAAGAGTTAAAATCTCTTACTACACAGATCAGAAGAGACATTTTAAGAATGGTTCACGCTGTAAATTCAGGACACCCTGGAGGAAGCTTAGGCTGTACAGAGTTCTTTACAGCACTTTACGGAAAGGTGATGAACTATCATCTTCCTTTTACGATGGAAGGTAAAAATGAAGATCATTTTTATTTATCTAACGGACACATTTCTCCTGTATACTACTCTACTTTGGCAAGATTCAACTTCTTCCCGGTAGAAGAATTAAAGACTTTCAGAAAACTTGATTCAAGATTACAGGGGCACCCTACTACTCACGAAGGTCTTCCAGGAATCAGAATTGCTTCAGGTTCTTTAGGACAAGGTCTTTCTGTAGCGTTAGGAGCTGCCTTAGGTAAAAAAATGGATGGAGACCAATCTCTTGTTTACACTCTTCACGGGGATGGTGAACTTCAGGAAGGTCAGATCTGGGAAGCACTGATGTTTGCTGCTGCTAAAAAAGTAGATAACATTATTTCTACTATCGACTACAACGGACGTCAGATTGACGGTGATACAGATGATGTATTAAGCCTTGGAAATCTTCATGCTAAACTTGAAGCTTTCGGATGGATCGTTTTAGAAGAAAAGAACGGTAATGATCTTGAAGCTGTCATCGGTATTCTTGAAAGAGCAAAAGCTGAAACTGGAAAAGGAAAACCTGTAGCGATCATGCTTCATACAGAAATGGGTTCTGGAGTAGATTACATGATGGGATCTCACTCTTGGCATGGTAAAGCTCCTAATGATGAGCAATTGGAAACGGCATTCAAACAATTGTATTTAGAAGCTCCTGCTGACTACTAACATCTAACCATCAGTTAAACTCTCGATTAATAAAAATAAAAATGAAATATACATATACAGAAAAAAAGGACACACGTTCAGGATTCGGAGCCGGATTAGCTGAGCTTGCTGACAAAAACCCTAATGTAGTAGCACTTTGTGCAGACCTTATCGGATCTTTGAAAATGGAGAAGTTCATTGAGAAAGCTCCTGAAAGATTTATTCAGGTAGGTATTGCAGAAGCTAACATGATGGGAATTGCTGCGGGTCTTAGCATCACAGGAAAAATTCCTTTCACAGGAACGTTTGCAAATTTCTCTACTTCAAGAGTATATGACCAAATTCGTCAATCTATTGCTTACTCCGGGAAAAATGTAAAAATCTGTGCATCTCACGCAGGTCTTACGTTAGGAGAAGATGGAGCTACTCACCAGGTATTGGAAGATATCGGGATGATGAAAATGCTTCCGGGAATGACTGTAATCAACCCATGTGACTACAACCAGACAAAAGCAGCTACTCTTGCTATTGCTGATTTTGAAGGTCCTGTATATTTAAGATTTGGTAGACCTACTGTTCCTGTATTCATCCCTGAAGATATGCCTTTCGAAATCGGAAAAGGAATCATGCTTCAGGAAGGTACTGATGTAACGATTGTTGCAACAGGACACCTTGTATGGGAATCTCTTGTAGCTGCTGACGAACTTGAAAAAGAAGGTATTTCTTGTGAGGTAATCAATATCCACACAATTAAGCCTCTTGACGAAGAAATCATCCTAAAATCTGTTGAAAAAACAGGTAAGATTGTAACTGCTGAAGAGCATAACTATCTTGGTGGTTTAGGTGAATCTGTTGCGGGAATGCTTGCAAGAAAAAGACCTACAAGACAGGAATTTGTTGCGGTAAACGATACTTTCGGAGAATCTGCAACACCTGCTGAATTAATGAAGAAGTATAAGATTGATGCTGCAGCAGTGAAAGAAGCTGTAAAAAGAATTTTAGCTAACTAATCATTAGCATTTACTATAATAACTGCGGGCTGTTTCTTCGAAACAGCCCGCAGTCTTTTATTGAATCGTGATTCAATGTTGGAGTTTTGTACAATGTTTTAACCACCCCGTCAAAAGTCTTTGAATTTTCACCACTTCTCCACTGGAGGGGAATGATTATACTTATAGTTGTCATGGTTGTAGCTTTTACCCTACTGTATCGTTTGTTTTTATGGTTCAGTTTGGTTCAAAGGAATTCCTACTGCTATAAGGATTGGACATAATATTTCTGTGATATACTCCTCTTGTCTTCTGTCAGAAGCTTTTGAGCCTGAAAAATAATTGCTGATTCTGTAGTTTTTCACAAACTGATTGCGTTTCTTTCCGATGGAATAGTAATATCCTCCTGTTTCATCATTGATAAAATAAGTCATTTCATCAAAAGTCATGATCTTTTTGGAGAGAATCAATTTTCTATAAATGCACTTTTCAGATTTGTCAAAAATATATTTTACAGGAACTCTGAAAAACAGATCAAACAGGAAATAGATCATATAAACACTCCATATCACCAGAGCAATTTTAAACTGGTCTGTAAACAGCTTTTCCGTAAAGTAATAGATAATTACAAAAAGAGCAATAATTCCCAATGCCAGCCACCAAATCAAAGTACGAAGGAAGCTGTAATTGGGCATGATGCTTATTTCACTTCCGTTTTCTTCAAATTTATAACGGTCTATTATGTTCATTGCCCGGCTCATTAATTTTCATGATATCTTCTGTTTCATTTACCATCTTTTGTATTCCTTTTTGTGTCAAAGCTTGTCCGATAGTCAAATGCTTCTCTTTTCCGTCAACTTCAAAGTAAATAGACAACACTACATTGGTGGTAATAAAACCCATATATTTTGTGGCCAAAACATGAAAATTGGTAAAATCTTTTATATCATAAGTTCTGGCAGGAACAAAAATGGTATGCTTACCCGTAATTGTTTTCCGGTCCATATCAATGACCAACTTTTTGGTAAAAAAGTTAATAGCAATAAGTACTACCAATGCAATAAGAATAAGGCTGAGAGCTCTTACATCTTTAAAGATCAATCCTGCTATTATTAAAAAGAAAAGACATAAAACAGATACAAAAACCGGTTGATTTTTAAAAATATATTGGTTCCCTTCCTGTTTGTAAAATTTATACGAATTCATAATAAGTTATTTATATATATTTGATTTAGGTGTTATTGAGATTAATCTGATTAGGATTAATAGTATTCTACAGTTTATTTTAGAATATTGAAAGTAGCATGAATAGAAAAAAGAACAAATCATCAGCTTATTATTATGATAAGACCTGCCTGAGACAATTATTTATTTTACTTCATTTTCTTTTTTTTAAATGGGCGGTAAAATTACCTTTATCTTGTTAAATCAGGGTATTATATTTGTGAAAGGTCTAGCCAGTTTCATGATTATAGCTAGTCTTTTTGCATAACAATCCCGGACAGAAATTAATAATGTTCATCATAACAGATCTGGAGCTATTTGTTTATCAGTCTACCAATTGTTGTAGGGTCCGGCAACAATACTTGTATTCATTTCAAGATCATCAGTATCCTTGCTTCATTTCCTTACTTTTTTCATCTATTGAATTGACACAAAAAGGAGGCATTTCATTATCGGTTCCGTTCCACGAAAGTTTTACTCTCATTTTTCCGAGTTTCCATATCCTATTTGGACTGCTTTATGTAAATTCGATACATATTGTATGAGGATACGATTTATGTACAATAAAAAAATAATACTTTTTTTAACTCTCCCTTTTCTGGTTTCTTTTTTTCCTTATCAAACAATACTTTATACTATTTTTTGATTTTCCACAATACCATTAAATCATTCTCAAATTTAATGGTATAAATATGTACAATGGCTTTAATTACTGTACATATTACAGAAATCCATCTTAAAATCTACAAGTAAATTACAAGTATTATCACCTTAAAGTGATCTAATTATTTTATAGTTTTGAAACATCGACGTTGATACCTATTCTGTATTTAAGTTGTATGTGTACAGTACAAATTGAATAATAGAATAAACTACCCAATGTCAGGGGTTGTATGACAAACCATTTTATTTAACAACCAAAAAAACAATCAAAAATGAAAAAATTAATTGGCATGAAGAGAAACTTCTCTTCTTTAGAAAACAAAAAGATCAACAGAAATGATTTAAAAGCTGTTCAGGGAGCCAATAGCTACGACATTTCAGAAAACGCAACATGCTATGACAAAAAAACTTATAATGACAAGTGTGTACTTATAAATACATTATATATAGGTGATAATTGTGGCGGATTGTAATATTATAGAGGGTTTATCCCTCTATTTTTTTCAATACAAAAAATGATAGAATACTACTTTTTTCATTCGCTTAAATTAACACTCAGCACAATCATGAAAAATCATAATTACAGCTTATTTTCATCCCTATTATTAACTTCCATTTTTCTATTAATTTCTTGTAAAAACAGAGACCTTAATTATATAGATTATTATAATAAAGTGTATACTATTGACAGTATCCATAGAGTAAATAAAGATACCCTGGCTACCATTAAACAGTACAAGAAATTATTCAGGCAATATCCACCGGTCCAGAATGAGAGAATTACCGAATATGAAGTTTACATCAAAATGGCGGACAAATATCATCAGGATTTTGGCGGCGTAAAAAGTCTGGATAAGCTATTAGCACAAACAGCCCCTTATTGGCAGCCTGACCGCGATTTTTATCAGCTATATAAAAGACATGGAATAGACAGTCTACAGGTAGAAAAAAAATTTCAACGATGGAGAAAGGGACTTAATCAAGTTTTGGTAGACTCATTCAGTATTGCTTTTACAAGAGATCAGCATAACAGAAATATCAAAGAGATTGTTGAAATGAATGATAAAAAAAATGCAGAACTTTTACTATGGACTTTTAAAAATTATGGATATCCGTCTTTGCAAAAAAAAGGACATCTGGGAAGAGATGGCCAGCTAATGGCGATGGGAACTATGCTTAACCACATGGCCTATACGAAGTACTATGAATATTTCAAAGCTAAATTACTTGAATATGTAAAATCCGGAGAGTGCACTCCAAGAGATTATATTGAAATGGTAGACAAATATCAATATGCGAATAAAGGAGCAACAATGTATGGAATATTTATGCGCTTTGATGAGGCTAATCTGAGTGCTGCCGATTCTGCAAGAATTGATAAAAACCGTGCAGCGGTAGGCTTTCCCAGAATGAAAACCTCGATGAAGATTGCCAAAGATTTTTTTGATAAGCTTAAAAAACAAAAATGATTCTCATTATTTCTGAAAATAAAGAAAATACAACCAATGAAGTGATCAAATATCTTCTTGCTATGAATAAGAAGTTCATTCGAGTACACGAAGATGAAATTTTTGAAATTAAAACCGATCAAAAAAGACTTTTTCTGGTAAGTGAAAGAAATAGATTTTGCATTGATGATATAAACAGTGTATGGTACAGAACCGGAGGGTTGACATTCAGGCGGCTGCGCTATGACAATGAATCTATTAATCTTAATATGAATGAATATCAACATTGGCTGGAAGATTATGTGAGAAAAACCTTAGAATCTAAAAGACATATTAATAAAGAAAGCAATAGTGATGTCAACAAACTCCTGGTATTGGAAAAGGCAAAAAAGGTTGGTTTGGATGTCCCTGATTATTTCCTGGCTGATAATACCGATGAAGTAGAGCTCAACAAAACAATCATCAAAACCATTGGTGGAAATCCCAGGGCTGAAAATATTACTGAAAATGTCACCGGGATGATGTATACTTCAATTGTAACGGAACCTCAGAAAGGTAATTTCTTTATTACTTTTTTTCAGGAAAAAATTGAAAAAGATTTCGAGATCAGGAGCTTTTATCTGAATGGAAAAGTATGGTCAACGGCCATCTTTTCACAAAATGATGAGCGGACCAAAATTGATTTCAGAAAATATAACCATACAAAACCCAACAGAAATGTTCCTTATAATCTGCCCAAAAGTATTGAAGACAAAATTCATTTACTGATGCTGTCGCTGGACCTCAACAGTGGTTCATTGGATCTTATTAAGAGCAAGGATAAATTTTATTTTTTAGAAGTGAATGCCATAGGCCAGTTTCTTGGACATTCAGTGCTCTGTAATTATTCATTAGAAAAAGAAATTGCTGACTATTTATGAAAAAGAATTTTACTCCCAAAGAAAAACACCCGCTTCCTCTCATTTATAACTATATGGAAATGATACACAACAAAGAAAGCAGGAAACTTACTGTCAATACCACTATGAACAGTAAAAAATATCAGACTGATTTCTATGCAAAATCAAAACCTTACAAATTCCTGGTAAGATTCTTATGAGATATTTTAATATATTCAGTACCATTTTTATTACGAAGGGAGTCAATAGAATATTGATTTCTGACCTTCAGAGGAACACCTCTGAGCTCTATCCATTAGAATTTTATGACCTGATGGAAGAATTAAAAAAGAAATCTATTGAAGAAATCCTGGAAATGTATGATAAAGAATCTCAGGATATTGTTCAGGAATATTTAGAAATTCTTTTAGAAAATGAATATGGATTTATTACACAGAATGATTGGGATTGGAATTTTCCTGCCTTATCTTATGAATACAGTGAGCCAAATCGTATCAATGACCTCTTTATCGAAATTGCGGAGATCAGCCTTTTAAATAGGTTAAGAAACGCTGTAGAGAATCTTGAGATCAGACACTTGGTAATCTACAGTTCAAGATCGTTAACAGTAGAGGAATTTATAAGTATAGATCACATCTTCACCTCATCCGTACTTATGGGAATAGAAATCATTTCTCCTTTTCATGCAGCAATAGATCAATCATACATACAGAAACTGAACCATGAAACGGAAAGAATTTATAGTCTCATTTTCTATCAGTGTCCTCAGAAACCTTTCAAAATAAAAGATGAATTCAAATTCAGCCTGAACTTTGTAAAAGAACATCTAAAAATATCATCCTGTGGAAAGGTAGATATGAAGTATTTCAATACCAATCTTCCCAAAGTACTGGAAGCTATCAATCATAATTCCTGCCTGTATAAAAAGATCAGTATAGACATTGAAGGCAACATTAAAAATTGCCCTTTAATGCCGGAAAGCTTTGGAAAAATTCAAAACAGAAGTCTTGAAGAAGCTTTAATGCAACCAGGATTCAAGAGATACTGGAATATTACTAAAGACAGTATAGAAGGCTGTAAAGACTGTGAATTCAGGTATATCTGTACAGATTGCAGGGCTTATACTGAACGATCACATTATACTTCAGAAAACATAGATATATCAAAGCCTTTAAAGTGCGGTTATAATCCTTTTACTAATGAATGGAAAGAATGGAGTAAAAATCCACTGAAACAGAAAGCCATCCACCATTATGAAATCCAAGAAGCAAAATAGCTTTTAAACAATGTTTAAAAGCTATTTTTTATGTAGAAATAAGAGGTTTACAACACCCTTATTTAAAAAACTTCCACTTCGGAATAATAGCCAGCATTCCAAAACCTGTAAAAAGGAAAAGATTGGTAACATCTGTATACAGGAAGGTAGACAGATAGTAGTTATGCATAAAGAAATGCAGCACCAATAAAGCCGGGAACATAATAATTCCTACTTTTTTATAAAAGAACATTAGCACCAGACCAATCATCATGAGCGCATCAATTGAAAAGATAACATAAAAATACCATCTTGGGATATCAAGGTATTCATGCTGAAGATATTCATCAACATCTATTCCCAATCCCATTACTGTAAACAACATTAAGGCAGCAAATGCCAATACAAATCCCCATCCTTTCTTCGGATCTTCGTCAAAATAGCTGTATTCTTCCATAGGTACAAAAATAAAGAACTTATGAGAGATTTCATAAGTTCTTTTATAGTTATTCGTTTAAAATTTGAATTAAATAGAGATCGCGTTGATCAGTCTATTTTTGTCACTCAAGAATTCTTCCATAGAAATCATACTTTCAGTTCTCATTACGTCCTGAATGTCGTCAATCTGATAGATAATTCTCTTAGCATCATCCGTATTTTTCGCTCTTACTTTACAGAAAATATTATATTTCCCGGAAATAACGCTAGCTTCTATTACGTTAGGAATAACTGACAATTCTTTCAATACTTCTTGAGTACGGTTTGATTTTGTCAAAAGGATTCCGATGAAAGCTGTAAAATGATAATCCAGCTTACCATAATCGATGCTTAGAGATGATCCCAAAATAATACCTGCATCTTCCATCTTTTTCACTCTTACGTGAATTGTTCCAGCAGAAACATCCATCTGCTTAGCAATTTCTGTAAAAGGCATTCTTGTGTTTTCTACTAAGAAATCAAGAATCTTCTTGTCTATTTCGTCCAGTTGATAGTTCATATTAGTTAAATTACAATTTCTTTAAAAAATCTATGTATTTTTTGCAAATTTACGAAAAATAATTTAACTAAAAAAAATATATCAAACATTAACAATAATTAACACGGATGATAAAAATCATTAAAATATTCCGATTATTTAGCTTTTGATTTTGTAGAATCTGTTTTTATTTCCGTTTTCTCGGCAGATACTTTTTTGTCTTTTTTCTTCTTTTTAAACAAAGAATTAAAGCTTTTACTCCACATAACTCCAACTCCATAGGCTTGATTAGCAGTTCCGTTTGTACTAATCATTCCAATGTTGGTAGGCTTAGAATACCCTCTTACCACTAAAGTACCGTCATTCTTTTTAGATAAATCATATTCTATAGAACCTTCTCCAGAAAGATAATTGTTCTGTGCCCCGGTAGTACTTGCCTCTGTTCTGGATAACGGAATTCCCAATCCGGTCTTGATATTAACTCTAGGTGAAAGCGCAACGCTAACTCCTGCATTAGCCCTGTCCCCAATATTGGAGTTCTGATCACCTTTTACATAGTTCAGGTCAATCTGGAATTCATTACTCATCGTATTAAGAACCGAACCCAGCTGCTTTAGAAGCATGTTATATCCTGAAGATTCGGCAACGTTTCCTACATTCACATCCACTCCACCGGTATTAGACACGTTAAAAGTACTCAACAGAAGGACAGAACCAAACTGAAGAACTTTTTCCCCTTCCTGGCTCATTTTTGCTGCCAGCGTCTCTCTTACCTGACTGGAAACATCCATCGCTGTTACATTCAATTCTACCTTAGGATCTACCAGAGATTCCGTAATATTAGCTTGTAATAAAATACTTATAGGCTGCAGTTTTCCCATACTCAGGTATTCTCCTGCATTGGAAACCATTCTTACATAATTGGCTGTAATATCCAGTGCCGGCTTCATCGCATCACCATCCCATCTGATGCTGCTGTTTTTCTGGATCTGGAAGGTTTTATTAAGAATTGCTTTAGAAACAAATGTTCCGTTGTCTACCTTATAGGTCCCACTCATGGCAATATTTCCCTGTCTGTTCATGTGGAATCTCAGCGGATCTGCAGCTCCTTTTACGGTAATGCTTCCCACATCGTCACCAATAAGCACATTTACTGTGGTTCCTTTATCTACAGCCAAATTGAAATCAATATTCATATTGGCACCGGTCTTTTTCTTTTCTTCCAGTGTTACCAATCCATCTTTTCCTTCTTTCAGGAACCTCAGCATCTTAAACTCTTCAACATTTGAAGTAGAAGCTGAATTAAAGGTGAAGGTACTTCCGTTAAGCGCCTTCATATTAGGCGTGTTTATACTCAACCCGGAGACAGGACCAGAGACATATAAATCACCTTGTCCGTAAACTCTTCCCCAAAACAGGTCAGAATCTTTTTGAGTAGAATTCAATACCAAAAGATTATCTGCTCTCATGATCAGGTCAATCCCCATTGAAGATAGTGTTTCAAATCGAATCGCTCCGGAAATGTTTCCTTTGGAATTGGATCTGCCATCATGTACTTCAATATTGTTGAGAATGGCAAGTCCTTTACTTAATTGGATCACGTTATCATCAAATGAATAGTCTACTCCTGTAAACAGAAGTTTTAAACCGAAATCTTTTAAGGCAATATCACCACTATAATCAAGGTTATTAAGCTTTCCGTTAATCTTAAGATCACCTGTTGCTTTTCCTCTGAGGTTTCCAAAAATACTCTGAACAAACTGCTGGGTAAATGACAGGTCAAAATCACGCATTTCCGCTGTCAGATCAATATCCGGTGAAGCTGTATTATTATTAACAGTACCTGTAAGGTTTAAACTGTTGTTTCCTAAAACTCCTGCAGAATGAACCTTTACATCAATATCGTATACGTTCAATGAAAACCCGTTGGTCGCTGAAATGGAAATTGCTCCCATATCATTCCCATTCATTTTAATATCATCTATATTAAGATCTACCAGAGGCTGTAAAGTACTTTTATCCATCTTGATCTTTACACTTCCGTTCGCCAGACCTTTTATATCCATGCTATTCCCTCCGGACTGCATTTCCAGCAGTTTTTCTATCGAGAAATCAGTGATATCAGCATCTACATAAAAATCCTTGATAGATTTAAATTCAGCTTCTTTTATAAATAAAGCACTCTTATCAGAATAAACCCTCAGATTCCTGATTTCAAAATCTCCGGTTGCCTTCCTGTAGGTAATGGAATGGTTCAGCTCAGGACTTGTATCAATAGCCCAGGAAACTTCATTAAACTTAACTTCAGTAGGTTCAAATCTGAAAACATAATCACCTGCTGCATCCGTAGACTGATCTACATTAATAGCATATTCTTTAAGCTTTTCATTGATTTCATCATCCGGGCTTCCATGTTTGAACACCGTAGCAAGATGCAGGGTATTTCCGTTTTCATTATTCCCTTTAAGCTCAAAATCTTTAATGATATTTTTATTGTATTCTAATCTATTGATTCTGGCATACACCTGTTGAGCAAGGTTTGCAGTATTGATTCTTACTTTAACACTGTCTACCATTGCACTATCTTTGCTGAGATTCTTTCTATTGTTGACCTGATAATCAGGATTAGAAGAAGCTAATGCTTTGTCAGCATCAGTAATTTCCTCTTCTTTGGTCATAATATATTTCAGAGCAGTTGCGTCCAGATTCAGGATAAGATTATTTGAGTCTCCATCATATTCTCCTTCCACCATTGCTCCGTTAGGCAGCTTCAGATCTGGCAAGAAGTAATTAACCAATCCTTGCTGAACATCAAATTTCATGGCAAAATTCTGACCTCTATATAATTTTCTTGGAGGTGGTCCTACAAGAATTCTGCCTACTCCATTCTCTACCATTCCTACAAGATCCGCCAGATTATATTTACCCGAAATTTTTCCGTTAGCAGCTCCAGGTGCATCCACATCAATAACACGCCCTCCGGCTTCAACAAATGTCTTTAATTTCGCTGTCGGAATATTGTATTTCTGTGTAGCAGTAGCAAAGTAAAGATTATTGGCATTAACGTCTAACGTAAGATCATTAATGGATGACATAGACATTTTACCTTCTACCTGCCCACTTACAATCTGGCTGCCAGGTTTATTGGTAAAATAATTCATGTTCAACTGGGTAACATCCGCATTCACATCCATTGCAATTTTAGAGGTACTGAAATCTATTAACCCTTTGATGGTTGCTTTTGCCTGTTCATCATTAACCGTAATCAGTCCATTGTATTTTTTGTGATCCAATAATCCATCCAAATAGAGATTATTGATGACCTTATCCATAATCTCAATGCTGGTAATCTGAGATTTGGTGGTGAGACGCATTGTATTTACATCAAAGCTCTGCCCATTGAGGTCAAAATTACCGGAAATCAATCCAACTGACTTATTCTTAGTAATCACAGAAGTATTAAGGTCTTTTACCTCAAGACGACCTGAATACTTAGGCATTGCTGTACTGTACCCTGTTAAAGAGAGTTTAGAAATTTTCGCCTGGCCTATTCCTGTCATTAAATTTCCACTCTCAACATAGACTTGATCTGGATTTACTTTAGCCGTTCCGTTATACTTCAGCTTTCCAAAATCATCTGCAAAATTCTTCATCTTGCTGGAGATGAATGTAGGCATCATTGCCTTCAAATCTTTATAAGTAAAATCTGTAGAAAGATCTTTTGTTTCAATAGAAAAGTGACCGTTTAATAAATTATCCACCTTCATCGTTTTGGTGGCAATATTCACATCAGGATTTCTGATCAGAAAGTTCTCTAAATGAAATTTATTTAAAGGACCCGTCATTTGTCCTGAAAGATTAAACGGTTTGATATTATCCCAGTTGGTTACGAAATAGCTGATATCATATCCGCTCACCTGACTTCCCTGGTTAATATTCATATCCCAGCGAACTTTATCTGCAAAATCTGCCCATGAGCCATCATGAAGATTAAATTTTATATCTCCCTGCAATAAAGTATGGTCTGTATTTAAAGTAAGGTCTTTTAACGACAAAAACTGCTTGGTTAAAGACAGTTCTGTTGAAAAGGTATCTACAATATGAGATTTTCCCCATCTGGAGGTTACGAAAGACATATTATTAATAAGCGCTGTAATATTAGGACCAACGACCTTAACATTGGGTGCTTTTAAATTAAATTTTGTTGCAGTAAGCCATTTCCCATGATCTCCATCAGAGTTTTCATTAACAATAGATACTTTAGAATCTATGATCTGTACTCTTGAATTAAGTTGAAAAGGAGGTTTTTTAGGATCTCTTTTCTTTCCATCATCAAATAATTCTGTGAATCGGACAAAGTTGGAGATACTGTCTCCTTTATAGGTAATGACCTTTATCTCTGCATTCACCAGCGTAAGGGAATTAAAGCTTAGGGAATTACTTTTTCCTGAAATGGCATTTGCAGCAAGAGAAAGCCAATCTGAATCGGCACGAAATTCACGGGCCTGTATAAAATCCAAGCCTTTATAATCTTTTACTTTTAACCCTTTTATGGTAACATCTCCAAAATAGTTTACATCTACACTTTCGGTAGAAAATCCGGATTTAAAGTCATTATTCACAAGCTTCAAAGCCTGATCTGCTGCCCATTGCTTGGTAACCGGAAGATTGATGGTAATAAGTACTCCTCCAGCAAGAACAATACCTAGCCAAAAAAGAATAAGAAGAAGCTTTGCCCACCAGGTATAGCTGGTGACATCTTTTATAGCCTGTTTACCAAACTCTTCAGCAGTTTCTACAGGGTGATTGATAGCATCTGAAGCGAGTTCAGAGGCTTCTTTTACTGTTTCCCGTACTTTCTCCTCTACATTTTCAACAGTCTTCTGTACCTGATCCCCTAGGTTTTCAGCTACTGATTTTTTATTCTCATTCTCGTTATTATTCTCTAACTTTGCCATTATTATGAGCGACTCTATAATTTTAGGTATTGAATCGTCTTGCGACGACACCTCAGCAGCTATCATCAAGGGGAATTCTATTCTTTCAAATATTGCTGCGAACCAGGCTATCCATAAAGAATATGGAGGCGTGGTTCCTGAATTGGCTTCGCGAGCCCATCAACAAAATATAATCCCCGTTGTTGAAAAATCTTTTACCAAAGCAAATATACAACAAAATGCAATCTCTGCTATAGGATTTACACGCGGCCCCGGACTTTTGGGATCACTTCTTGTAGGAACTTCATTTGCTAAATCTCTGGCAATGAGTCTTAATGTTCCATTAATTGAAGTTAATCACCTTCAAGCTCACATTTTGGCCCATTTCATCGAGGATGCAAATCCTGTGCCGCCTACTTTCCCTTTTCTATGCCTTACCGTAAGTGGTGGTCATACCATGATTGTATTGGTAAAGGACTATTTTGATATGGAAATTATCGGAAAAACAACGGATGATGCTGCCGGAGAGGCCTTTGATAAAATTGGAAAAATCTTCGATCTGGATTATCCGGCGGGGCCAATTATCGACAGGCTTGCCAAAGAAGGAAATCCCGATGCTTTTAAGTTCAATAAACCAAAGTTGGAGAACTACGACTACTCTTTCAGTGGTATTAAAACATCCGTTTTATATTTCATTCAGAAAGAAGTTAGAAAAAATCCGGATTTCATTAAGGAAAACCTTAACGATCTTTGTGCTTCCGTACAAAAATGTATTATTGAGATCCTAATGAATAAGCTTGAAAAAGCAGCTAAAGATCTTGATGTAAAAGATGTGGCCATTGCAGGTGGAGTTTCTGCCAATTCTGCATTAAGGAAGGCTATGGAAGACAACAAAGAAAAATTAGGCTGGAATATCTATATTCCAAAGTTTGAATATACCACCGATAATGCAGCGATGATTGCCATGGTAGCACAACTGAAGTTTGAAAGAGGTGAGTTTACTGATCTGAGAACTTCTGCTACTGCAAAATATGACTTATGAAAATACTCTTAGAAGAAAAAATACTGGGAACACATTCTAAAAAGAACTCAAAATATTATTGGGTATTAGAAACCGTTACAGGAAAAAATGAAGATTCGGAAGATGCTAATGACTATTTTCCGTCAAGCTCTGAAACAGGATACATCCAGGATGTAAAAGAGGAAATTCTTGAGAAAATCAATTCCGAAAACCTTTTTAGTTTTCCTTATACTCCCAAGGAAGGTGATTATTTATCTATAAAAAATAACTTAAGGAAACAGGAATATTTAAATCTGATTTTCATTAACAATAAATGGATAGAAGAAATATACCTGTGCAGTTACCGTGAATGTGATACGGATATTTACACGACCATAAAAACAGGTGTCGCATTCTTAACTCAGGATATATGAAATTATTTTACGGAGAAATAACAGGTAATACAGTCATCATCAACGACGAGGAACAGCAGCATATTGTAAAAGTTCTTCGAATGAAAGAGGGTGAAGATATCCATGTAACAGATGGAAAAGGAGCACTGGCTTCAGGAAAACTGTTTATAGAAGGAAAAAAAGCAGGTATTGAGGTTTCAGAAATCAAAAATAACCTTCCGGATTTCACTCCTAAACTTCATATTGCTATTGCTCCTACAAAGAATATTGACCGTATAGAATTTTTTGTAGAAAAAGCTGTAGAAATGGGAATCTCAGAAATCAGCATTATTGCTACAGAAAAAACAGAGCGTAAAAATATTAATATTGATAAGATCAGAAAACAGGCTGTTGCTGCCTCAAAACAAAGTTTGAGATTTCATTTTCCCATTATTAATGATACTGTAAAGCTGAGCGATTTTTTAAAAGACATTCATCCTGAAAACACTTTTGTGGCGCACTGTCATGAAAATCTGGAAAGAATGGAACTTAAAAGTATTCCAAAAATGGAAAAGATTACTTTCCTAATTGGTCCTGAAGGGGATTTTTCTGAAAAGGAAATTGAATTTTTGGCTGAACATAAGATCAAAGCGGTTTCATTAGGAAATCAAAGGTTGAGAACTGAAACTGCAGGCGTATTTGTAGCCGCGTGGAATTATTACAATATGATATAGGTTTATAGTGCCATTGGCTTATATAATTTTATGCTCACTGTCATTCTGACGAAGGAAGAATCTCATTAAAAACTTTGATTCTTCATTCCACTTCGTTACATTCAGAATGACACAACAAGTTTGATTTTAAACTAGATATCATTTAAAATATAAATAATAGATTCCTAATCTATATCTATAAAAAAGGAGGTTTTAAACACCTCCTTTTTTATATTCCGAATTGATTATTTCCAATCAATATTATTTTCTTTCAGGTATTTCTCAAAGATCTGCTGCCCGCTTCTTATAGAGTTTACTGTCCAAAGGATTTTCATTCTTAGCAGCTTTTCTTCATCTAATTTATAATCAATACCAGATTTTATCAGTTTTTGCTTCAGTTCATACACACAAATGGAAGCCGCTACGGAAACATTAAAACTCCTTGTAAAACCATACATTGGTATCGCCAGTGTTTCATCTGCGAAATCCAGAATCTCCTGCGAAACGCCTTCCATTTCCGTTCCGAATACCAACGCTATAGGTTCTGTAATCTCATATTCAGGAAGCATTTTAGCATTATTTTCCAGTGATACTACTACAATTTTGTAGCCTCTGTCTTTAATTTCCTGAAAGGATTGCCTATTTCGGGGAAGTTTTTCCACTTCAACCCAAGTATCTGCCCCTTTGGTTACCCGAAGATTAGGTTCAAAACTATATTCTTCCTGCAAAGCCACTACTTTATGAAAACCACAAGCTTCTACAGAACGTACAATGGCAGCGGCATTCCGAAACTGATAGATATCTTCTACCACCGGAAGTACAAAGTCTGAACTTTCCTGAGAAAAGTGTTCAATTTTCGCGAATCTTTCTTCTGTTAAAAACTGTTTTAAATATTCATAAGTTTGTGCTAAATCGTTCATCTGCATTTAGTTATTTTTTTCAATAGCCTTATATAACGCATGGAATTCATCTTATTCTGATAAAATTTGATGATAAGCGTTTCATTCATTTTCAAATCTTTGCAAATTAACGTAATTTTGGGCTATGATCCTTAACCGGGGTTAAATTCTTAATTAAAAATAATACATGAAGCGAAAAGTCCTACTCATCTATACTGGAGGAACCATCGGTATGGAAAAAGATTATGAAACCGGAAGCCTGCGTGCCTTTGATTTTGGCAATATCTTCGAAAAGATGCCTGAAATGAAGCTTATGGAATGTGAAGTTTTTGTACATCCTTTTGCCAAACCACTGGACTCTTCGGACATGGGACCTGCAGAATGGAGGGTCATTGCCAACTACATTCTTGAGAACTACAATGATTATGATGGATTCCTGATTCTTCACGGGACAGACACTATGTCTTATACTGCTTCAGCATTAAGTTTCATGTTAAAAGGATTAAGAAAGCCTGTGATTATGACCGGTTCACAATTGCCTATTGGTGATCTGAGAACCGATGCGAAAGAAAATCTTCTGACAAGTCTTTATTATGCCAGTTTGTATGAAAATGACGAAGCAGTCATTCAGGAGGTTGCCATCTATTTTGAATATAAACTCTTACGAGGAAACAGAACATTAAAGTATTCTGCGGAATATTTTGATGCGTATGCAAGTCCGAACTATCCTATTCTTGGGCAGTCCGGGGTTCATTTAAATATCATCAAAGACAATCTTTTTCGTTGCAATCCGGAAGTTGAGTTTCATGTTGACGAGCATATCTCTGAAGATGTTCTGTTCTGGAGAATTTTCCCAGGAATGCATTTGAGCCACTTTAAGGAAATTCCTAAAATGAAGGTACTAATTCTTCAGGTTTTTGGTTCCGGAACTATTTTCAGTAGTGAAAAGACTCAAGAAACACTGCAGGAGATCAGAAATAACGGTACAGAGATCGTAGTGGTGAGCCAGTGTATTTCCGGAGGTATTTCGTTCGGTAAATATGAGAACAGTAATATCTTCTCAAGAATCGGAGCCATTAGCGGAAGAGATATGACTGCAGAGACTGCCATTACGAAAGCTATGCACCTGATCGACAATCCTAATTACTCCGGAAGTTTCGCAGACAACTTTACCCAAAGCCTTTGCGGAGAAATTACTGATGAAAAAACACATTAAAAATTTGGTAATTAAAGAAAATATCCTATTTTTGCAATCTCAAAAAGAAAGGTGTCCGAGTGGTTGAAGGAGCTACCCTGGAAAGGTAGTATACGGGTAACTGTATCGAGGGTTCGAATCCCTTCCTTTCTGCAAAAAAGAGTCTTAAGTAAAAAACTTAAGACTCTTTTGTTTTATATACAGTGGGTTATTGATAATTCACCTATTAATTTCACACAAAATTTTTCATGATAAAAACCCTATACTTTTAAGAATACAAAAGAGTATGACTTCGTCGCTTATTAAGTGATATGGCTATACATTCGCTTCATAAGAATCAACTTTGTTGATCTATCTTTTCTCCCTAAAATCTATGAAATATGATAGTAAAATTTTGCGTTAAAAAAGTACTATCGGTCTGGATAAATGTTCAGATCACCCCATATTTCTTACCAGTTTAAAAAAATCTTCAGAAAATCAATTTTCCACTCAAATAAGTATTTATACTCAACTATATAATTGGTTGTTTATACTCTACAGCATCTGTTTTGTTCTTTGTTACTTTGGTCTATAAATAACCACAAAAATCAATTTAATATGACATCAACAAGTGTAAATGCCAATTCCTCCGGCCAGCTACAACTGGGAGGCGGAGCACAGTTCTGGGTGTATCTTTCACCTCAACACGATACTGCTAAAATGATTAGCAAATGGAGAGTAACATTTTCACAGGGAACTTGGAGTGATTCTATTTCAAGTGACAATCCAACGAAACAAATTCAGACTCCCAACCTTTCAGGAATTTTCGAGATTAAGGTGGAGTTATTAAGTGGTTCTACCGGTACATGGAGACAAATCCCCCCTCAGACAGGAAGCCACAATGAAATAGGTTGTAATTCCAACTGTGCATCTATGGTAGGAATTGTTGCAGACAGTATCAACCCACCTATCGGTGCTATTAATGCCCATTTCTGGACTACCTGGGATGCGATGTGCAGAACAGGTGCATAAGAATAAAGCAAACTTGCAAAATCAATCATTATAATCAAGTACACTGCGGTATTTTTTAATATCGCAGTTTTTATTTTAAGCTTTTCCCTAAATTAGCAGCATCAATATAATTTAAGTAAAATGTTTACAATACGGACAGCGTTGTCTTTGCTGTTATTTCTGAGTACTTTCCTTTTTCCACAACTTGCAAAAGCCAGTGCTTACTGGATGGAAATTCATGGATCAGGAAAAATAAAAGAAGAGGTTAAAATACAGGTATGTTATGGTTTTATTGACGATCTCAGTGAACGGCACCGTACTACCGGCTCTGAATTTCAAAGAATCAAAGATTTTAGTTTCTTTTTTTTGAATACTAAAGGAGAAAAGTTAACCATTAAGCTGCAGCCAAAGGAAGATCATTGGGAAGGAACCTTCATCCCGGATCACGAAGGAACCTACAGGATCTTTGGAATGAATGACCAACAACCTGTTTTGGTACGTTCTCAGGATCCGAAAGAAAATGTACGGCCTATTGACTTTATGTGTGGGGCTTATCATGTAGGGACTCCATCAGAAAATACCACTCCTCTTCAGTTTATGGATATAAGCCTTCAAGAAAAAAACGGTATTTATACTATTTTCCCTTACCGTAATATGAAACCTTCTGAAAAAGGCACA
Organism: Chryseobacterium sp. Marseille-Q3244; assembly: GCF_940807095.1. Classification (NCBI taxonomy): domain Bacteria; kingdom Pseudomonadati; phylum Bacteroidota; class Flavobacteriia; order Flavobacteriales; family Weeksellaceae; genus Chryseobacterium; species Chryseobacterium sp. Marseille-Q3244. The sequence goes on along the minus strand of NZ_CALNWX010000002.1, from coordinate 98,917 downwards.
ATGCTTCGGATTTTTAATCCTGAAAACTGGGAAAAGAATATTCCGGTAGATAAGGAGCATAGAGCCATTTTTAAACCAACGATGCCGGGACTTTATGTCATCAGACAGGATTGGCAGGATACTACTCCAGGAATATTTCTGGGAACTTCCTATTCGAAGATAAGATACCGTAATAATTATTGTCTTTGGATTAATTAAGAAGATCGAAGCTATATCAGATACAAAATGTAGTAATGAATAGAATCAAGATAAAAAGTTGAGAAAATCAATATAAATAAAAGTCCCGGATCTATGAATCCGGGACTTTTTTATCATCAATTATTAAAAACTTATTTTAGAATTTCAGTGAAACGCTTCCTAAGAAACGAGCTGGTGCCTGCGGCGTTAAACGCACCGACCAAGCTTTTTCATTAGTGATATTATCAAATTTCAATCCTACTCTATATTTTGGCTGGTCATAGAAAATTCCAAGGTCTAGCATTGTATAAGACGGAATAATGACTTTAGCTGTTTGTGTATTGGTTTGATAGGAAGATGATCCCATATTTCCTCCTCCTCCTATTCCAAGGCCTTTTAATTTTCCTTGCGGAATTCTGTAACTTATCCAGAAATTGAACATGTTTGCCGGACCTGATAATGCTGGTCTTAGCCCATTAACAGAAGGATTGGCATTTGTAAATTTACTATCATTATAAGCATATCCTGCTACGATATTCAATCCATCAAAAGGATTGGCTGTTAATTCTGCTTCAAATCCTTTACTCAATTGAGTTCCATCCTGTATAGAATAGTTGATGTCATCCGGATTGGTTCTCAAAATATTATCAACACGGATATTGTAATAACTCAATGTTCCCACAAGTCTGTGATTGAAAAGATCTCCTTTTACCCCAAATTCCAACTGGTTGGCATATTCAGGCTTAAATGAATTTCCGTTAATATCTACCCCACTTACATTATTGAAACCGTTCATATAGTTTCCAAACAGGGAAACTTTATTTTTCAGTATTTCATATACAAGTCCCAGCTTAGGAGAAAGTGCTGTCTGCGCATAAGGCCCTGCTTGGGTTCCACTGTTACTTAAACCTCCTTTTATCTGACCTGTAGTAATGTCGTAAACACCCTTAAACTGGAATCTGTCTACCCTCAAACTGGTCATTACCATCAACTGATCTGTTACATTGAAGACATTTGATACGTAGGCCGCATAGGTATTGTCACTGTTATTTTCTTTTCTAACAACAGAAGTTGCAGTAAGGGCATCGATTGTATTACGGTTGACTCTAAAATCCGCCGATGGATGAACAAAGTTAAATACCTTTGTATTGGTATGATAACGGTCAAAATGATTAGAATTATTATAGTAATCCAATCCTACAACCATTCTGTTTCTGAAACGTCCAATATGGAAATCTCCGATAAAGTTCTGCTGAATATTCGTTGCGATAAATGAAGTAGTTCCTACCATTACCTGAGCACTTGCGGTAGAATCTGTTTTCCCGTTAATGGCAGAAATATATCCATTGATTGTAGACCTTGCACGGGATATAATCGTCTGGGAGGTCCAGTTTTCTGATACTTTATAATTAAGTTGAGCAAAGATATTCATCATCTGCGTTTCATAAGCAAGATCATCACCCAGGAAATTTTTATAGTAAGAGAACTTCATATCTGCAATAGACTGAGTTTTGTTGCTTCCTGTATAAGGATTAAAGCGCACTACTGAGGTTCCTTTTGCCTGATTAAACTCTACATCCAAAAGAAGCGACATACGATCGTTGATCTGATAAGAAAAACTTGGGGCAATTGCCAGCGAGTTCGTAAACCCTAAGTCCTGAAAGCTTTTTTCAAATGTTCCGGCAGCATTAAGACGGAAAAGTGCTGTTCTGTCTTTATTCACAGGAGTATTTACATCTACTGTCAATCGGTTATAATCCCAGCTTCCGCCAACATATCCCACTTCACCTCCAAACTTATTGTAAGGCTTTTTTGTTACACGGTTATACACACCACCATAGCTGCTAGCCACACTCTTTCCGAATAAAGTAGCAGAAGGTCCTTTTATCGCTTCAATACGCTCTAAGTTGACAGGATCTATCACTGAAAAAGCAGCTCCGGCTACTCCATTTCTTGCATTAGGCTCCGTTTCAAATCCTCTTGAACGGAATGTCACTCTTCCCTGATTCGCAATCATGGGAACTCCGGCTCCCGGTACATTTTTAGAAATACTTCCAAGGTCTACAGCAACCTGTTCCTGAAAAAGTTCCTTAGTGACCGTATTATACACCTGAGGATTTTCCAGGTTCTTTAAAGGCAGTCTTGCAACAAACCCACTTTCTTTCTTAGAAAATCTGTTGACATTTTTCATGATAACCACTTCCTGTATGGCCTGAATATTTTCTTTGGTAAGTTGATAATCCAGTATGGTACTTTCTCCTGCTTTTACCTCAACAGGAATACGTATTTCTTTAGATCCTAAGATTTGTAGTTTTAGGGTATAGGAGCCTGCGTTTATATTGGTAAAACGATAGTATCCCTCATCATCTGTCAGTGTCTGGCGATCTGCTTCCAATAATGAGACGGAGATTGCTCTTAAAGGCTGTCCGTCCACCATATTGACCTTACCGGTTATTCCACCTTGCAGATCCTGCGCATAGAGTTGAGTTAAACTTATTAGGGAAAAGAAGAAAATCAGAAATGGTTTAGACCATTGTACTATCTTATTTGTTAAAACATCATCCTGTTCTGCTTCATGGGCATGGGTTATTGACTTCATCAGAAGTTCACATTCACTTGATCGTATCATTTTTTCAGCCTTATTTAAAATAATTATAAATAAAAATGCAAAATAAAGGATAAACAATTTTTCTCGCAATATTAATTTGAATTATTCTAAATAAAAGATAAAAATCATCATTCTTCTTTTAAAAATATCTTAATAAAATAGATATTTATGAATATCACATTTCTATTTATAAATTTCATTATCCCTTTCAAAAGCAGGTTTACGAGATGTTTTAAATAAAAAATGGACTTATTCACATTTTATCAATATTTTATTAACAAGTTATCCACAATTGAAGAATTTAAATTATAAGTTTATTGACATCAAAATTTTTTCCTTTTTTAAATTAGCAGGACAGTTATAGTTGACAAATCATGGAAAACCAGGTTAAAGTTTTACGAGAGCGTATGAATATGACTCAAAATGAACTTGCTGAGAGTTCGGGACTTTCTCTTCGGACAGTTCAGAGAATTGAAGCCGGAAATATTCTAAAAGGATTTACCTTAAAAGCACTTGCCCAGGCTTTAAATGTTCAACCGGAAGATCTTATTACAACAGCAAAAGAACAAGCTGATGTCCAAAGAGCTAAAAAGATCAATTTTTCTGCTTTGGCTGGTCTTATTATACCATATGGAGGTATTATTATTCCAGCTGTTTTAACCTATCAGACGAAGGATTTAAAAAACAGGGAACTTGGAAAAAACATCCTTTGTATCCAGATTATTATATCGGTAATTTTTTCGGTTTTAATGATTATCAGTCCGTTTATTCAAAAGTTATTTTCGTTTAAATTTCCACTTTTTATCATTCCTTTAATCCTATTTTTAGGGCTGAAATTATTTATTATCATTAAGAATGGAATCAGCCTGAACAAAACCCAAGAGTTAAGTATAAAATTGAAAACCAGCTTCTTGTAAACAAGGACATAGAAATGTCGTAAAATTGTCGCATTGTTTTCATGTAAAAATAATAAGGGATTTCCGAATCTTGCATAAAAAATCAGCATGAAAATACTAAAGAGAATTGCGCTAAATATTTTAATTATCATTGCCATTACAGGATTAGGCGGGTACCTCTATTTTAACCAAAAATTTACTCCAGAAAAGAATTACTTAAGAGTAGACAACGAAAGTGGACCAATCCCCATCAAATGGATCGGAGAAGATAAAAACGCATTGCTTGTTCCCATACATTTCCCAAAAGACACTATTACTTATTATCTCCAATTCGATACGGGAGCTGTTTATACAGAATTTTATAATAAAGCGATACCATTACTGAAAGGGATTACCCCCAAAGATGAGCAGGCTATCACCTCATTTTATATTGGCAAAACAAAAATTACGTCACACAAAATCAAAATATCCAATACAGGAAAAAATTTGAAAAAAAATAATCCTGCAAAAATCATTGGAACTCTTGGCGCTGATATTCTTGAAGATCGAAAGACTTTGATTAATTTCAAGGATAATAATGTTGTTTTCAATCTCTCTAAGGAACCAGATGAGTTTCAAAATACTCTTATTGATTTTAAATTTACAAAGAGGAAAATTGTTATTCACGGAAATTTAAAAGGAAAAGATGAAAAGTTTCTGTATGATTCCGGAACAAGTGCTTATGAATTGCTGACGAATAAAGAAAACTGGGAAAGTTTAAGACTACCACAATCACAAGTTATAATAGAAAAAGCCCAATCAAGGCCAAATATTTTAACAACATATACTACAAGAACACATAGCACTATCCGGTTTAACAATAAAGATCTTCCATTGAGAGAAGTAACTTACGTGGAGGGATTTACCCAAAGTCAATATATGTTGATGAAGTTTTCAGGAATGTCAGGAATGTTGGGTAATAAGATCTTTTTAAACCATAAAATTTACATTGATTGTTCAAAGGAAAAATTCGGAATTGAATAAAATTTTAATCCTGCAAATATTTATCAAGCATGCTTATTGTTCCTAAATCTTTCCTAAATCAGGTGGTTATTTTGTCATGTTTTTAAACAGTATTTAAGATGTTTGAATAAACATTCTATTCATAAAGTCTCATAAATTTGTTTTGACCACATATTTTCTCTGCGTATCACTGATATTTTTATCTAACCTTATGATTTCGCAGGTATTAATAGTAATCGTAAAGCAGTTATCATGATGTTCGGTATAAGAAAAATTTTTATTATTTTAGGTATAACAGGTTGCTTAGGAAGCCTAGTAAAGGCACAGATCAGTCCGCCTGGATTAGGCGATGCCAAGACCGCCTTTTGGTCAGCTTTTGGTGTGAAGCGTAATCTCGATTCTTTAGGAAAGAAACAAACGATGAGCTATGTTGCGATAGGACGTAAAAGTACTCTGGATAACAATAATTTGTTTGCAAAACAGGCTATTTTTGTATTAAATCACGAGTTTTATCACTCTTTTGCACCTCATCAGCAATACAGTTATGCTTTAAGCTACCGCCGACAGCCTGAATATGAAAAAGAAGCTCCTTATGATAAAGAAGGTATAGAACAGGAATTCAGAATTTATGGACGCTATGCCTATACTTTTGATCTTGGGAAAAAACTAAAGCTTAAAAATACGGTTCGACAGGAATTCAGAAAGTTCTTTGATGCTGATTTTCATAAAGTGGATGAAGATTTTCAATTAAGAACCCGGATCAAAAGCCAGTTAACCTATAACCTATCTCCTAAGAATAATCAGAAACTGGCATTAAGTGCTGAAGCATTGTTTTCCATTAGTCATCTCAATGAGCATGACCAACACTGGAACTCTTTTGGATACCGTGAATTGCGGCTGGCTGCTTATTATATGTTCAATATTCCCAATTCTCCTTTTACAGTGGATATCGGTTATATGGATGATCTGATAAGGGGCAGCAAAAGTATTCAGCACGGAGGAGTTCATTATATTGCGGCAGACCTCATATGGAACATTCCTTATAAAAAGAAAGAGACAACGGATCAGGATCACCTTGATTAAGTTTATATATAAAAAATCCCAGTCAGTAATGGCTGGGATTTTCGTTGGAAAATATAGATTCTCCGCAATATAATTAAGTATGAATGTTGGTGTAAAATTTTAATTGCATAGGGTCAGAAACTGGCGGCTCATCTGCACCTTGAATTTGGCTTCGGCTCTTGACTGGGCATAAATGGTATGTTCAAAAGCCTGAATAGTTTTTAATTTCTGATCAATAAACTCTGCAATTTGTACAATGGAAAATATAAAATCCCTATATAGTGCCATGTCTACCGTCTGTCCATAATAAGGAAGATAAGCCTTAAGAAAAGGAATGGTCATCTGATGCCTGTTATAGCTGATACAATATCCTGCTCCTTCGCGGGAAGTCACAATATCATAATCATTGATGTAATCCAGGATATTTTTACTGCCACTCAGGGCTTCTTTATTTTTTGAGCAATAGCGATTGATCTTGTCCAAAATATGCTGAGCGTATTCCATCATGGAAATGTTTTTCCATTCAAAAACGTGATTCATTCCTTTTTTGGGTGAGGTACCATTTTCACAACCTGTACAGAAAGAAATCCCGATTTTCTCATGATAAGGGAAGAAACAGTCTTTGATTTCAATGGTTGCATCTGCCTGCAGGCTATCATCAGCAAAATTGTAGTATACATAAGGACTATACATACTTGCCAACGTTTTCAGGTAATCTGCTTCACTAGCATTATAATATTCTTCAAACCATTTTTCAAGATGATCGTAATAATGGTTTTCAAAGTCGTTAAAGTTTAAGTAAAGTGGCAATTCCATAGCTCTGTAATTTTGATATGACAAAGCTATTACCGTAATGCGACAAAACTTGACGCATAATATTTTTTTTGAAAAAGAAGAAAATAGAGACAGGCTAAAAGATTGTAATCAACAATCAGCATAAATGTTAATACTATATGCTCAAGTCGCTTCAGCTTGTCAATATTTTGTTAGTAACAGAGTTTACGATTACTTTTTTATTCTCCACGAACTCCGCATTACTTATCATAATTTTTCATCATAAATTCAAAATAATGGATCATCTTCAGATAGTTTTCTATGCTTAGATATTCATTGGTACTGTGGATGCTTTGCTGTTCCGCACTGTTGATTCTGATCGGCATGAATCTGTAGACGTTTTTGCTTACAATTTCATATTTCCCGGCGTCTGTTCCGGCCATGGTGAGATAAGGGGAAACAATGGCTTCAGGATAAATTTCTTTTACTCCTGCTTCGATCAGTTTGAATGCTTTGGTATTCGATGAAGATATTGCTGATGCTTCTCTTGTATTATCAATTTCCTCTACTTCAACATCAAAACCCTTGGTTGCTTTTGCAATATGATCTCTAACATCTTTTACAGTATTTCCGGGAAGAAGCCTGAAGTTGACCACAAATTCGACTTCGGGAGAAAGTACATTGGTTCCGTCACTTCCTTTCATCATCGTTAATGCTGTTGTAGTTCGTACCAATGCATTGGTGGTATTACTTTTGGTAAGCTGCGAGATCAGTACCGGTTTTAAAAGCCATTGGTTAGCCAGTGCCATTCTTGTCGTAAAAGGCATAGCACCGCCAATATTATCAAAAAATTCTTTAATTAATGGAGTTATCTCCGGTTTCATCTGATCGTCTTCCAGTCTTTGCATAATGACTGCAGCTTTTCCGATAGCACTTTCCATAGGAGGCATTGAGGAATGCCCACCCAATCCTTTTACTTTTATTTTGGCAGAAAGAAATCCTTTTTCAGCACAACCTACTACAGCAACATCAGCCTCTACCCCTGCTACATTTCCTTTTCGCATAATCAGTCCGCCTTCATCATATACTGCATCGAACTTCAACCCTTTTTTCTTAAAATAATCTGCAATCTGCATAGCGCCGTTCTTTCCTCCCACTTCTTCATCAAAACCAAAGGCTAAATAAATATCTCTCTGGGGAATTTGTTTGCTTTTAATAAGGTTATTCATAGACTCCATTAAAGAGAAAAGCATTCCTTTCATATCTATTGCTCCTCTTCCATAAATTCTCCCGTTAGCAACAGCTCCTGAAAAAGGGGAAAAATCCCAGTCTTCCGCAACTTTGGCCACAGGTTCTGATGGTTTATCATCCGGTCTGAAGATATTTTCAGCGGTATTTTTAATATCAGCATCCCCCGGAGGAACTACATCCATATGAGATAGAAACAATATAGGTTCTAATGCTGAATTACTTCCTTTAAGCCTGAAAACCAATCCGTATTTATTAATCTCTACGTTTTCAGTATTTTGATAGACTAATGGATAAGTAGCTTTTAAATATTCCTTAAACCGGTCAAAAGGTTCATAATTAAATTCGCCTAAACTTCCGGTAGAAACGGTAGGAATTTTTATCCCTCCAGAAAATCGTGACACTGCGGAGTCATTTTTTACAGGCTTCCATCCTTCCCCTGCTCCTGACGGATTTTTCTTAAAAGGATAGGTGTAAGTTTTAATTAATACGACAGCAGCAAGAATAACGAGAATTCCCAGAATGGCTAAAAGAACTTTTTTCATAGTGAATAGTTTCTGAATGGTTTGGTTCTTTAAATATAGGAAAGTATTTGCTTATTAACAATTTTAAAGCCAAGGGTTTCAATTGTTAACCTATAAAAAAAGGCTGCTTCCTAAGAAACAACCTTAAGTTTTTAAAACAAAAAGTATCTTTTTATTTATTTCTAGCCTGTAATATCCAATGGATAATATCACTCAAAACAAGCTCTGTATTTCCAAGATTACAATGATTTTCAGCCCCATCGTACTTGGTGTACATTTTATAGGTAAGTGACTTTACATTAGGTAAAGCATCAATCACTCTTTTGTATAATTCAACGGGGATAAAGTGATCTTCATTGGAACCTAGGAGTAAAAAGTCCTGGGTAATCTTTAGTCCGATACTTTCCATTTCAAAATGTTGAGCTTTTTTGATATAATCATAAGGTGTTTCCACATTCATACTGAACATTCCGTGCTGCATTGCCCATTTCACCAGAGGATCAACATCCATTTTCTTTTGAATAAGCGCATTGACTTTTTCTTTTTCTTGTGCATCCATCAACATCCTTAATTCATGAGGAACTTTAGTCAATATGACCTCATAAAAACTAGGCATAATTCCCCAAGCTACTACTCTTTGAATACGATTTTCAAATGCAGCAGCTCTCGGTGCCAACATTCCTCCTAAAGACAACCCAATTAAAGTTACATTTTCCAAATGATAGGCATCTAAAATAGTTTTAATAGGCTTTTCCCATTCATGGGTATAATAAATTCCGGATTCTCTTAAAGCCCCTCCCTGCCCTGGACCATCAAAAATGTACACTGCAATTCCTTCAGATACCAGACGCTGAACTACTGGTAAAAATTCTTCCATGTAGGAATCATTTCCCCCATGAATAATCACAGTATCTTTTATTTCTTCTTGGGGAAGACAGATCCAAACGGGTAATTTTCCATTTTCATAGTCTATCTCATCCCTTCTGATTTCCTTTTCAAAAATGATTTTGTGATATTCGTAGAATAAAGATTTTGATTTGGAATATAATCTTGATTTTTCAGAGGTTCCATCTGCTTTAAAAAACTCTGCCATCCTGTAATACCCAATAGCTTTAGGAATCTGTTTATTGGCTTCTGCTTCTTTAGCAAGAGAACTCATTTCCTTTACCCAATCTTCTGTGGTATTGATTCTGGATGCTATTGTTTTGATTTCTTCCAGATCTCCATTTCCCCACATTAAGGTTCTGTTCAGTTGAAAATTAAAATTGGCTTCATCATGCAATTGATATGTTCCTTTTTTCATTATGTTTCTATTTTGGTGAAAAAATGGTATGCTGTATTTTTCTTTCAGCAATACCTTGCTAGCTAAACTTTTTCGAAATTAGTTTTTAAGTTTAGCTTTTCTTTTCACCTGGATTAAAAAAGGATTATTTCTGTTGAGCTCTTACTTTGCTCAGTTGTTGTTGCGTCATCCCAAGGTATCCGGCAATATATCCAAGATTGATTCTCTGGAGCCATTCCGGATGAGCAGCCACAAAATCATCATAACGCTGATCTGTAGTTTTGATTTGAAGATCCATCAGCCTGCAGCCCATCGTGATTAAACTCTCAGCAAATAAATCTTCCGTAAACTGCTGCATTTCGGGATTGTTTAATTTCAACTCAAGAAGTTGACGGTAAGGCAATCTGAATATTTCGCTATGATCTTCAATGACTTCAATTCCAAATGGAACTGCCTTTCCAGACGATACGCTTGAAAAAAGAGCTATAAAACTATGATCTGAACTGATCCAATGGGTATGATCCTGTGCTTTATCGTCATAGTAAAAGATTCTGGCCACTCCTTTTTTAATGTAAAATAAGTCACGGTGCACCTGATCGATATCCATCAATATTTCTTTTTTACGATAGATATTGCTATCAAATAAATGAATGAAATTTTCGATAACCTTCAAGTTCTTTTCACTGATCATTTTTATATGTTTTAATTGAGGAATTTCTACGTTAAAGACAAAATATCTACTCTTCCATTTATTGGATAAACAGAATTAATAATTAAAATATGTTCAGTAGTTGGGATAAAATATTAATAAACAGATGATATGTTAATTCAAGATTCCATTCATTTCAGTTAAAATGACAGGCTTTCCATCAGTGATTAAAATGGTATGTTCATGTTGTGCCATATAGCCGCCTTTGTTCCCTACCATCGTCCAACCATCTTTTAATTCTACAGCAAGATTTGAGGAAGTAGAGATAAATGTTTCAATCGCCACTACAGAATTTTTCTTAAAACGTCTGGTATCGAAACGGTTTTTATAATTCAATAACTCATCGGGCTCCTCATGTAAGCTTCTTCCTACACCATGTCCGCCAAGATTTTTAATGACTTTAAAGCCTTTTTTCTTTGCTTCTGTCTCCATTAAAAATCCGATATCTGCTATTTTCACACCACCTTTTATATTATCAATTGCTTTTTGAAGAATATCTTTAGAAGCATTTACCAATGTCTGATGCTGATGGATGTCTTCCCCAATCACGAAGGATCCTCCATTATCAGCCCAATATCCGTTGAGCTCTGCAGAAACATCTATGTTAATGAGGTCACCTTCCTTCAAAACTCTTTGATCTGTGGGAATCCCGTGGCAAAATTCGTTATCTACACTGATGCAAGTCCATCCAGGAAATCCGTAGGTAAGATAAGGTGCAGACTTAGCTCCGAAATCAGCAAGTATTTTGGCACCATATTCATCAAGCTCCTTTGTGGTCATTCCTGGCTGAGCGTATTGCTTCATCTCTTTCAAGGTATAAGCAACCGCTTCACTCACTTTCTGCATTCCGATTAATTGATCGTCGTTGGTAATTGACATGATTTTATTTTTGGGTTGGTATGAATTTCAATGCTAAGAAATGTTCGCTATTGAAAAAGACAAAGTTAAAGAATATAAATTTCTTTTATTAAAAAAATAGAGTGTAATGAGTTCTTAATGAATATATTGGTTTTCTTTTTATGTTGGTATAAGCAAAATGTTTGCGCCAGCGGAGATATTTTTAATAATATAAAGATTTTCTAAGCCATGTAAAAAAGCCATTGCTGATCTAGCAATGGCTTTTTTGTTATTGAGGACACGAGCATGATGCTCGCGCGAGCGGGAGGTTTATTCATTACCACAAATATAAAAAATTCAGTCCTTTTATTCTATACCTAAACATTATCCTAAAGATTTATTTGTATTATTCTGTTTCCTAATACAAAACAGAACAATACAAAAACCACCGCTGTCGCAGTGGTTATTGTGTTATCTACTCAAAATCTGTTACTTTGTAATCATTAGTTTATTTTACCAATATTTATAATATTGTTCATCCCATCTGAATACTTAGTTTGCAGAATAATATTTAATATATCCTGAGGCAAATCATCTATAGTCAAAGGATTCATAGGGCTTGTTACTAAATGATAATCATAGTCAAGAAAGTTATTTAAATTAGTTTTATCAAAAGAATAAAATCCTTTTTTGGTCATAGAAACAAAATCGTGTAAATATCTTTCATCAGCACCTGTGCCAAATATTTCGATCAATAAATCATTCAGTTTTGGGTTTACTATTACCTCCGATATTTCTTGTAAATTTCTAAAATATGACACTAGTCTTTCATTATTTTCCGATGATTTCGCTACTGATTCAGGTAATCTACCAGCTCCAGACGCTATAAACCCTATATACTTACCATCTGTAAAAAACCAATCTATATCTAAGGTTTGTTGTTCTATTTCTGTGTACATAAATAATAATATTTTTATTTCCCAAAAGTTGCTTTACAGTTATCACACATTGGTACAACTTTTCCAGTTCTTGGCCTTATTGCTTCAGTAAAATTAACTTGTGATGCCGTAGCGGAAGGATTATTTAATAATAATTCATTTCCGGCATTAAACTCAGCACAGCATCCAACCGGATTTCCAGAGGCTGTCCTCGTACCAAGCCCCCCTAATTCATTCACAACACCTTCCAACTGTGGAGCAATCGTAGACGGTGGGGCTCCACTTATCCCTATAGCTGTTTTTCCATTTAATTCTGCTCCAACTATAGCTGCTGGAGCTTTTCCAGCGTTAAACATTTCAGCTGCAGTAGTGTTTACTTCAGTACCAAGTTTACTTATTGTTCTGGCTGTTTTAGCAGCTGTAATACTACCTTTAATAGCACTTCCAGCTCCTTCCGTACCAGCAATTATAGCCATTTCAGCCAAAGCTTTTCCTGCTATCTTTCCAGCTCCTGTTGCATCTCCTTTTTTAAAACTATCCACAGCAATTGCTGGAGCTGATATTGCAGTAGCGACAGCACCTACTCCTTTATTAACACCCGCTTTTAGAATACTCCCTGAATTATTGTATATTGATTTCGCTGTTCCTCCTGGATCAGTAACAATTTGTTTAACACCTTGATAAGTTTCTGTTGCCACACCTTTTGCACCCTGATACATTCCAGAGTAATAAGTTTTGGCAAGATTCCATAAATTACCACAACATCCTTGTGCTTCTCTACCATCTGGATCAACAAACATTATTGGATTATCCAAAGCATAAGTATAGGGTGAGAACCTTCTTGATTTTTCTGCTAGTTCATCTGCGACACCCCATCTTCCAATATCCGGCATATACATTCTAGCCCCATAATCGTACATACCAGTCTCTTGTAATTCCTTACCGTTGTACTTGTAACTATATAATCCTCCAAAATTAGAAGTTCCAAACATTCCTGAGATATGGTTGAGACCAAAAGGATAATAGTTATTCGTATCGGTAACTTCCAGAACACCTGCGCTGTCTTTGGCAAAACTTACCCGGGTATTGCCTAAGTGATCTTTATACTGGTAAATATAACGGTTTTCTGTGAAACTGTAAAAGCCTTCTGAAGTGGGTACAAAATCCAGTTTCCATGCTGGCGGATTTCCTATATTGGGAAAGTTTTTTTCAAGATTTCCGTAAGCCTGTTCTTCAAAAGCAGATTCGGTACGACAGGTCAGACAGATTCCTTCACCCTCACGGTATGAGTATTGGAAGCCATCCAGATAATCGGTCATACTGGTTCTAGCCGATCCTCTCGGAGGCCGGGTTGAATACGTCTTTCTTAGTTTGGTTCCATCTGCACGGTATAAATACATTAGGTTAGCATTAAATGGCTGCCCAATTATAGGATTTGCATTACTGATTGTGAAAGCATTGGGAAGGTTAAGGTGATTATAACCAATAGTATTCATCCCTTTATCCTTCATATTAATCATATTTCCATTTACATCATAATCTATTATATTATTTCCGCCTTCATACCCGGTATCATTCATTGCAGATTCTATCACCTGATTCAGGCGGTTTCCGGTATATTTATATTCAAGGTTATCTACCAATGCAGGAGTTTGACCTGACACTGGAGTGGCTTTCCGTTGCAGGGTACTAATGTTTCCATTCAGATCATAGGTAAGATATTCATCAAAATTACCATTGGCAGGATTAGTGGCATTAGGTTCTGAGTAAAAGCCATTTTTTAAACGGTTTAGAGGATCATATTCATAGTTGTATCTTTTCAGAATATCTTCTGAAGAATTCTTCCAGTCGATCTCTGCAATATTTCCGTTAAACTTCCCAGGTGATTTTGCTGAAGATACAGGATTATGATATTTTATTTCATACCCAAACAATCTTCCATTTAGATTCGAAGGATCATTGATCTTAGTCATCCAGCCACGGATATTGTACTTATAATCCATCTGCTGAAGCGCAGATCCTGCAGCAATTCCACCCACTTTTTTAGATTCCAGCTGGGAAAGTTCATTATACGTATTCTGGGTAAGGATTTCTGTGGGATTAGCATCTACCTGATGTTTGTGAACCAACAGTCTGTTCTGGTGGTCATAATCAAAGGTTTCGGTGATGACTCTTTCTGTATCGGTTTCTAACCTCTTATGTTTGATGATCACCGTTTGAGCTAGTCCTGCAAAATCCAGCTTGGATTCTGTTTTGGTATAGCCTCCCAAATGATTGATGGAATGGGTTCCTATCACTCGTCCTTTGGTGTCATAATACGTATAAATCTTGGTCCAGTTGTCATCTTCAATATTTTTTACCAGACTCATTACAGCAAGTCCTTTGGTACTTTTCCCTTCCGGGGATACCGTTTCTTTTAACGTTTCTACTCCCTGAATGGTAGAAGGAAATGATGGATTAAAGTTATACCCCGGATAAGTATCATAATAGTTAACCGAAAAGACTGTTTCAAGATAAGGGAAATTGGTGTTAGTATAAAATATCTGCATTCCGTTTTTTGTAAAGCCGGTGGCAGATCCATTCTCAGTCATCACTGCATCTCCAATCATTGTCTGCATATAAGCTCTGCTGCTCCCACTCACAATACCTGTTATGATTACTCTTCCTAATGCATCGTATTTTGTAAATAACCATTTATTCGTTGGGCTCATATTAGCATCCTGGGTAAATACTAACCGGTCAGCCTTATCATACACCATATATTCCCAACCTTTACCAGGAAGTTTCTTTTCTACCAGTCTTCCTCTTCCGTCGTAACGGTACTGGTAGCAGAGATCATTAAGCAGAGATTCACTAATAGGTTTTTGAACCGCATTGGGAGGAATCACAAAGGCCAGCTGATCGTATTCGTTATACACATAGTAAGTATCTGCCTGCTCGGTGGAGCCCATCAGTTTTCTTACCAGCAAAGTTTGCCCTTTTCCGTTTTTGAACTCCACCGTTGGGTTTCCATCTTCATCTGTTACTGTATTCTTATACAAGGTACCAGATGCGTATAAAACAGCTGGAGATAGGCTTATCCCACTTTTAGTGGCTCCGTTTTCCCAGGTGGTAGTGGTCATATGCTGGTACACTTCATTAAGAACATTAGCTTCATACCCAAACTTCACAGGCTTAGTACTCCAGTCATTCCCCACCTGGATCTGTTGCTGAAGCCTGTTCAAAGGAGAGTTTTCCAATATTTTCTCGGAATAGATCTTTTCTGAGCCATAAGGAGAATTGCTGGCATTGGATAAAGGATTGGGAATAATCCCCCCATTCAAAGTTCCTGATTGAGGTACGGGAAGATAATCTTTTACCTGTCTTCCGAACTGGTCATATTCAATGTGAGTAACCACATCTTTTCCCAAGGGAGAGGCTTTTACATTCACTACCTGCTTAGGTCTTCCCAAACCATCAAAATACTGGACGGTTTCTGAGGTTTTTGAAGGGGTCGTTCCATTATAATCAAGATAGGTCTTGGATTGGATATAGTTTTCTCCCGGAGTAGCCTGGGCATGGACTGAATGGCTTATCAGCAGCATGCCTATGGGAATTATAAGTTTTTTCATCGTCTTAGTTTTTGTAATGGTAATTGAATTCTTTTAATAGTTTTCCGGTATTATTATGTTCTCTTACTTCTTTAAGTCTGCCAGCATCATCATAAAGGTAAACTTCACGGATTCCGGAGGGAGGGGTAATGCTTCTTACTCCAATTAATGGATCATAACTGTAGGTTGTGATCTGGTAACCGGACAAATTATTCCTAAAGTCCTTAAAGGCATTGTGCAGATTGGTTTCATCATTATTTCTTTCAGCGGCAGCATCCAGATTAGAGGCATTCACAATATTGTCTATGAATGATTGTCCAATTCCTTCCAGTTTTGCATTGTCAATCTTAGCAATAGGCTGAGTTTGGTTGTACCCCCAGATAATGACTGTTGATACTCCCGATCTGTTAGTATACTGCACAATATTCCCTTTAGAATCATACTTATCATAACTCAATTCTGTTGATCCCTGATTAGGATTTTGGAGATCGTAAGACAATATTGAGGTTGGAAATAATGTAGCAGGATCGTCATACTTGGTTTCAGTTTTGGAAATTATATTCCCCGGATCATTTACATTTTTCTTTTGTAATACAGAGGTTTCTAAAGGAATTCCAACCATATTGGCGTTAATCAGTTTTTGATTGTTCTTCTCATGAGCATATTGATAGGCAGTTTGCTGAACGATATTACCCGGGAGTGTGGTGATCTTTAAGGTAAGATTGTTGTGCATAGAGGAGGTATAATCAAGTGTCTCACTAGTACTAATGCTAGAATTATTGTAATATTTCTTTGATGTCTTTGCACGCAACTTATAGGGTGATGCCATAAGGGAATAAAGACCCCAGTCAAAGTTATCATATATTGTATTATTCGTGTTGATTATATTAACAACTTCACTATAGGATAATCCTTTTAATATTGTAATACAGTTGCTAGCTGGATTATCGGAGATACATTTATCAGGATATGTATAAACATAGGTTTCCTCTTCAATTTTATTGAATATTCCGTTTTTGAATTCAAAAATCTCTTCCTTATTAAGCTGTCCATAGGTATGGCTTATGTCATCAGGAGGAGGAAAAGGTGTTTTATTGAAATTAGAGTGGGTAATAGGCTTATTAAAATACTGCACCGTTTTTCCATTGGCTAGGCCTGAAGAATTTTTTTCTATTCTTTCTACTCTTCTGTATACCAGATTTTGTCCCTTTAATTTAGACAAAGGATTGGATCCTTGGGAATAGATTACCCCAAAGCTATTCGTAGCACCCACAAATGGGAGTGTAAGTATAGTCCCGGATGTAGTTCCATCTTCATTAACATAGGTAAAATCTTGGGTATAGCTATTAACATTGTCGTTTGTGGTGATCTTTTTCACCCGTTGTCCTCCTACCAAAATAGGGGGAGGTATTGGACCTGTCTCAGGTATTTTTTCCTCCCATTGCATTCCAACAGAAAAGAAATAAGGTACTTCGAGATTATCAGGATCTTCTGTATGCCCATTGCTTTTTGCAGTAAGCACATGATTTCCGATCGTTAAAGAATTTGCATTGAAGGTACCTGTACCAGGATTAAGCCAATTACCATCTATCATAACCTTGTAATTACAAGTAGTTGAATATACTGTCCCCGGACAGTTGCTTATCTTAACCTGAGCATTAAAGGAGTTACCAACTATTGGAGCATCCACCGTAAATGGGATTTCATATTTTCCGTTTCCTTTATAATTCATTGGCATCCTGTTGAGTCGTATTGACTTGGAAACTGAATTCATGGCTGCTGGAATCATCAGATCATAATTAACAGGACGGTTGGATACATTACTCTCATAATCATATTCTGAAAAACCTCCTGTTGGGTAAGTAACCTTTGTTAATAAGCCGATTGAGGCATACTGTGGCTCTACTGTAAGTTTTTTCTTTTCGATTCCGGAAAACATATAATCCCCATTATTTCCTCCATTATAATACCCCCATATATCCTGTGAGGCAGAAAATCTGTTGGGCAGAGTCTCTGAATTATAATCAAATGAATAATAATTTTCGTAACTTCCAGTTTGAATATTCAGCCTTTTCACTCCCCTTAATCGCAATCTTTTATTTTTATAAATATTAGTAGCATTTGAGACGATGGAAACATAGGAGGGTAATGATTGTGTTTCATCATAGTAGTCATAAAAGAGTTGAAACTGTTTGACAAGCTTTCCATAGTTGTCATATACCTTGATGAACTTCAACAGATCAGCCTTACCACTATTGCTCACCAGATCTTCTCTTTCGGCACTGTATTCAAATGCCACTTTTTCAAATGGTGTAGTAATTTCCTTTATTATCTTAAAGTCTTCTTTACTTCTTATAAGAGACAGGGCATCATTTGTTTCGTCTCCTCTTGAAACATATACACATGAAGAGTTCAGATATTCAAGAGTTGCTGTCTGGCCTTTGTTAGTTATTCCCGTCAGATACCATGAATCATTAATATTGGGAGAGCTAAATGCTTGTTGTGTGGACGGAGGTTGCTTGATAACTTTAGTGGAAGAGACAGATTTACTTGAATACTGTTGATCAAAATTAAATTCTGTACCCTCATTGAGGGTGACCGTCCATTTATTGGCTCCCTTAAAAATTTTTGTGTCATCCTTTTGCTGGGGAATATAGCTATTATTGTTATAGTTGTAAAAAAATGGAATTGTATTCCCAAAATAGTTAATATTATAATTGTCGGTTTCCAAATCATCCCCTGTATAGGGCTGTGTAATATATTCATGATTATATAGAATAGCATTTCTTCCATCAATGGTAGTAGTATTAACATACTGCTGAATAATATTATTGGATTGCCCATCTATCTTGTCCCGAACCTCCTGAGTCAATATTCCTGAATTGTTGATGGACCAACCTAGTCCCACAGAGGTAGCCATCTGCCCTACCTTGATTCCCGAGGCATCGTATTGCAGCTTGATAGGAAGTTCAAGATCCCCCACACGAATGGTATGAAGCAAAACCCCTATACTCGGAGTCCCTGTAGACATGTTCACAGATTGCTTATCAAATAGTCCTAGGGCATTGGCATTCAGGTTGGGAGCTATAACTTTAGGAACCATTTTTAGAGCATCTTGTTGTGCATGTACAGTTCCTATCATAAGCAGTATACCTATGGGAATAATTATTTTCTTCATTGTTATCAGTTTTTTATTTTTTTATCAGCTTTGCATTCGCTGTTTTATTATTATCAGTTTTTATGGTCACTAGATAAGCTCCCTGCACCAAAACCTGAGTATCAATCTTGGTCACTCTGTTCTTGGTTTTGAAGTTCTGAAGCTGTCTTCCGCTCATATCATACAGCATAATATCAGCTTCTTTAAAATCAAAGCCGATTTCTACATAGGCATAGTCTGATACCGGATTCGGGTAGATCTTAATATCATATTTGGCAATCAGATCACTTACCTGCTTGTCGCCAAGCTTTACAATCTTCCAGTTTTCTTTCCCTAATTCTTTGGCACTGGTTCCCGCTAACACAATAGAACCATCTCTGTTCAGTTTCAAATCAGAAAGTCTTTCCTCTTTTTGTCTGGATTCTCCTGTTATATGTTTTCTCCATTGTTCATTTCCGTTGCCATCTAAATATAACATCCAGAAGGTCTCATCATCTTTTTCTATTCTTCCTTCTGCTTGAGTGTAACCTCCAAGTAAAATTCCTTTTGAAGACTTGTCATCTGCGGAATGAATCACACTCATTCCCATCAGAATATCACGGTTTTTGAAATTGTAGGACTTTTGCCACTGCTCATCGCCT
Organism: Chryseobacterium sp. Marseille-Q3244; assembly: GCF_940807095.1. Lineage (NCBI taxonomy): Bacteria > Pseudomonadati > Bacteroidota > Flavobacteriia > Flavobacteriales > Weeksellaceae > Chryseobacterium > Chryseobacterium sp. Marseille-Q3244. The sequence goes on along the minus strand of NZ_CALNWX010000002.1, from coordinate 79,472 downwards.
CTTTCATTAAGGGCAATCAGCCATAGATCCGTACCTTCTTGGGTGCCTACTGTTTTGTTTCCTGATCGTTCTGATCGGGATTCACCACCAATAACATAACCGTTTGATGTTAAGGCCAAGGTTCTGATATGGTCGTCTCCCTTACCTCCAAAGTTCTTTTCCCATTCTACTTTTCCATTTTTATCCAGTTTAACAATCCAGTAGTCGCCTTCGCCGAAGTTGCTGCTGGCTTTTGGCTTTTGGCTAATGGCTATTGGAGTAACAGATTGTTCACCTAAAGACTTCTCTTCGCGGGTTCTAGCTCCTGAACCCATATCACGAACCTCGGAACTCCTTGAATAAATTCCTAACAAAGCTCCACCGTCCTTCGTTGGAATCATTTTTTCGACTTCGTCTAAGCCTTTTCCGCCTAATATCAATTGAGAAAGTTCTTTACCATCTTTGTCGAGTCTGGTTATCCAGACATCTTTGGAACCATAGCCTTTGGAAGAGTTCTGGACATTCCCGGCGATAAAAAAGCCTAAGTCTGTCGTTTGAATAACAGATTTAGCTTCCTCATCAGAAGAAGTGCCCAATGTTTTCTGCCATAATTCATCCCCGAATTCATTGATCCGGATGAGCCAGATATCGGAACCACCTTTGGAATCATCTTTCTTATCGAGTCCTTTTCCTGAATAAGAAGTTCCGGCTAAGAGAAATCCACCATCCTGAGTGCTTACTGTTGCGGATAAATAGTCATGATTTTGTCCTGAGAAATACTTTTCCCAGGACTGTTCTCACTGCTGATTCAGCTTCACCAGATGAAAATCATAGCCGTTGTTTTGTTTATTGCCTTGTTGGAGTTTATCGCTCTGTATAGAGCTGCCTGTAATAAGATACTGCTGATCGATGGTCGTAGTCACCTGACTTAGGAAATCCTGGGTAGTGGATTTGATATCTTTCTGCCAGAGTACTTCCTGAGCAGACATACCCAGAACCGTGCATATAGTACATGCACCGAGATACATTTTTTTCATTCCCGTGTTGTTTTTGAGTTTAATGATTAGCTTTTTAAATTCGCACAAATTTAACTTTTTTTCGTTAGCACAAATCATATCCATGTGATTTAACACAAAATATTTGTAATGAATTATGGAATTTCATTACATTTTTATGATCTTATCTTACCCAAAGCTACCACAACACAACGACAGAACTTGTCGTAACAAAAACAAAAAAGGGCCAGCTCCGAAGAGCCAACCCTCAAAACATTAACTGTTTATTGATTGAATTATGATGTTTCTTTATTTCCAGCCACCACCCAAACTTTTATAGATGTCTACTACTGTACTCAGTTGTTTTTGCTTCGCTTCTATCAATTCCATTTTAGCATCTAGAGCATCTCTTTGGTTTAAAAGAACTTCAAGGTAATCTGCTCTGGAGTTTCTGAACAACTGGTTGGCAATATCAATAGATTGATCCAACGCTTTTGTTTCCTGAGATTTCAATTGATAATACTGGTCTATATTTTTAACTTTTGACATCAGATTGGCTACATCCAGATAAGCATTTAAAATGGTTTTATCATATTCATATAATGCCTGAATCTGTTTAGCATCCGCAGTCTGAAAGTTCGCTTTGATGGCACTTTTATTAATCAGTGGCCCAGCCAGTTCCCCTACAAGGTTGTAAGCAATAGATTCCGGCATTTTCACCAGATAAGATGGCTTAAACGCTTCCAGTCCCAACGTTGCAGAAATTTCCAATGATGGATAAAACTCTTTCCTCGCTGCTTCTACATCCAGTTTTGAAGCCTTTAACTCCAATTCAGCCTGCTTGATATCAGGACGGTTAGCCAGCAATTGTGAAGGAATGCCTGTATACACCGTTGGCGGAATCGTTGACATAAAGTTTTCCTTTGTTCTCACAATTGGTTGTGGATATCTTCCCAACAACGCATTGATCTCATTCTCTTTTTCTGTAATCTGCTGACGGATGGTATATTCTGAAGCCTTGGATTTTGCTAATTCTGCTTCAAATTTCTTCACTGCCAATTCTGTAGCAGCAGCAGCTTCTTTCTGAATTTTGGAAATTTCCAATGCTCTTTGCTGAAGTTTGATATACTGCTGAATAATATCCAATTGATTATCCAGAGCCAATAATTCATAGTAATTATCAGCCACTTCTTCAATAAGATTAGACAATACAAAGTTCTTCCCTTCTACCGTAGAAAGATAATGTGCCACTGCGGATTCCTTTTCTGTTCTCAGCTTTTTCCAGATATCGATTTCCCAACTCGCATTGAGACCTGCTTCAAAATTTCCTAGCGGATCTGGTATTGGTTTACCGGGTTCCATTTCTGTACTGGCATCTCCAGCTCCTTCACTCGTATAACGGCCAGCTTTTTTCAACCCCGCTCCTATTCCCGCAGAAACTGAAGGAGTTAATCTTCCTTTTTTAGCTAAAACGCCACTCTTGGCAATTTCAATTTCCTGAAGAGTGATCATCAGCTCCTGATTGTTCTTTAAAGCTGTTTCAATAAGGCTTACCAGATTCGGATCAGTAAAAAACTGTCTCCAGGGAGTGGTTCCACTGTTGTTATTCGCATTCTGCTGTTCTTCCTGATTGAAATTTTGAGGGATATTTGTTTTTACCTCATCATTTATGACGGTTGCCATTGGTGCCTTACAACTTGCTAACACAAGAGATAAGGCAATAGCTATTATTATATTTTTAGTCTTCGAATTTTCCATCGTGTTCATAAGGTTCAGTTTGTTCTGTTAAAGGATTCTCCTCTTCATATTTAGCCAGTTTCGATTTTTCAGCTATGGTCCCGAAGATGTAGTACAATCCCGGAATAATCATCAATCCGAAAATAGTTCCTATCAGCATCCCTCCCGCTGCTGCCGTTCCAATGGTACGGTTACCAACTGCACCAGGTCCTGTAGCGATCACCAACGGAATCAATCCAGCAATGAATGCAAATGAGGTCATCAAAATAGGACGGAAACGAATGGCAGCTCCTTCAATAGCAGCCTGCATCACAGGAATTCCTTCTTCCGCCTTTTTCTGTACTGCAAATTCTACAATTAACACAGCATTTTTACCTAAGAGCCCGATAAGCATTACCATAGCTACCTGAGCATAGATATTATTTTCCAGTCCTAACAATTTCAGACATAGAAACGCTCCAAAAATCCCCACTGGTAATGATAAAATTACAGGTAACGGAAGAATAAAACTTTCATACTGAGCAGAAAGGATCAGATAAACGAATCCTAAACACACCAGGAATACAAACACAGCTTCATTTCCACGGCTTACTTCATCTTTTGAAATCCCAGCCCAGTCGATACCAAAACCTCTCGGAAGTGTTTTATCTGCCACTTCCTGAATAGCCTGAATAGCTTGCCCACTACTGTATCCTGGTGCCGGAGTACCACTCACTTGAGCAGAGTTATACATATTATGTCTTGTCATCTCAGATAAACCATATACTTTCTCCAATCTCATAAAGTCTGAATAAGGCACCATCTGATCTTTGTCATTTTTAACATATAACTTCAATAAATCTGTTGGTAAAGCTCGATATTGAGGTCCTGCCTGAACAATCACTTTATAAGGCCTGTCAAAACGAATAAAACTCGTCTCATAATTGGATCCAATCAAGGTAGATAAGTTATCCATCGCTTTTTCAATCGTCACTCCTTTTTGCTCAGCAAGGTCATTATCTATCTTAAGCATATATTGAGGAAAACTCGCAGAATAGAAGGTAAATGCAGATCCCAGCTCCGGACGTTTCTTTAACTCCTTTACAAAATCATTACTTACCTGTTCCATTTTATGATAATCCCCACTTCCTGCCTTATCAAGCAACCGGAGTTCAAAACCTCCTGCTGCACCATATCCCGGAACGGAAGGTGGTTGGAAAAACTCAATATTGGCCCCTGGTATATTTTTGGCTTTTTCTTCCAGTTTTTCAATAATTTCAGCAGCTGATTCCTTACGTTCATCCCAGCTCTTAAGATTAATAAGACAGGTTCCGGAATTTGATCCGGTACCTTCTGTTAAGATCTCATATCCTGCCAATGATGAAACCGACTGTACTCCATCAATATCTTCTGATTCTTTTAAAAGTTCTCTTGCAATCTGATTGGTTCTTTCCAACGTAGATCCCGGCGGTGTTTGGATAATCGCATAGATCATCCCCTGATCTTCAGCAGGAATAAATCCGGATGGAATTGAATTACTCAGAAAATAAGTACCTGCACAAAAAGCTAATAAAAGAGGTAATGTGAACATTTTCTTAGTTACCGTCTTATTTAGCATTTTCTCATACCTTCCAGCACCTTTCGTAAACAGATTATTAAATTTATCAAGGAAAATCGTAATTGGAGTTTTCTTCTTAGCTTTTCCGTGATTATTTTTAAGAATTAAAGCACACAATGCTGGTGTCAAAGTCAAGGCTACTACTCCCGATAAAATAATAGAAGATGCCATTGTAATCGAAAACTGGCGATAAAACACCCCAACCGGTCCGGACATAAATGCAATCGGAATAAACACCGATGCCATTACCAGAGTAATGGCGATAATTGCTCCACTGATCTCATGCATTGCTTCCTCCGTAGCTTTTAAAGGAGAAAGGTTCTTCTCTTCCATCTTGGCATGCACCGCTTCAATCACCACAATGGCATCATCAACAACGACTCCAATGGCCATTACCAAAGCAAACAGTGAGATCATATTCAGAGTAATCCCAAATGCTGACATCACCGCAAAAGTTCCTACCAATGAAACAGGAACAGCTAGTGCAGGAATCAATGTGGAACGCCAGTCCCCAAGGAAAAGGAATACCACAATAGCTACCAGTACAAAAGCTTCAAACAAAGTATGGATTACTTTTTCCATAGAAGCATCCAGGAATCTGGAAACGTCATAACTGATCTCATAATGCATCCCTTTAGGGAAATTATTTTTCTCAAGGTCTGCCATTAATGTTTTTACATTCTTAATAACATCACTTGCATTAGATCCATAAGATTGTTTTACAGTAATAGCGGCAGAAGGTTTTCCATTCAATGTAGAATAAATATCATACATGGAACTTCCGAATTCAATATCAGCAACATCTTTTAATCTTATAGATTCACCATTAGGCTTAGCCTTTAGAATGATATTACCATAGTCTTTTTCATTATTATAACGTCCCGGATATTTCAATACATATTCAAATGACTGGGAGCGTTTTCCTGAGCTCTCCCCGGTTTTCCCCGGAGATGCTTCCAAACTCTGCTCATTCAATGCTTCCATCACTTCATCTGCTGAAATATTATACGCAGTAAGTCTATCAGGTTTAAGCCAGATACGCATAGCATATTCACGGGTTCCCAAAATATCAGCGAAACCTACTCCACTTACCCTTCTCAATTCAGACATCACATTGATATCGGCATAGTTGAACAGGAATTTCTGATCAGCTTTTGGATCATCACTGTACAGGTTAATGTACATCAGCATATTCGGTTCTTCACGGGTAATTTTTACCCCTTCACGAACGACCAGAGGAGGTAATTTGTTAACCACTGAAGATACACGGTTTTGAACGTTTACTGCTGCAACGTTGGGATCTGTTCCCAGATCAAATACCACCTGAATGGAAGCTTCTCCGTCATTTCCGGCATCCGAGGTCATATATTTCATACCCGGAACCCCGTTTAATCCTCTTTCCAATGGGATGACAACAGATTTAATCAATAATTCGTTGTTGGCACCAGGATATTCTGCGGTAATATTTACTTTAGGTGGAGAAATTGAGGGAAACTGGGTCACCGGAAGTTTTACCAATGACAATATCCCTAAAAATACAATAATCAATGAGATTACAATAGACAGAACAGGTCTGCGGATGAATTTCTTAAACATACTACTTCATTTTAGAGACCACTACTCTGCTTTTAATTTCAATGATTGAAGAACTTTTTTAGGATCCTGGAATTTTGTTTTTATTTTCTGGTCATCCTTCACCTTCTGAACACCCTCCAAAAGAATCTGATCTCCTTTTGAAATTCCTGAGCTTACCACATAAAGATCAGGAAGTTCATAGGCTACTTTAATATTTTTGGATCTGGCAGTACCGTTTTTATCAATAACAAATACATATTTCTGATCCTGAATTTCATAGGTAGCTTTCTGAGGAATAATAAGAGCATTGTGAACCGGCATCGTCATTTGTACTTTACCGGTTTCTCCATTTCTCAGAAGCTTGTCTGGGTTTGGAAACTTCGCTCTAAAAGCAATATTTCCGGTTTCATTGTCAAATTCTCCTTCAATAGTCTGAATTTCTCCCTTTTGGGTATACGTTTCGCCATTTGCTGTAATCAGTGATACTTGATTACTTCCTCTGTCTGCTGCATGGGTCTGATAGCTTAGATATTCCGGTTCAGAAACGTTGAAATAGGTGTAGATGCTTGTATTATCTGATAATGAGGTCAACAGATCACCTTCGTCTACCAAACTTCCCAACTTTAAAGGAATTCTATTGATAATTCCTGAAAACGGAGCTTTAATATCGGTAAAAGACAAATGGATCTGAGCCAGCTTCATTTCTGCATTGGCAGCATCCAGTTTAGCTTTAGCCATTGCCTTTTCATTTTTGGATACAATATTGTTTCCGGCTAATGTGCTTGCGTTTTTCAGTTCGATAGAAGCCTGCTCAACTTCAGCTTTTGCTTTTAATAATTCTGCCTGATACAGTTTAGGCATAATACGGAACAGGGTTTGTCCTGCCTGTACATACTGACCTTCATCGACAAAAATTTTCTCAAGGAATCCTTTTTCCTGTGCTCGGACTTCAATGTTCTTTACAGATTGAATCTGAGCTACATATTCCTTGTTAATTACAGTGTCCATCACTACCGGAGATGTTACCGGGTAAGTGGTTACTTCTTCTTTCTCCTCTTTTTTCTTATTGCAGCTTACGGCCAGTAAAAGGACACTAAGTGCAATAGCTGAGGCAACTCTTTTTATCATAATTCTAGAGTTTTATAAATCGTTAATGTTTTGAATAGAAATAAAATGGTAATAGAGAAAATAGTACGATGTGATGATTACCGCATACACAACGTAAAGCATTCCCCACCTGAAAACAGGTAGAAACTCACTAGGAAAAATGAAATTTTAAATTCTTATAGAACGGATCAGAATAAACTTTTTGGCAGTAATCCCCCAGATAAACCCATGAATATCCGTTCTAAACTGTTTATTACTCTTTAATCCAAAAATATAGACCAAACCGAAAACTCCGGCAAAAACAACAATCGCCTGAAATACATCAGACAGCTGAAAGTCATTTTCCGCAAGTTCTAAAGTTGCATTGTCTATGGTATCTGCCATTTGCTGAATTGAAAGTTTTTCATAGGTCTGATTCAGCTTATTGGCTCTTTTAGGTAAATGATGAGAAACATGACCGGAATAGTCATTTCGTAGCGTTTTAACGTTAAGCCTGCTTTCTACTACAAAGAGCAGAAAAAGACCAGTTAAAAAATATACTATAAAGTTTCTCATTTTGAAGTCGCAAATGTACATCTAGATTATTATATCATCATAATAGATTAACAAAATTTAACGCTTCTTTAAATAACCTGAATCTGAAATTTCACATAATATGCAATACATTAGAAAACAAGCGTTTATAAACCAATTAAGCTCCTCATCCATATCATAATACTTCTCGGTTCTTACTTTTTCAATTGACTTGTGTCTTGTTTTTCGACATTTTATTTAGAACAAACTCATGAATCAAGAAAAATATCAACTTGAAAAACTAAAATTTATCATAATTTCAAATTATTAATATAAGCATATTGTTATTCTCTGATTTTAGAATTATTTTTGCAAAAAATTTACACAACAAATGAACAACGAAAAAAAATTCATTATTCTATTGAAAATAAAACGGTTAAAAAACCATCATCTGCACCTTCAATCACAAAATTCTTACTATAAATAATCAGTTTTTGTTTCACGGAAGAATGTTTTAAAAAGAATGGACAAAACCTATCTGATTAAAACACAATGTTAGTTTATGAAAAATTAACATATATTTATTAAAAATATTCGTATTTTTATATAGTATTAATATCATATTTCATGAAACACTTTAAAATCACTTATCACTATGAAAAAATTATTAACAACACTCCTTTTGGGATTGGCAATTCTTTCCTCAACAGCGTGTAAACACCCCGGAAAAGAAGCTGAAACTGTTACCACTGCTGTTCCCGAAAATACAGATGACATTTCAAAAAATGTATATGTTGACAGCTATGGAGAAAAAATAGAAGTTACTATAAACCGGACTAAAAATACAGCAACGGTACATTTAAACGGTAAAACTTATGACCTTAAAAAAAGTGAAGCTTTACCAGACTATACCGCCTCAAATGAAGAGTACCAATACTCTGAAATTAAAGGTAATATCACTTTTTTAAAGAAGAATGTAGATATGGTGCTCTTCCATCTTAAACAGGCAAAAAAAGAGTCTGGTCCGGCAAAAATGGCATCGTATTAGCTTATGTACAAACAGAAAATTTAAAATTAAAATTTATGAAAAGCTTGTATTACTATTTATCCGCTCTTTTCCTGACTGTATTTCTTGTTTCTTGCCAGACACAAACTGCACAGAAACCTACAACAGATATTACTGGAAAAAAATGGAAATTAACTGAGCTTAACGGTCAACCGATTGCATTAAAGAACCCAAAAAATAATCCTTATTTCAAACTTGATATGAATGGGATGAAATATGAAGGTCACGCAGGATGTAACGGATTAGGAGGAACTTTTGAGATCAAACAGGATGTGATGAGAATCAAATTCAACCAAGGGATGTCTACCATGATGGCTTGTGAGGATCTTGATATCGAAAATCAGTTTACAAAAGCAATCCTTGCCGCTGATAATTACTCTGTTAATGGAAATACATTAACTTTAAATAAAGCGAGAATGGCACCTTTAGCTAAATTCATTCTTGAATAAGAAAAAAATAATTAGATTTAATATAAAAAGACGTCCTTGTATGGGGACGTCTTTTTTACTTTTTATGATATATTATATAGGAAACCAAAAGGCAAATATTTACCAAAACAGCAAATGAATTTGATAAAATAATAGGAAGTTCATCTTTTACAAAGCCATACCATACCCATAAAGATAATCCGGAAATAAGAACCAAAAGCATAAGCAGGGAAATATCTTCAACATTTTTCTCCCGAATCACTTTTACAAGCTGTGGAATCATGGATATGGAAGTAAGAACTCCTGCAATAATCCCTAATAGATTTTCATTCATATAGTATCGCCTTTAAGATTACATTTGATAAAAGTTATTTATTAAATCTATTTAATGAAACTTCTTCATCTAGGGGAATATCTTCTTCAATAAAACGGAAAAGATCTCTTGAGAAATAACATCCGTTCAGAATTCCTCTTGCTCCCAGTCCATTGAAAACATACAAATTACTATAGACTTCATGTCTTCCAATAATGGGTCTCCTATCCTTTACCGTAGGTCTGAAACCAAAATTGATCTCCTTCACTTCAAAATCATAAGGATAGAATTCTGACAACCCATTGATTAACTGATTAACGGCTGATTCATCAATATGATGGTGAAGCTGCTCCCGGTCATAAGTTCCACCATAGAAATAAAGTCCATTTCCAGTTGGGAAAAGGAAATGCTTCTTTTTAATGGTTATATTTTCCGGAATAGGCTGAGAGAGCTCAACTTTTATGTGATGTCCTTTATTCGGGTTCACCGTAATTTCTGAAAAGTAAGGATTCTCCTTCACTCCCATTCCTTCACAGAAAATAATATTTTTAAAATTAAAATCTTTATACGTTGATTCTGATGGATTCAATTTGGCATATTCAAACTTTTCACTGATAAGAAAATTATTTTTTTCAAAATAATTGAATAAACCTGCGAAAAATCCATTAACATTTAATCTAGCAGACTGGTTTACCTTTCCGGAGAGAAAGTCGTTTTTTACTACATTTAAAGACTCAAAATTTTCATCCAAAAAGTTCGAAAGTTCTTCGTTTCCCGATTTTTTGAGCCAAAGCTTCTGTTCATTTTCATCATGAAAGATTCTATGAATAGATGCATCGATTAAATAATTTTCTCCTGTATAGGATTCTATTTCTTTAAGGCTGCTTTTCAGGAAGTCAATTTGCTCCTGAGCTTTCCAGAATGTGGTAAACTTTTTAAGAACCACAGGATTAATTATGCCCGCAGAAACCTGTGAAGCGTTTTTTCTTCCCTCGGAAAAGATCACGAAGGATTTATTATTTTTAATCAGCTGATGAGCTAAAAAAAGCCCTGCATATCCATCTCCTACAATAATATAATCTACACTTTTCATATGAGAAATTTCATTTATTTAAAGGTTCTATGTAATCGCCTATATCATTAATTATTGATTAGCAATAAACAAAGGGCGATTTCATAATAAAAAAAACCTGAGTAAAAATACTCAGGTTTTGTATAAATATCAAGTGAAATTTAGTAATTCCACATATCATTTTCCATTTCTAGAATCTGCGACTTGATTCTGTCGCTTTCTTCTAACTGATCATCAGCATCTTTAGGGATATAATCTTTAATGGTACCATCTCCTAAACCGCTTGAAGATTTATAAATTACAGAAGAGAATCTTCTTGCATTGATAATATCATCAAAAGACAAGTCTGCAGAAGAGTTTTTTCTGTTGTAAACATAATTGTTTGCTAAAACATCTCTTGCATTAGGATAGAAAATCCAGAATAGGTCGATAAGATCATCATTGCTTGCAATTGGCTTACCGTCTGGTCCTATAACTCCTTGTACTGCAGGATCTGGTCCCATTGCTGCAATACCAAGAGGTCTGTATTTCATCTGTCCGTCTCTCTTATCTACGAACCACATTCCCATGATTTTAAGCACTTTTACTTTCTCAGTAGTCGTCTTAAATACGTCTGTATATTCTTTTTTCTCCTGTTCAGTTAATTGTCTTCCTGAGTTTAGAATATCAATAGCAGCATCGTTGATTCTAACGTTCTCTAATCTTTTTTGGATTCCCTCCGGTGAAAGCTTTACAGTAAAGTTTTCGTCGTCATACACCTGCTCAATTTTACCACTTAAAGCTGCATCTAACAGTAACTGGTATAGAGATCTAGTAGGTGTAGAAAGAAGACCGTCCGGATTATCATAGTAAAATGGCTGATTGATCTTATCATTCATATCGATGATTTCCCAAACAAACATACTCTTAAGGATGTCTTTGTCTTCCACAAATCCATATTCAAGAGGCTTTACTGTTTTATCAATAATAGTATCACCAACTTTTTGTTTGTTCTCCGCTCTCATCTGTCTAAACTCTTCTGGAGAAGAAGCGTTCAGAATAGTCTGGGAAAATGCAAATCCCGAAACTAATACTAAAAGGGTGCTAATATATTTTTTCATAATAAATTACAATTTTAGTCCTATTGAACATTAATAATAATAGGAGTAATGTTTTTAATCTGTTGGCCTTCCAATCCTTGAGCTGTTGCTTTAATATCAAAGATAGATACAACATCTCCTGCTCTCAGATTCTTTATTAATCCTGCTGCTTCACCTAATGTATTTCCATGAATCAATAGTGCTGCTCTACCAGGTACTCTTACCATGAACTGTGTTACATTGAACGAAACAGGGAAATCGAAGTCAGGAATAGCAGCCTGTACAGATTGGTTAGGAATAGAAGTTGCCGGCATCGACAATACATTCTGTCCTCTCATCTGACCTTGCGGTGGCGGAACATTCTTGATTCTATATTCAAATACCTGAGATACTGATTTTCCATAAGGATCTACTCCAGATAATGTCAATTTCACTGTAGTACCTGTTGAAGGTTTTACAATCCACTTACCAGGGCCTGTATTTCTTACAGAAGCTCCCGGAGCTGATAATGAAAGTTTAGAATTATCTGCACCTAGGATAGATCCTGATACAGGGTTTTCTAATCCTCTATACATTACGTTCATTTTATCAGCAGAAAGTAATAATCCTTTTTCAAGTTTTACTTCTCTAGGTCCAGCAATTACATTATAAGTATGCGTCCAAGGGAAAGACTGTGGCTTACCTGAAGCATCTGTTAATGTAATCGTTCCAGCTAGTTTATGTTCTCCGATACCTGCTCCTGAAATAGGAATGATACCTTTACCATTTTCTTGCTTGCTAACTCCAGAAATGCTAATCTTATTACTATTAGAATAAGTACCTAACATTACTTTTACTTCAGCCTGCTTACCAGCCTGAATATCTGTAGGTCCTGAAACAATTGGTTCGTAGCTTGTAAACTTGATACTAGCATCTACTTTCTCCTGAAGCATTAATGCTAATGCATCAGATTGTACATTTCTGGCATCATTTTGGATAATTTCCAAATTAGATATCGCAGCAATAAGTGGCTGATGATAAAATTTATTTTGGAACCAAGTTTTCTCATTCGGAGATTTTCCTTTAGGATATTCCGCGATAAGAGATTTGTTGGCTCTATCTACTAAATCTTTAAGCTGTTCATTATTACCAAAAGTAGCATTAATGTAATTTCTGACATCATCAATTTTTGCTTTAAGATCTAATGCATTTTTTGATGGTGAATTTTCATCTCCTTCTTTAAAGAAATATTCCGTAGTAGCTTCATTGTTATTTAATGCAGCAAAGTTTTCACTTACGTCAATCTCTTTTCCGGTTTTAGGATCTTTATCATGAAATTCTGATTGCTTTTTCAGTAAATCCTTGATATCCTGAGCATGTTTTACTAACGCATCAATCTTGGTTTTCAAAGATTTATAATCTTCCCAAGGTTTTGAGTAAGTATCCGGAACCTGCTGAGCTTTAGCTTCCAGCGTTTTTTCAAAAATCTTTTCGTTCTTTCTTTCTGTTAAAGTTCTGGTTTCATTTAATGCTCTTGTAGAGTCATAATATGATCTGATGATTTCTGCATCAATGTTTAGGGCCATCATCGCGATGAACACCAGATACATCAGGTTGATCATCTTCTGACGAGGGGTCTGTTTTCCTTGTGCCATTCTCTTTTCTTTGTTTTTTGATTAAATAGTTTAAGTTCAGAAATGGTTAGGAATTAAGACTTCATAGCAGTTAGCATACCACCATAAACTCTATTTAAGTTATTAAGATTAGATGTTAAACCTTGTAGCTCTTGGTTGAATTTTTCAGAATGTTCAACAGATTTCTGCATATCAGAAACATATTTAGTAGCAAATTCTGCTTGTTTCTTACCGCTTTCCAACTGCATTGCATATAATGCATTCATACTTTCCATATGCTGAGCAGCCTTGTTCAACTGATCGTTATATTTATGAGTAGAAGCAGAAACGTCAACAGTCTGGTTGATTTGATCTACAGAACTTGAAAACTTGTCAATTCCAGTTCTTAGTCTCTCAAATAATTGAACATCTAGTCTAGCGTCTTCAAGCATTTTATCCAATTTAGTAGAAAGAGAGTTTTCTAATTCTGCGAATTGGTTACCTGTATTTCTAGTAGTTACATTTGAGTGTAATGGGTTTGGGTTCGCATGTTTATCTAATAATTCAGGGTAAACATTTTCCCAAGCATAAGACTCTTCAGTTTTTGGAGGGTCGAAAGCGAAGATAATAAAGATAATCGCTTCTGTAATAAGCCCTACAGTAAGTGCTATATTACCGTTAATTGGTCCCAGGGTTATGTGAGTAATTTTAAGCCAAGCTCCAAGAATTACAATTGCAGCACCGAATGAATAGAAGAAATTCATCCAAGCATCTTTCGTCTTAAACATATTGAGTTAGTTTTTTTAATGTTAAATAAAATTGTATTGAAAAATAATTGTTTTGGTTTATTATCTGTTAACTCTTCTTGGCTTAACAGCTGCTTCAGGAATGTCCTGTACAGTTCTAAATCCGATATAGCTTCTTGCTGAATCTTTTCTCTCCCAGTCTCTTGCACCCGTCATTAACGCATATCCTATATCTTTCCAAGATCCACCTCTTACAGATTTTTTAGTATCCTTTTTATCTTTAGTAGAAGGATTTAGTGTAGAAGAGAATCCATAAGAAGAGTTGTTATATGCAGATTCTGTCCATTCAGAAACATTTCCAGCCATATCAAATAACCCAAATCCATTTTTCTTAAATTTCTTAACTGGAGCTGTATATGTATAAGTACCTTTTTTCTCGTCTTCCATATAGTTACCTCTCTTAGGTTTGAAGTTAGCTAAATAGCAACCTCTGTCATCCATTAAGTATGGACCTCCCCAAGGGTAAGTGGCATTTTGCATACCGCCTCTTGCAGCATATTCCCATTCGATTTCTGTTGGAAGACGGAACTGCAATGGTCTTTGTTTTTTTCTTTTTAGACTTTCGTTGTAATCAGTTTTCAATTTAGATCTGAAGTTACAATAAGCTCTCGCCTGATCCCATGTTACACCTACTACAGGATAGTTTTTGTAAGCCTTGTGCCAGAAATATTGTTCAAATAATGGCTCATTGTAAGCAAAGTGGAAATCTTTTACCCAAACCGTAGTATCGGGATAAATCGCGATACTTTGGCTTTTCAGGTAATTGGCTCCTCTTTCGTTATCTGCAAGCGCTGCATCCATATCTCCCCAACGGTACGTATACTTCAACTTACTTACATCTAAAATTCTTTCGTTTCCAATTCTTGAAGAAGCAGGCAAATACATAGATTCCAGAACTTCTGCGTACTCTACATCCGGGTATTTTGAAGTACTCCAGTGTAAAGGAATTTTCCAGTCTAATCTTTTGCTAGCATCATAGGTTCCGTCTTCACGGCCCCCCTGACCTTCCATATATTCTTGATAAGGTGTTAAATTTTCTTCTTTTTTAGCAAGGTATGCATAATCTCCTATGCTTGCTCCTCTACGACCACCTTCATCACCACCTTCTCCGGCAGCTTCAGCGAGTAGAGTTCTTGCGATAGAATCTCTTACATAGTTGATAAATACCCTGTATTCTGCATTGGTAGTTTCTGCTTCATCCATGAAGAAAGAAGAAACAGTAACTGTCTTCAATGATGCTTTTTCAGGTGTATTTGTTGGATCCTGGTCTGCTAAACCAGCAACAAATGAACCTGCAGGAATTGCAACCATTCCGTATGGTCGTTCCGCAACAAATGATTTCGTTTTTTCTCTTGGTATCAATTCTCCTTTTGTTCCTGGCTTCCCTACAGAAGAGCTGCCACCACCTGAACAAGATACCGATGCTACCGACGCAGACAATAATAAAAGAAATATCCTTTTCATGTTAATTTTTATAATTAAGCCGTAAATATATAATTTTTTTAAGAAACTTTTAAGATTTTTTTTGAAATAACGGAAGAAATCTAAATTTATTTTATTTACAACTAATTTTTATTCCACAGTTACAGATTTTGCCAAATTTCTCGGCTGATCTACGTTCGCTCCTCTATATACTGCAATATAATAAGCAAGCAGTTGTAACGGTACTGACGCTACAATTGGAGAGAAACATTCTGAGGTTTCAGGAATTTCAATAACGTAATCTGCCATTTCGCTAACCTGACGGTCACCTTTATTAACAACAGCTATAACTTTTCCTTTTCTTGCTTTGATTTCCTGAACATTACTTACAATTTTATCATAGTGTCCTTTTTTAGGAGCTATAATAACAATTGGCATATTTTCATCAATCAGAGCGATTGGTCCGTGCTTCATTTCTGCAGCTGGATACCCTTCTGCATGGATATAAGAAATTTCTTTTAATTTCAAAGCTCCTTCCAGGGCAGCTGGATAATTGTATCCTCTTCCTAAATAAAGGAAGTTGGTAGCCTTTACAAAATCTTTTGCAATATTTTGAGTCAGCTCATGAGTAGTACTTAATACTTCTTCAATCTTTTTAGGAATAGCATCAAGCTCAGCAATTAAACTCATAAACTCAGCATTTCCTAAATTTCCATTATGCTTACCTAATTTAAATGCAATTAAAGTAAGAATAGTAAGCTGTGCTGTAAATGCTTTTGTAGAAGCCACACCAATTTCCGGACCTGCATGGGTGTAAGAACCGGCATCTGTAATTCTTGCAATAGATGAATCTACTACATTACATATACCATATATAAATGCTCCTTTTTCTTTTGCTAATTTTAAAGCAGCCATTGTGTCTGCTGTTTCTCCAGATTGAGAAATTGCTATAACAACATCTTTATCCGTAATGATAGGGTTTCTGTATCTGAATTCTGAAGCATATTCTACCTCTACCGGAATTCTTGCATATTCTTCAATAAGGTATTCTCCGATAAGACCTGCATGCCATGAAGTTCCACAAGCAATGATAATTATTCTATTAGCATTTTTGAACTTTTCTACATGATCCCAGATTCCAGCCATTTTGATAACTCCCTCATCAACAAGAAGTCTTCCTCTCATTGTATCATGAATAGACTTAGGCTGTTCAAAGATTTCTTTTAACATGAAATGCTCATATCCGCCTTTTTCAATTTGCTCTAAGCTTAATTTAAGCTCCTGGATTTCAGGTTCAATCTTAGAGTTGTCATTAATTGTTCTGATATCTACTCCATTTTCTAATGAAATGGTAGCCATGTGGCCTTCTTCAAGGTAAATAGCTTCTTTTGTAAACTCTACAAAAGGAGAAGCATCAGAAGCAATGAAATATTCTTTTTCACCAAGTCCGATCGCTAAAGGAGATCCTAATCTTCCTACAACCAACACTCCAGGATAATCTTCATGAAGTACTGTTATAGCATATGCTCCATACACTTCATTTAAAGCATATCTCACAGCTGCCGGGAAATCAATTTCCGGATTAAGGTCCATAAAATACTGTACAAGATTCACCAATACTTCTGTATCTGTTTCTGATTTGAAAGTAAATCCTTTTTCAGTAAGCATCGTTTTAATGGTATCATAATTTTCAATAATACCATTGTGTACTAGAGCTATTTTTCCATTATTTGACAAATGCGGGTGAGAATTTCTGTCGCTTGGAACTCCATGGGTAGCCCAACGAGTATGCCCCATACCAATATTGGCCGTTCCTTTTAATTGCTTGGAAATATTCACCAAATCTTCCACCTTACCTTTTGTTTTTTCTACTTCAAACTTATTGTTTGAACCTTCCAAAACTATTCCAGCACTATCATACCCTCTGTATTCCAGTCTTCTAAGACCATTAATTACGATCTCATAAGCATCCTGAAAACCTGTATATCCTACTATTCCGCACATATTTATTTTGTCTTATGTTTATTGTGTTTTATTTATTAGCTGTTGAATAAGTAACTACCAGCTTAACTCTATTTTTATCATTACTAGGATCACTTCCTATCAGTACTACTCTGTTCATATCAGTAGCTCTGGTAGTATATCTTGCTCCATATGGTATTCCACTGTTAGATGGGTTTTTCACAAACGCTCCTAGGTTAATCAATAAAGGATCATTGATTGCCAAAGTAGTAGTACCGTCTTTACCTTCAACAATATTTTTAATCGTTTTTGTGACTACAAATTCATAATACTCAGGAGTATCGCCATTCTTCGCATTATAATAATACATTGGGAATCCGGCATTCATATCTGCTGTATACACAAGGTTTGCATAATCAATTGTACCATCTTGTTTATAGGGAAGCGGAACAAGTGTAAATTTACGGTTTGCCGCTACAGATTGAGCATTAACAAATGTATTATCCATATCTACATATACTCTGATTTTAGCTCCTATAATACCAGCTTTATCATTTTTAAACTTATCTTTCAAGCCATTAATAACATCATCTGGAATTTTCACCCCCATAGAAGGTCCTCCCATTCCCTGAAGGAAAATTCTAGAATCACCATTTTTCGTAAATGTAGGTATTGCCGTTCCAAGAGCAGAATTGCTTCTATCATATGCATATTGTCCGAGATGAACATTTTTATTTCCAAGATCAAACTCAAGTTTTAATGGTGTTCTAGTTGTAGTACCATTCGTCGTTATATCAGATTTATAATACATAATAATCTGCATATCATTAGGGGAAAACTGGAAAAGATAACCATCATTTTCTTCCACTGAAAGTTTGATTCCATTAAAATATCTTGTAAAGTTCGCTGCATCCTGAAGGACAGGTTTTCCTTTTTGATCAAGAATCTTCTGCTGGAAGAAAGTTTTATCCAGGTTTATTCTAAAGCCTAACTTACCATCAAATACATTAACATTATCAGATTTCCTAGTAATCGTTACAGTACTTACATTTCCGTCAAAAACTCCAGACCCAAGTAGAGCACCCGTAGTAACACCACTTGCAGTAGAACGTGTGAACTCTGTTTTGCTAGCGTCTAAGAACGAAGTAACTTCATTTACATTAATCTTCATAGACTTAAAAGCATCACCATCTTTACCGTATTTAAAAATCGGGTATGTTTTCTTCTCTATTGAAACAGCTACTTTCTCATTTCCAACAGGAAAGTCATTTTTGTCATAAGCACCAGGTGCGACTACTTTATCAGCTATATAATAAGTATCATCTGCTGTATTTGCAGGCGTTCTTACCACAAGTACCACGGAATCTACTTCTGGTTTATCTCCGAAATCAAAGGTTGCAGGTAATCTCAATTGAGTAATATAAGAAGCTTTCTGCATTCCAAATTGACCTTCTTTAAAAGCTCCAAGAACAGCTACATTAGATCCTCCAGTAGCGAGCAGTCCGGTCGCATCACTCCTGATAGAGTCATTATTATTAATATTATAGGCTATAATAGGCAATGAAAGTTCAGTACCTTTTGCAGCATCTTTATCAAAGAGTTGTTGACCAAGCGAATCCGGATCCGGTTCGCAGTTATAAAGAATTGCACTTCCGAAAACCGCCAATAGAAGCATGGCGAAAGTCCTTTTAAGAGTATGAGTCATTAAAAATGTGTTTTTTTAATAAAGTTGATTTATAGAATCTACATCAAGATACTCCGACTTTTGAGTCGCTGTTTCATTGAAAGCCTTATCAAGGTCTTCATCCAGGAATTCATCTCCTTTTACAACAGTATCTACATAGTTCATACTTTCGATAACGAAACTTTTGATCGTTGGATTATCTAACGCTTTTAATCCTGAAATATTATCAAACTTCAGCTTTTCATCGATCTTTTTATCAAGTTCAGCTTCTTTCTCATTGTATAAGGAAAGAACAATCTTTGCATCCTTGAAATAAGTATCTGATTCGTAGTAAGTTTTAAGATAAATTGGAACAAATGAAGACATCCATCCATTCAAATGAATAACATCCGGTACCCAATTGAGCTTTTTGATGGTTTCAATTACTCCTCTGGCAAAGAAAATAGCTCTTTCGTCATTATCATCGAAAGGGGTTCCTTCATCATCGAAATAATATTGTTTTCTTTTGAAGTATTCTTCATTGTCTATAAAGTAAACTTGAAGTCTTTCCCCCGGAAGAGACGCTACTTTAATGATAAGTGGCTGATCCAGGTCATTGATAATAATATTCATCCCTGAAAGACGGATCACCTCATGAAGTTGGAATTTTCTCTCACTTATTTGTCCAAATCTTGGCATAAAAACTCTTACATCATTGCCTTCATTGTGCATCTTAAGCGCCATTTTGTTTACCACAGCGGCCATATTTGTATCTTCCTGGTACGGATACATCTCTGTAGTAATATACAGTATTTTTTGATTCGGCATAAACTTTCTATCTAATTTTTGTAAAAATGCTTTAATGTGCAAAATTACAAAAAAACATCCAACATTATTTTAATTAACATTTTTTTACGAAAATTCCCTTTGGCAAATTGGTAAAAACACATTTTATTATATGATATTTTTAGTATTTTTGAATAAGTATTAAAATAAACTATGGAAGTTATAAAAAACAGAAAAATCCTTCAGGATTTCATTGAAAGACAGAAGGAAATGGGAAAAAGAATTGGCTTTGCCCCTACGATGGGAGCTCTGCACAAGGGACATCTTTCTCTGTATGAAGAAGCAAAAAAGGAGAATGACCTTGTTATTTCTTCAATTTTTGTAAATCCAACTCAATTTAACAATCCTGAAGACCTTGAAAAATACCCAAGAGATATCAACAGGGATATCCTGATTTTGGAAAAATCCGGGCTTGTAGATGCTGTTTACATTCCCGAAGTTACAGATATCTATCCTGAAAAAGCAGAAAGTCAACACTATGATTTTGATGGATTGGAAAATGAAATGGAAGGAAAATCCAGACCAGGACATTTTGACGGTGTAGGAACCGTTGTAGAGGAATTATTCAGACAGATAAAGCCTGACAATGCTTATTTTGGAGAAAAAGATTTCCAACAATTGGCTATAATCAGGAAAATGGTTGATAAAAAACACCTACCCGTTAAAATACAAGGTGTTTCTATTTACAGAGCGGATAACGGCCTGGCGTTAAGCTCAAGAAACCAAAGACTTCATGAAGACCGAAAAGAAGCTTCGAAAATCATTTATGAAACTTTAAAAAAAGTAAATGACTGGTTCAGAACTGTTAGTATTCCTGAAATCAAAGAAAGAGTAACTGATATTTTTGACAATCAAAAAGGAATGCAATTGGAATACTTCCTTATTGCAGATGAAAACACCTTACAGGAAACCGATTTTTTCTATAAAGACAGAAAATTCAGAGCCTTTATTGTGGTCGTTGTAGATGGAGTGAGATTAATTGACAATATGCATTTGGATTAATACTTACTTCCAAAGGCTTTTCCTAGTAAAACATAGCTCTGATCATGTCTGGTCAGAGTTTTTCTTTAGAGTTACCTCCAAAGCATACTTTTCTTTAGGATTTTACACATAGAAATACCATCATATCATCAAA
Organism: Chryseobacterium sp. Marseille-Q3244; assembly: GCF_940807095.1. NCBI lineage: Bacteria > Pseudomonadati > Bacteroidota > Flavobacteriia > Flavobacteriales > Weeksellaceae > Chryseobacterium > Chryseobacterium sp. Marseille-Q3244. The sequence continues at coordinate 58,585 of NZ_CALNWX010000002.1, read as the reverse complement.
GAAATATAACCCATGCTTTATCCGTTTTAGACATTACATCTCCTTTATTATTAAATATTTTATTCAGTTAAATGCAAAAAATCAAAGGCCTCCGGAAGGAAGCCTTTGAAACACCAAATCACAAAATATTAATATGAAAAAAATTTACTTTTCAGTAAACTTGTGACCCGGCTGGGATTCGAACCCAGGACCCATACATTAAAAGTGTATTGCTCTACCAGCTGAGCTACCGAGTCGGCCACAATCAAGAATAAATATAGATAAATATTCTTAATTATAAAATTTTCTTTGCAGTGCCTGCGACTGGACTCGAACCAGCACATCCTTAGGAAACCACCCCCTCAAGATGGCGTGTCTACCAATTTCACCACGCAGGCAATAAAATTACAAGATTTGTAATATTTATTGCTAGTGACCCGGCTGGGATTCGAACCCAGGACCCATACATTAAAAGTGTATTGCTCTACCAGCTGAGCTACCGAGTCGGCCACTTCATAAACAAGTTTTCATTTAAGTAATGTCTCTTGTTTTAAGTGGTGCAAAGATATGACTTTTTTCTTTATCTCAAAACTTTTTCGCAAATTTGTTAAAAAAAAATTCATGATAATTTCACTAATTGGTTATATGGGAAGTGGCAAATCCCACATTTCCAAAATATTAAGCGATAAAATAGATTTCAAACTCATTGATCTTGATAAAGAGATTTCCAGAAGAAATAAATTAACCATTCCTGAGATTTTTGAGAAAAAAGGAGAAATTTACTTTAGAAAACTAGAAAGAGAGACCCTTGAAGAAATATTAGCTTCGGAAGAGAATGTAATATTAAGTCTCGGAGGCGGAACTCCTGTTTATTATAATAACATGGAAATCATTAATCATAATTCTAAAAGCGTTTTTTTACGAACCTCTGTAGGAACATTGGTTGAAAGACTTTCTAAACAAAAGGAAAAAAGGCCGTTAATTGCCAACATCTCTGATGAAGACCTCCCGGAATTTATTGCCAAGCATTTATTTGAAAGAAATCAATTTTACAGTAAGGCCCAGTTCACGGTTGGCACTGACGCCAGAGAACCTGAAGACATTGTCAACGAGATAATAAAAAAGCTCTATCACTAGAGCTTTTTATTTTAATCTTCATCTTCGGTTTCATTACCAGTTTCTCCGAAGAAATCATCCCAATCAGTAAAATCAGCATCAATATCATTGCCTACATAATCATCCATATCCCTTCTGTCCTTTTTTGTAGGTCTTCCCTCTCCTTTGTTTCTGTAATAATCCTGGGACATTTTACGCAGTTTCAACAATTCGTATTGTTCTTTATCAGTAACATCCTGTATATGAAGGGGAACTAATTTAGCTCCTATTCTGCTTTTAGGAATCTGCAATACTTTTATTTTATAATCAATCTGATTCTTACGAATCTTAATAACATCTCCCTCTTTTACCTCCTTAGATGATTTTACGGCAGACGTTCCTATAGAAACTCTATTCTTTTTAATCTCCTCAGCTGCAATACTTCTCGTCTTATAAAAACGAATGCTCCATAAAAATTTATCTATTCTCATATTTTTTTATACTTTTGCCGTTATATTATTTGTAAAGTAATTAAAGTTTTTTGAAATGAAAAAAATATTTTTATATATCCTTGCCGGATCTTTATGTTTTTCCGCCTGTAAAAAAGATGATGAGGTAGCTGCTTACCAGGAACCCGCAGATATTAATGTGCAAAACACGTATGATGATCAAGCTATTATGAAATTCATGGATGAGAATTATCTGGATGCACAAGGAAATATAAAAGCTTTCAGTGCCACTGATACTTCTGATGATAATGAGAAGAAATTATCACAATTGGGAGTTGAAAAGCTTCCTTCAGGAACAATTTATATCATGAGAAACGGAGCACAACCTGCCCCAGGCGAAGGCAAAGTAATTGGTACCGATGATATCATTAAAATAATGGGTAGGGCTGATTCTTACCTGGCTATTGATAACAATGGAACTTCTGTATTTTCTGCTAAGAGTCCACTTTTAAATACCATAGATGATAGCACAATTCCATTGGTTGACCCAGCTTATTACTATGCAAAGAAAAGTGTAAGAGTGAACAATGGTAGAGAAAGAGACTATTTTGAAATACCTGGTTTCAGAGAGGCACTACAGAAGTTTACCGCTTTTAAAGATTTACCAAATGAAACACCTTACAACCTTCAAGGGGTAATTATTGTACCTTCAAGAGCTGCTTTTGCTCGAAATGCTTACTATCCTTATGGTGGGTACAATTATAGAAACAAATCATTTGTTTTCAATTTCCAGATCTATGGAACTGAGACAAGACCTACCGATGATAAATAAAAACAAGCCGTCTATAAGAGACGGTTTTTTATTATCATTATTAAACTAAGGCATTATGTTTTTTCAAGAATAGGACAAAACATTTATCAAGTTTAACAGATATAAAAAAACAGATTAGAGGTATATTCTAATCTGTTTTTTTTATTTATTAAAGCTGTCTTTACAGCCATCTGATTAAATTAAGTTCTCGCTTTCTGCTTTACATTTCCTAAAATATCAGGGAAATAAAGATCTGCAAGGTGGTCAAATTCATCTCCTCTCATAAACATCGTAGCGTCTACTTCTTCATAAGAACTTCTTCCTGCTGCTGCAATCAGCTCATTGCAAGTATGAAGGGTATTTTTATGGAAATGATATACTCTTTCTGCCTTATCTGTAACATCAAGCCCTTTAATAAGCATTTTATCTTGTGTAGCCACTCCTGTCGGACAATTATTGGAATTACATCTTAAGGCCTGGATACATCCCAGCGAGAACATAAATCCTCTTGCATTATTACACATATCCGCTCCCATCGCTACCGCTCTTAAGATATCTAAACTTGTAAGTACTTTACCACTGGCAATTACTCTCAGCTTATTTCTCAGGTTATAATTATTAAGGGTTCTGTTGACAAAGATCAAAGCAGGCTCTAAAGGCATTCCCACTCCGTCTGAGAATTCAGGTGGTGCGGCACCTGTTCCCCCTTCTGCTCCATCAATCGTTATAAAATCAGGATAGATCTTCAATACATTCATTTGTACACAGATATCTTCAAATTCTTTAGTATCACCAATACAAAGTTTAAATCCAATAGGCTTCCCTCCTGAAAGTTCTCTTAATTCCTGTACAAATTTCAACAATCCGGCAGCATTTGAAAATGCAGTGTGTGATGGTGGAGAAATTATGGTCATTCCTGGTTTTACATGACGAATAGCTGCAATTTCCGGGGTATTCTTCACCCCCGGAAGTACTCCTCCGTGTCCTGGTTTTGCTCCTTGTGATAATTTAATCTCAATCATTTTAACATTAGGAAGCGTTGCATATTTTGTAAATAATTCAGGATTAAATTTCCCTTCTTCATCACGACATCCAAAATATCCTGTACCGATCTGCCAGCATAAATCTCCTCCTTCCAGGTGGTGAGGAGAAACCCCTCCTTCGCCTGTATTATGAAAGAAATTTCCTTTTTTAGCTCCTCTGTTTAATGAAATCTGTGCCCTGTCACTCAATGCACCAAAACTCATTGCAGAGATGTTAAATAAAGAAGCATGGTAAGGCTGTGTACACTGCTCTCCTCCTACCCAAACTCTCGGAAGTTCTTCTGATGGAGATTTTGCATAAATAGAATGCTTAATTCCCTCATATTTTCTATGATTTACTTCTAACTGAGTTCCGAAAGCTACAGTATCACTAAGATTTTTAGCACGTCTGTATACAGCAGAACGTTGATTTCTTGGGAACGGTTTCCCATCTGTCTCCCTTTCAATGAAATATTGCTGCATTTCGGGTGAAATACTTTCGAAAAAATACCTGAAGTACCCCAATACCGGGAAGTTCCTCAAAATAGCATGTTTCGATTGGTAAGCATTGTAAACTCCCAATGCATAAATAGCGGATAACAGCGTTGGTATCCAGTAATGCGCTTTTATCAGCAGTGCTACAATCCAGGTAGCAGCTACTAATACAATTCCCCAAGATAAAAACTTATCTCTCATGAATGTAGTATTTAAAGTTTAAAAATAAATTTAGTGGAAATTTTGCAAAGAGCCTATGCTTTTGCTAAAAAATTTTGGTAGGAAGATTGCACAGAAACTGTGCCATCTGACAGGATTTTTTCTAAATTTAGAAATTCGATTTGATTGACGAAGGCAGGGTCAAAGTCTTTCTGAACTCTCACATAGTTTTCTGTGAAGCCAAACATTTTCCCGTCTTTATTTTCGTGCTCCCAAAGTACAGGAAGCGTTTTTCCAAGTTGAGTCTGATAAAATGCCATTTTTTTCTTTTCAGAAAGAATTCTAAGCATTTTATTACGTTTTTTCCTTTCTGCGATCTGAACGACTCCATCCATAGCAGCGGCTTCAGTATTCTCTCTTTCAGAATAAGTAAATACATGAAGGTACGTGATAGGAAGTTCATTAAGAAAATTATAAGTTTCCATAAACTTCTCTTCCGTTTCTCCAGGAAATCCAACAATAACGTCCACGCCGATAGCAGCGTCAGGCATTACCTCACGGATTTTGTTTACTCTGTCATTGTACAGCTTAGTCAGGTAACGACGTTTCATTTTTTTCAATAAATCATCGCATCCGGATTGTAACGGAATATGAAAATGTGGAACAAAGCTTCTGCTTTTAGAAACCAGTTCAATACTTTCATCCTTTAAAAGATTAGGTTCAATGGAGGAAATACGGATTCTTTCAATTCCTTCCACCTTATCCAATTCTGAAATAAGATCCAAAAAAGTATGTTCATGTCGTTTGTTTCCAAACTCACCTTTACCATAATCACCGATATTGACTCCGGTAAGAACGATTTCCTTGATGTCTTTTGCTGCAATTTCTGTAGCATTTTTAAGAACATTATCGATGGTATCTGAGCGAGAAATCCCTCTTGCTAATGGAATCGTACAATAAGTACATTTGTAATCACATCCGTCTTGAACTTTCAGGAATGCTCTTGTTCTGTCTCCAATAGAATAACTTCCGATAAAGAAATCCGTTTCCTCAATCTCGCATGAATGAACGATACCCTCGTTGTCTGATTTTTCTAAATCATCAAGGTAGCTTAGAATATTGAATTTTTCTTTAGCTCCTAACACAAGGTCTACACCTTCAATTTGTGAAATTTCTTCAGGTTTCAGCTGTGCATAACATCCAACAATAACCACCAGTCCATCAGGATTGGCTTTCATTGCTCTTTTTACATGAAGCTTACATTCACGGTCAGCGTTTTCTGTGACTGAACATGTATTGATTACGTAAATGTTTGCCTTCTCATCAAAGTTCACCTTATCATAACCTGCATCTGTTAATTGACGGGCAATAGTAGATGTTTCTGCAAAATTTAATTTGCAGCCAAGTGTATGATACGCGGCAGTTCTTTGAAAAGCAGACATGTGTTACTTCTGAATTTTATGGGTGCAAAGATAGTAATTTTAATAATAATCCAAGATTGATTCAGTCTATTGTTTATATTCTTCTCTTACTTCTGGACTGTTTTGAAAGCAAACCGGTGAAAAATTAGAAACAAATTCTTCCTGCAATGGCTTTTGTAAATCTTCAATACATTTCTCTCTGATTTTCCATATTTCCTCCAAACTGTATCTTAGTTTCTCATTTATTAGCCATTTTTGTAGAAACTCTTTATGAATTGCTATTTTTTCAGAACCTATCTGAAAGTATTCTATTTCTGTTTCAGAGACAATATTATTTTTAAAATCATTATAATCTGATCTGGATTTTGTAAAGTCATAATACTGATCACCTATTTTTAAATAGTTGTGAGCCTCTGGTATATAATTGAGCGCATACTGATCCAATGTTTTTTTTATAGAAGAAGCATATTTTGAATCCATTTTAAAAATACCAAGTATTAATTGGACACTGTCTTCATTATTTTCTATAGCCAGTTTTTTCAAAACAGCGTGTTTTATACTACAGGTTCCCCCTTGTTCTTCAAAAACACAAAGTATATCATTTTTATTCTGATTCCTTTTATAGGGAAGTTGGGCTATATATTTACCTGCTGCCTGAAAATCATGAATATCCAATGCTATAAAACTTCTGGAAACAACTCCGTTTTTTTCATTAATGATAAAATTATACGTTTCCATAATCCGGATTCTTTAAAAATTTGTTTTTCATTTCTGTATTAAACTCTTGCGATTTGTTTCTGGCAATAGAAAGTGTATTCCAATCTTCATTTTTAATCATTTTAGCAATATAAACAATCTGCCCGATATGATATGGATAATGAGCCAGTTGTCTGAAAACAGCATCAATAACAGAATGCCCTTCTCCTCTTATATAAATCGTATCATAAAAATTTTCATCATTGATTTGACCTAAGGCGTCAAAAAAACATTTCCAGCCTCTTTCCCAAAATGCAAGAACCTCATCTTTGGTTTTAAAAGTATTCACAAATTCTTCATCTCGGTGACGCCAGGACTTTTCACCATCTTCAGTAAGAAAATTAGTCCATCTTGACAACATATTTCCTGCAAGATGATGGACAATGACTGCAATGGAGTTACTTTCTTCATTATACTGCCAAAAAATCTGTTCATCTGACAATTGCTCGAACGATTTATCACCCAAGGATTTATAGTATTCAAAGCGTTTCATAAAGAGGTCTTTCATGCTTTCTATTTTAATAACTAAAGTAAAAAAATCAAATAGAAAAACCACCTCCGCAGAAGTGGTTTTATCTATGTATTTTATTTATGGTATATCACTATTCCCGGTTTTTTACTAATACCCAACCTGTAAATTTAACAGGAGTATTTTTTTTATTATTCTCATTCCACAGTACAGAATACCAATAGGTACCAGTAGGAACCCTTCTTCCACTTACTGTTCCGTCCCATTTATAACTGTTAAGTTTATCAGCCTGATGGATCTTGGTTCCATATCTGTCAAAAATATTAATTACAAGATTCTGTTTACCTGATAATGCTGAATAATCAATTACATCATTCACTCCGTCAGCATTTGGAGTGATCACATTCACTAGGTTTGGAACAACAATTTCAACTTCTATAGGAGTACAATTATAATCATCTTTTACAAAAATCTTATATATCCCTCTTGAAAGGTTAGTAAACATATTAGAATCCTGCCAGATAATATTGTCCAGCGAATATTGATAAGGTGGTGTACCTCCTATTACAGATACTGTTATCGTACTACTGCCTATCTCAATATTGGAAATCACAGGCTGTTCAGACGGTATTACCTTTACAGTTTGGGTGGTATAGCAATCTCCGGTTTTAAGTTTTACCCAATATACTCCTACTCCTACATTAACTGTTCGAGTAGTTTCTCCGGTACTCCACAGATAACTTTTGAACCCCGGCCCTGCGTCTAAAATGGTTTTACTTTCTATACATATAGTTTTATCTTTAAGTACATCAGAATATTTCGGAGGAATCACTACTAAAGTCACTTTAACAATAGCGTAACAACCTCTGTTATTGGCCACTCTTATATACACCACTCCATTGGGTGCAATATAGTTCGTAGGGGTCAAAATTTCATTAGTCTGATGAATAGCATCAGCTTCAGATGGGTAATACTTTTTATCCGTATTGCTTGGGTTGGTAACAAAAGCATCCGCAAGATTAAAAGATCCAGTACTCGGATTGGATTCTATAAAACAAGTGGTAAGCGTCGCTTCGTTGACAACAACTACAGGATGGAATTTTAATGTAATCTCTGCAATGGCACTGCATCCATACTCAGAAGTCACTTTTACATACACTGTTCCTTCAGCAGACATAAATGCATTGGGATTGATGATCTCGTTAGTTCCGGCATTAAGATCAAACATGCTGTTATAGTATTTTTTAAAAACATTAGGTGCTGCTGTGACATCAGCTGTTGTCAGATCAAAAAGAGCTGTCCCTGCATTATTGTTGTTACACCCTATTAATGTTGCATTTTTTACTGTAATAGATCCATCCTTAAATTTAAATGTTCCCGTCTGTTTACATTTATTGAGAGGGCTGTTTGGGTTGGTTGGATCTGTATAGCTTATACTATAATAATAAACCGTTGTAGTATTTACTGTTAAAGGAGCTGTAATGGGATTATTTACTGTTAATGCATCATTAGCACTGGTGTGATAACTTACGCTAAAACCAGGATTTCCATTAATAATCCCTGCTGATAAGGTTGTAAAATCAAATGTAACAGGATTTCCACAAATGATAACTTCTCTTGGGTTTGCCGGATTAGCAGATGGAATGCCTGGTGGAATAAAAGGATTAGGCTGAAGAGTAGGATCGGTAAATGGAGAGGCCAACGTGGCCGTTCCACCCCATGTTAAAGAGAAAGGAGCAGTTGTACTACTCGTACTGCTGACCCAGTTATCAATAAACAAGTAATACGATTCTCCAGGTAACACGTCCAAATATCGGCAATAGGGAGTTGTTGATCCTCCTATCGCATTTGTAATCGTACTGGTCATATTTAATCCGGTAGCGGCTCCTACTCCTACAACTGTGGCAGCATTACAACGTATGGCAGCTCCCAGACTTCCGCAATTCACATTGGGTCCGAAAATAGCCCAGTCATAATCAGCATCCTGATTATTAGGAACCAGGTTAAAGGTAAGAGTACCTCCTGTGGCAATCGTAATTTTATACCAGATTGAATTATGTTCACCTGACGCATCTATACAAGTCCCGGAATTTACCATTTCTTTGATACTACCATATCCGGTAGGGCTATAAGTAATATTAGAATTTCCACAAACAGCCAGCGCGGTAGCACAATCTGCCTGGGAGTATAAAAAATGGGAAATGTATAAAAAAGCAAATAGTAAAATTTTCCTCATAGATATATTTGTTTTTATGGTTAAGTCATTTTGAGTCAGACCAATATCCAACTTATACCAAATATACCTATAATTTAATTACAAATAACAAAAGACAATATTTTTTATGATATTTAAAACAAATACATTAATTAATTAAAAAGTCAATATTCATACTTCTTATTTTATACTCGTAATATTTCCGCAGAGATTTTCCAGATGAAAAATTTTATGGAAAGGACTTTTCACTTCTTTCAGATGGTCTTTATCCTGAATAAATGTATATCTTGAAGCAATAGAATTCATATCGGAAACAATAACCAGCCAGCATTCATCCACTGAAGTATCATAATATGGAAATTTTTCATTCTTTTTTTCAATGAGCTCCAGAATTTTATCTGAGCAGAGTTCATCAAAAAGATTCATACTATACTCGTGGGTAATGAAAACATTTCTTCGATGAAAAGATTTCCTTATGCTTTTCACACAACCTATTCCTTTATTTTTTTTGATGCTTTTGTAGATATTAATAATATTTTCCTCCTGCTCTTCAAGGTTATCAAACTTTATATTGGGGTAGAACTCTAAAAAATAAACACCACGATATTTCGTAGTGTCTTCCTGTTCTAATAATATTTCTGCCTGACGGAACATTTTATTCAAAGTACTCTCTACCTTTTTCATTTCCAGATGATTGATAACTTCAGTCAGTTCTATTCCGATTTTTTTGTCGTTTAGTTTTGCGATAAAGTCCGGGCTCTCGCAGGTAAGATTTTCAAATTTCACATCAGGAAAATGATGCATAAAAGAATTGAGTAGAAGAATTTCAGACTTTTTTCGATATTTTTCACGGTCATGAAGCGGAGATTCATCTATGGTACGGTGATACTTTTCTATGGGCTTTTTTTTCAAATGCCGGTTCAGGTAATATAAACTCAGATTCTTAATCAGATCTTCATCAGAAAACGTCTTTTTCATGTGTGATTTTTTTTATTTAATTAAACACATGCTGCCATTGGCTTTCACTATTAAAAGTTTTTGATTATCAAAAATTTACACTCTTAAAGGTAAGTAAAAAAACTATTCAATGCTTATTTTTAAAATTAATTTATCCATTAATTAATATAGAGTTTATTTTCATTATTAATACCTTTGCCTTTTCAAACACAAACCAGCAATTCTATGGATTTTAGGAATTTTCAAATACCCTACAGCATCAATCCCCAATATTCAAAAAAAACAGCCTATTTCTCAATGGAATTTGCCCTTGAGCAGGTCTTGAAAATATACTCCGGAGGACTTGGTTTTTTAGCAGGATCTCACATGAGAAGTGCTTATAACCTGAAGCAGGATCTTATCGGAATTGGTATTCTTTGGAAATTCGGGTATTATGACCAGGCGAGAAACCATGATCAGACTCTTCAGCCTGTATGGACCAGAAAAATGTACAGTTTTCTTGAGGATACGGGAATAAAATTTCAAATTGAGATTCACAGTGCTCCTGTTTGGGTAAAAGTATGGTATCTTGATCCTGAAATTTTCAATACGGCACCCATGTTTTTCCTTTCTACAGATGTCCCTGAAAATGATCATGTTTCCAAAACTATCTGCCACAAACTTTATGATGCTAATGAATCAACCAAACTGGCTCAATATATCTTACTTGGAAAAGGAGGAGCTAAATTACTGGATGAACTGAACATAGAAAGGGATGTTTACCATTTAAATGAAGCTCACGGGCTTCCGGCGGCATTTTATTTATTAAGAAAATACAATGGTGACCTGAATAAGGTCAAAGAAAAACTGGTTTTCACCACGCATACCCCGGAAGAGGCAGGAAATGAAAAGCATAATTTAAAATTATGTTATGATATGACTTATTTCTCCGGCTATAGCATGGAAGAAGTAAAAGCCATTGAAGGTATGGATGATGAACGTTTCAATCATTCTCTTTGTGCTTTGAAAATGGCAAGAATGGCTAATGGGGTTTCTCAGCTTCACGGAGTTGTTTCCCGTACCATGTGGAATAAATATCCCGGTATCTGTGAAATTACTTCTATTACCAACGCACAGGAATTCAAATATTGGGCAGATAAGCCTCTTTATAATGCGAAAGATGAAAATGATGATACCGTTTTCGATTACCGTAAAAAGCATTTAAAAAAGAAACTGTTCAGCATAGTGGCAGACCAAACCGGAAACCTATTCAATCCAAATGTTTTTACCATTGTATGGGCAAGAAGATTTGCAGGCTACAAACGTGCAGAACTGCTTTTACATGATAAAGAAAGATTTTACAGACTTCTGAACAATCCGAAATATCCGGTACAGATCATCTGGGCAGGAAAACCTTACCCAATGGATTATTCAGCAATTTCTACCTTCAATACTTTGGTTGAAGAAAGTAAGAATCACAAAAGTATGGCCGTTCTTACCGGATATGAGCTTTCTTTAAGTAAATCACTAAAACAAGGTTCCGACCTTTGGCTCAACAACCCAAGAGTTCCAAGAGAAGCATCCGGAACTTCAGGAATGACAGCTGCTATGAACGGATCTGTCAATTTATCCACAGATGATGGCTGGATCCCGGAATTTGCTCAACACGGAGAAAACTCTTTCGTTGTTCCTAAAGCAGATTATCTGAATATGAGCATCTATGAACAGGATAATTATGATTTAAACAAATTATATGAGATTCTTGAAAACGAAATTCTTCCTATGTATTACGATCGTCCGGACCAATGGAGAAAAATCCAGCACAATGCCATGAATGATGTAAAAGGTCAGTTCAATAGCGATAGAATGGCAGATGAATATTATAGAGTACTTTATCAATAAAAAAATTAATCTTTATCTATCATAAAAAGATGCCCGGAAAATTTCCGGGCATCTGTATTTTAAATTATTTACTTTTCTTTTTGGGTGGCACTTTCAGGCCTTTTTCTCTCGCTTCAGAAATACCAATAGCTACAGCTTGTTTTCTGTTTGTTACTTTTTCTCCGGAAGAAGATTTCAACTTTCCCTCCTTGAATTCATGCATTACTTTTCCTACTTTGTCCTGAGCTTTATCTGAATATTTAGTCTTGCTCATAATATGATTTTTTAAGATTTTGGCAGGGATACCCCTAGTTCATAAACTCTGGCATGTTTCAAATACTTTGAACGTTCTCTTGAAGTTACGGACTGAAACTGATCATTTTTGATCACAATGATCGGGTCTTCTATATTTTCAAGTTCAAAATTGGCAAAGTACCTTTCATCTGGGCTTGTTTTATCATTTCTCGCCTTAATTTTCTGTAACTCTTCCGCATATTTCCTAAATCCGGGATCAGATGAATGGATAAATTTATACTCATCGCCTGCATACACATAGTAATGAATTTTTTTTTCTATCAAACCGGCTTCATCTGTAATTTCGGGGTTATCATTGCCATCTTTAAACCCTACTTCCACTAATATTCCACCTTTTTTATCGGCACATTCCTGTGCATCATTAAAACTAGAAAAACCTGTATAAACAATTCTGTCGTTCAATACATATCGGTTGAGTTTCTGGTTGTATGCATTCGTTTCCATAATTACTCTTTTTTGATTGATTGGTGATTATATATATTCAATTTTTCTGCCAAATTCTATTTTTTTTAAAATTTCACCATTAGATATTTTTTTAATTACCTTAGATTTTCAATCAAAAATATTTACCATGAAAAATTTAAAAAAAGTTTCAAGACAACAGTTAAAAGAACTACAAGGTGGTGTTTTACCAGGAATGAAAAGATGTGTAGACGGACAAACGTGTAAGCTCAGAATCTGGTGGATCGGAGGATTGGAAGAAATACCATGCAATTCTCCTTACCCAACCTGCGCTCCTGAAGGATATTACCCACCGGACAATGGAGACCCGGGCACTATTCATGTTGCAAATTAGAATAAAAGATCAGGGCATAGCGTCCTGATTTTTGTTTTATATGGTTATGTAAGTAAGATTCATTAAATTTGGAAGCATTAAAATTAGAAATGAAAAAACTACTCTTAACTTTGACTATAGCAGCGGCATTTCATCATGGGTCTGCACAGGAAATCACTTTAGACAAAATATATTCAGGATATTACCGTGGTAAAGGTATTGCCGGGATTACTTCTATGAAAAACGGAGAAAATTATCTTGTTATTGAACCTTCAGGAATTGCAAAATATTCATATAAAACTTCTCAGAAAGAAGGAAATATCGTGGATGGAAGCTTTGAAAGTTATATATTTTCGGATGATGAGTCTAAAATCCTTTTGCAGAAGGAAAGTCAGCCTATCTACAGACACTCTTTCCTCGGAAAGTTTGAAGTGAAGGATTTAAAATCAGGAAAAGTAATCAGCTTAAACGAAGGAAAGCCTGTTCAGGAGCCAGCTTTTTCACCTGATGCCACAAAAGTAGCTTTCATTTCTGATAATAATTTATTTTATCAGGATCTAACATCAGGTAAAATCACTCAGATTACTACTGATGGTAAGAAAAATGCTATTCTTAACGGTTTGGCAGACTGGGTATATGAAGAAGAATTCGGACATGCAAAACAGTACGAGTGGACGAAAAACTCTGATGCTATTGTATTTATAAAATCGGACGAGAGCCAGGTTCCGGAAATTTATATTCCGATCTATGGAAAAAACCTTTATCCTGTAGAAATGCGTTATAAATATCCTAAAGCAGGAGAAAAAAACTCTGTAGTTTCGGCACAGTTATTCCGTCTTGATACAGAGAAAGTAATGCCACTCAACTTAGGTTCTTTTAAAAATTATTATATCCAGAATGTTTTCCAGACTGCAAAAGCAGATGAAGTAGTTTTAATTACTTCGGAGAGAATTCAAAATGCTTCGGATGTTTTAAAAGTAAATACTAAAACAGGAACAGTACAGAAATTATTCACAGAAACTGATGATAAGTGGATTGAAACTGACAGCCCAACTATTGAATTCCTTGATGATGATTCTTTCCTTTGGGCTTCCGAAAGAGATGGGAACCGCCATTTATATTGGTATGATAAAGATGGAAAATTAAAAAAACAAGTCACAAAAGGAAATTGGGAGGTAACAGATTATTATGGTTTCAATCCAAAATCTAAAGAAATCTACATCCAAACTACTGAAAAAGGGAGCATCAATAAAGTTGTTTCTAAGGTAAATATTGAAAACGGAAAGTCTCAGCTGATCTCCAATGCAGAAGGAAACAATTCTGCTAATTTCAGTAAAAGTTATAATTATTTCATTGAAACCTCTTCTACGGCAGCAAAACCTCTTACTTATGTTTTAAAAGACGGGAACGGTAAAGCAGTGAAGGAGCTTCAAAACAACAACGATCAGCTTCAGAAATTGAAAGCAGATAATTTTGTTGAAAAAGAATTTATCACTATCCCTAATGCTGTAGGCGATCAAATGAATGCATGGATAATGAAACCTAAAAATTTCGATCCTAATAAAAAGTATCCATTGTTCATGTTCCAGTATTCAGGACCGGGCTCTCAACAGGTTGCCAATTCTTGGGATAACGGTAACACAATGTGGTTCAACCATCTTGTACAAAAAGGATACATTGTTGCTTGTGTAGATGGACGTGGAACAGGTTATAAAGGAGCAAAATACAAGAAAGTTACCTATATGAATCTTGGTAAATATGAGATCGAAGACCAGATTACGGCTGCAAAATGGTTCGGAAACCAATCATATATTGATAAAGGCAGAATCGGAATGTTCGGATGGAGCTTCGGAGGTTATATGACCAGCTTAGCCATGACAAAAGGAGTGGATGTTTTCAAAATGGGTATTGCAGTAGCACCCGTAACCAACTGGAGATATTATGATTCTGTATACACAGAAAGATTTATGAGAACACCACAGGAAAATCCTGATGGATATGATAAGAACTCTCCTACTGAATATGCAAAACTGTTGAAAGGTAAATTTCTTTTAATCCATGGAACAGCTGATGATAACGTTCATTTCCAAAACTCTATGGAATTATCTGAAGCCCTGATTCAAAATAAAAAACAATTTGACTTTATGGCTTACCCTGATAAAAACCACGGGATTTACGGAGGCCAGACAAGACCACAACTGTATCAGAAAATGACAGATTTTATTTTGAATAATTTATAGAAAAAATTAATGAAGCCTGCTCTTTACTTATTATTTTTATTGTGTTGGTCTGTGTTCTTTTCACAGAGAGCAACTACTAACGATGGTAAAGAAGTTATGCTTTTTGAAGATAAAACTTGGAAATCCAGTAGAGGCGACCTTGGAAACTTTTCCACTATGGAAGCCTTTACAGCAGGTGATCAAAAAGTGATTATTTTCCCAGACAACACATGGAAGTTCATGAACAAAGCAACGGAAGGCCTGTATGAAAACACTGTAGTCAACAGTACATCTTACACAAATCCCAAAACTGCTTTATCATTGGCTCAAAGCAAAAGAGCGGATGCCGGATTTTATTTTGATCCTAAAAAATGGACTATTCTTCAAGAACAACATGAATACTCCCGTGGAGAATTTGCACTTCAGGGAGTATTGAATAAAGATCTGTTTGCTAGTTTTGGGAGTTTTTCTTTAGAAAATAATGCCACATTAAAAAATGTAAAGGACATTGTCCTTACAGGTTTTCTAATGAATCCCAGTCACTATAAAATCAAAAGAACAGAATTCAGGACTGTGAACGGAACGGAAATATTTTATATAAAATATCATGACATCGATCTGGATTATGACATTATCCATTATTATGTGATTACCGATGATAAAGCATGTGCACAAATAAGTGCTGGCTCTCCGGAAAAAGAGTTTGCATCTAGTGAAAAGGATCTGCAGGATTTTCTCAATGGTCTGATAAAAGTGAAAACGGAGAAATATGTTGAACAAGTCAATATTCAAGCTCCGGTTCCATCACCACCAAGAATTCAAAACTAAAAATAGCTCCCTTTCAAAATTTTTGAAAGGGATTTTTATATTTATTTCATTAATCATTTAGGGCTATATTATTTATTTTATCAATTGGAATTAAAAACTTATTTTTGGGGCAATTGAAATTTGAATATATGAAGACAAAACATCCTAAAGGGCTGCCCTATCTTTTCTTTACAGAAATGTGGGAGCGTTTCGGGTACTACCTGATTCTTGGAATCTTTGTTCTGTATGTTATTGAACCTGCCGGTATGAAGGGAGGTCTTGGACTGCCGGACAAAACTGCTGATGACATTTTCGGAACTTATATTGCGTTAACTTATCTTACTCCATTTATCGGAGGGTTTCTTGCCGATAGAGTGCTGGGATATATCAAATCTATTTACCTTGGAGGTTTCTTAATGGCCGCAGGATATATTGGGATGGGTGTTTTCAAGGATTTACCTTTATTTTATGCTTCTCTGGCATTAATTATTATTGGAAACGGTTTCTTTAAACCTACCATCTCTACCCTTTTAGGAAATCTTTATTCTGAAGAGCCTTATAAAGCGAACAAGGATTCCGGGTACAATATTTTCTACATGGGAATCAATATCGGGGCATTTATCTGTAACATTATTGCTGCATTTATGCGTAATAAGTTCGGTTGGGGAGAGGCCTTCATTACTGCAGGAGTGGGAATGCTTATTGGTATGGTTATTTTTACAATCGGAAGAAAACATTACATTCACGCAGCACAGATGAAACCTGTACAGGAAGGTGATACAAAACTTTCTGAGATCATGCTTAAAGTATTTCTACCAGCCATTGTTGCTGGTGCAATAGGTTGGTTCATTCCTAACAATATCTTTGGAAGTGACAGTACAGATGCCTTTATTTTTGCATGTGTTCCTGTTATTTACTTCTATGCTTCTCTTTACTTTAAGGCTAAACCTGATGAAAAAGCATCCATCGGTGCATTACTTTCTGTATTCCTTATCAGTATGTTTTTCTGGGCAGTTTTCAAGCAGAATGGTACAGCTTTAACGAGATGGGCTAATTATTATACAGACAGAAGTGTTCCTGCATCTTTGGAAAAACCATTGGAAGGAATCTACATGGTTGATGGAAAAAGCTTTGAAGACAAAGAAGTTCCTGTGTATGATAACCAATTCCGCTCTCAGAAAGATGACAACGGAGATACGAAAAAAGAAATAGGAAAAGATGTTTACTTTAAAAACATTACCCCGGAACAACGTGCTGCTCTTGAGAAAAACCCTGAAAGTAAAGTTTACTTATACAATACTGAATTATTCCAATCCATTAATCCATTCTGGGTAATTGCACTGACTCCTGTTGTGGTAGGATTCTGGGCTTTATTAAGAAGAAAAGGGAAAGAACCTTTAACACCCACCAAAATCGTTTTAGGACTGTTTATTTCAGGATTATCATGTCTGGTAATGGTTTTAGCGGTAATGGCTGGAGATAATGGATCTGTAAAAGTTTCTCCATTATGGCTGGTAGCAAGTTACGGTGTAATCACTATTGGGGAATTATGTCTTTCTCCAATGGGGCTTTCTTTCGTTTCCAAGCTTTCCCCTGCAAGGATTACAGCTTTAATGATGGGAGGTTTCTTCCTTGCCAACTCTGTAGGAAACAAACTTTCAGGAATTCTGGCAAGTACGTGGTACAACTATGAAAACAAGACGAATTATTTCCTTGTGAATTTCGGTTTGTTAATATTTGCTACACTTTTAGGCCTTTCAATGCTAAAAAGATTAAATAAAATTATGAAGGAAAAAGGGCATTAACCCTTGATATTATAAAGAATAGAAAGCTGCGGACTAGGTCCGCAGCTTTTTTATTTAAAAATAAAATTAAAACCTTGCCAAAAACCCAAAATAAACTATATTTGTCAGTCTTAACAAAAATTAACAATAGAATGGATAATATTGAAGCATTGAGTCCTAAACCGGATGAATTTGTAGAGAATAAGAATTCCAGACATCCAAAAGGATTGTGGGTTCTGTTCGGAACGGAAATGTGGGAGCGTTTCAACTTTTACGGAATGAGAGCACTTTTAACGCTCTTTATGGTAAATTCCTTATTGATAAAAGAAGCTGATGCGGCAATTATCTATGGTGGATTTTTAGCTTTATGTTATTTAACCCCGCTTTTGGGGGGATTTATAGCTGATAAATATATAGGAAACAGATTTGCAATTATCGTGGGGGGATCCCTTATGGCAATTGGTCAGTTTTTATTATTCATCAGTGCCTCTACTTTCTCTGCGGATCTTGGAAGCGCTAAGCTTATTATGTGGCTGGCTTTATTTGTTATCATTTTTGGTAATGGATTTTTCAAACCGAACATTTCCTCCATGGTGGGAAGTCTGTATCCAAAACAGGAAAAATCCAAACTGGATTCTGCATTTACCATTTTCTATATGGGGATCAACATCGGAGCATTCTTAGGACAATTCATTTGCCCATACGTAGGAGACGTAAAAGATGCTACTACCGGGGTAAGAGATATCTTTGCTTTCAAATGGGGGTTCTTAGCCGCTTCAATTGCAATGGTAATTGGAACTGTAACATTCTTTATCCTTAAAAATAAATATGTAGTAACTCCTGAAGGAAGACCTATCGGAGGATTACCAAAAAATAATTCAACGGCAGATTTTGAAGAAGGAGAATCTCAAACAGCAAAATTCTCTGGTGCATTCCTTGGTGCTACTGTTGCTATATTTGTTGTTCTATTCTTTGTATTCAGGTATTTATTGGTAGGAGAATTTGGATTCAACTCCATGGAAATGGGACACATGATTAAAGGAATCATCTATCCGTTCATCTATGCAGCTGGTATTTCCTTAGCATTCCTGATTATGTCTTCTGCTGAAAATAAAATTGAAAGACAGAGAATCTGGGTAATTTATATCGTTTCATTCTTCATTATCTTCTTCTGGGCAGCTTTTGAACAGGCAGGTTCTTCATTAACGTTTATTGCAGATAACCAGACTGACAGAAATATTTTTGGATGGAATATGCCTCCTTCAATGGTTCAGATTTTCAACGGAATTTTCGTTGTTTTATTAGCTTTCCCTTTTAGCTTAATGTGGGATAAGCTAAGAGCTAACGGAAAAGAGCCTGTATCTCCTCTGAAACAAGCTATTGGTCTTGCTGTGATTGCTTTAAGTTATTTCATCATTGCACACAATGTAAAAGATCTAGGAAACTCAGGTTTACTAGCTATTAAGTGGTTGATGCTTCTTTACTTTATTCAAACTTGTGGTGAGCTTTGTTTATCTCCAATCGGACTATCATTGGTGGGTAAATTAGCACCAAAAAGATTTGCTTCATTATTGTATGGTGTTTTCTTTATTTCCAATGCTGCCGGATATGCTTTAGCAGGTTCATTAGGAGCACTTATCCCTGCAACTGGTGATAAGTTTAAGAAAGCTCAGGAAATTGGAGTTAACTTACAGGATGTTTTAGATAAAAAAGTAACGCTTACCGCAGATCAGGTTGCTGCATTTGAAAAGGCTCAATTACCATTACACAACCCTACTTTTGTAGGATTTGAGATTCACAACTTATTTGAATTCTTCATGGTATTTGTTGTACTTTGTGGTATTGCTTCTGTGATCCTAGGTTTACTTTCACCTGTCTTAAAGAAAATGATGCACGGTGTAAACTAACTGCATTAACAAAATATGAATAAAACCTCTGCTAAGTCAGAGGTTTTTTTTATTTTCGTATGATGGAAATTTCCGAAGATTCTTTATTCCAACCCGTAAAGGAAATCATTAGACAGTCGCGCGAAAAAGTTTTTCGAATAGCGAATTCTACATTACTGCTTACCTATGGGCAGATTGGAAAACTTATTGTTGAAAATGATTACCGATTACTTTCCAGCCAGGATGATAAGAATATTTGCCAACAAATACCTGCTGTATCTCCCAAAAGAAGAAGAATTAAAACAAATCATCGATCAGGACAGAATTCGTTTTGAACTGAATCAGAAAAATAAAAACCCTTAATTAAAATTTAATCATATATCATTATGAGCTTAACTTTAGATGAAATACAAAATTTCAAAGGAAAATACCCTAGACAAATCTGGAGTCTGTTTTTCTCTGAAATGTGGGAACGTTTTTGTTTCTACGGAATGCGTGGAATGCTGGTTTTCTTTATGATCTCACAGCTTAATTTCCATGAAAAAGAAGCGAACCTTCAATATGGCGCCACCCAGGCCTTCGTATATGCTTTTACCTTTGTAGGTGGACTTTTTGCCGATAAAATCTTAGGATTCAGAAAATCCCTGTTTTGGGGTGGGCTTCTGATGATTCTCGGAAGTTTAATTCTGGCCACCGATCCGCACAAATTCTTTTTCCTTGGAATTGCATTTACTGTAGTAGGAACAGGTTTCTTCAAACCTAATATTTCATCCATGGTAGGCCAGCTTTATAAGCCTAATGATTCAAGAGCAGATGCTGGTTTCTCCTTGTTTTATGCTGGAATTAACCTAGGTGCTTTGTTAGGAGGCTATTTATGTATTGCTATTGGTAAAGGAGAGTTCTTAGGAAATATGATCGCAGAAGAAATGAGATGGCATATTGCTTTCGGATTGGCTTCGGTAGTAATGGTTATCAGCTTAATCAATTTTGTATTTACTCAAAGAAGATTGGGTACTATCGGTTTACAGCCAGGTCATCCATTAGCAGAAACAAAAAGTGCTCCTATTCCAAAATGGAAAGAATATGGTGTGTATGTTCTGTCTTTAATTTTCATTCCAATCATTATGACCATGGTTGCGAAAACAGAATATACGGATTATTTTATGTGGACAATCGGGCCATTGACTTTGATCTATTTATTCTATGAAATGTCTAAAGTAACTGCAGCAGAGCGTAAAAAACTTTGGGCAGCCTTAGTATTCATTATCTTTTCCATTATTTTCTGGGGAATTTATGAGCAAAGTGGAGGCTCATTAAGCATCTTTGCAGCAAAGAACCTTAATAAAGATCTTTTCGGATTAGATCCAAATGGTGTTAATAATTCCGGAGGTGCATTTTTCATTATTTTCCTTGCTCCGTTAGTTGGTCTTCTTTGGATTTGGCTGAATAAAAGAAAAATTGAACCGAACACGATCATTAAATTCGGATTAGGATTTATTTTCTTAGGGGCAGGATATTACGTTTTATTTGCCACCCGATTATTTGCAGACCTTCAAGGAATTACTTCGCTGAACTTCTTTACATTGGCATTACTAATCATTACCCTTGGGGAATTATGTCTCTCTCCTATCGGACTATCTATTATGACCAAGCTTTCTACCAAGAACCTTCAGGGAATGATGATGGGAATGTGGTTTCTTGCTTCAGCATACGGCCAATATGTTGCCGGAATTATCGGAGCAAGTCTTGCTACAGCAAAAGAAGGCTCTACCAACTATGATGAACTTATCACTTATACCGATGGATATAAACAATTGGGTTTGTATGCGATAATTGCCGGAGTGGTATTAATTTTGATATCTCCGTTCGTGAAAAAATTAATGCAGGATGTAAAATAAAAAAAATAAGTAATTATGCTTATTTTTACGTAAATATCAAATTATGAAAAAATTTTTAAGCATAGTTCTCTTATTATTATTAAATTTTAGTTTTGCACAAACTAAATGGATGACTATTGGAGAGGCTTTAAAAGCTCAAAAGGAAAATCCCAAGAAGATTCTTATTGACTTTTATGCAGACTGGTGCGGACCCTGTAAAATTATGGACAAGAAAACCTACGGGCATCCCGTACTGTCCCAGATTTTAAATGAGAACTTCTATCCTGTAAAATTTAATGCAGAAGAAAAAAAGACTATTGAAATTTTTGGAAGAACATTTTCTAATCCTAATACAGAGCAGAAAAAAGGACGAAATTCTTTACATGAATTTACTCAATATATGAATGTAGGTGCTGTCCCTAGTACTGTATTTTTAGATGAACATGGTGACCCCATCACTATTCTTCAGGGAGAATTATCTGCTAAAGAACTGGAACCTTATCTGGAGCTGATCTCAAAGGATCTCTTTAAAAAGATCCGTACCAGAGAACAATGGGAAGATTATCAGAAAAAGTTCAAATCTAAAATCAAAGAGTAATCAGCCATTAAGTTTTAAACTTTAATAAGCTATATAAACTAAGACTTTCAATTTTGTTTGGAAGTCTTTTTTATTTTCCCGAAATTCGAACCTTTATTTTTCATACCATATTCGATTCCCGAATCTCAGATAAGAAATGACTTTAGAAACTTCCATAGAATATGTAAAAGGAATAGGTCCGGAAAGAGCCAAACTCATCAAAAGTGTGTTAGGTTTATCCACTGTAGAAGACATGTTGAACTTCTATCCTATCCGCTATCTGGATAAAAGTAAAATCTATAAAGTTTCTCAGCTTCACGAAGAGTCCAGTCAGGAGATACAGTTTAAAGGAAAGATTACCCAGGTTCAGGAAATTCAGACTGGAAAAACCAAAAGACTAACGGCCAAGTTCAATGATGAGACAGGCAGTATGGATCTTGTATGGTTTCAGTACTCTAAATGGTTGAAGGAACAGCTTCCCATTAACCGTGAAGTTTATATTTTTGGGAAAATCAATGTTTTTAACCGTCAGTTTTCTATGCCACATCCTGAAATTGAGGCTGAGGAAAAGAAAGAAGGCGAAACCCGGTTAAAACCTATTTATCCAAGCTCTGAAAAACTTACGAAAAGAGGGCTCAATCAGAGATTTTTTCAAAATGCTTTAAGAAATATCTGCAGGGAAATTCCGAATCTTATTGAAGAAAATTTTCCGGAATACTTGATGAAGACATTCAAATTTATGTCACGACAGCATGCTTTTCTAAATGTCCATTTTCCAAAAGATCAGGAACATTTTGATAAAGCAGATTTTAGATTAAAATTTGAAGAATCGTTCTTTTTTCAATTGGGATATGGTTTAAAAAAGCTTCATCACAAAACACAGTCTTATGGTAATCCGTTTCCTATTATAGGTGATCATTTCAATGATTTTTATGAAAATCACCTTCCGTTTGAACTTACTGGTGCTCAAAAAAGAGTATTAAAGGAGATCAGAATGGATATGAAAAGACCGATTCAGATGAACAGGCTTTTACAGGGGGATGTAGGTTCCGGAAAAACAATGGTTGCTTTATTAACCATGCTTATTGCCATGGATAATGGCTTTCAAAGCTGTCTGATGGCACCTACTGAGATTCTTGCCCAACAGCATTATAATGGAATTAAGGATTTACTGGAAAAAACAGGAATCAACATCCGGTTGTTGACAGGTTCTACCAAAATAAAGGAAAGAAGAATTATTCATGAAGAATTGGAAAATGGTACACTTTCTATTCTTGTAGGAACTCACGCCGTTTTGGAAGACAAAGTTAAATTCAAAAATCTTGGGTTGTCTATTATCGATGAGCAACATCGATTTGGGGTGGCACAACGGGCGAAACTTTGGGCTAAAAATAAAATTCCACCCCATATTCTGGTAATGACAGCAACCCCTATTCCAAGAACATTGGCGATGAGTTTTTATTCGGACCTGGATGTTTCTGTCATTGATGAAATGCCTGTTGGAAGAAAGCCAATCATTACAGCTCACAGAAGGGAAAAAGACAGATTGTATGTCTATAATTTCTGTAGGGATGAGATCAAAAAAGGGAGACAGATTTATTTTGTTTATCCATTGATTGAAGAGTCTGAAACTCTGGATTACAAAAATCTGATGGAAGGTTTGGAGCATGTCATGGACTTCTTCTCTGATTACAATGTTACCATGCTGCATGGGAAAATGAAACCGGATGAAAAAGATGCGGCTATGGCTTATTTCGCCTCAGGAAAAGCAGAGATTATGGTAGCCACTACGGTTATTGAAGTAGGGGTAAATGTTCCAAATGCTTCTGTAATGGTTATTGAAAGTTCTGAGAGGTTTGGGCTTTCACAGCTTCATCAGCTCAGGGGACGTGTAGGAAGAGGCGCAGAACAGAGCTATTGCATTCTGATGACATCCGATAAGTTATCTAAAGAAAGCAGAACCCGTATTAAAACGATGACCGAAACTAACGACGGCTTTAAAATTTCTGAGGTTGATATGCAGCTTCGTGGTCCTGGTGATATTTTAGGAACCCAGCAAAGTGGTGTGGTTGATTTTAAAAGACTAGATTTGGTGAATGACTCGGCCATCATTAAGACCACTAAAAATACCGTTGACAAAATCCTTGAAGCTGATCCTATGCTAACAAGACAGGACAATCTGATTATTAAAAACTACTACATAAAGTACTACAAAGGGAAAAATAAATGGAGTAAAATTTCATAAAAAAACCGCAGAAAAAAAGATTTTCCTGCGGCCCCTTATAAAACTGTTATTTAGAAGAAATTACTTTTGGTCTGTTCTAAAAATTTATTTTAATAGCTTATACTTAATATTTTGTGATGTGGTGTGAAAATATCTATATATTATTTGAAGATAAGTCATCACTATTAAAATAAATTATAAAAAAACAAAATGAATTATTTTTCCAACTTGCTTATTATAAAAACTAACTGTGTTTAGGTGGAGATGAGGGAATGAAACGAATAAAAATATCTCCAACTATTTCAAGTTTTCATGATTGTACCGTTTTGTTTAAAGATCTTCTATGCTTTAAAATTGGAAATGAATATAACTCATTTTGTTTACATCGTGATTTATATATTTTACTGTAGAAACAATTACTTCTCATTCATTTATATCTTCATGTATATAATTAAATTTGTGTCACTAAGTTTACATTTACAAATGTCTGAATATTAACCGTCTTCTTTTTTATATTATTTCAGTTATTAGTTATAAAATTTTCACCTTAATGTGAATATTATACAATAAATAACATCCCATTCTCTTTAAATGGAAACCAGAAACTTACTGTTCATCATACTTTTAGAATAAAATTATCTTTGTTTAATCCTGAAGTATGATACTGCCAGTTTATTGTAATAACCTCTGTAAGTACCTTTTTTAAAGTCCCAAAATCGGTAGGTTTTCTGATACAAATATTGTTTCCTTTTACAAAGGTTTCTTCAATTTCACTCTCAGAGATCTCTTCACCATAAATAGCTGTCACCATGTTGCTGAACTTTTGATGGGCTCTTACTTCATCAATGCATTCCATACTGTCTTTTCCGGGAATGGTATATTTGATAAAAACAATTTCGGGAACTACAGCATCATCATTATTGAGATACTCCATCAAATCTTTTCCATTATTAAAACATTGAACTTTTATAGAGATCTTCAACTCTTTAAATATATTTTTAAAAAAAATTAAGGTGTTTTCATCGTTATCAGCTACAATTACGTTCAGAAATTCTTTATTCATACTGCATTTTAGGGTTTATTACCATGCTTTGGGCTCTTCTTCTTTTTCCTATGATCTTTTGAAACTGTGAGGGTGTAATTCCCGTTGTATTTTTAAACTGAGTACTTAAATGTGCCACACTGGAATAATTCAGTTTATGGGCAATTTCAGTAAGACTTTGCTTATTTCTTATAATCAGAGCTTTCGCATGTTCTATCTTCTGGAGAATAATAAAATTCTCTATGGAAGTATAAGCAACCTCTGAAAACAAATTGGAAAGATATCCATAGCTGTGATTCAGTTTTTCAGAAATATAAATGGATGCTTTTACGGGAATAATCTCTTCGGAAAAGACAAGTTCTACAATAGCATCTTTTATTTTCTGTACCAAAGCCGTTTTCTGGCTTTCTATGATCTCAATACCATAATCACCAAGATTTTTCTTGAAAAGATTATGTTGTTCCTGAGTAAAAGGTTCATAGAACTCCACCTCACCGAAGTTCAGCAACCGGTATTTCAGCCCGTGCTCCTTCAGTTTTTCGTCCAATACCTTTTTACAAAGGGCATTGAAATCAAATTTAACGTACATTTTCATCCTGGTATAAGTAAGCCTATTTTTTACGTAAATATAATAATTTATTTCAATTAAATGTGAAATAGAAAATATTTTTTTAACATAATATAAATACGCAAAAACTCCTGTATCCGAAAATACAGGAATTTAAACACTAAGGATGAAAAAAATATACTGATAAAAAGCTATGTCAGCTCAAAACCAAGCATATGAATGTATTATTTATAAGTGATTGGGTTCTGAAACAAAGATGATTCAAAAAATGAAATCACCCGTTATAGAATTACAGGATAAAGTTACAAAATTTTAAGTCAATTATTAGTGAATTAGAAACTCCATTAAGAAATCATCCATCACAAATCCGTTTCCAATGTCAAACACTCCTTCACCATAAACCTTATAGCCTTGGGATTCGTAGAAGTTTCTGGCAGCATTATACTTATTGACATTAAGGATAATCCTTTTATTTCCGTTCTCAGAAACTTTTTCATTTAGAAACAGAAGTGCTTCTTTTCCAAAACCTTTTCCTTTGCTTTCAGGAACCAGATAGATTCGGTGAAGCTTTGTAGTTTCATGTTCATAATTGTGTTCATATCCAATAAAGCCCTCATAAGAGCCCTTAGTTTCATCTTCAATCAGATAATAGTGATAATTGGGATTCTGAAGTTGACGATCAATTTCCTGTTCTGAATACATTTCAGAAAGCATATATTCCATTTGTTCTTCTGAAAGGATCTCTGAATAGGCATTCTTCCATGACCTTCTGGCAAGATCCTGGATGAGAGGAATATTCTCCCCTGTTGCTTTTATTAATTTCATATTTTATAGATTATGATTAAAAAAAGTGAAAAGCCTGAACTTTTCACTTTGTTGTATTTTATAATAGTTAATGGTTATCTTTATTAAGCAGTTGAAATTCATAAAATATCTCAACACTTACTATTTTCATCCATTAAATGTTAGCCATTTCAGCTTTGATTTTAGCATAAAGCCCTTCTGATGCCTGAACCAAAGGAAGTCTAAGATAATTCTTGATAATTCCTTTTTCTGCTAATACGACTTTAATACCACAAGGGTTACCTTCTGCAAAAATAAGACGGGTAATGTCAACCAGTTTATTGTGGATCTCATAAGCCTCTTTTATCTTTCCTTCAAAAGCTAATTGTACCATCGTAGAGAATTCTTTTGGATATCCCTGTCCAATTACAGAAATCACTCCATTTCCCCCTGCCAATGTTACAGGAAGAGTAAACTCATCATCTCCGGAAACCAACGAAAATCCTTCAGGTTTCTTTCTAAGGATATCAAAATACTGCAAAATATTGGGTGCAGCTTCTTTAATCATGAATAGATTCGGGAATTCTTTTGCAAGACGAATCGTGGTATCAGCATCAATATTTTGTCCGGTTCTGGAAGGAACATTGTAAATGATAATATTCTTTCCAGTAGCAGCTAAAGCTTTATAGTGTTGGTAAAGACCTTCCTGATTAGGCTTATTGTAATATGGAGATACAGAAAGTACGGCTTCAAATGCAGAAAGATCTGCTTCTTCAATCTGTTTCTTGACCTCAAGAGTATTGTTACCGCCAATTCCTAAAACTAAAGGAAGACGTTTATTATTCACCTTAATGATATGCTCAATTACCTGTTTCTTCTCTTCATCAGAAAGCGTTGCAGCCTCAGCTGTAGTTCCCAATACTACCAAATAATTGGTTCCGTTATCAATGTTATAATCAATCAGTTTTGTTAAACTGTCGAAGTCAACGGATAAATCTTCATTAAAGGGTGTTACCAATGCAACACCTACTCCTTTTAAAATGCTCATCTGTTCGAATTATTTTTGCCAAATTTAATCATTTACAATAAGAATTTATAATAAATAATAATGTTTTATTATACATATAGTTATATTTGCATATACTAAAAGATATTATGAAATCGCTATACCTGAAATTGTTTATAAAAACATCTAAATAACCAGCGATTGCATATGACCTTTATAAAAAATAATTTACAGCATATGAAAAACAAATTATTGTTACTAGGAATTGCTCTGGCATCTCTTACTGCATGCAAAACGGCTTCTACGCCACAGCTTGTGAATGTAAAGACCCAGAAGAATATTTCTATTAATAATGAACTAAAGAATGATGAGGCGTTTGTAAAATTTATTGAACCTTATAAGCAGAAATTGGATAAAGAGATGAACCAAAAAATCTCACACACCAATGCAGACCTTACTAAGCAGGGAGATAACAGCAATCTGGGAAATCTTTTAGCAGACTATACCCTTGAGGGCGGTGATGAATGGACGAAAGCCCATCTTAAACAAAATGTGGATGCTGCATTAATCAATATTGGAGGAATCCGTACTACAATTGGAAAAGGAGACATTATGCTGAAAAATCTTTTTGAGGTAATGCCTTTTGAAAACGAACTGATTATTGTAAAAATGAAAGGCGCAGATTTACCGGGACTTTTTGAATACTATGCAAAAACACAAGTCAACAATCCAGTCTCTCATTTGTATATTGAAACAAAAAACGGACAGTTAGTAAAATCATTAATTAACGGAAAAGAAGTAGATCCGAGCAAGGACTATTATATTGCTACTTCAGACTATTTAGCTTTGGGTGGTGATAATATGAAATTCTTTTCAAAAGGTGAGTCTATCCCTACAGGAGTTAAGCTTAGGGATTTATACATAGATTATTTCAAGAGAAATCCTGAAATTGTTTCTCCTACAGATGTTCGTTTAAATTTTATTGGTAAAAAGTAATGGATAGAAAAAGTTTTTTAAAAGCAATAGGTGGTGGATCTTTGGCAATGGCTTTAGCTCCCAATATGATGATGGCGGAAGAATTAAAAATTCTTGACTTAAAACCCGCTAATAAACTAACCATTCTTCATACTAACGATCAGCATAGCAGAATAGAGCCTTTTGATGCAAGCTACACAAAGAATCCCAATCAGGGAGGTTTTGCAAGAAGAGCCAGCTTAATTCAGCAAATCAGAAATCAGGAAAGTAATGTACTTCTTCTTGATTCCGGAGATATTTTTCAGGGAACTCCTTATTTTAACTTTTTTGGTGGTGAACTGGAATTCAAACTAATGTCCATGATGAAATATGATGCTTCTACGATGGGAAATCATGATTTTGATAACGGACTTGAAGGATTTTTAAAGGTTCTTCCGAACGCACAATTCCCTTTTATCTGTTCAAATTATGATTTTAAGAATACAATTCTGGATGGAAAAACATCTCCTTATAAGATTTTCAACAAAAATGGGATTAAAGTTGGAATATTTGGAGTAGGTATCCAGTTAGATGGTCTTGTTGGTAAAAAGCAATATGCAGAAACCGTGTATTCTAATCCAATTGAAGCAGCACAGCATTATTCAAACTTTTTGAAAAAAGACCAGAAATGTGATCTTGTCATTTGTCTTTCACACATCGGATATGATTACAGGGATGAACCTAATAAGATAAGTGATAAAATTTTAGCGGCCAATACTGAAAATATTGACATTATTCTAGGCGGCCATACCCATACATTCTTACCGGAACCTGAAACATTCACTAACAGACAGGGCAAAAACGTTCTTGTTAACCAGGTGGGATGGGCAGGTCTTCTTTTAGGTAGAATAGATTTTTATTTTGATTCAAACAAAAGCGTACAGCATATTTCCTGGAACAACCAGGCAATAGATAGCAGCATAATAGCATAACATGAAAAAACTCTCTCTAATTTCTCTTGGTATTTTAGCCTCCCTGCAGTTTACAAAAGCTCAGGTCATTTCATCAAAAAAATGGGCAGATCTCTTTTCCTATAACAATGTCTTAGCCATGAAGGAAGACAATGGAAAAATAGTAGCTGCCACAGAAAACGGGATTTTCTATTATACAATATCAACAGGAGAAATTACGAAGTTATCTAAAGCGAATGGCCTCCATAATATAGGAATAACAGCTTTCGATTATGATCCTAAAAGTAAAACAGGGGTTATTGGTTATGAAAACGGAGCCATAGATGTGTTTACCCCAAATGAGGTTAAATATATCATTGACATCCCTATTGCTGCCGGATATAATGGAAACAAGAAAATTAATCATATCTCCATTACAGGAGAACAGGCTGTAATTTCTGTAGGTTATGGGGTATCTATATTCAATATAAAGAAAAAAGAATTTGGAGACTCTGCTTTTTTTCTTAATGCTGGAGTATATGAAGCCAGTAATGAAGCTACGATATTTGGAAACAAGGTATACGCTGTTACGAATACAGGTTTAAAAAGCCATGAAATGAATACTACTTTTCCTGTATTTTCTACATGGACTACAGAGATTCCTGGAACCTTCAAACATATTGATTCTAACACAGAATTAGCATTTTCTTCGGCTACTGCTGCATTTGTCTATAATAATGGAGCTCCAATTCAGCTCCCTATTAACCTTGGAAATATTCAGGACGTTGTGGTAACAGAAAACAATGTAGTAGTTACAGACAGTAGAGTATATACTTTTGGACTTAACGGAACCAATTCGAATGCTACAGATTTTGGAGAGCAGTGTAATACTGCTATCATGGCTGGTGGAAAATTATTTGGTGGAACTGTATTATCAGGAATAAAGGATGAAAGCAACCATACCTATAAACCATCCGGACCGGAGTTTAATTTTGCCTATAAAATAAGTATACACGATAATAATCAGCTATTGGTCTCTACTGGAGCAAGAGCTGAAAGATACAATACACCGGTAAATAACCCTAAAAGACCCGGATTTTATTATTTTAATGGTACAGAATGGATCTATCCTTCTTACTTTAAAACTTTTACCGGGACTCTGAATGTATTGGATGCTATCCTGAACCCTCTTGATAATAACGAAGTTCTTTTTGCAAATTATGCACTAGCAAATACCCAGGGAATCTACAAACTGAAATACAATGCTTCCAATAAAGACTTTGATTTTGTAAAATATTATCCAGTACAAGCCACTCCTGGACAAAGGCGTGCGGTAGGTCTTACTACTGATGCCCAAAGCAACATCTTTGCTGTATTTTCATTTAATGATGGAGGTCCCGCAGTAGCTGTATATGACAAGGCTAAAGATGATTTCAATCTAAAAATATCTAATTTTAAAAGTGCATCCGTGCAAAAGCCTATTGTTTATCAAAATATGTTATGGATTCCTTTATCACGATCAAATGCCTTTTGGGTATATGACTATAAAGATGCACTCAATTTTTCCGATGACACCGATTATATACTCGTTGAAAAGAATGGGTTTCCAAGTACTGCTTCCGGAACATTATCTGTAGCTGCCGACAAATCCGGTGACGTATGGATTAGTACAGACAAAGGAGTAAGGGTTTTATCTAATGCCGCTTCTGAAATAAAAACTCCTGAACCTAAGGTTAACCCTATTATTATAGAACAAAATGGTCTTGGTGAAGAACTTTTCAGAGATTCCAGTATTCTTCAGATAGAATCAGACGGAGGAAATTACAAATGGGTTTCTGTAGATGGAGGTGGTGTGTATTACCTTTCTTCAGATGGTCAAAAGACCATAAAACATTTTACTATGGAGAACTCTCCTCTTCCTACCAATACCGTTACCGATATAAAAGTAGATAGAAAAACTGGAAAAGTTTATTTTGCTACCTATAATGGTATTGTAACATATCAAGGAGATATCTCTGATGTAACGTCCAATTTTGGAGATGTAGTCGTTTATCCTAATCCTGTTGTTTATTCTAATTTCAAAGGGAAAGTTACAATTAAAGGATTGGCGGAAAAGACCAACATAAGAATCGTTGATGCTGCAGGAAATGTTGTACATTCTGCCGTAGCGCGAGGAGGTTATTATGAATGGGATCTTAATAATCAACGAGGAGCCAGAGTGGCATCAGGAATTTACTTTGTACTCATGACCAATGAAGATGGTTCTGATAAAGCGACAGCCAAAATAGGCGTAGTCAATTAATGAATACACAAACCGGTTTTTTACTTTCATTCATCAAATACGGGGAAAATGATGCTGTATTGCATTGTTTTACAGAAGAGGATGGTTTTCAGTCTTATTTTCTTAAGGGGATTTATTCCAGAAAAAATAAAAAGAAAGCCTTCCTGCAACCCTTGAATAAACTGAACTTCTCCATTAGCCCGGTAAGAGGAAATGGAATCCCCACCATCTCAAAATTTGAGCTGGTAAAAGGTAATGATGCTTATGCTGATATCAAGGCAGGTACTGTTATATTCTTTATTTCAGATTTTCTGAATCAGGTTTTAAAGCTTGAAAATAAAAACCTAAATATTTTCTTCAGTATTGAAAGGTTTATTGCTGAACTGGAACAACAAAACTATCAGTGTCATTTATTATTTCTGCTTGTCATCCTAAAAGTACAGGGAGTTGCTCCTTTAATAGGGGAAGGAAACTTTTTAGATCCTGAAACAGGAACTTTTTCTACCATTTCTGCCCATCAGCTATTCAGTGAAGAAATTTCCATGATTTGGAAAAACATTCTTAGCGCTGAAAATCTTTATAGTGTAAAAATACATTCTTCCTTAAGAAAAGATTTCCTGGATAGCCTTTTGGTATATTACCACTATCATATTACAGATTTTAAAACGCCTGCATCACTGGAGGTGATACAGCAGATATTTGAATAGTTTTTAAAGGTAAAGAAAGTTGATGGGCAAAGTGTAAAAAGCAAATTCAGTATTCCTATTTATGTATCTTTCCTTTTCACAGTCTCAGCAATATGAGTATTCTTCACTATCTCAACTTCCTCAACCTAATTTGTTTTTTTATTTTCTTCAATATCCTCCGGCATTTCTGTTTCGGATTCAGCAATTGCTTTCTTAGTAAACCTTGGCTGCAGAATTTTAGCAATAAGCCCTGTCCAACCTGTTTGATGAGAAGCTCCTACTCCACGACCATTATCACCATGGAAATATTCGTAGAATAAAATATAATCTTTAAAATCAGGATCAGTTTGAATTTTTTCATACTGTCCATGTACAGGCCGTTTACCATCTTCATCCTTTAAAAATATTTTTGCCAGCCGTTTATTTAAAGAATCTGCAATCTGATCCAAACTCGAATAATTTCCACTACCGGTAGGATATTCAACTAAAAAGTCGGGGCTGTAATAGAAGAAAAACCGCTGGAGGCTATCGATAATCAAAAAATTGATTGGAAACCAAATTGGTCCTCGCCAGTTGCTGTTCCCTCCAAACAATCCACTGTCGCTTTCTGCAGGAGTATATTTTACGCTATAATCAGTTTCATTGAGATTCAGTGTGTAAGGGTTTTTCTCATATTCTTTTGAAAGAGCTCTTACCCCATATTCGCTTAGAAATTCGTCAGGGTTCAACATTCTCGCAAGCAATCTTTTTAACCGATGCCCTCGCAACAAAGATAAAAGGTGTTTGGAGTCCTGACCTTTCACTTCCCATCTTGAAACCAGGGCAGCCAGTTCGGGTTTATTATCCAATACCCATTTCATTCTTTTCTTGAAGTTGGGCAGGTTTTCGATCATTTCATCATCTATTACTTCAACAGCAAACATAGGAATTAATCCTACAATGGTTCTTAGTCTTAGATACATATGAGTACCATCATTGGAAGCAATTGCATCATAAAAAAATTCATCATCCTCATCCCAAAGGCTGAAATTTTCATCTCCCATATTATCCAGCGAATTGGCAATGGCCAGAAAATGTTCAAAAAACTTCATTGCCATTTCTTCGTATACATTATTATACTGAGCAAGTTCCAACGCAATCCGCATCATATTCAAAGCGAACATAGCCATCCAGCTTGTTCCGTCTGATTGTTCAAGCTGCTCTCCATTGGGCAAAGTGCAATTTCTATCAAAAACGCCGATATTATCAAGTCCTAAAAAGCCACCCTCAAAAATATTATTACCATTGATATCCTTTTTATTCACCCACCATGTAAAGTTCATCAGGAGTTTCTGAAAAGCACTTTCTAAAAATTCAAGATCAGGCTTTTCTTTCAAGTATTCATCAATCTTAAACACCCTGAAAACAGCCCATGCATGTACAGGCGGGTTCACATCACTAAAATTCCATTCATAGGCAGGTAACTGCCCATTTGGATGCATATACCATTCAAATAAGAAAAGTTTCAGCTGGTGCTTGGCAAAATCCGGATCTATCAATGAAAAACTGATCGTATGAAAAGCAAGATCCCAGGTAGCATACCATGGATACTCCCATTTATCAGGCATCGAAATAATATGTTCATTATTGAGGTGCTTCCAATCGTAATTCCTTATTCTTTCACGGGATTTAGGAGGTGGCATCTCTGCAGGATCACCTTTCAGCCATTTTTCAACATTATAATGGTAAAACATTTTATTCCAAAGCATACCGGCAAATGCCTGTCGCTGTATCAGCTTTTCATCCTCAGACTGAATCCCTTTCTGAACCTCAGCATAAAATTCATCTGCCTCTTTGTGCCTTGCTTCAAAAGTAGATTCAAAATCACTGAACGGATCTTTTAATTCCTTATCCGAAAGCCGGAATTCATATACTCTGGATTCTTTAGCTTTAATACATTCATCAATAAAAAATGAAGCTTTTGTACCTGTATTTTTAGGGTTAACCGCTTGGGAGTTTCCGTTCAGAACAAAATCATTAATTCCATCCTTACAATACCTTGATTCATTGGAAGATTGATAAAGTCTTTCATTATTGGTCTCATTATTACAAAACAATACTTTTAAAGATTGTCTTGCGTATAAATTCTTCACTTCAAGATCCTTATGATTTATTCTGATGTGATTGGCTTCTTCAGCAGACAATTCAGGTTTATAATCATCATATCCCCAGTTCCAAGTGTTTCTGAACCAGATTGTAGGCAAAATGATAAGGTCTGCATCTTTTTCAGCTTTGTTGACAATTGTTAGTCTGACAAGGATATCGTTCTGACTTTGTTTAACATATTCAATAAAAATATCGAAATATTCATTGTGTTCCAGAATTCCGGTATCGATTAACTCGTACTCAGGCTCTTCTTTACTTCTTTCTGCATTGGTTTTAATCAAGTCATCATAAGGAAAAGGATTTTGAGGATATTTATACAACATCTTCATATAAGAATGCGTAGGTGTGGAATCCAGATAATAAAAATATTCCTTTACGTCTTCCCCATGATTTCCCTGCCCATTGGTAAGACCAAAAAAACGTTCCTTTACCATTCTATCCTTTTTATTCCAGAACCCAACGGAAAATACAAGCTTCTGAAGATCATCACATATTCCACAGATACCTTCCTCACCCCATCGGTAGGTCTTGGCTTCTGCCGTGTCATGATTAGTATAATTCCAGGCATCTCCATTTTCACTGTAATCTTCACGAACAAGTCCCCATTCACGGTTACTTACATAGGGTCCCCATTTTTTCCATGAGATATCTGAAACTCTCTGTTTTTCTGACATAAGCGTTAATTAAGAGTAATACATAATATAATGGTAAAACTATCACGTACTCATGATAACAATTCCTAACTTTAAATCTTGAATGAGAAACTCTACCCGCCTGTAGAGAAACTCTCGAACGTAGTCATTCCGCCATCAACGAAAATACTGGTTCCGGTAATATAGTCAGCGAGATCACTGGCAAGAAATACAGCCAAATTTCCTATATCCTGCGGTTGTCCGATTCTGTTATAAGGAATAAGGGTGAGGAGTGAACTGAGAGCCTCCGGGGTATTCCATGCATTTTGGTTAATAGGTGTCTGAATGGCGCCCGGACAAATAGAATTGACACGGATCTTATCCGCACCATATTCCTGAGCTAATGTCTGCATCAGCATTCTGATAGCTCCTTTACTGGCCGCATAATTAGCATGTCCTGCCCAGGGAATAATCTCATGTACAGAACTGATATGGATAATCTTTCCACAAGCTATGGAACGGGAAGGATCTATTCCCCGGCGAAGAAACTCCTTAATGGCTTCCCTTGCACAAAGAAACTGACCAGTGAGGTTTACCCCTATTACTGCATTCCATTGATCTAAAGTCATTTCCGTAAACTTGGCATCTTTCTGTATTCCGGCATTATTTACTAGAATATCTACCGTTCCAAATTCTGAAACAACATCCTGAAACATCCGAATTACCTGATCTTCCTGTGAGACATCACATTGATAGGTAATTCCTTTTCCTCCAGCATCCGTAATCTCTTTTAATACTGATTTTGCCTCGTCCTGAGACCTTGGTGAAGAATGATTGACAATAACAATTGCTCCTGCGGAAGCCAATGATTTTGCAATTCCGGATCCTATTCCACTGGAGGCTCCGGTAACCACTGCTACCTGATTATGAAGTGATATTTCCATATTTGTAAATTGATGTTACTCAAAGTTATGGAAAGAAATCAGCAAGAAAAAAATTATGATTTTAAAATTTTATTAAAGTTTTTTATACATCAGATATTGCGGACCATTTCTTCCCATTCTGGTTTTACCATCATAAATATATCCGGCTTTAAGATAAATGTGATATGCTGAATTATTTTCCTGGTTAACAGCCAAAACAATTTCATCACACTGTTTAAAGTTTTCCCTTATAAAATCGTCTACCTGCATCATGGCAATTTTCCCGATTCCCTTACCCTGCATTACAGGATTTACAGATAGGGATCTTACCAACACAGCATTCTCATTATCTGTAAGTTCGAATTTATCATTTCCAAAATCAAGGACAAAAAATCCTGCCGGAATATTATCTTCCAGGATGATAATGGGAAACGCATGATTATCGTCTCTTTCTCTAATTCTTTGTAAAGCCTGATCGGCTGAAGCGGTGAAACGTAACTGACTTTCGTCTAAACTATAGCTAACTCCTGAAAGATGCTCTTCTGATTTAAAAAATTCTAGTTTTACCATACTTTAATGATGATAAATATCTTCATACATTACCCCCGCCCGTATTTCCACCGGAAGTTTATTTTCTTCAGGAACAATAGGACAGTTATAATCATAGGCATTATAAGCACAAAACGGATGATAAGACTGGTTAAAATCCAGAATGATGGTATTTCCCTTAGGAATTTTCAGATCCATATATTTTCCGCCACCATACGTTTCTTTTTCATTGGTAGCATCACGAAATGGCAGGAAAAGGTAGTCTTTGTACTTGTCCTGTTTAATCAGATCCAGACTCTGATATAGCGTTAGTGTATAGGGCTTTCCGTCCAGTTCAAATGTTGCCTTTCCATATTCTTTATAAGACTTTGTTTTGCCTGAAGATGTTGGCAGCTCAAAAGGCTGTGCATCTTTAGTGGTAACAAATTTTGCCGTTACCCGGTATTTCATATCTATCGGGAAAAACGGATGCTTTTTAAAATTCTTAAAATTGTCCCCACGTAAGGGAGTCTCCTTTGGATCCAGATATTCTTTATCAAGATCTTTTTGAAATTTTTTAATCTCTATTACCTCTTTAGAAACTTTTTTTTGAGAAAAAAACAACAAAGGTAAAAGCAAAAATAGGAGTATATATCTTCTCATGAACTTAAAATTATAAGTAAAACTATGAATTTTTTCGCCGTATGAAAAGTTAAAACTGTACTAAAAAAGCATAATCTGTTTTAAACAAAATAAGTTATCGTTGTTCTAGCATACTTTTTGACTATAAAAGCCCATGGACAGAAAGAAATTCATCAAAACGAGCGTACTAGCTATCTCAGGTTTTTATTTTCTACAATCGGATCTTTTTCAGGCAGCTGAACGAAGGGCCAATAGGATAAAAGAAACTGTAGATGCTTCTGTTATTATCATTGGGAGTGGATATGGGGGCGCTGTTTCTGCTTTACGACTGTGTGAAGCCGGCAAGAAAGTTGTTCTGCTGGAGATGGGTCTTAATTGGGAAAAATCAGGGATTCCATTCTCTAATCTTCTGAAACCAGGGAAAAGTGCCGCATGGCTGAAAAAGAAAAGTATTGCTCCCTTTATGAATTTATTCTCTCTGACTCCTTTTACCGGAACATTGGACCGCCTGGATTTTGAACACCTTAATATTTGGGTAGGAAGAGGGGTAGGCGGAGGCTCACTTGTTAATGGCGGAATGGCCGTGACTCCCAAAGAAAGCTATTTCAGAGAAGTTTTTCCCAATCTGGATGCTGAAAAATTTTACAGTCATTACTTTCCGTTGGTACAGGAAGAACTTAAAATAAATGTTATTGATGAACAGTTTCTAAAAGAATGTCCCTATTATAAATTTACGAGGGTAGGTGAAGAAGAAGCCCATAAAGCCGGCTTCAAAACGATGCGGGTTCCCAATGTATATGACTTTAAATATATGGAAAAGGAATTCAGGAATGAAGTTCCCCGCTCAGCACTCAATACCGAAGTGATCTATGGAAATAACCATGGTAAAAACAGTTTAGATAAAACCTATCTGAAAAAAGCAATGGAAACCGGAAATCTTGAAATTCTGGATCTTCATTGTGTGGATCATATTAAACTCAATGATGATAAAAGTTATACACTCACTGTACAGCAAATTGATACCTCCGGAAATATAGTTGCAGACAAGGTTTTTAATTGTAAAAAACTGATCCTTTCGGCTGGAACTATGGGAACTTTACAACTGCTGTTGCATTCTAATGCAGTTAATAACCTTCCTATTCATGAACAAATCGGTAAGAATTGGGGAAATAACGGGAATTTTATGACCGGAAGAAACTGGGTAAAACCATTATCAGGCGGAACAGGATCAAAACAATCAACAATTCCGGTGGGTGGTATTGATAACTGGGAAGATAAAGAACATCCTTTCTTTACAGAAATTGCCCCTTTACCGATGGGAATGGATGTTGCAACAGCATTGTACCTGCTCATCAACAGAGTGGATAAAAAAGGAGAAGTTGGTTATGATAAAATCACTCAAAAAATCAGATTGAACTGGGATGAAAGCCATACATCCAAAATGAAAGAAAATGCCAAGTATTTTATCCGGAAAATGAATAAAGCGAATGGAGGAACCAGAAGCCATTTCCTTTTCAATAATGGTTTTGGAGCAGATATTTGTTATCATCCCCTTGGCGGATGTGTATTAGGAGAAGCAACCAATGAATTTGGAAAATTAAAGGACCATGAAAACCTTTATGTATTGGATGGATCTTTAATTCCCGGAACTATTGGAGTTAATCCGTTTGTAACGATTACTGCTATTGCAGAATATTGTATTGAAAATCTGATTCGCCAGAATGAGTTTGCTTAAAGCAGTTCTTTTACTTCTCTGAGATAATGACGAATGTCTGTTTCATGCTGAAAAGGATATTCAAAATTCAATTTTTCTGCTAAAGCAGTTCCCAGCTCATGAACAAGATCAGCAAAAGCAAACAATGCCGTCCAGTTTTCTTCAATATCATATCCTGAAAAAGTAGCCTCTACTCTACTCCATAGCTCTGCAGAAAGGTGTTTTTTAAAGAGCCTTCCGTGTTTATTCGTAGTTATATTATTCCAGTCATGAGAACTTGCAATATACCATTCGATTAAAGGAACCAGATAGTCTGTTCTCAATACATCTTCAGACATGAATTTAGCATAGAAAATATCACCACGCTTAAGGCATTTCGCCACATAAGTGGTATCCCACCAGAAATCATTCAATAGTTGCTTAAATTTCTTTTCCGTGGGCTGATGAATCATTATGGATTGATGGGTTGGAGCCTTCAGATCCTTTGTAAGACCATCTTTATCAATCAAAACCTTATATCCTACATCCCAATCATCAGGAAGTTTTTCTTCCTTCACTTCTTCGGAAAATTCTGATACCTGGTATAGTTTAAAATCTACTTTCACATGGTCTTTATACAAAACCATCTTCATAGCATGTTTTCCATCAAAGACTGTATCATTTTCTTCAATCATTGAAATTGGCTCTCCGAAAAGGCTGATCCATTCATTATTGTCTTCGTAAGCTTTTCTGCTTTGAAAAACCAGCTCCACATCAAGATCACTAAAATCATCTACCGGAGCATAGGGATTGACCAATGAACTGGTTAATAGAACAGCACGGACATCCTGATTATTTTCTGCCCAGTGAATGATTTGCTCCAGCTTTTCGTCCCTTATCTTCATGCTAATAAGATTCGGATATTTTTACCCGATAGACATCGGAAGAATTCCTTTTAATAGATTCTACAAAGAAGCCACCTTCTTCAGGAATAACTTCTTTAAGATCAAAACTTTTACAGTCTTTTGGTAACCCTGAAAAGATTAAAGTAAACCAAAAGTCCTGCATAAAGGGAACAGGTGTCCAATAAGGAGAAATTGAAATATTCTCCGCATGAATCATCTTGCTTCTATGCTCAGATTGGTTATCAAAAAGATAAGTCGAATGCCAGATCCTGATTAGATTCCCTAAAAATGGTGATGCGGGAAAGCAACAGTGTACAATCACCTGTTTCTCTTCTTCTATCTTTGTCTGAAGAGATTCCAGGAGCTCTTTTGCAATAACCGGCTTTATAACGATTTCTTCCACCT
This sequence comes from Chryseobacterium sp. Marseille-Q3244, assembly GCF_940807095.1. NCBI lineage: Bacteria > Pseudomonadati > Bacteroidota > Flavobacteriia > Flavobacteriales > Weeksellaceae > Chryseobacterium > Chryseobacterium sp. Marseille-Q3244. The sequence continues at coordinate 18,290 of NZ_CALNWX010000002.1, read as the reverse complement.
TTTTATGAGTAATAAGTGATGAGCAATGAATAATGCTGTTGGTAATGCTTATTATTCATTGCTCATTATTAATATTTAGTATTCTAATTCAAGCTTTTCTTTGGTATACTCCCTTACTTTTTCAGTAAGTTCAGGATGCTCTGCCAGCTTTTGTCCGTATGATGGAACCATTTCAAGCAATTTGTCTCTCCATTCTCCATGAAGTTTCTCTGGGAAACATTTCTCAAGAACATTAAGCATTGCCTGTACCGCTGTAGATGCTCCCGGTGAAGCCCCCAATAAAGAAGCAATTGTACCGTTTTTATTTACTACTACCTCTGTTCCGAACTCTAATTTACCTCCTAACTTATCATCTTTTTTGATGATCTGAACTCTTTGGCCTGCTACTTTCAATTCCCAATCCTCTTCTTTAGCGTCCTTGATAAATTCTCTTAAATGCTGCATTCTTTGAGACTTGGTCATCGCTACCTGCTGAATAAGGTATTTAGTAAGAGGAAGATTATGCCACCATGCACCAAATAAAGATCTTAAGTTTTTAGTATTAACACTTTCCGGTAAATCAAGATAGCTTCCTTCTTTCAAAAATTTTGTTGAAAATCCTGCGAAAGGTCCGAAAAGAAGGGCTTTTTGGCCATCAATAATTCTAAGATCAAGGTGAGGAACAGACATTGGCGGTGCATCTACGGTTGCCTGTGTATATACTTTAGCCTGGTGTTTCTCTACCAATTCCTGATTATGAGTTACCAACCATTGTCCGGAAACCGGAAATCCTCCATAGCCTTCGCTTTCTTTAATATCTGAGCTATCCAAAAGCGGAAGGGCGTATCCTCCGGCACCAATGAATACAAAATCAGCATTCACCTCCTGTTTATGGTTATGAATTCTGTCTTTCACCTTCATTTCCCACTTTCCATCTTCCTTAGGGCTGATATCTTTTACCTCATGGTATAAAAATACTTCTACATTAGAATCTTCCAACAGGTGTCTGCCCATTTTTCTGGTTAATGTTCCGAAGTTAACGTCAGTACCCATATCCATTTTGGTGGCAGCCATTATTTCAGATTTGTTTCTTTTACTCATTACCAATGGGATCCATTCTCTCAGCTTATCATGATCTGTAGAAAATTCCATTCCTGAGAAAAGAACTGATTCGGACATTTTATCATGACGCTTTTTAAGATATTCAGCATCTTTTTCTCCAAATACCAGACTCATATGTGGACATGAATTGATGAAGTCTTTCGGGTCCTGAATATATCCTTTCGCTAATAAATAAGCCCAGAACTGTTTTGAAATTTCAAATTGTTCTGCGATACTTTCAGCTTTCTTGATATCAATACTACCATCCGGATTTTCCGGTGTATAATTTAGCTCACAAAATGCGGAGTGCCCTGTTCCGGCGTTGTTCCAAGCTGCTGTACTTTCTTTGGCAAACCTTCCTAATCTCTCGAAGATGGCAATTTCAAGTGTTGGATCAAATTCATGAAGCAGTGTTGCTAAAGTGGCGCTCATGATTCCGCCCCCTATCAGTACAACGTCGTATTTAGGTTTCGGTGTTCTGCTTGTAAGCGATTGTGACATAATTTTAAATTTTAGTTCAAATTTCGGGAAAACTTTTAAAAAGAGAAACGCGTTTAACGATTTTAACACGTTATTTTTTGTTCTGAAAGCACTTCTGAATTATGCAAGGCGATATGATGGAAAGTATCAATAAAGTAACATTGAAATGATGAATTATAAATCATGTTTTTTATTAAATTAACATTAAATTTTGACTCATATAATTCACCAAAAAGTAAGTAATTATCACATTTCAGTCCCTCATCTATTTTATATTAATTTAAGTTCATTAAAGTTTGCAATACAAAATACTTTAATCATAATAGTTTATGTACATATAATTTTTCAAAAATAAGTGAATACGAATTAAAAACAAACAACTAAAATTCACTTTTAATTGACAAAATAATAATTTAAAAGCCTTAATTATGTAAAAAAATCACAAATTAATCATTTTTTATACGTATCTTTCAATTGATTTAATACCATATTCCATGTGTATTTAGTTAAAATTATTTCGTAAACATATAAAAGATGACAATTGTTAACTTCTTAAGTACATTTTTCGCTACAATGGCATTAGCCCAAAGCGGAAGTGTAGGAATCAACACGTCCAAACCGGACCCCAGTGCAATTTTGCATATCGAAAATTTCAATGGAGTTTCTGCAACAGCTACAGCCACGGTATCAGGTGGGGCTGTAAACGGAATTACCATAACCAACGGTGGAAGTGGGTATATTACAGCACCTACCATTAATTTTTATGGCGGCGGCCCCATTATAAACGGGGGTACTAAAGCACGGGCTACGGCTAATATCTCTAATGGAACCATAACCAGTATCACTATTAATAACGGAGGAAGCGGTTATACGAGTGCTCCCACATTAGTCATTTCAGGAGGAAGTAAAGGATTGCTATTCCCTAACCTCAACATTACCAATCTCAGCAGCATAACTACTCCTGTCTCTTCACCGGCTAATGCTCTTATTGGTTTTAATGGAGGAAATAATACTAATAATAAAGCCATACATGTTTTTAACGGAACTACCAAACAATGGCAAAGTACTATTGATGCCGAAAATACTCCCAAGGTTGCTTATCTCGATTTCACAGGAAACCTCTCGGCATTGGATAATGCTGTTGCCGGAGCTAACACTCAATTGTTAGTGAACCCTCCGGCGGTCTCCGGCGTATCCAACATTAATGGTTTCAAAGTAGTTCAGAATCCAAGTTCTGGAGGATATTCTCTGGTTCTTCCTCAAGGAAATTATCTGGTAGAAGTGAATCTTAATTTAAATTCGCCTCAGGAAAGTCCTTCAGGACAAGGGGGAACCGCTCCTCTTTCAGGAAGTACTTATTATCTGATGGGATATTTTATAGATTTTACCAACGATCAATACAATAACACCAGTAATACGTTTGTATCAGGAGCTAATACCAGAAAGGAAGTTCCCATTGTCTCTAAAGTAAATACCAATCATTTAGCAACATGGTCCTACTATTACAGTGTTCCTGCTAATGCCAATGCCAACATCATTGGAGGACTAAGATTACGATTGGGAAGAATGCAGAACAGTACGTTTTATGATCTTGTCAACGTGATACCAACTGGATCTTACATTAAAATATCACAACTTTAAAAACAAAAACACATGAAAAAAGGTTATATTCTCCTATTATTTATTATAGCACAAACAATATACGCGCAAGTAGGAATTGGGAAATCTACTGTTAATAGCTCAGCTGTATTGGAAGTATCCGAATCTACAAATAAAGGTGTTCTTCTTCCCAGAGTAGATATCGTAGACATATTGAACAATATCACCCCTGTTCCTAATCCAGCAGAAGGGCTTATTGTATACAATAAAGGAAATTCTATCAGCCCCGGTCTTTATATATGGAAAAACAACCGATGGACTCAGCTCGCTGATACTTACAATCTCGTAAGCTATATGATGCTTCAACGTACTACAGATTATACAATATTGGGAAACCTTGCCAACGGTACTTTTAAAAATTTTAATGATGCTTCTTTTACGGTTGTTTCAAATGATATTGGAGCATCTTACAACACCACGTCAGGAGTCATTACACTTCCCGGAAATAGTGGTTACCTGGTCAATGTATGCCTGAATATAAGAACGGCATTGGAAAGTACTACTGCCGGAATTGGAGGTACTCCTATACAATTGCATCAATATCTTGTTAAACTTATTGATCCTGTTTCAGGAACTCAATATGGAAAAACAATAAGCATCAATGCACAATCGATAGCGACTAATAAAACACATACTTTAAATATGAGCTTTTCTTTTGTTTCCACATCAGTTACCCCTATTACATTAGTTCCTTCCATTGCACATGATGCAGGAGGTACTTATCAACAGGGAGCAGGAGGAACAACTCCCAATAACGGAGAAATTATTATTACCAATGCTAAAATTGATATTCAAAGATCAGCCCTTAATCAATAATTACTATTACAATGAAAAACTATATTTATCTTGCTTGTATAACTATAATACTGTTGAGCACGCGCGTTAACGCACAAGTTGGTATTAATACAACAAATCCTAACGCAAGCAGTGTCCTAGACATTAATTCATCCGATAAAGGAGTGCTTTTTCCTCAATATGATCTTACGGTACTGAATAGTACATCAACCCCCATTGCTAATCCTGCCGATGGTCTGATGATTTATAATAAAGGAGGAACCTCTGTTTTTCCTAAAGGATATTATGTATGGATCAGAGATCAATGGCAACGTTTTATACTTGCCGGAACGGAACCTCAGTCTATGTCCTTAATTATCAATTCAGGTATTTTAATTCCTACCGGAAGTACAAATAATACACTTACCAACTTCACCGTAGCTGCCAATAAAATTACAGCTGCCTCACTAGGATCTGATACTTCTACTATTACTTTACCGGCTGGAACATACATCCTTCGGTATTCTGTAGATTCCAGCAATGCAAATAACAATAATGGAACAGCCAATACACAATACCTGTCTCAAAACTTCACCTGCACACGATCATATATTATCAATGCAGTAACTGGTACTAATATTACGGAAATTAACAGAATGTGTCAGTTATCAAGCTCTTTTACTTTTTTTCAGGGAAGTTATTTTTTGACTTTAGCTGCCCCTACCACTATCCGTCAAAAATTTGAATTTGATACAGGCAACGGATTTACGGCCAGCAATCTGAATGTTCGTTCGTCACTGGCACTTGTTATTACTAAAATGAGTCAATAAAAAAGACTTAAGTAAACTACTACTTAAGTCTTCAATATAGGTATTAAAACAAGGTTCTGGAATATGGAACCTTGTTTTTTAATTTAGTTTTGCGGTCAGTTTTTTAAACTGTTTTTCAGCATTTTTACCTTCATAAAGAATGCCATATACCGTATCAATAATAGGCAATTTCAGGTTTTTCTGTTTTGAAGTCTTGTAAATGGATTGTGCGGCATAATACCCTTCCGCGACCATGTTCATGGACTGGATTGCTGATTTTACAGTATATCCTTTTCCGATAAGGTTTCCAAGGTTTCTGTTTCTTGAGAAAAGTGAATAGGCGGTTACCAAAAGGTCTCCAAGGTAAGCACTTTCATTTACATCTCTTGGTGCTTCATAGATAGCTTCCAGGAAGATTTCCATTTCACGGATCGCATTAGATACAAAAACGGCAGTAAAGTTATCTCCATATCCTAATCCGCTTGCAATTCCTGCTCCGATAGCAAAAATGTTTTTAAGAATGGCACTGTACTCATTTCCCAGAATATCTTTACTGGTTTGTACCTTAATAAAATCTGAACTGAAAATTCCTTCCAGCTTTTCTGCTGTTTCATCTTCTACGGTAGCAATGGTGAGGTAAGAAAGTCTTTCCATCGCAACCTCTTCTGCATGACAAGGTCCTGCAATGACCGCCTGGTTTCTGAAACCGATCTTAAATTCATCACGCAGGTAATGGGCTACCACATCATTTACTTTAGGAATAATTCCCTTGATTGCAGAAACAAAGATTTTATCTGAATAATCACAGGTCATCTTATCCAAAGTATCTGACAGGTAAATGGAAGGTGTTGCCAATACAACGACATCACACGCAGAAACCAGTTCATTAATATCTGTGGTCAGTTTTAAACTCTTCAGATTAAAATGAGCAGCCGTAAGATAAGTCGGGTTATGTCCTCGAAGCTCAATAGCTCCTTTTACAAACTCACTTCTTACACACCAGTGCACAACTTTACAATTTTCAACAAGCATTTTTACGATAGCAGTTGCAAAACTTCCGCTTCCTACTACTCCTACAGAAACATCCTTTTTAGTCTTTTTTGGATTCGAAGATTCTGAAATAATTTTCTTTTTAGCCATAATTGGAATGTGAACTGCAAATATATTAAACAAAGATTTAACAGAATACTTTAAAGCATGATAAAAAACCATTTTCTGAAAAAAATAATGCTTCAACACAATTAAATATACAATTAAGCGTTAGATACAGAAAAAACTGAATTTTAATTAACAATAACCAACAAAACTTATTTTTAATTAAATTTGCAGCTGAAAACCGTTTTAAATATTCTAAGAGAGGAAATATGAAAAAATTTCTAAACAGCAAGAAGAACGTAAACATTCTCCTGGGAGGACTTTTACTAGTAGTTTTTGCACAAGGTATCTTCATTGCCAAACTTTTCTCAGAGAAGGATGACAAAACCTACGCAGTGAATCTTGTAAAAATAAACACTGAAAAAGACAGTGTAGATTATCTGAAAATGAAAACTGATCTTACGTTGGTAGATCAGACCGTTGCCCAACTGAACTCTTTCCTGAAGTCTAAAGACATTTCAAATGAAAAGCTAATGATGCTTAATCAGGACAGTATTGCCAATTCTATTTATCTTTCCAAACAAGCCAACCGATACAGCCAATACCTGATGAACCTACAGAAAAAACTGATGGAGGTTCCATTAGGAATGCCTACAGATGGATATATTTCATCTAATTTCGGGATCAGAAAAAATCCTATTCCATTTAGAACTGTTTTTGCTTCGGTAAAATCGAGTGCTACTACAGAAGCTAAACCTGTTGCTGCAGCAGCACCAAAGCCGGAAGCTAAAGCCGAACCTGTAGAAAAAATCGTTGAATTAACAGACAGTTATGGAAATAAAAGAGAAGTTAAAGTGATGGTGACTCCAAAAGCAGCTCCTGTAGCTTCTGCACCGGCTGCTTCAGCTCCTGCTACAAAAGCTGTTGCAGGAACAACTACTTCTAAAGCAGCTCCTATGGAAAGAAATAATCCTCCAGCTGAAGCGGACCAGATGCAATTCCATAAAGGACTGGATATTGCCGTTGCATTCGGTTCTGATGTAAGAGCCGCCGCCGCGGGAACCGTTATTTTCTCCGGGCAGAAAGGTGGTTATGGGAATTGTGTCATTGTTTCTCATGGAAACGGACTGGCTACTCTTTACGGACATTTATCACAGCTTGTTTCCAAGGTGAATGATAAAGTAAAAGTAGGTCAGGTGATTGCTAAATCAGGGAACTCCGGGCGTTCTACAGGACCTCATCTTCATTATGAAGTACATAAAAACAATACTCCGGTAAATCCGAAGTTGTTTATGAATCTATAAAAGAAAGCTGTCTCTAATGAGGCAGCTTTTTTTGGCTCTAAAAGATAGATAATGTGTAGTAGTATTGCTGATCTTGCAGGCTTCACAGGTTTTTCAAGGATTACATTAGTTTTTCCCTTATAAATCTGTGAAATCTGCGAGAAATTATTTTATCGCAAGGTTTTAAGGTTACACTATAAACAAAAACAGCTGCCCATAGCAGCTGTTTTCTATTTTAGAATCTTAAGCGTTCCTTTTGGATGAGTAAAGGTACCATCTGGTCCTGCAATATTGGAATACACTATATTTTTATTGTAATCCTGAATATGCGTTACATTGAATCCCAAATGAGGCTCATGCCAGTATACCATAAAAATATTCTTTGCTACTTCTACTGCTGTATACCCTACAGTATCTGTACTGTTTTTTGAGCTTCCGGCAGTTCCGGTGAATGTCATTGTTTTGTTGTCTTTAAAATCCAGAAGGAATTTTACAGCTCCAAAATCAACTTCTACTTTCTTACCGATAGCCGGATAAGGTGATTTTAAATCCCAATCCATTTGACCTAAGAAAACTTTCACCCCCATTTCCAATTCATCTTTTCCTGGAAGATTTGGATATTTCTTTACCATAAAGTCTACGATAGCCGCTGTAGTTTTATTTTCCGTAACCGCTTTCTTATAATTTTCAAGGTAAGTTTTAACGAAATCCAAAGATACAGGCGATAGAGACTGTTTGGCAAAATGTGATGGAATTACCTGCTCAGGTTTCAAAGATTTCATAGCATCAATCTGCTCAATCCACTGGTCAATAGCTTTTACATTCTGAGTATCTGCCATCCAAAGATGAGAATCTACAGAAACCGAAATTCCTCCTGCAACAGTTTTAATAGATGGAATCCAAAGAAAGCTGTGAGCAGGATCTTCAGGATTCTGTCTGATTTCAATTGTATTTCCTTCAAGATCTGGAATGGAAGTCACTGCTTCCGGAACAATAATTTCTGAGGGCGCATCTGCTTTTAATTGCGGTTTCCAAACTGCCAGTTTATCCTCCTTTGAAGCGGAAATAAGATAAGCCGTCTGTGCTGTAGAAATAATTCTTGCGTTGGGAAAAGCTTTTTTAATGACATCTAATCCAAAATAAAAATCCGGGTCACTATGAGAAATAAAAACGGTTTTCAGGTTTTTTCCCGTTGCTTTTATTTCTTTTACTAACTGTTCTGCATATTGCTTTTGAAACTGAGCATCAATAAGCATAGCATCTTTATCACCATAAATAATGGTAGAAGTAATTGGAAATATTGCCTTGGTTCCGGGATTATAGACTTTAACTTTCAGATTCCCTGCAAATATGCTGATGAAACCTAAAATAGTCACTAATGATAATAGCTTTCTTTTTAACATTTTGTTCTTTTTAGATTAATAGGCTGCTGTGAAGCGTTCACGGATGTGGTTGTTCTGTTCCAGTTCATCCACTAAAGCTACGGCTACATCTTCTACAGAAAGACGGCTTCTTCCTTCTGCATCAAAAACAGGTGTTTCCAAAGATGTTCTGTATTGCCCCGTTCTTGATCCTACATTAGCCTGATTCATTTCCACCGCAGGACTGAAGAATGTCCAATCTAAGGTATTATTTCCTTTGATCTTGTTTAAATAATCTCTTGCAGCAGTTGCTCCCGGTTTGTAAGCATCCGGAAAATCCGGTGTATCTACGATCTGAACATTATCCGGTGTGTAAAGGCTTCCTGCTCCACCTACTACAATCAGTCTTTTTACTCCTGATTCTTCTACTGCTTTTTCAATATTTTCAGAACCATTCAAAAAGTCATTGTAAAGATTTGGGTTGGTCCATCCTGCATTAAAAGCACTGATTACAGCATCACTTCCTTTTAAAGCTTCTGCTAATTCTGATACATTGTTTACATCAACGCTTTTTGCCGTTACATTTTCCTGTGTTTTTACTTTAGACGCATCTCTTACTAAAGCTTCTACTGCATATCCTCTGTCTGATAATTCTGTTACGATGTGTGCTCCTACAAATCCGGTTGCACCAATTACTGCTACTTTTTTCATAATGTTTTATTTTTAATTAAATTGTAATAAATTTTGTTACATTTATAGATAAAAAATTTTTATTCGAACTGATCTGCGAACTCCTGCAAAGATTTATCTCCTAAAAATTGACTTACCAACTGATCTGTTTCTTCAAACAGTGTATTTAAATGACTGTTAATTTCTTTTCCAACACTACAGGCAGGATTAGGGTTCTGATTTTTCTTTCCTAGTACTTCTGTATTCTTTACTGATCTGTAAATCTCAGAAATCGTAATATTTTCAGCATCTTTAGCCAAATGGCTTCCTCCTTCTTTTCCTTGTCTGCTGATAATTAAACCTGCTTCTCTCAAAACGCTGATTTCTTTACGTACAATAACCGGGTTTACATTGATACTACCCGCAATCCAATCAGAAGTGAGCCACTCCTGAGGACTTTTCGCCAATAAGGTCATTATATGTATTGCCGTAGCAAATCTTGTATTGTTCATTGTAATTACATTGCAAAGATAGACAAATTTTAATTGTAACAAAATATATTACAGTTAAATTTTTCTTAAAGGATTTATTTATCCAGATCCAGCAGTAAATAATTAATGTTTTGATTGATTGTTCGGGTAGCCGATTGCATCTGATTGAGCATCGCAGCGCGGTTATGAAGGTCATCTGCTCTATAATATCCACCATCACTGAAAATAACGGATTGATCTGCGGCCGCTTTATTATCATCGAACTGATAATGAAGCCATCTTTCTTTCATGTTTCCGATAATGGAACGTTCTTCTCTATTGGAAAATTTCTTTTCGGTATACATATACCAGATAAATGGTGGAAAGTTTGGGGATTCCAATTTACCTTTCCAAATATCTCTCAAAAGATTTCTCTGATGAATAAATTCTACCTTTTTCCCTTTCGGATTAAGCGTTGCTAAACCAAAACCTGCTCCCAGCACCCCTCCTCCAATATCAATAGCATTGCTCCAGCCTTGATCTCCAACAATTCCTCCGGCAATAGAGGCAGCTGCACCTGTAATGATAGAATATAGAATCAATTTATTATTTCTGGAAGAATTAAGATTATCCACATAATTACCTATCTGCGCTACTCTTTCGCCTTCGCAATCGAATTCTGCAGCTACCGCATCCAATTCAGTAAGGGCAATGGTGATTTTACTATTGATTTTTGTCTTTAACTGTAAAACTTTAACCTGAGAAGCCAAAGAGGAATCTTTTTTAAGATCCATAATCTGATGAACTTCATGCAGATTATCCAAAGCATTTAAAATTAAAATACTCTGGTCAGAAAACATTTCTTTCAGCTCTTTATTGGCTTCTAAAATAGAATCCGAATTGTGGGAAGGGACTTTATTACTATAGTTGTATTTAAAAGGAGCTTTACAATAACTATCCTTCAGAGTAAGTATATTCTGTTGAATAGTCTGATTCTTCCTGGAAACACAAGAAGTCAGCAGACCGAAAACGATAAAGAGGGAAAGTAGCTTTTTCATTCAAACCAATTTTTGTGCAATAGCTGAATCATTGTGAGAAATCATCAATCAGTTTCAATATAATTCATCAATACGAATATAGTACAAATAAAAAAAATTACCTGAAATCAGGTAATCTTTTAATTTATTTTTAAGCCGGATTATTTAATCCCCAATAATTCCACTTCAAAAACAAGGGTACTGTTTGGTCCGATTTCTTTACTGATCTCCTGATCTCCGTACGCTAAATGTGGTGGAATAATCAGCCTCCACTTACTTCCTACCGGCATTAGCTGAAGCGCTTCTGTCCATCCGGAAATCACTCTATTCAAAGGAAAAGATGCTGGAGTTCCTCTTTTTACAGAACTATCGAAAACTTTACCGGAAATGGTAGTTCCATGATAGTGGCATTTTACAGTAGATTTTGGTCCTGGTTTTGCCCCATCTCCTTCTGTAATAATTTCGTATTGTAAGCCGCTTGGTAATTGAACAACGCTTTCTCTCTTACCATACTCTTCCATATATTCTTTACCGTCATTAAGATTCTTTTCGGCTAATTCTTTTTTACGTTTAAATAACAAATCTGCTACTCCCATATTATAATTTTTTACAAAGATAAGGCTTTTTGGAGTTGAAAGATGGAAGCTGAGAGATGGAAGTTCAAACTTTAATTATATGAACAGGCATCAATTTGTCTTATCAGCTTCAATAAGCAAGCATTCATAAAAATATTTTATCAATTGATATTCAGTCATTTAAAAGCATATCTATAAAAATTATATAGTTTCGTTACCGCTCTCCTCCAGCATTCGCCCTTTCTCATTCATAAAATTCAAATAATTGTAATAATTCCTTAACACAAATTCCGAAACTTGGCGTTATAATTGGATTTAAAAACTAAATGCCAAATCCGATATTATATAATAAGAAGTTTGATGAGCTTAATGAAGAGGAAAAAAAACTTCTTGAAATCAATAAAAAATCGATTGCTGATTTTGTTGAGCAGTCCTCTTCTATAAGTGACGTCAATTATGCTACCAGAAATGCCCATGCGAAAACATATGCTGTTGCTAAGGGAATTTTTTGGGTGGATCCCAATATTCCTGAATTTCTCAAACCTTTTTTTGATAAAGAGAAATTTAATTTGTTTGTAAGGCTTTCCAATGCACAATTGAAAATTACAAATTCTAAAAGGGATATTCCAGCCTATGGCTTTGCGGTGCAAATCAGGGATGAGAATAATAATCTGCTTTCCAATTATCCATTGGTAAACTTTCCATTGTTCCCAGTTAATTCAGTTTCAACATTTCTAAAACTATTTACTGCCGTCAATCTTTCTTATATCAAAAAGTGGAGCAGTTTATTTTCAATTATAACACAAGCCATTAAAGTTATTCCCTCTGTTTTTACAGGTTCATTTATTAGAAATTCATTAAAACTATTCAGCAAGAGAAATGATTTTATTCTCTCTTTTGATTATCATTCTGTAGGGGCTTACCGCCTGGGAGATTATATGATAAAAATAAAGCTCAGTCCTAAGTCTGTTAATAAGAATATGGAAAAGAAACAAAACATGAAAAAGGTTTTAAAGAATTATTTTCAGAGGAATGATTTTACCGCCGATGTTTTGATTCAGCTGTGCTATGACCTGAAAGACCAACCCATCAACAAATTGAATGTAGAATGGAAAAATTCGCCCTACATCAAGATTGGTGAAGTTAAAATAGAAAAGAATTCTTTACTGGATCCCCGAGATTGTAGTAATGAACTTCTTTCATTTAATCCGTTTGAAAGTAAGATGATCTTTCAACCCGTAGGAAAAATTCAAAAATTAAGGGATGGTGCTTATAAAGTATCTGTTCAGACCAGAAGAAAGATCAATACCCTTTTGCATGGGAAGAAAAGTGAGTTGTAATTTACAGATACGAAGTTTTTATTATTGTAATTACAATGGTGAACATGTACATAAAACAGTAAAAACTGTTGTAGCAATAGTCTTTATCATTTTGGGGGCTTTCTTTTATCTTATGAACTTTGCCCCCCTTCCCATCAGATAAAATGCGTTCATTGCTAATGTTCTAGGAAGATCGAGTTTTTCAATTCTACTTTATTACAACCTAAAAAAATTACAATAGACGTAAAATCCCGCATACTAATTTTCTTTCCTACTCTATGAAAATTGTTGATTGCTCAGGAATATCTGTCAATTGATTAAATATAAATGATTTATAATTGGCTTGGCCTGATTTTCCCTCGACATATACTGTAGATCTCCCTATCTCTTCATTATTAATATCTTTAACTCTAACAGTTACATTTCCTTTGTAATCTTTATTAAATATTATGTAAACCTGTAACATATTATTTTCCTCATTCAAAATTTTACCTACCTCAATTCCCTTTTGCTTAAGTGATGACTGTATCTCTGTTTTATTTTTCAAAACTGTTCCCACTCCATCATAAGCTGATTTTCCAAAAGCTGTAACCGTTTTCCCTGTAATTTCTCCTGTTTTAGAAGCTCCTTTTACAAGCAAATCATCTATTTTGTTGTAGGTTTTAGTAGCGGTTTGGTATAGAGTAAAACATCCTATAGAAATAAATGCAACGATACTGATAAGAATAGGATATTTAAAAGATTTCTTCTTCTTTATGATGAGCATAAACAAAGCATATAGTATAAATAAGAATGAAATTCCGGTAAGAACGAATAAAATGATAATTTCCAACATAATGTTATTTTTTTACTTTTTCCAATTGTTTTTTAATATTTTCGGGGAACCAAGATAAAATACGTTGATTCTTATATTCCTCAAAGACTGCGTCAGGATTTAAAAGGTGATCTGGAAGATTCAGTTTTTTTATTTCCATCTTGAAATCAAGCTCCTTGTCAAAAAATGTAAGCTTTCTATCTTTTGCATTAAGAATAAACCACTTTTCGGGAGAATCAAACTCAGGACCACTCATACCATTCTCAAATGGCTTATAACCATAAATGTATATTTGAAAAACATTTATAGAAGTGACAGGAGTGATGACATTCCCCAATTCATTTGGTAAATCATAGGTTGCCAATTGCCATTCTTGAGGAGAGCCCGCTTTAATTAAATCAAAAGGCTTAATCAAAGGAACTATATTACTGCTTCCTTCGGTTTCAATAACATAGTAGAAATCATCTATTTTGGCATCCTTGTATGAATAATCAGGTACCTTCATATTTTCTTTCACCTTGTTTTTTAATTTGTTACAATTTTGTATGCATAATAAAACACTTATCATGCTAAATAAATATACTATATTCTTCATATCATTTTTAATGTGTATCTCTAATCCATTTTAGACGATTCTCATCCATTTTCTCTTTCATTTTTTTCATTCCTTCTTCTATTCTTTTCATAGAATTGGCCTTCCAATCAATCTGTTCCTTAGAATAAGTATTACTCCAATTGCCTTTTATTTTCATATGATCATTTCCTCCTGCAATATCATGATAAAGAAATCCTAATATAATACATGCAACATCATACTCAATAACTCTTTCTCCATTGGAAGATGGGCGTAAATCAAATTGATCATTAAATTTATGATAAATATATACGGTACCATTTTTTTTCACCTCAACTACACTGCTTAAATTTATAGAGCGTAAAAGCCATGCTAATTCATTAACTGCTACTTTCCATGTATCAAGATATTTGGTACTAAATGGATTTTTAAATTGTTCCCACATACTTTTTTCATTAGATCGCTTGCCCCCAAGTTGAATCCCATTTCTTTTTTTAGGGTCGGGATGTACAAAGTCAAAGGTAAAATCTTCTTTCAAATATTTAGGGTTAATTAATACTAATTCTGCAATTAATTTTTCCCTATCTATTACTGCTGGATCTTCATTTATATCTCTAACCAATCTATCACTATTGCTAATATCAACTTCTCGGGCTTGCAGCATTGAATAAAGCCCTGCCTCAACAATACTATCAATATTTCCACCTGTAAGACCAATCGCTTCGGCAAACCCTTGTCTTGCTCCATGTCCCCACCCGGAACCATCATATTCCTTATTCCCGTTCCACCAATCCAGAATATCAGAATACCAGTGTTTTTCAACTTTAAGCTCTTCTTTCGCTTTATCTACCCATTCTTTTATTCCGGGAGTATTGGCAATACTGGTCTTTATCAGTCTATTTTTTCCTTCACCTTCTACATATTCTTTTTCTTGTTTCTTTTTATCTTCCTGCCTCTGATCAGAATAGTGGACTTTGTAAAAAATATCTTTTCCTGCATCCTGTATTCTATCCCAAATAGTTTGATCTTGATATTGTTCCCAACTTGACAAAGTCCCTTTATTAAACATCAGTCCTACCGGGGCAAAATGAGCCTGCAATTCCATTTCATGTACTTTTGCAAAAGCAAGCAGAGCATGAAGCTTACGACGATAAAGCTCACTCTCCATATAAACTTGCTTTTTTATGCCTTCTTTTTTAGCAATGGACTGCATCATAATATCCTGAAACCATAAAGGTAGCACTCTTCCAATTTTAGGAATTGGGTGTAAGGCTGCAGTATATTTCTTTTGGGGATTTGCCCTTATCTCATTACGATAGTCTTTATAGTAGTGATAAGCCTTCCAATACTCTTTCACACATTGCCTGAAAGTATGTCCTTTTTCATTGGGACTTCCATCAGGATTGAATGCTTTATCAAGAAGCCTTTTGGGAAAGTGATAACCATCGCCATCAG
Organism: Chryseobacterium sp. Marseille-Q3244; assembly: GCF_940807095.1. Lineage (NCBI taxonomy): Bacteria > Pseudomonadati > Bacteroidota > Flavobacteriia > Flavobacteriales > Weeksellaceae > Chryseobacterium > Chryseobacterium sp. Marseille-Q3244. The sequence continues at coordinate 2,836 of NZ_CALNWX010000002.1, read as the reverse complement.
AGAAGAACCCCTCACGGCTTTCTCCTTTATAAAATCCCCAGCTTTCTATGTATAAATTATCCTTTTCACTACAGGCATTTTTTACATAAGGAATATCGCCCATCCGGGTTACAAATAAAGCCCTGTCATTCGGGAAAGTAAATTGTACGGCCCTTTCAATAAGCCCTCCCCAGGAAGAATCTCCAAGAAGTTCATTCATTTTTTCATAAATCCCCTGATTTTGATACAGTTTTTCCTTGGAAAAGATATCTCCTACCCATTCCAAAACCCATTCATTAATAAAATCTTCAAAATAATATTTTTTGAACCCTTCATAGTCCTGCCCGTATAATCCTTGTGGTTGATGAGTTCCTAAAAATAAAATATTAATGGACATTTCCTCCCACCCCAGTTCATTAGCATAATACATTATCCCTAAAGCAACCCCTGCCGCAATTGCAGCTCCCTGGCTATGACCAACAACGGTTACAGGTTTATATTGAGGAGAGTAACTTAACGAGCCTGGATTTTTATCCTTTATTTTATCAATTTCAGACTTTTCTTTTATATTCCATTTTCTTTTTGCCCAGGCATACCCCTGAGCAATACCATGTTCTACACGGTGTGCACCGGATGATTGCAGTCCATGGGATCCATTAATGAAATGGGCATTCCCTTTTGCATGAAAATACTCCTTGAATATTTGTGAGTATCGTTTCCCGGAAACATTGTCATAACCTTCCCAATATCCTTCAAACTGTTCCTTCGCGGCAAATAACCAACGGAAACGTTCAGTATCTTTATAGTTTTTTTCACTATACAGGGTTCCCCCTCCTTTCTCATTTATTTTTTCAAGTTCATCGTTGGTCATGATGTCTTCGTCATCGGTTACTTTCTTTTCACTCATATTAGCTCCCCGTAATGGCTTTACTTTTCGATCGTCCGGAACTTTATCAGTAATTACATTAAGATAGGATTCAAAATTTTTCTTTGGATTACTCAAATAACCGTTACAAAAAATAATATCACCATTTAAAAAAGGCTCAGGGTAATCAATCATCGGAGGCTTAGGAGGGTCTTTTGGCTCCCCATAACTAACCCCATTTTTTACTCCTATTTCTGTAATTGAATTCCCTGCAGTAGTGATAATGTTTTCATTGGAATACATGCTGTGTCCTTCCTGAGAAATCTTGGTATAGCTCCCTTTTACAATTCTCGTTCTGCTCATGGTATAGAAATTAGAGGTTATTGTTTCTTTCTATAGTATCATAAGCAATGAGGAGCCTGAACAGCTCTGAATTTAAGATGTGTTTTTTCATAAAGTGTGTTTTTTAAATCAATAACTCTCTAAATTTAGAAATATTATTTTATTAGAAGATATTTTTATTCATAAATATCTAAAAGTGTAGTAGTTCTACGACTATTTATTTTTAGCTGTATTACTCCTATTAAATTAAAAATGCCACGAATACACTTATAATTTGTGCATTCGTGGCAAGGAAAAACCTTTGAATCTTTACTCTCGGTTTTATTCTTTTATCTAAATTTACGTTCCTCTTCTTTTATAGCAAGATCATTGATGCTGGCATATCTTTTAGCCATCAAGCCATTCTCATCAAACTCCCAGTTCTCATTTCCATAAGCTCTAAACCAATTTCCTTCCTTAGTCTGATATTCATATTCAAAACGAACCGCAATACGGTTTTCAGTGTGTGCCCAATATTCTTTCTTAAGTTTATAATTGAGTTCTTTTTCCCATTTCTTCTGAAGAAATACAACAATCTCTTCTCTTCCGTTGACAAATGCATCTCTGTTTCTCCATTCGCTGTCTATTGTATAAGCTTTGGAAACTTTTTCAGGATCCTGACTGTTCCAGGCATCTTCTGCCATTTGAATTTTTTGCTTTGCCGTTTCAAGAGTGAAAGGCGGAAGCGGATGTTTTTGTTCCATTGTTTAAGGGATTAATTGGGTGACTATTTTTTTTGATTTCTCTATCAGCTCATTCGATTTATAAAGCTGGCTTTCTATAATGTTGCTTTCAAAAAGCATATAAATATGATCAGAAAGATCATCGTCTTTCAATAATTCCAGAAAGTAATTTCTAAGATCAGCTTTATGGGACTGGATCACGTTTAGAATTTTAATATTATCTGCGGGGATTTCTGATAAAATGTTCAGAAAGCTACAACCTCTGAAATTTTCTTTTTTGTTCATATAGATCAGAAAATCAAAAGCATTCATAATCTTTGAATAAAGATCTTCTGACTGGGCAGAAAAAGTATGAAGCTCATGGAACCAATATTCGTGTCTTACATTGAGGAATTCTACACATAAGTCTTCCTTTGATTTAAAATGAAGATAAAAGCTTGCTTTAGCCACCTCAGATTCTGAAATAATCTGATTAATTCCTGTTGAATTATATCCTTGCTTTGCAAACAAATTGAACGTTGTTGCGATAATTCTTTCCCTTGGAGATTTCATATTGCTTTCTTTTATAGAACAAATGTATGAAAAAAAATAACAGACAGACAGACCTGTCTATTTTATTTTTAAAAAAAATGTTTAAAGAATGTTGAAACACGAAAGACACAAAGTTATCTGCTTACATTATGATTTAAGGCTTCCATTTTTCATTTTTAAGATTCATTACCCCTTGCCATGTGAAAAGCATTGCATTTCTGGCATTTCTTGTAGGCATCACGCAATCCATCATATCAATTCCTAATCCAATGGATTCCGAAGGGGAAATTCAGGAACCTGTCGGAATGCACGGAAAACGTTTAGAAGCTAACTTCCACGTTGTTGTCGGGCAAATGGGAAGCATCAGAAATATTGCAAGATGCGTTCGCGAAGCCGG